>NZ_CP034910.1:660591-1321183 GCF_008932245.1 Sinorhizobium alkalisoli | reverse complement strand
GACGAGCAAGAAAGTGCATATCGCTGAACCCGCTGTCTTTCGTTAACCATAGACGATAGTCTTTTCCGGCTCAACCATGGCAATAGCAGGGCATGAGGCTGGCATGCCTCCCAATTTGACGTTAAGAGTTCCACCATTGGTGGAAATGATGCACCGGTCCCCGCCCCTGCCCGACCTTCAGGTCGTCGGCGGCGGAAATTGCTCCATGCAGATAATGTTTGGCTGCGCGGACCGCTTCGGCGAGCGGTAGCCCCGAAGCGAGGCCCGCGGCGATTGCAGCTGAAAGGGTGCAGCCGGTACCGTGATCATTGTGTGTCTCTATGCGCGATGCCGGCAGACGCAGCAACGTTTGGCCATCGAGGAAGACGTCCGTGGCGTCGCCACCGGGCAGATGTCCTCCTTTGACCAGCACGGAACGGGCTCCAGTCTTCAAGAGCGCCTCGGCCTGGCGCACCATCTCTCCTTCACTCTCGGCGGTCGGACGGCCGGTCAGAAGTGCCGCTTCGGCCAGGTTCGGGGTCGCGACGAGTGCCAGAGGCAGCAGGTCTTCGATGAGTGCTGCGATCGCTCCCGGGTGGAGCAGACGATCGCCGGAGGTTGCAACCATCACCGGGTCGACGACCGCAAGCCTGCCGTAACGGCGCAGGCCATCGGCGATGACGGCAATTGTCTCCCGTCGCGACACCATGCCGATCTTCACCGCCTTCACGTCCAGGTCGCTAAGTACAGCTTCCATCTGTGCCGCCACCATTCCGGCCGAGACGTCCTCAACGGCGGCAACACCCCTGGTGTTCTGCGCGGTGATCGCCGTAACGACGCTTGCACCGTAAACCCCGAGCGCCGAGAAGGTCTTGAGGTCGGCCTGGATGCCGGCACCGCCGCCCGAATCCGATCCGGCAATGGTGAGCGCCACCGGCGCAATGGGGCGAGGAGGCATCATCTATCGAACTCCCGACACACGTCACGGAGATCCGGTAAGGCGAAGAATTGGCTTGGCTTGCCGAGGGCGACCCATTCCGTTCCTACGCCGGCATGACCCGGATCAGGTTCAAGGGTCCGGCTCACCACCGTCTCAGCGCCGCCCGGCGCTCCCCTCGGAATGGCGGCATTCTATGCGTCAGCAGCCCCGGGGTGTCAATGCAATGCGGCCGCGGCACTGGCGCACGAGCCGGTCGACGTGAAGCCGGACGATCTTGCTCATTGCCGGGAGCGACGACGCGTTTCGCGCTCGAAAACTTTGCCGTTTGCGCTATTCTTGCGCAATTCCTCCGACACGAAAGGAGCACATCATGGCCCTGCGCATCAACGACACTGCCCCCGATTTTACCGCCGAGACAACCCACGGCACGATCAATTTCCACGAATGGATCGGTGACGGATGGGCGGTCCTCTTCTCTCACCCGAAGAATTTCACGCCCGTATGCACCACCGAACTCGGCGCCATGGCGGGGGTGGAAGACGAATTCCGCAAACGCGGCGTCAAGATCGTCGGCATCTCCGTCGATCCGGTCGAGAGCCATGCCAAGTGGAAGGGCGACATCAAGCTCGCGACGGGCTTTGACGTCGAATATCCGCTGATCGGCGATCGCGATCTCAAGGTGGCCAAGCTTTACGACATGCTGCCGGCCGACGCCGGGGACACTTCCGAGGGCCGCACGCCTGCCGATAATGCGACGGTGCGATCGGTTTACGTCATTGGTCCGGACAAGAAGATCAAGCTGATGCTGAGCTATCCGATGACCACCGGCCGCAATTTCGAAGAGATCCTGCGGGCGATCGATTCGATCCAGCTCACCGCCAAGCATCAGGTGGCAACGCCTGCCAATTGGAAACAGGGCGAGGATGTCATCATCACGGCCGCGGTGTCGAACGAGGATGCCGTCCAGCGCTTCGGCTCCTTCGAGACGGTTCTGCCCTATCTCAGGAAGACCAAGCAGCCGACGGCTTGAGACCGCCGGCCAACCGGGGATAGATACCATCATTCGCCGCGAAACCACGGGTTTCGTGGCGGTCTTTTTTGAGCCGCGCGGTACGTTCCTGCGGATGCACGAGCGCGGAGGATTTCATCAGTCGGCCTCCAGCGTGTCGATGATGTCGGCGAGGACGCCGTGCAGTGCGTCTCGATAGCCGGTACGGGCGGAAGGCCCATCCTGTTCGGAGGTCATCACGACGGTCAGCTTCAAGTCCGGCACGATATAGAGCATCTGGCCGCCGTAACCCCAGGCGAAATGCACGTCTTCGCCGCCGATCTGCCGGGTGAACCAGCCGTAGCCATAGGCGTCGCCGGAAAATCGCGAATTCGTGTGTGCCTGCCAGGAGAGATCGATCCAATTGTCCGGGATGACTTGGCGCCCATCCTCCGTCCGGCCGCGATTGCGGTAGAGCTCGCCGAAGGCGAGCAGAGAGCGGGCGGTCATGGCCATCTCGTTTCCGCCGAGATAGATCCCCTGCGGATCGCGCGACCAGGCGTCGATGCGAAACCCATCGACCGGACCCAGCCATTCGCGCGCAAGGGCCAGGGTCGACTTGCCGCCAACTTTCGTCAGGATCGCTGACAGGAGATGCGTCGACGCCGTCGAATAGAGCATCCTCCCTCCCGGCTCCGCGTCGAACGGCTGCGCAAGTGCGAAACGAACCCAATTGCGGCTTGAAACCCAGCGCCCGTAGTTCGGGCCGGACAGTCGGCCCAATCCCGCCTGCATCGACAACAGGTTGCCGATCGTGATGTCGCCGATGCGCGGGTCGGCCGGGGAAGGCAGGTCCGAGTTGAGAATGGGGGCGATCTTCTGCTCGGGTCCCGTAAGAAGACCTTTGTCGATAGCAATGCCGACGAGAGCCGAGACGATCGATTTCGACGCTGACTTGATATTGGTCGATTCCGATGGCCGATGGCCGCGATAGCCCTCTTCCGCGACCACTTCGCCGTCCTGGGCGACGATGATCGCCTTCAGGGACTTGAGATCGTCCCGGCCTGCGAGGCTCTTGAGAAGACCCGGCACAGCGGAGGTCTGCCGCGCGATCACTGGCGAAAGGCAGACCAGAAGCGATAGAATAACGGCCAAGAACCTGATCATGCCCACGACCTAGAGCCAAAGCGCAGCACAGCCATGCGGTGGGCGCCTGGCTCACGACAATTTGAGCGATTACTCGAGATGGCGGCCTAAAAAGCGCGCTTGCAGGCGACTTGCGCAGGGTCAAGGCACCTCGCATATTCTTGTCCCCTGCAAAGGAGAAAACTTGAGGCCGAACCGCTTTTCCAAACTGATTTCGCAGGGAGAGGAATTGGGCAGGCGCCTTCTCCTCGCGCTGATTGCTTCGGCGCTGCTGACGGGCGGCGCCGCCTGGTTCGCCGGCCGGCCCGAGATCAGCACAGCCGCTTGGGCTGCGGGCACCGCAGTTGTGCTGGCGAGCCTCATCACCGAGATCGCGATCAGCCTCGGCAAAAGGGAATTCGGGCTCGACATCATCGCCGCACTCGCGATGGCGGGCGCGCTTCTCCTTGGAGAATACCTGACCGGCAGCATCGTCGCGCTGATGTTCACGGGCGGGCAGGCATTGGAGGAGTTTGCGCAGCGGCGGGCGCGGCGCGAGCTGACGGCGCTGCTTGATCGGGCGCCGCGCACCGCCATGCGCTTTGCGGAAGGGCAATGGGAGGAGGTACCCGTCGGAGCGCTGGCGGCCGGCAATTGCATCCTGGTGCGTGCAGGAGAAGTCGTGGCGGTGGACGGAAATGTGGAGGACGGCAATGTCGCCGTCATCGACGAGTCGGCTCTGACCGGAGAGGCCCTGCCAGTCCGCCGGCGGTCCGGCGAACCGGTGCTGAGCGGCACGACGAATGCCGGCGATGCCTTCCAAATGACTGCATCGCACACGGCAGCCGAGAGCACCTACGCCGCGATTGCAAGACTGGTCGAGGCGGCAAGGGCCGCCAAGGCACCGATGGCGCGTCTCGCGGACCGCTACGCACTCGTTTTTCTGGCCATCACGCTACTGCTTGCCGGCGGGGCCTGGGCCGTATCCGGGGAGGCGATCCGGGCGCTCGCCGTCCTCGTTGTCGCCACGCCCTGTCCGTTGATCCTTGCCGTGCCGGTGGCAATCATCTCGGGCGTGTCGCGCTGCGCCGGCAAAGGCGTGCTCGTCAAAGGTGGCGGCGCCCTGGAGATGCTGGCCAACACGAAAACGGTGCTTCTGGACAAGACGGGCACGATCACCGACGGCCGGGCCGGGCTGATCGATGCGAGATGCCGCGGCGACCTCGACCCGATCGAGGTGCTGCGCCTTGCAGCATCGCTGGACCAGGGTTCCCACCATGTCATCGCCCGGGCGCTCGTCGCGGCGGCGCGCGAACGCGGACTTGAACTTTCCACACCCTCCGCTTCCCGCGAGACGGCGGGAGCCGGAGTGACCGGCTGCGTAGAAGGTCACGAGATTGCCGTCGGAGGGTGGGACTTCGTGAGCGCGCGAGTCGAGGCGAGTGGCTTTTCTCGAGAGATCCGAGAATGGATCGCAAGAGACGGTTTCGTCGCCGTCCTCGTCGCCGTGGACAGGTCCTTGGCAGGCGCGTTCCTGTTGGCGGACGAGGTCAGGCCCGAGGCGGGCTCGGTACTCCGGCATTTACGCGAGGCTGGGGCCCGGCGTATCGTGCTCGCTACCGGCGATCGTGCGGAAATGGCCGAGATCCTCGCATCCTTCCTCCACGTCGACAGTGTGATGGCCGAATTGACCCCGGAGGACAAGACCCGGATCGTTGAGGCGGAAAAGGCCGCGGGGAGACCAGTCATGATGGTGGGCGACGGCGTGAACGACGCGCCGGCGCTCGCCGCCGCCGATATCGGGGTGGCGATGAGTGCGCGCGGCGCCGCCGCGTCCTCCGAAGCGGCCGACGTCGTCATTCTCGTGGACAGGCTCGACCGCCTCGTCAGCGCGATCCGGATCGCCCGGCGTTCGCACCGCATCGCCCTTCAGAGCGTCTATGCCGGCATGGGCCTGTCCATTGCCGGCATGATCGCCGCGGCACTCGGCTACCTGGCCCCGGTCCAAGGCGCACTCTTGCAGGAACTCATCGACGTGGTGGCGATCCTCAATGCATTGCGCGCCCTTGCAGGGCCGGTGCAGGGCTGGAGAAAGCGACCGCGACTGCCGCATGCGGAGCTCCTGCGCTTGGAAGAGGAGCATCGTGACTTGATCGACGTCGTGGACGAAATCCGCCACACGGCCGAACGCGTCGGGCACTTGCCGGGACCTGAATTCCGCCGGCAGCTTGCGGATCTGGACGTGTTGCTCAGGCAACGTCTCCTTCAGCACGAGCGGCAGGACGATGAAGAACTTTATCCGAAACTGCGTGGTAGCACGGACACGCCGGACGCGCTTGCGGGCATGAGTCGGACGCATATGGAGATGCGGCGGCGGGTACACAGCCTCGCTTCGCTTCGCAAGGCAGTCGGCGAGGATGGGCCAAGTCCCGCGCAACGCTACGAAATCCAGCGACTGCTCCACGGCCTCGAAGCGATCACGCGGCTGCATTTCGCCCAGGAGCAGGAAATCTATCGGATGCTCGAGGACGGTTGAGAGGAATGACCCCGCGGACGGTACAGACGACCGTTCGTCTTCGGATCGCAGGCGATCAAGAACGCCCTGCCTCGGCTTCGTAGATGGCGAACACATCGTCGCGCCTGCAAAGC
Source organism: Sinorhizobium alkalisoli (assembly GCF_008932245.1). Taxonomy (NCBI): domain Bacteria; kingdom Pseudomonadati; phylum Pseudomonadota; class Alphaproteobacteria; order Hyphomicrobiales; family Rhizobiaceae; genus Sinorhizobium; species Sinorhizobium alkalisoli. The sequence continues at coordinate 1,315,502 of NZ_CP034910.1, read as the reverse complement.
TCGGTGCCGGGCGTCATCGCAGCGGCCGCACCCGCGGCCACCCCCAAGCGGAACGCATCTTCCATCGGTTTGCCCTGCATCAGGAACCAGACCACCGCCCCGACGAAGCTGTCGCCGGCCCCGACGGCGGATTGGACGACGACATGTTTCGAGGGTACGCGCAGGATTCCATTCGGACCGGCCAGCCAGGCACCCTCGCGACCCATGGTGACCGCGACATATTCGGCGGCGCCATTCTTGACCAGCGTCGCCGCCGCTTCGCCGACGCCGTGTTCGTTGAGACGGCGGCCGACCAGCGTCTCCAACTCGCCGATGCTCGGCTTCACCAGCAGAATGGGAGCCCTGCCCAAGGTCTCCCGCAAGGTCGATCCCGGACAATCCAACAGAACCTTGGCGCCGTTCGCAGCCGCCGCTTCGGCCATCCGCGCGTAGGTGTCTTCCGGCGCCCCCCGAGGCAGGCTGCCGCTCGCCACGACGAAGTCGCCGTTGAAGCGCTTGACGATCTCCAAGGCATTCGCAAGGTTCTCCTTCGATACTTCCGGCCCTTCGGGAACAAAGCGATACTCGAAGCCGCTCTCCTTCTCTTGCACCATAAAGGCAATTCTCGTGGATTCGGTGATCGGCACGACGTGCAGATCGATCGGCAGTTTCCTCAGCCAATCCTCGAGCATTGCACCCGTTGCGCCACCGGTTAGGATCAGGAGTTCGGGCCGCCCGCCGAGTTCGGCAATGACTCGCGCCACGTTCACGCCGCCACCGCCGGCCTGGCGGCGCTCGTTACGCGTCCGCATCTTGCGGGTCGGCTGCACGCGGTCGACCTCGCTCGAGACGTCGATGGTGGGGTTCAGTGCGATCGCCAGTGCAGACTTCGGTCTGGGTTCCGTCATCGAATGTCCTCAACTCGAAACAACGCGAAGCCTGTTCTTGACGCAACCGACCCCGCCGATCTTCTCGGCCACGACCCGGGCCGCCTCGCGCTTTGCCTCGCTCTCGACCTCGCCCCATAGGCAGACGATACCATCGTCGACGGTGACGTCTATGCTCTCGCGATCAAGTCCGAGATCACTCGTCAGCCGCGTGAACACCGCGCGCCGCTTCGCCTGGTCCCCGGTCGCCGCCACATCCGGAACGGATGTGGCCACCGCCCTCAGGATGTCGCTGCGGGTGACGATGCCGAGGATTTCGTCGCCCTGCATTACAGGGACACGGTTGACTTGATTGGCCGCCATGATGGCAGCGACGCGGTCAAGCGGCGTGTCGCCGTCGACCGTAACGAGTTTCCGCGTCATGACATCACCGACCTGCCAGCTGTGGCTCTTGATGAAACGCTCTGCCGAGGCATGCTGTTTTTCCGTCGAACTCTTCCACGCCGCCGGCCCCAGTTCGGCGCGCCGCAGGAGGTCACCCTCCGACAATACGCCAAGTAGCTGGCCTTCATCGTCTCGGACGAGCAGACCGCTAATGTGGTTTTCGAGCATAAGGCGCGCGGCATGGCTAACGCTGTGCTCGGGGCTTATACTGATAACGCCTCGGGTCATGAAATCCTTTGCCTGCATGATTTTGCAACTCCCGCACCAGATCGACGTTTCGCGGGATTCGACTGTGCCCACGCGCCTTTGACCACGGTCAAGGAACGCATTGGGCCTTTGTTTCATGGTGTTGCCCATGCGCATCTTTGCACTGAACGGAACGAGACCTCTCGGACAGGAAATCGCCGCGAACGCCGGGGTTGCCCTCGCTGCGCACGAAGAACGCGATTTCGAGGATGGCGAACACAAGGCGCGTCCGCTCGTCAGCGTGCGGGGCGAAGATGTCTTCATCATCCATGCGCTCAACGGCAACAGGGATGGTTCGGCCAATGACAAGCTCCTGAAGCTGCTTTTCTTCATTGCCGCCTGTCGCGAAAACGGCGCCTCGCGGGTTACCGCTGTCGTTCCCTACCTTGCCTATGCGCGCAAGGACCGGCAAACCAAGGCGCGTGATCCCGTGACCACGCGCTATGTGGCCGAGCTCTTCGAGGCCGTCGGCACCGATCAGTTAGTGGCATTCGACGTGCACAATGTCGTGGCCTTTCAAAACGCTTTCCGCTCCCGCACCATACATCTGAGCGCCAAGGGCGTGTTCGCGTCACGCATTGCGCAAAAGACTTCCGATGGGCCGGTTGCGATTTTCTCTCCAGACAGCGGCGGCGTTAAGCGCGCGCAACTGCTGAAGGACGCGTACGAGCGCGTCTCCGGAAAAGCCGCGCTGTTCGGCCTGCTTGAAAAACGGCGCAGCCGAGGCATTGTTTCCGGCGAACTCTTTGCCGGAGAGGTCGAGAACGCGACCGTCTTCATCGTGGATGATATGATCAGCACCGGCGGAACGATGTTGAGGGCTGCTGAAGCGTGTCGGCAGCGGGGTGCCAAGGCCGTTTACGCGGTTGTGACGCACGGGCTCTTCGGCAAGGGCGCCGAAGCGGCGCTGGCGCATCCCGCAATCGAACGAACCATCGTGACCGATTCCGTGGCTCCCTTCCCGCTTGAGAGGGACCTCCTTCACTCCTCTGTCGAGGTAATCCCGAGCGCTCCGCTTTTTGCCGAGGCCATCCGCCGGCTCGCCGACGGCGGATCGATTGCCGCACTCCTAGGCGACGACGAGTGACATGCGTTGCCTGGCGGCATTGAGGTAGGCGAGCGCCAATGGGCGCCACTTCTCGGCTTCGCGTACCGGGTGCTCCAGCAAGTGAACAAGGCAAAGCCTTGCCCTCAGCAAGGCACGAAATCCGCCGTACAAGGCGATCAGGCGATCGTCCGGCCGATCGCCCAGCACTTTGTCAAGCGCGGACAGAAGCAGCGGCGTGATCCAAGCGGCTCCCAGCACCTCGCATTCGAGCCCCAGGTAGCTCATCTCGTCGTAAGGATCGATGATCCGCATAGCGCGATTGAACTCGAGACAGTCGATGACCTGGGGTGGGTCGATGAGGCAGACATGCTCCGGTCTGAGGTCCCCATGCCCTTCTACGATCCGACCTTGCGCTATGCGCGCCTCTATCAGGCTGCGCATGTCACTGAGCCCCGCTCCGACCCATCCGATCAATGCATCGATTCCGGCGGTCGCCAGGTCGAATTCCGGGCGCAGGAGCGTCTCCCGGTTTATCTCATGTTCTTCGAGTAGATGTCGGATATACGCCGGGCCGTCGGCGATCTCCGGCGTGCTGTCACTATAGAAGCGGGCAAGTCGGTCACCGATGCCGGCAATCTCGTCGGGCGCAATCCGGCTCGCCCCAATGCGGGCGTCCAGCATCTCGTCGGTCGGTAGCCGCCGCATCTCGACGAGCCAATCGGCAATCCGCTCGGCCGGCTTGAATGTCAGATAGCCGTCTTCGCTGCAGTAAAGCGGTCTGACGGCAAGATAGGTATCGCGGGCCAGTCGCCGGTTCAGCCGGAGTTCCTCGTTACAATAGAATTCTCGTGCTGCGATCGTGCTGAAATCCAGATAGGCTCGCTTTACTGGCTTTTTCAGCTTCAGCACCCAGCGATCGGCGATGAAAACCCAGGACATATGGGTTTCCTTCGTCATGATCCTGCCCGGAGGGTCGAAATAGGACGCCGGGTCGGCGAGGAATTGCACTTTGGCACCCAGTGCCGTCATCGCTCCAGTCCTGCTTGCCATGGCTCAACGCTCGGCACGCCGCCATCGGCATCTCAAGCCGACATGAGGCGATTCAGAGTTCCTTCCTTGAGCAGCGAACGGGTCACGCCTCCCAATAGCCACTCGCGAAACCTGGTGTGTCCATAGGCTCCGGATACGATGAGATCCGCCCCATTCTGCCTGGAAATGTCCGCCAAGGCCTCGCCATCCTGGCGATCGCCGGGGCTGAAGACATCCGCACGGGCTCTCGCTCCGTGGTTGACCAAGTATCGGACAACATCGCCGGCACTGGCCATCGCCAGATCCTGCTCGCGGTCGGCAATCGTGGCAACAAGGACTTCGCGCGCATGGACGAGGAATGGCATCGCATCCACGACTGCGCGTCTCGCCTCGCGGGCATCCTTCCACGCGACGACGACGCTGTTGGCCCGTAATGGTTCGAGATCGTCCCGCGGGATGAGAACCGGCCGGCCGGCGGAGTGAACCAGCTCACCGAGATCGACGGCGTCGCGGCCGTCGCATTCGCCGCTTCCAAGGCCCAGCCCGGCAATGACGAGATCCGCCGCCCGTGCGGCGATGGCCAGTTCCCGGGTCGGATCGCCCACCACGGTGCGGAGTGAGCCGCCGCCTTCCCGCTCACTGTCGGCCTCGAATTCAGCCTTGAGCGCCACCAGCCGCCGTTCGATCTCCCTTGTCTCGAGGCGAAGGAACTCGTCGTCCAAGATCACGCCCGGTGGCGGTGCGGTGATCGGATGGATATCGCCCGCGGCGAAGCCGATCAGATTCGCGTCGAAGCGCGAGGCGAGCTCACGGGCGAACTTCAACTGCCGTGCTGCGCCGTCATGGATGCCAAGGTGTACCAGTATTGTGTTGTAGATCATCGCAGTGACCTCAATTCTTCGTCACTCGCGAGAATAAGTCATCGACCGCGCCACCTGCCTTGACCGGGGTCAAGGTTTCGGACGAGTCGACCGCATGCCGGTTTGACGCGCGTCAAAGCGCCGTTTTCACGCTGCGTTAAAAACATTACAGCGCCGTGCGCATCGAGCCTTCTGAAAATCGAGGACGATTTTCGGTGCGCCATAGCCAACGGAGTGTGGGAACATGGCTCACAAGCAAGTGCTTTTCCATTCTGCGGCCCGAGAGAAGATCTTGAGGGGCACCACGCAACTGGCGGATGCGGTACGCGTCACGCTCGGCCCCCGCTCGAAGGCCGTCCTGATCGAAAGAAAGTGGGGAACCCCGATCGTCTGCAATGACGGCGTGACCATTGCGAAGGAGTTCGATCTCAAGGATCCGGAAGAAAATCTTGGGGCGCGGATGCTGCGGCAGGCAGCGGAAAAGACTGGGGAAATCGTTGGCGACGGGACGACCACGTCGACCATCCTCGCTCAGGCGATCTTCGCCGATGGGCTGCGAAACGTCGTCGCCGGCGCGAGCGCCATCGACATCAAGCACGGACTCGACCGGGCCCTGAAACGTGCCATCGCCGAACTGAAGAAGAATTCGCGTCCCGTCTCGGAAAAGCGCGAGAAGGAACAGGTCGCGACGATCTCCGCCCATAATGACACGCAGATCGGCGCGCTCATCGGCGAGGCCCTGGAAAAGGTCGGAGACGAGGGCGTGATCAGCGTCGAGGAATCGAAGTCGACCGAGACCGTTCTCGAGGTGGTCGAGGGCATGCAGTTCGATCGCGGTTACATCTCACCCTATTTCGTCACCGACGCCGAGCGAATGGAGGTCGTGCTCGAAGGAGCGGCGGTCCTCCTGTTCGACCGAAAGATCAACTCCCTCAAGGACTGCGTGCAATTGCTGGAGGCCGTCGCGAAATCCGGAACACCGCTGCTGATCATCGCCGAAGATGTCGAGACGGAAGCGCTGGCGACGCTCATCGTCAACCAGATGCGCGGAACGCTCAGGAATTGCGCGGTCAAGGCGCCGGGCTTCGGAGACCGCCGCAAGGCGCTGCTGCAGGACATCGCCATTCTCACGGGCGGTCAGCTCATCTCCGAGGAGCTGGGCATAACTCTCGAAACCGTCGCTTTCGAGCAGCTCGGCCGCGCCGAGCGAGTCGTCGTCACGAAAGAGACTACGACGATCATCGGCGGGGCCGGAGACAAGAAGGCGATCAGTGCGCGCACCGAGCAAATACGGCGAGAAATAGTGACGACGACCAGCAGCTACGATCGCGAGAAGCTCGAAGAGCGACTGGCCAAGCTTTCAGGCGGCGTTGCCGTGATCAAGGTGGGGGCTGCGACCGAAGCGGAGCTGAAGTCGAAGAAGGAGGCGCTCGACGATGCGATCAGCGCGACCAAGGCCGCCGTGGCCGAAGGCATTCTGCCCGGTGGGGGACTTGCCCTGCTACGCTGCATCCAGGCTGTCGAGGAAGAAGAAGAGGCCTGCGAGGGAGACGAGCGCACAGGCGTCCAGATCCTCAGGCGGGCGCTGGAGCTGCCAGCCCGGCAGATCGCCGAAAACTCGTCGACCGACGGTGGTGTAGTGGTCGCCAAGATGCTGGAGGGAAAAGGCAATTTCGGTTTTGACGCGAGTCGGAAAGTCTATGTCGACCTGGTCTCCGCGGGTATCATCGATCCCACGAAGGTCATCCGCGTTGCGCTCGAAAACGCCGTTTCCGTTGCGAGCGTGCTGTTGCTGACCGAGGCAACGATGACAGAAATCCCCGAAGCGCCGAAGGAAGGCTTGTCCGAGGCCGCAATGCAGGTGTAGTCCTTGCTCCAACAGCCTTCAAAGGAAATAGGCTACGCCGACTCGGCACGGGCGTCGACGTTGTCATGCTGGCTTTTGCCGGATGGGCGTTACCCGCCCGCTGTCTTCCTCGCCTTCTCCGCCGCTGCCACGGCCACCTTCACCGCGACGAAGCTGTCGGGCGTGACGGACACGGAGTCGATGCCGCATTCGACCAGGAAAGCCGCGAAGTCGGGGTGGTCGCTCGGCGCCTGACCGCACAGACCGATCTTCGCCCCGGCCTGTCTGGCCTCGGTGATGACCTTGGCAATCATCCATTTCACCGCCTCATCCTGCTCATTGAAGGAGGGGGCGAGATCTGCGGAGTCGCGATCGACCCCCAGCGTCAGTTGCGTCAGATCGTTGGAGCCGATCGAAAAGCCGTCGAAAGACCTTGCGAAGGCGCTCGCCAACACGACATTGGAGGGTATCTCGCACATGACATAGACCTCCAGGCCGTCGGCGCCCCGCACGAGCCCGTTTTCAGCCATGACGGCAAGCACCTTTTCCGCCTCGGCCACCGAGCGACAGAACGGGATCATGACGACGACGTTTCGGAAACCCATCGTCTCGCGCAGCCGCTTGATCGCCCGGCACTCGAGCGCGAAGCCGTCGCGGTATTTCGGCGAGTAGTAGCGCGATGCGCCGCGAAAGCCGATCATCGGATTTTCTTCCTGCGGCTCGAACTCCGCCCCACCGCATAGGCCGGCATATTCGTTGGTCTTGAAATCGCTCATACGGACGATAATCGGATGCGGGTAGGCGACAGCGGCGAGCCGTGCGAGCCCTTGTGCGAGTTGGTCGACGAAATAGTCGGTCCTCTCCGGATAGCCCGCTGTCAAAGCGGTAATCCTCTCCCGCGCCTGTCGGTCTTTGAGGCGGTCGAAGTGCACGAGCGCCATCGGGTGGATCTGGATCGCATTGCTGATCACGAACTCCATTCGTGCCAAACCGATCCCGTCGGCCGGGAGCCTCCACCAGCGGGAGGCGGATTGGGGATCGGCAAGGTTCAGCATCACCTTGGTTCGCGTCTCAGGAATGTCCGCGAGACTGATCGTCTCCGCCTTGAACTCGGCACGTCCCTCATAGATGAAGCCCTCGTCACCCTCCGCGCAGGAAACCGTCACGACGACACCGGAGCGCAATGCCTCCATCGCATTTCCCGACCCGACGATTGCCGGGACGCCGAGCTCGCGGCTGACGATTGCCGCATGGGAGGTGCGGCCTCCATGATCGGTGACGATAGCCGAAGCGCGCTTCATGACCGGCACCCAATCGGGATCCGTGGTCGTGGTCACCAGTATGGCGCCATCGACGAACTTGCCGATGTCTTCCGGGCGGTCGATCAGGCACACAGGCCCTGCCGCAATGGCATTGCCGATCGCCAGTCCCTTTGCCAGAAGGCGTCCCTTCTTGCCGAGATGGTAGGTCGGGAGCAGTCCGGCGGCGGCTCTCGCCTGCACCGTTTCTGGCCGCGCCTGCACGATGTATATTCGGTTGTTACCGCCGTCCTTTGCCCATTCGATATCCATTGGGCAGCCATAATGCTCCTCGATCGCCAACGCCCAGCGCGCGAGCGTCAAGATCTCCTCGTCGCTCAAGACAAGGCTCGCCTGTTCGTCTGCCGACGTCGCAACGCCGCGCGTCGGCGCGCCGGTGTCGCCATAGATGAGTTTGCCGGCCTTGGTACCGCGTCTCTTCTGGAGGATAGGCGCAAGTGCCGCATCGGTGAGTAGCGGCTTGAAGACGCGATATTCGTCAGGATCGACGACGCCCTTGACGACATATTCGCCGAGCCCCCAGGCGGCGTTGATCAGCACGACCTTGTCGAAGCCGGTCTCGGTCTCGATCGAGAACATGACGCCGGCGCCACCAAGATCGGAACGAACCATCTGCTGGACGCCCACGGACAAAGCAACTTTCATGTGGTCGAAGCCGTTCGTCTTGCGGTAGCTGATGGCGCGATCGGTAAAGAGCGAAGCGAAGCAGCGCCGGCAGCCGTCCATCAGGGCCTCCTCGCCGACGACGTTCAGAAAGCTCTCCTGCTGCCCGGCAAAGCTTGCCGTCGGGAGATCCTCCGCAGTAGCGCTCGAACGAACAGCAACAGAAGCGTCCCCGAAGTCGAGCTTTCGCGAGAGTTCGCGGTAGGCGGCGATGATCTCCTTTTCGATGTCGATGGGCCAGCGCCCGCCAACGATGGCCTTGCGGATCGCAGCACCCGTTTCGGCAAGCGACGCCTTGCCGCTTTCCCAATCTTGTAGCCAGGCGACGATTGGCTCCCGCAGGCCGTTTGCATCGATGAAGCGCCAATAGGCCTCGGCAGTCGTCGCAAAGCCCGTCGGCACCTCTATGCCGCGCGAAGACAAGGCGGTAATCATCTCTCCGAGGGAGGCGTTCTTGCCGCCGACCTTGGCGACGTCGTGTCGTTGCACATTCTCGAACCAAATGATTGCAGCGCCCATCGGTCTCTCCCGCAGTTGACCGATAACACCTTAGTCCGGCTGGGCAGGTGCGACGTTGATGCCCATCAAAGTGAAGGTATCTCTCAGGGGGCGACACCGGCTGTCAGCCGGGTGGGCCAAAGGCGAGCATCCATGCGGGGTTTGACGCCGATCAATGAGCCAAGCCACGGACGGCGTTTAAATCGCCCTAGCTGGCAGGCGTGGAACGCATGGCGCCGTGGCCAGTCTGGCTTGGCGTTCTCATCGGAACCGCGGCCGAAACCAACACTCCATGGAGGACCAGTCATGGCTGAGAAAGCAACGAAACTCCCCGTCAAGACGGAAGAGAAAGCAGTCAAGCGAGGCGCAGAATCCTGGGTTCCATTTGAAAGCCTTCGCTCCGAAATCGACCGCCTGTTCGACGAGTTCGCCCCGTCGCTCTGGCGCCGCCCCTTCGGGTCCGCGCTGATGCAGCGGATGCCGCGCATATCGGAATGGGCTATGGCCCCGGCTGTCGACGTCGCGGAGACGGAGAAGGCTTACGAGATCACCGCCGAATTGCCCGGCATCGAGGAGAAGGACATCGAGGTAAAGATCTCGAACAGGAGCCTCACGATCAAGGGTGAGAAGCAGGAGACGAAGGAAGAGAAGGGCAAGGAGTACTTCCTTTCCGAGCGCCGTTATGGATCGTTTCAGCGCACCTTCCAAGTGCCAGAGGGCGTCGACGCCGACAAGATTGAGGCAGCCTTCGCAAAGGGGGTGCTGACAATCACCCTGCCGAAAACCGAGGACGCGCAAAAGAAGGAGCGCAAGGTCGCGGTGAAGGCCGCCTAGCGCAAAGGGTTACAGCGACCGTTACGCGTCTGAAAGGACGTGCGGCGCTGTCGTGCAACAGTCACGTTTCCGGCGGCGAGACACAGTCTCGCAGACGCGTCTCGCCGCCGCCTGAAGGAGGAGCGAACTCATGTCTGTCAGGACGATACTCGCTGTCGTCGGCGCCTCGCACGGCGACGAGGACGTTCGGATTGCCGCCGATCTGTGCGCTCAGGCAGACGCGCACCTGAGCATTCTCGTCGCTTCCTGGGCGCCGGAGCCGATGGGGCGTTATCCGACCATGACCCCGGGATGGGTGGAACAACGAGATCGAAGTGTGCAGGCGCTCAAGGAAAGCGTCGAGCGGGCACGCCAACTGCTCGGCCGACGTGAGATCTCCTACGACGTCGACAGCGTCTATTCGGAAGTGGCTGCCGCGGACTACGACATTGGCGAACGCTCGATCTACTGCGATCTCCTCCTGGTTGGCCCGAATGCCTTTGCCGATCCCGATTTGAAGCGACAGGTTATAGGCGGCGGGCTGCTCCAGTCCGGTCGCCCGCTCTTGTTGATTCCGCCTGACACAGAACCGACGCTGCAGCCGAAGACCGTGCTGCTGGCGTGGGATTCGCGGGCGCAGTCCGCGCGCGCCGCGCGGGAAGCGCTGGAGATGATGACAAAAGCCGATTCCGTTCGCGTCACGATGGTCGATCCGACGGCATCGCTCAGGGGGAGCGGCGATGAACCCGGTGCGGATGTCGCCACCTATCTCGCCCGGCACGGTATCAAGGTGACGGTCGATACATTGCCGAGCGGCGGAAAGTCCGTGGCGCAGGTTCTCCAGCAACACGCGGTCGACGTGTCCGCCGATATCATCGTGATGGGCGCCTACGGCCACTCCCGAATGCGTGAATTCATCTTCGGCGGCGTAACCCGATCGATGCTCGACAAAACGAAGCTCCCCGTCTTGATGGCGCGGTGAACGCCGGAGGAACCAAAGAATTCTGTCATATCTCCCATTTCGGAGATAGAGCGCTATCTCCCTGCAAGACGCCCGGAAGCAATTTCGCGCATTACAGCTCCGCACGTCCAATAGACGTGCAAAGGCTGTCACCGTAGCACTTTGAATTGCTGCACGTCTTTGTCCTTGAACGATTTATCGAGACATGCAGTCGTCGCAACGCCTTGTCACACAGGGAGAACCGGTGGAAAACGAGACATCGGCCTTGGCCCTTGAGGCGCGCGATCTCATCAAGATCTATCGCATGGGAGCGGTGGAGGTCCATGCATTGCGGGGCGTCGACGTCAAGCTCCGCGAAAGCGAGCTGGTGGTACTGCTGGGACCGTCAGGAAGCGGCAAATCGACCCTCCTCAACATTCTCGGCGGTCTCGATACGCCGACCAGCGGTACGGTCATGTTCCGCGACCGCGTGCTCTCGCTCGGCAGCGAGCGCGCGATGAATCTCTACCGGCGCAACCATGTCGGTTTCGTCTTCCAGTTCTACAATCTAATTCCGAGCCTGACCGCGCGCGAAAATGTCTCGCTGGTGACCGAGATCGCCAGAGATCCGATGCCTCCTGGCGACGCGCTGGCCATGGTCGGCCTCTCCGACCGGATGGATCATTTTCCCGCACAGCTCTCCGGCGGCGAGCAGCAACGGGTCGCCATCGCCCGCGCCATCGCCAAGCGACCCGACCTGCTGCTTTGCGACGAGCCCACGGGCGCTCTCGACAGCAAGACGGGAATTCTCGTGCTCGATGCGATACTCAGGATCAATCGGGAGCTCGGAACAACCACCGCGCTCATCACCCACAATGCTGTGATTGCGGAGATTGCCAATCGCGTGCTCTACTTCGCGGACGGGCGCATCGTCGAGACGCGGCGAAACACCGTTCAGCGCGCGCCAGCCGAACTCTCCTGGTAGCATCATGAGCAGTCTCGACCGAAAACTCCTCCGTGGCCTTTGGCAGTTAAAGGCTCAGGTCGTGGCGATCGCTCTGGTGATCGCTTCAGGCACGGCGTTGCTCATCATGGCGCTGACCACCATTGAAGCGCTCGAAGAGACCACCACCGCCTATTACGAGCGGACCCGCTTCGCCGACGTCTTCGCCCGGGCGAAACGCGCTCCCGAGTATCTCGGACGCGATATCGCCGAAATGCCAGGCGTGCGGCTGGCCGAAACGCGTATCGTCGATGGCGCCATCCTCGACATGCCCGGCTATTCCGAGCCGGTCGTCGCCCAACTGATTTCGCTCCCCGAACGCGGGCCGCAGCTCCTGAACGCGCTGGTGATCCGCTCCGGACGTCTGGTCGACCCGAACCGGTCGGACGAGGTGGTCGTCAGCGAGCCCTTCGCCGATGCGCATGGATTAAAGCCCGGCGACACTTTCGACGCGATCCTCAGAGGAAACAAACGCAGGCTCCAGGTGGTCGGGACTGCGCTGAGCCCGGAATTCGTCTACGCCATCGCCCCGGGAGGGCTCATGCCGGACGACGAGCGTTTCGGCGTTTTATGGATGGGGAGAGATGCGCTGGCGGCCGCCTTCGACCTCCAATCTGCGTTCAACAGCGTGACCGTGAGCCTTCTGCCGGGCGCGGACCCCAGGGACGTCATCCGGCGTCTCGACAACCTGTTGGCTCCCTTCGGCGGCACCGGAGCTTACGACCGTGCCGACCAGACTTCGAACTGGTTCCTCCAGAGCGAGATCGCTCAACAGAAGAACATGTCGAAGATCATGCCGACCATCTTCCTTGCGGTCGCTGCCTTCCTGACGAACATGGTGATGGCACGTCTGATCGAGACCGAACGCCGGGAAATCGGTCTCCTGAAGGCCTTCGGCTACGGCAATCTGGCGATTGGCTGGCATTTCGCCAAGATGGTCCTCGCCATCGGAGCGCTCGGCATCCTGATCGGCTCCATGCTCGGCGCCTGGCTCGGCCATTGGAATACCGAGCTCTATACGCAGTTCTACCGCTTTCCCTTCCTTCTCTATCGGCCAGGCCCCGACGGTTTCGTGATCGCCGGTGCGATCAGCCTTGCCGCCGCGCTGGCAGGCAGCCTTTTCGCTGTGCGTCGCGCCGTGCGCCTGCCGCCGGCAGAGGCAATGCTGCCACCCTCCCCGCCGATCTATCGGCGCAGCTGGGCCTCGCGAACTGCGCTGGCGGGTGCCTTGGACGAACCGTCGCGGATGATCCTGCGGCGCATCATCCGCTGGCCGGTGCGGGCATTCCTGGCAAGCCTCGGCCTCGCCATGTCCATCTCCGTGTTGATCATGGCGCTGCAATGGGTGGACGCCATCGACTCCCTCGTCGAAACCGTCTTCGAACGCGGGCAGCATCAGGACGCATCCGTAGCCTTTAGCGACCTGCAGCCGATCGACACGGTCAGGGGCTTCGAGGACCTGCCCGGAGTGCTGGCTGCAGAGCCTTACCGGTATGTTTCGACGCGCATCGCTCACGGGCACCTCATCGAACGACAAGGCATTATCGGCGTGCCGCAGGGCGCCATCCTGAGCCCGGTTTTCGACAACGAGCGCGGCCGCATCGAGATCCCGCCCGATGGGCTCATTTTCTCGCGCAAGCTTGCCGAACTCCTCGAGGTCGAAACCGGCGACACCGTCGCCGTTGAAATGCTGCAAGGGCATCAGCGGCGCGTGAACCTGCCGGTGGTGCAGATTTTCGATACCTATATCGGCACGCCCGTGTATATGGACATGGCCGCACTCAACCGGCTGGCCGGTGACGGTCGGGTCGTCAGCGGGCTGCACATCCGTGTCGATGCGCCAGACCGCGCGGCCCTGCTGACGCGGCTGAAGGATATCCCCAATGTCGCGGCGGTTCTCTTCCGGCAGGCCGCCATCGACACCTTCTACAAGACCATGGGCGAAACCATCTTCATCTTCATCGGCTTCTTCGTCGCCTTTTCGCTGACGCTCTCCGTCGGCGTCACCTATAATTCGATCCGCATCGCACTTTCCGAGCGGGCGCGAGAGCTTGCGACGCTCCGCGTTCTTGGCTTCAGCCGCTGGGAGATTTCCTACATTCTTCTTGGCGAGGTCGGCATCCTGACCTGGATATCCATCCCGCTCGGCGGTGTCATCGGCTTCAGTCTGGCATGGTACATGACGAGCGCCTTCGAGACGGAACTTTATCGCGTTCCGCTCGTGCTTCGTGACGCCACCTATGGCAAGGCCGCTCTGATCGCGCTCGCGGCCGCGCTGACCTGCGCCGCTATCGTGCGCCGCCGGCTCGACCGCCTGGACCTGATAGCGGTGCTGAAAACGAGGGAGTAGTCTTTGAGCGTGGCAAGACGCAGGTTGGTGATCTGGGGTAGCTTGCTGGGCGTGCTGGCAGCCGCCATCGCCTACGCATTGAGGCCGCAGCCGATCCCGGTTGACCTCGCGACTGCCGCAACCGGTATGCTGCGCGTGACGATAGACGAGGAAGGAGAAACGCGAGTACGCGACGTCTACACACTGCACGCCCCGCTGCGCGGCCAGTTGCACCGGATCACGGTGGACGCGGGCGATGTCGTCGAAGCCGGGAAGACGCAATTGGCGCAGATTGAGCCGGCCGCGCCCGCTTTCCTCGATGCGCGGACGGAAGCGGAGCATCAGGCGGCCGTCGAAGCGGCCCGAGCAGCCTATAATCTCGCTGAGGCCGAACTCAACAAGGCCAAGGCCGACCTGACCTTTGCGGAGAGCGACCGCGCCCGCGCCCGTCAGTTGATCCAGCGCAACACCATCTCGCAGCGGGCGCTGGATGACGCCGAGCGCGCGTTCAGTGTTGCGCAAGCCAATCTCGAGACGGCCGAAGCGGCAATCAACGTCAGGCGCCACGAACTTCAGCAGGCCCAGTCTCGCCTCCTCTCCCGTCAGGAGATCAGGAGCCGCAGCGAAGCCTGCGAATGCGTCCCGCTGACGGCCCCGGTCGACGGCGTCGTGCTGCGGGTCATGCGCCGCAGCGAAGGCGTCATCGATGCCGGTACGCCCTTGATAGAGATCGGTGATCCCAGGGATCTGGAAATCGTCGTCAACATGCTTTCGGAGGACGCAGTCAAGATCAAGCCCGGACAACACGCCGTCGTCACCGGATGGGGCGGTCCGGATCTACAGGCGACCGTGCGGCGTATCGAGCCCTTTGCCGAGACCGAGATATCGGCGCTCGGCATCGAAGAACAGCGCGTGGATGTGATACTCGACTTTGCCGGCCCGCCGGAAAGCTGGAGTCCGCTCGGTCACGGCTATCGCGTCGACGTCCAGGTTATACTTTTCGAAGGCAACGTGCTCCAGCTGCCGCTGGGAGCCCTGTTTCGGCGAGGAGAAGACTGGGCCGTGTTCGTCGTAGAGGGACAGCGGGCTGAACTGCGGCCTGTCGAAATCGGCCACAGAAACAGCCTTTCGGTGGAAATTCGCGAGGGGCTGCAGCAGGGCGAGAGGGTCATCCTCTATCCAAGCGACCGCATCGAGGCCGGCGTCTCCGTCGTCGCGCGCTGAGAAGCCTGTACCTTGGGCCGCCTTATGCCTCCTCCATCAGCGCCCGCCGCAATCTGCGCAGCACCACGCCGCGCGCCTTGTCGTCGGCGGCCTTCGCCAGTTCGTCCTGAAGATCGAGGACAAGCGATTGGAAGTCGTTGTGCCAATCTGTGTGACCCGCCCGATACGGATCGATGCGGGGAGGAGTGGCGTCAGATATTTCAACCAACCCTTCTGCACCCAGGCGGAACGCCGCATCGAGACGAGGCCGGATCAGCCGCACTTCCGGCAGGAACTTGGATAGACGCTGCCGGAGCGCTTCGAGCGCATCCTCCTCGCCGTGGACCAGAAAGACGCCGCCGCGAATGGGTTGCCGGGCCCGCACCCAGTCGGCGAGTTCCACCCCGTCGGCATGGCCGCTGTAGATGTCGAGCGTTCGGATGCGGGCCCGCACCCGAATGTCGTCTCCCTGGATGCGAACCACGGAGGCTCCGTCTTCGAGAAAACGGCCGAGCGTCCCGGCCGCCTGGTAGCCGACCAACAGCACGGTGCCCTCGTCCCGCCACAGCCAGTTCTTCAGCCTATGGCGTATGCGGCCGGCCTCGCACATGCCGCTTGCGGCGATGACGATGTGAAAGCCCCGCATGAGGTCGAGCGCCTTCGACTGTTCGACCGTTTCGGTAAAACGCACGTTCCGGGCCTCGATGGCCCGGACAAGCGCGTCGCCGTTCTCCAGCTCGCGCGCATGCCTCCGGAAGATTTCGCTTGCCTGAGTCGCGAGCGGTGAATCGATGATGATCGGGCATCTCGTGATCGCGCCTGTGTCCATGAGATGGACGAGATCGGTCAGAAGCTCCTGTGTGCGCTCCACGGCAAAGGACGGGATGATCAGCGCACCATTGGGATGGGTCGCCGCCATGACCTCGGCGCGCAGAATGTTTCGCCTCGTCGCATCCGACGCCTGCTCACGCGCGACGTCACCATAGGTGCTCTCGCAGACGACATAGTGCCAACCGCTTGGCGCCGTGGCGTCGAACTGAAGCAGCTTATGACGCGGACCGATGTCTCCTGAAAAGAGCAGCCGCAACGGCGAAGGCGCCGCGCCGACCTCCATTTCTACGGAAGCCGAGCCAAGCAGATGCCCGGCATTCCAGAAGCGGAACCGGATTCCCGCCGCGGCCTCCTGCCACGCCCCGAGCGGCACTGGACGGAACAGGGTGATGGCGATCGCGGCGTCGTGCGCGGCGTAGATGGGCGTCACCGCATCGCGCCCCCGGCGCAGGCTGCGGCGATTACGCTGGTCGACCTCACTTTCCTGGATATGTGCGGAATCGGGCAGCATGACCGTACACAGGTCCCGCGTCGCGGGCGTTGCGAAGATCGGGCCGTCATAGCCGAGCTTGACGAGCTTCGGGAGCAGGCCGGAATGATCGATATGCGCATGCGTCAGGATGACGGCATCGATTTTTGAGGGATCGAAGGGGAACGAGCGATAGTTCAGCTCCTTTTCCGTCTTCGCCCCCTGGAAGAGCCCGCAGTCGACGAGAATTCTTGCGGGCCCGAATTCCAAGAGCTGGCAGGAGCCCGTGACGGTTCCGGCAGCGCCATGAAAGCGGATGATCGGTTCAGCGGGCATTGATACGAATCCTTTCGCGAGGCGGCCTTTTCGAAAGAATGCACGCCTGCGCGGCAGACGACTTGATACGCATCAAATCTTGTGCGATCGACCTACAGCGACCTTTGAGTGCGAGATATTGGAACTTGCAGAAGCGCAGCGCCGACGCAGGGATTCAGCCCGCGATCGTTGCGATGAGGATCGACTTGATCGTATGCATACGGTTTTCCGCCTGGTCGAAAACGATCGAGGCTTTCGATTGGAAGACGGCGTCCGACACCTCCATGCACTCAATGCCGAATTGCTTGGCAATCCGCGCCCCCACTTCGCTATTGCGGTCGTGGCAGGCGGGTAAACAGTGCATGAACTTCGTGTGGGGATTCTCGGTAGCCTCCATTACGTTCGCCCTGACGCCGAATGGCGCGAGCAGCCTGATACGCTCGGCCCAGCCCGTCTCCTCTTCACCGAGCCACGGCGCGGTGTAGATGAAGTCGGCGCCCAGAACGCCCGCCCCGACGTGCTCCAGCACCGTGAACCGGCCACCATGCGCTCGCGCCTCCGACGTCACCTGCACTATGAAGGATTTGGCGGGCCAGAAGATCGGCGGCGAGACGATGCGCAGGTCCACTCCGAGCTTGGCGGCACCGATCGCCAGCGATCGCGCGACATTGCCGCGACCATCGCCGAGGTAAGCCACCACCACTTGCGAGAGCGGCTTTTCACTGAACTCCTGCATGGTCAGGAAATCGCCGAGCGCATGCGTCGGGTGTGATTCGTCAGTCAGGCCGTTATAGACCGGCACACCCGCATGCGCCGCCAGTTCGTCGACCGCGTCTTGCGAGCGACCGCGATATTCGATCGCGTCGTAGAGTCTTCCGAGCACGCGGGCCGTATCCCTGATCGATTCCCTGCGGCCCAGGTGGCTGCCGGAAGGACCCCAATAGGTGACATGAGCGCCCTGGTCATGGGCAGCCACTTCGAAGCCGGTGCGGGTACGCGTCGACTCCTTTTCGAAGATAAGGGCGATGTTCCTGCGGCTCAGCCGCGGGATCTCTCTGCCGCTTCTCTTCTCCGTCTTGAGATCGGCAGCAAGCCGCAGCAGAAATCGAAGCTCGTCCGGCGTGAACTCCTGAAGCGTCAACACGCTGCGGCCGCGAAGATCGATGGGCATGGCACGCTCCCTTTCGGCGAACCTGCATTGAACGGCAGTTCACACTGACTCACCTTGATGCCCGTCAAACTCGTCGGGCGGTGCCGCAGTTTGACGAACATCAATGACGTCCCGACATCCAGGCCGGACCTTGATGCCCAGCGGAAAAATGCGGAGGAGCGAGAATGGCCAGGGCCTATTCGGTCGGTCCAATTCAGCGCCATCAGGTCGATCGCGCCTATCTCCTCGTAGAGGCCAGCGGCTACGAAGTCGATCTGACCGAATGGCGCGAATTCTGCGGGGCGGCGTTCGCCCGGCAGCACATTTCGCTTTATACAGCGGAGATAGTAACGGTGGAGAATCCCCGCGGCCACATCCCGGGCCTCGGCATTGCCCGCGCGATGCATGACCATTTGTACGGGCAGCTTCTCGACGTGCCCGTCTTTCTCGTCATCAGTGCCGGAGACACGCCGGGGGTTTCCGACGCGCTTCTCGAATATTTGAGGACGGTGGCACGCAATCGGCGGTGCCGTTTCATTCGCATTGCCAGGACGGATCCCGCCAGCTGGCCGGACCCCCGCGGGGAATGTCTGCGGCCGGGTCGTGGCATGCTTATTCCCGTACAGTGAAGCCCTGTTGGAAACCGCCGCGCAAACGCTTACGCGTCTTGCCTGCTGATCCTTGCGCTGAAGACGTAGCCGACGCCCCTGACCGACTTGATGAGCGCCGGGTTGCTGGGATCCAGTTCGATCTTGCGGCGCAGTCTTGCGATCTGCGCATCGATGGTCCGGTCGAAGGCCTCCAGGTTCCGGCCCCGGGTGAGATCCATCAGCCGCTCGCGCTGGAGAACGCGGCCGGCATGCTTCACCAGCACGCAGAGCATATCGAATTCGCCCGTGGTCAGAAGAATTTCTTTGCCCTCGTCGGACAGCAACTGCCTACGCCCCACGTCGAGATGCCATCCCTCGAAACTGTAGATTTCCGATTGCGTTTCGTTGCGGACCGACGCCGCCGGCGGTTGCCGGCGCCTGAGCGCACTTCTCAGTCTTGCCAGCACTTCGCGAAGGTGAAACGGTTTCGCGATGTAGTCGTCGGCGCCGATCTCCAGGCCGACGATCCGGTCGACCACGTCGTTGCGCCCGGTCAGCATGATGATCGGAATGTCCGAGCGTGCCCTTATGTCACGCGCCAAAGCCAGCCCGTCCTCACCCGGCAGGACGAGATCGAGCAGGATGATGTCGATTGCCTGGGTTTCCAGGCTATCGCGCATCTCCCTGCCGTCACCGGCCAGGCTGACGCGGTAGCCTTCGTCCTCGAAGTAGCGCGCGAGCATCTGCCGAATTCTCGGATCGTCGTCGACGACGAGAATATGCTCCGGCGCCTTCTGTGAATTGGCCATGCTCCTCGTACCGCTCCTGTTCACGGAATCGCGCAGTTACAAATTGTTACAATATCGATCCAAGTGTAACACGCCAGTCGTCGCACGGTCACCGGCCACTGCGCAAACTCCTCCCATCAAATCCACAGGAGGATGTCATGAGCCTTCAAGTCGTTGCCGTCCAGAGTGCTCGCGAAGCACCCGTTACGCTTTCACAGCCGAGCCTGTCGTCCCTGTTCGACCGGCAACCGCTGGAAAGGTTCGACGCAGGCAGCGCCGTCTTTTGGGAAGGCGACGATGCCGCGCATCTGTTCCAGATCACCGACGGAATGCTTCGGGCGGTGCGGCTGCTGAGCGACGGCCGCCGTATCATCGTCGGCTTCCTGCGCCCCGGCGATCTGCTCGGCGTGTCGATCAAGGAGCGATATCTCTATACCGTCGAGGCGATCACTCCAGTCGCGCTTCGCCGCCTCTCGCGCCGTCGCTTCGAAGAAGAGATCAGGCGTCAGCCGCAACTGAGGGATCAGCTCTTCTCCAGATTGTGTGACGAAATGACCGCGGCCCAGGACCAGACCGTGCTGCTGTCGCGCAGGAGCGCCGACGAAAAAGTCGCCAATTTCCTGCTCATGATGTCTCGTGACGAGTTCGGGAATTGCACGCGCATCGTCGATATTCCGATGACGCGCCTCGACATGGCCGATTATCTGGGTATGACGATCGAAACCGTTTCGCGCACCATAACAAAATTGACGAACAGCGGTATCATCACAGCCACCGGACGGCGATCGATTATGGTCCTGAAAATGGATGCCCTTCGCTCGCTAGCCGATGGCGACGATGGTGAAAACTGGTTGCTGCCAACCGGTGCGCGATATGCCACCGCATAAAGACGGTCTGACAGTATGGAAAAGCGCGTAAGCCACATCGTGGATGCCCTCGACGGGGCGAATGTCATCGTCCACGGAGCCGACGGCAGGATCACCCACTGGAGCAAGGGCTGTGAAGAACTCTACGGCTGGTCGCGCGGCGAAGCCCGGGGCAAGGCCGTTCACGACCTGCTGGCGACAACTTTCCCGAAATCGATCGAGGAAATTCGCAGCCATCTCAACGCACACGGGGCTTGGGCAGGCGAGCTGGAGCAGAGGCACAAGGACGGCACCACCGTCTTCGTCGCGAGCCGCTGGATCCTTCTCGCCTCGGAAGACGGCGGTCGCGGCGCCATCGTCCAGACCGATAGCGACATCACCAATCTGAGACAGACGCAGGCGGACCTTGCGGCCCGTGAGGCGCATTTGCGATCAATCCTTGATACGGTGCCCGAGGCAATGGTCGTGATCGACGAAAAGGGCAGGATCAACTCCTTTAGCGCCGCGGCCGAGCGGCTATTCGGATACAAGGAACATTCGGTTCTTGGCCGCAATGTCAGCATGCTGATGCCGCAGCCGGACCGGGATGCGCATGACGGCTATATCGCCAATTACCTGCATACGGGTGAAAGGCGGATCATCGGCATCGGCCGCGTCGTCACCGGGCAGCGCAAGGACGGCACCACCTTTCCGATGGAGCTTTCCGTTGGCGAGGCGGTCTCCGGGGGCAAGCGGATTTTCACAGGCTTCATTCGCGATCTCACGAGTCGCCAGCGCATTGAGGAAGAGCTTCGTCAGGCGCAGAAGATGGAGGCCGTCGGGCAACTGACAGGCGGTCTCGCTCATGATTTCAACAATCTTCTGACTGTGATCACCGGCAATCTGGAAATGATCGAGGCCCGGCTTGAGGACGAGAAGCTCCTGTCGCTCTTGAGCGAAGCCCAGGCGGCGGCGGACAGCGGCGCGAAATTGACGGGACAATTGCTTGCCTTCGGCCGGCGCCAGCCGCTCAATCCGAAGCTCGTCGACGTCGGCGAGCTGGTTTCGAACTTCTCCAACCTCCTGACGAGAACATTGGGCGAAACGATCGAGCTCCGCACCATGGTGACTGGCGCCGGCAATCTGGCGCTCGTCGACGTCTCTCAGCTTCAGAACACGCTGCTGAACCTGGCGCTGAACGCTCGCGACGCCATGTCCGCCGGTGGCCGGTTGACCGTCGAAATCTCGACGACGGTTCTCGATCGAGACTATGTGCTCATGTATCCCGAAGTCCGGATGGGCCGCTACGTCCTCATCACCGTGACCGACACCGGTACCGGCATGAGCGAGGAGGTCAAGCGCCACGCTTTCGAACCCTTCTTCACAACCAAGGGCACGGGTGCCGGCACGGGACTGGGGCTGAGCATGGTCTATGGCTTCGTCAAGCAATCCGGCGGCCATATCCAGCTTTACAGCGAGCGCGGCCAGGGTACGAGCGTACGCATCTTCCTTCCCGCGGCGCGGGGCGAGGAGGACATGGTCGAGCCGAAGGGAGGCGGGGAAATTGCTCCCGAGCCAATTGCGAGGGGCCACGAGACGATCCTGGTGGTGGAAGACGATCCGCGGGTTCGGCGCGTCGTCGTCGCTCGACTGGAGGATGCCGGCTACAGGGTCATTGAAGCCGAGGCCGCAGGCCAAGCGCTGGAACTGCTCTCCGAGCACCCGGAAGTCGCGCTCGTGTTCACGGATGTGATCATGCCGGGGGGCATGAATGGCGGTGAACTGGCGCAGCATGTGCGCGCGCTGCGGCCCGACGCAAAGATGCTTTTCACCTCCGGTTATGCCGAGCCGAGCGTAATCGGCAAGGAATTGTCGGATCCCGGAAGCTGGCTGCGAAAACCTTATACGGCGAAGGAACTCGCCCGACGCCTCCGTAATCTGCTCGATTGAGGGCGCTTGCCCGCGAACCCGCCGCCGGGAATGCGCGTGGCGAAAAACCGGAGAGCGCGGCATGACCATTCGAAACCTTCATTATGCCATCGACCCGAAGTCGCTTGCGGTGATCGGCGCCTCCAGCCGTCAAGGTTCGCTCGGTCGCGTCGTCATCGACAATGTGCTGTCGATGGGATTCGGGGG
Organism: Sinorhizobium alkalisoli; assembly: GCF_008932245.1. Classification (NCBI taxonomy): domain Bacteria; kingdom Pseudomonadati; phylum Pseudomonadota; class Alphaproteobacteria; order Hyphomicrobiales; family Rhizobiaceae; genus Sinorhizobium; species Sinorhizobium alkalisoli. Next base: position 1,293,271 of record NZ_CP034910.1, on the reverse strand, counting down.
AGAGATCTGGCCGGTGAACCCGAAATACCGCGCGGTCGCCGGGCTTCGCTGCTATGCACGTGTTGCCGACATCCCCGGGGTTCCCGATCTTGCGGTCATCGTCACGCCGCCGCAAACGATACCCGGTCTCATCCGTGACCTCGGCGAGCGGGGTACCCGAGCCGCGGTGGTGATCACGGCCGGTCTTTCTGAGGAGAATGGCTTGCGGCAGGCGATGCTTGATGCCGCAAAACCCCATCTCTTCCGCATCATCGGCCCCAACACGGTGGGCCTCATCGTGCCTGCCGCGAAGCTCAATGCGAGTTTCGTGCATCTCCAGCCGCAGGCGGGCGGCATTGCGCTGCTCTCGCAGTCTGGCGCCATCGCGACCTCACTCATCGATTGGGCGGCCGACAACGAAGTCGGCTTTTCGCAGATCGTGTCGCTCGGTGACATGGCCGACGTCGACGCCGCCGATTGCCTTGATCTATTGGCGGGCGACCCGAAGACCCGGGCGATCGTGATGTATCTCGAAGCCGTGCCGAACCCGCGCAAGTTCCTTTCGGCAGCCCGGGCGGCTGCCCGATTGAAGCCGGTCGTCGCTATAAAATCCGGGCGCCACGCAGAGGCTGCGAAGGCCGCAGCCACGCACACCGGCGCGCTATCCGGCGCCGACCGGGTGGTTGATGCCGCCTTGCGCCGCGCCGGCGTGCTCAGGATCGAGAGCCTTGGTGAACTGTTCAATGCAACGGAAACGATCGGTCGCTTCGCGCCGCTGAAATGCACCCGTGCCTCGATCGTCACCAATGGCGGCGGAGCCGGCGTGCTTGCCGTCGACCGCTTGGTGGATTTCGGCTGCGAACTGGCGGAGCTGTCGGCCGAGACCATCCAGGCCCTGGACCAGGTTCTGCCCGCCAATTGGTCGCGGGCTAATCCGGTGGACATTATCGGCGATGCATCGCCCGAGCGTTACCGGGCAGCGACAGAAATCGTGGCTCAGGACCCGGCGACCGACATCCTCATCGTCATGAACTGCCCGACCGGGCTCGCTTCGCCCCTAGAGGCGGCGCGCGCCGTCGCTTCGCTGTCGCAGTCCGGGACGATCGCCGGCAAGCCCGTCCTGTCCTGCTGGCTCGGCAGCCGCACCGCCAGAGACGGCCGCCAAGCCCTGCAGGAGGCGAAGCTCGCAAGCTATGACACACCGGCCGACGTCGCGCTGGCCGCCTCCTACCTGGCAAACTGGTCGCGGGCACAGGAGTCGCTGCTCCGTGTTCCCCCTAGCCGCGCCGGCGACACAGCCGTCCACGACAGCAAGGCTGTAATGGACATCTTCCGGCGCGTGGCGTCGGAGGGGCGACGGATGCTGAACGAACCGGAGGCAAAGGCTGTCATTGCCGCCTATGGCATCGCGACGCCGACGACACTCGTCGCCGTATCGCCCGAGGAGACGGAAAAGGCCGCCGCCGCACTTCTCGCCAACTCGGCCAAGGTCGTCGTCAAGCTGCTTTCAAAGGCAGTCAGCCACAAGTCCGACGTCGGCGGCGTCGTGCTCGACATCACGGCCGCCGCCGCTGCGCGAGAAGCGGCGGAAACGATCGCGGCGCGGCTCAAGGCGCATGACCCGAATGCCGTCCTGGAGGGTTTCGCTGTGCAGCCGATGATCGAACGCAGGCGCGCTTGGGAACTGATCCTCGGAACGAGCCGCGACCCGGTCTTCGGCCCCATCATATTGTTCGGATCGGGTGGCGTCTCGGTGGAAGTCGTCGCGGATACGGCGGTCGCCCTGCCGCCGCTCGATGATGTGCTCGCCGACGATCTCATCGAACGCACGCGCATCGGCCGCCTGCTCGCCGGCTTCCGCGATCAGCCGCCGGCGCATCGAACTGCGATTTTGAGCGCGCTCTGCGCACTCTCGCAAATGATCGTCGATTTCCCCGCCATCGTCTCGATGGACATCAATCCCTTGCTGGCGGACGAGGAAGGTGCGATCGCGCTTGACGCCCGCATCGAAATCGACCCGAATGCGGCAGCCGTGCCGGGCCCCAATCGCGATCTCGCGATCCGCCCCTATCCCGCCGGCTGGGAACGAGAGATCGTGCTCGGGGCGAGAGCTTACCGCATTCGCCCGATCAGGCCGGCCGACGCGGCCCTCTATCCGACCTTCTTCGCCAGGACTGCGCCGGACGACATTCGCTTGCGCTTCCTGGCGCCGCGCAAAAGCTTTCCACACCAGATGCTGGTGCGGCTGACGCAGATCGACTACGAGCGCGAGATGGCCTTTATAGCGCTTGAGAAGGAAAGCGGAGATCTGGCCGGCATCGCAAGGCTCTATGCCGATCCCGACCACGAGACGGCGGAGTACGGCCTGCTCGTGCGGACCGATCTGCAGGGACAGGGTCTCGGCTGGGCGCTGCTCTCGCATTTGCGCGACTATGCCGCGGCCGATGGGCTCCAATGCATGGAGGGGATCATGCTGAGCGAAAACAGCAGGATGCAGCACATGTGTCGCGAATTCGGCTTTTCGATCCGCCAGCATCCCTCGGACCCTCGCCTGCAGGTCGCGTCGCTGGACCTGAAACCCCGTTCGGCCGACGGTGATACCAGGTCTCGATGACAGGAACCGAGACTTTCTATAACCTCAGACTTGCCCGTCGGTATGCAGGCCGAGAATGTCGCGCACGATTTCTCTCGCGTCCCGATCGGCATCCACCTTTTGCCAGGTAACGTCATTCCTGGCGGCGGCGAGCTGCCGCGTCAGAACCTCAAGATCCGCGTCGGAGGGACTGACCCTGCGTGATGCAACGCGTCGACGAAGCAGCGCGGCATCCGCATCGAGCCAGACGGCGGTGTACGGCACGCCGGCCTCCCGCGCCACGGCTTCGATGCGGGCGCGGTTCGGTACCCTGTCGAACACGGCGTTGGCAACCACCGGGGCGCCCGCGCGCAAGAGGGTCAGGGTCCGATCCGCCATCTCGCCATAAACTCTCTCCGAGACTTCCGGGAGATAGGCGGCCGACGGGAGTCTTTCCTCAGCCGAAACGCCGTGCATGGCTTTGCGGATGCGATCGCTTTCGACGACCCGTGCTCCCGGCGGTGCACCAACCTCGGCAGCCAGCATATCCGCGACAGTCGTCTTGCCGGAGCCGCTGAAGCCGCCGATCACGATCAGCCGCGCCGACACGGTCTCGATCAAGGAACGGGCGAGCGCGAAATAGGACCGGGCCTCCGCCGCCAGTTCGCTCGATCGCGCCTCGCTTTCCTCGAACTGCGTGGCGGTGACATGGGCCCTGACGGCGGCGCGGATCGCCATCAGGTAGGGCAAGAGCACGAATCCGTCTTCGTCATTCGTTTTGTCGAGATACCGGTTCGCAACAAGGTTCGCGAGTTCCGGGAAACCACGATGCCAGAGGTCCATCAGCAGAAAGGCGAGGTCGTAGAGGGTATCGACCGTGGCGATCTGATCGTTGAACTCGATGCAGTCGAAGAGCCGTGGCTCGCCATCGATCAGGCAAATATTGCGCAGGTGCAGATCGCCGTGACAGCGCCTGACCTTGCCGGCGGCTTCGCGCGCATCGAGCAGAGGCGCATGAACCGCAAGCTTCTCTTCGAACGCCCGGTTAAACTCACGAAGTTCCTCGTCTCCGAACACCCGGCTCGTCTGAAAGCCGGCGGCGTTGATGCGCAGCACACCGGCAATGTTGGCAGAGCCCGAGCCCTGGTGGATGACCGGCGCCGCCTGGTGGAAGCGGGCAATCATCCGCGCCGCTCGGGTCATCAGCTCGGCCGTCAGCCGACCTTCCATGGCCATGCGATCGAGCAGCGCGCCCTGGTCGAAACGAACCATCTCGACGACGGCATCGACAAGCTCATCCCCGTTATCGAAGCGCAGCCTGCCGCCCTTGCCGCGCATGACCCGGCGAACGCCGATGTAGAGGCCGGGCGCTGTGGCTGCATTCAGCGCGACCTCCTTTTCGCAGGCTTCGAGCCTCAACCCCGGCGTTGAGAAATCGACATAGGGCAGCTTCACCGCGCGCTTCATCTTGAAGGCGCGATTGCCGACCAGGAAGATGTAGGAAATATGCGTTTCCATGCGCTCGCACGCTTCCAATCCGCGACGCTCTTCGAGAAACGCGATCGCCTCCGACTGGTCCTCGGTCAACATGCTTTTTTCCCTTTCTCCACCTGGAGAGACAGCCTGGAAAGACAATCCTGTGCAATGCCTTGGCGTCAGGATGGGCTTCATCAGGTAGCGCCACCTTGATGCTGATCAACGCGCGGAGCGGGATGTCGATGGAAGCAATGTCTAATCTTCTACGGGTACGTAGAGGCCGAGCTTGATGTCCTTCAGAACGACGTTCGTGTGGATCCGCTTGATCTGCGGGTTTTGCGCCATGATCGTGGCCGTGATCTCGTCGTACTGGCCGACATCCTGCGCGGTGATAATGGCAATCAGGTCGACCGAACCGGTGACGTAATAGACCTGCTGAATGTGGTCCTGCTTTTCCGCCCAGAGACGGAATTTCGCCAGCGCATCATAGTTTTCCCGCTCGATCTCCATGCCGGCGATGAACGTCATCGGAGTGCCGGCAACCTTGCGGTCGACGAGCGCGATCTCGGCCGTTATCACCTTCTCCTCACGCATCCGTTTCAGCCGCCGCTGGACCGCCGAAGCGGAAAGGCCTACCTGGTCTGCGATCGCCTCTGCCTTGAGCTGGCAATCGCGCTGCACGATTTCGAGAATGCTTCGGTCGAATTGATCCAATGTTTCTGGCATGTACTCCCACCTTCCGCATGCTGCCCGCAATTCGGCATCGCGACGCGGCTCGAACTGCATCAACAGGCCGCGCGGCCATAGCGCATGATGCTATGCGTAGACGCAGAAATTCCGCGTTTATCAATATGATTGTGCGGCAATCCCGCACACGCCGACGCTATGTTCAAGAGAAAACGCTCAAGAACCCCGGGGAACGACAGGAATGATTGAGAAGGCAGTCCCCGCCCTGCTCGTGGAGGACGTCCACAAGAGCTATGGCAGTCAAGACGTCTTGCGCGGCATTTCGCTGAAGGCTTACCGGGGCGACGTCATCTCGATCATCGGATCGTCCGGCGCCGGAAAGAGCACTTTTCTAAGGTGCATCAACTTCCTCGAGATTCCGGATCGCGGCCGTTTCGTCATCGGTGGCGAACAGGTGGAAATGCGAGCCCGTGCCGACGGACGGACGCATCCGGCAAACTGGAGGCAGATCGAACGCCTGCGCACCGGTCTCGGCATGGTCTTCCAGAGCTTCAACCTGTGGGCGCACATGACGGTGCTTCAGAACGTCATCGAGGCGCCGGTCCATGTCCTGAAAATAGGGCGCAGGCAGGCGATCGAACGGGCCGAGGCGTTACTCGCCAAAGTCGGCCTCTACGACAAGCGGCACGCCTATCCGGCTTTCCTCTCCGGCGGCCAACAACAACGCGCCGCCATTGCCCGTGCCCTTTGCGTCGACCCCGACGTGATGCTTTTCGATGAACCGACTTCGGCGCTCGATCCGGAACTAGTCGGCGAGGTCCTGAAGGTCATACGGGAACTTGCCGAAGAGGGCCGCACGATGCTGCTCGTCACCCACGAAATGAAGTTTGCGCGCGATGTTTCCAGCCAGGTGATGTTCCTGCATCAGGGCCGCGTGGAGGAAGAAGGTCCGCCGGCGCAGATTTTCGAAGCCCCACTCAGCGCCCGTTGTCGCGAGTTCACTGGTGCCCTGTCTGCATGAGTTTGCCATTTTCCAGCAACACGCCATCACCGAGAACAGAACTGAAAGAGGAACACGCATGAAATTGCTTTCCATCCTGCTCGCCAGCGCAGCGCTCGCCGCATCGACCCTCAACGCCGGTGCGGAAGTACGCTTCGGCGTCATGAACGAGGCCTATCCGCCCTTCTTCACCAAGGACGCTTCCGGCAAGTGGATTGGCTGGGAAATCGAACTGATGGACACGGTCTGCGCGGAGATGAAGGAGCAATGCTCGATCGTCGACATGTCCTGGGACGGCCTCATCCCGGGGCTCGAGACGAAGAAGTTCGACGTGATCTGGTCCTCCATGTCGATTACCGACGAGCGCAGGAAGACCATCGATTTCACCGACAAATACTACAACACGCCAAGCAAGCTGATCGGCGCCAAGGATGCGGCGGCGGGCGCGACGGTTGACGACGTTGCGGACAAGACCATCGGTATCCAGGTTTCGACGATCCAGTCCGAATATTTCAAGACGTATTTCGCCGAGAAGGCGTCGGAGAAGACTTATTCGACGCTCGACGAAGCCTTCCAGGATCTCGCGGCCGGCCGGATCGACTATGTGTTCGGCGATGCGATCCCGCTCGCCGAGTTCCTGAAAACCGACTTCGGCAAGGATTGCTGCACTGACATGGGCGACGTCGCGGACGATCCGGCCATTCTCGGCGTCGGCATCGGCGGCGGCGTGCGCAAGGAAGACACGGCGCTCCGCGACAGGCTCAACGCTGCCATTGCCGCCGTTCGTGCGAGCGGCAAGTACGGTGAACTCTCCAAGAAGTATTTCGACTTCGATCCCTACGGCAAGTGATTGCCGCTCGGGTGGCGGAGGGCGCTGTCCGGCCGCCATCCGGGGGAACGGCCCGCTTCGGTTGCAGCGCCGCGCGTCCTTTGGGACGCGCAACACGCTGCAGTTTTGAAATCACGCATCATGTCTTCCGTGGGCCGGGTCGCTTTTCAGGTCGATGCCAGCCTTCCACCAGGTCAGATCTTCCCCGATGTCGTCAGCGCTTTCTCTCTTGGAACTGCTAGCCCCCTATCCGCCCGGCTGGGGCGGCGTTCTTCTTGCCGGCGCTTTGTCCACCCTCGCCATCTCCCTCGGCGCCTATGGTATCGGCATCCTGATCGGCCTCGCCGGCGCACTCGGAAAGCTGGCCGGCGGACGCCCGTTGGTGATCGCCCTTGATCTCTACACGACGGCCGTCCGGGCGATCCCGGAACTGATCCTGATCGTCGGGCTCTATTACGCCGGCACGGACGGCATCAATCGCGTGCTGCTTGCCGCGGGCCTTCCGCCAATCGAAATCAACGGTTTCGTTGCGGCCGTCGCGGTGCTCGGCATAGTCCAGGGCGCCTATATGACGGAAGTGCTCCGCGGTGCCATTCTCGCCGTTCCCGTCGGCCAGATCGAGGCGGCGAAGGCCTTCGGCATGCGTCCGTCGCTGCGCTTTCGCCGCATCGTGCTGCCGGCGCTGATTCCCAACGCCCTGCCCGGCCTTGCCAATCTGTGGATGTGCGTGACCAAGGACAGTGCCCTGATCGCGGTCGTCGGCTATCAGGAACTGGCGCTGGCGACTCGGCTCGCGGCCGGCAATACCAAGCACTATTTCCTGTTCTTTTTCGCCGCCGCGCTGCTCTATCTGGCGATTACGCTCGTGTCCAACGTGTTATTCGGCGCACTGGAAGGGCACTTCCGACGCGGCCAGCCGAAGAATGCGTGAGGCGCGCCGATGAATTTCTCCTGGGTCTCCACCTATTGGCCGCTGCTGGCCGCCGGCGCGGTACAAACCGTCCTCCTGCTCGTCATATCCGTCGTCTTCGGGTTCATCCTCGCAATCGGCCTGGCGCTCGCGCAGATCAACGGTTCACGCGGTCTGAAATGGCTTGCCCGCGGCTACTGCACGTGCCTGCGCGGAACGCCGTTGCTGATTCAGCTCTGGCTGCTCTACTACGGCGTCGGATCTCTGCTGCCGCTTGTTCCCGGACTGCGGTCCAGCTTTCTGTGGCCGGTGCTGCGCGAAGGCTTCTTCTTCGCTGCCGTGAGTTTTACGCTCAACTATGCGGCCTACGAAGCGGAGGTCCTGCGTGGAGCGCTGCTCGCCGTGCCGAAGGGGGAACTCGAGGCGGCAAGGGCTTTCGGCATGTCACCGGCACAGGTGCTGCGGCGCATATGGCTCCCACGCGCCATCCGCATTGCACTGCCGACCATCACCGGCGAGGTCGTGCTGCAACTGAAGGCGACACCGCTTGCCTTCACCGTCACCGTGATGGACCTCTATGCGGTCGCCTACAAGGTTCGCCAGGATACGCTGCTCGTCTATGAACCGCTTTTGGTCGTCACCGTCTTTTACGTTTTCCTGACGCTCCTCGTGACCCGTGCGTTCAAGATCGTCGAAACCCGGGTACCCGTTCGACGGTAGGTCATTCGGCGTGAGGGGCCGGATTCCCGCGGCCTGACAGCGATGACGGGTTTTCTCACGAAGATCCCGTCGCTTCGTGCGGATTTCCGGCGGCAGGCACCGGGATTTCGCCGCCGAACGCACGACCGTTCGCATAGAGTCGCATCCGATGACACCAATGAAAGAGGCCCGAATGCCCGCCGAGACAGCGTTCTCCGTCGCCCCTGTCGACGCGGCCGCCGTGAAAAGCCCCAGCCTGCGCGCCGAGACGCTGGCGCTCGACGGCGGCCTTGTGATCGATCCGGCGACGCATGCCATCGCGCCCAATATTTCGATGTCGGTCAACAATGTGCTGACCCCCGGTGACGGCGCCTTTTCGGCTGACGGCGTCAGTGACCTGACGGCGCTGCCTTATCTTTACGCGCGTTGGACGAATCCCACCGTGCGCCAGCTCGAGCAGCGCATGGCCGCAATCGAAGGGACCGAGGAGGCGTTGGCTACGGCAACCGGCGTTGCCGCGATCGCCGGAACCTTCCTCACGCTTTTGAAGAAAGGCGACCATCTGATCGTCAGCGACGTCTGCTATGCCGGCGCCAACGAGCTCGCGCGCCGCATCCTGCCGGACTACGGCGTCGAAGTGACGGCGGTGAACATGTCGCGCATCGAGGAGGTCGCCGCCGCCTTCCGGCCCAATACCCGGCTCGTCCACTGCGAGAGCCCCTGCAATCCGATCCTGCGGCTGACGGACATAGTAGCAGTGGCGGGTCTCGCCCATGCCAAGGGAGCCCTTCTCTCGATCGATTCCACCCTCGCGACACCGGTCGCAACCCGGCCGGCATCGCTTGGTGCGGATCTCGTCCTTCACTCCTTGACGAAGTTCATCAACGGACATGGCGATGCTCTTGGCGGCATCATCTGCGGAAGCAAGGCGCTGGTCGAGAAAATCCGCTCTCGTGCCGGCGTCTACCTCGGCGCATCTCTGTCGGCGCAGAACGCCTGGCTGATCCTTCGTGGTATCGACACTCTCTTTGCGCGGATTCGCACCATGTCGCAATCGGCGGAACGGCTGGCGGAGTTCCTCTCGGCCCATCCGATAGTCCGCGCCGTCACCTATCCGGGTCTCGAAAGCCACCCGCAACACGCGCTGGCCAAACACCAGATGCGGGTCTTCGGCGGTATGATCACGTTCCAGACCGCCACTCCGCACGAGGTCGCCGCGCGCCTCGCGAAGAAACTGAAGGTCGCCCATTACGCCTTCTCGCTTGGCCACCAGCGCAGCATCGTCGTGTTTCTCGATACCGACGAGATGATGAAGTCGACCTACCGCCTCGAGGGGGAAGGGCTCAGCGACTATCGCTCCTTTGCCGGCGACGGTGTCTTTCGCGTTTCGGTGGGGCTTGAAGCCGTCGAGGACCTCGTCGAGGACTTCGACCAGGCGCTGCGGGCGTGATCAGTCGATAACCAATGAGCTTAGAACAGAAAGATCGTGCATCACATGAAGAACATACGTGTCCTCGACGGCGGCATGAGCCGGGAACTGATCCGCCTAGGCGCCGAATTGCGGCAACCAGAATGGTCGGCCCTGGCACTGATCGAAACGCCCGAAATCGTGCGGCAGGTGCATGAGGAGTTCATTGAAGCCGGCGCCGACGTCATCACCACCAACAGCTATGCGCTTGTTCCTTTCCATATCGGCGAGGAGCGCTTTCGCGCGGAGGGACCGACGCTGATCGATCTTTCCGGCAGGCTCGCGCGGGCGGCGGCGGACGTCGAAAGCCGACGCAATATCCTCGTCGCGGGCTCGCTTCCGCCGATCTTCGGCTCCTATGAGCCCGAGCGTTTCGATGGATCGCGGGTGCAGGATTATCTCGCGGTGCTGGTCGAGAACCTGGCACCCCACGTCGATGTCTGGCTCGGCGAGACACTGAGCTTGATCGCCGAAGGGGATGCCGTTCGCGTCGCCGTTGAAAAGACCGGCAAGCCTTTCTGGATCTCCTTCACTCTCGACGACGAGGTCACCGCGATCAACGGCGACGAACCACGGCTGCGGTCCGGAGAGCCCGTAGCGCGGGCGGCCACCTGGGCAGCTGGCGCCGGTGCCGGCGCCCTCCTCTTCAATTGCAGCCGTCCGGAGGTGATGGGCAACGCGATCGAGGTCGCCACGTCCGTTCTACGCGAGAATGGCGCCGCGATCGAGGTCGGCGTCTATGCCAATGCCCTGGATGGCGATCAGGATGACGGTGCTGCGAACGAGACGCTGCACGACACTCGCGATGATCTGAACGCCGACGCTTATTCCCGCTTTGCCTGCCAATGGGCCGAGGCGGGTGCGACCCTCATCGGCGGCTGCTGCGGGATTGGAGCGCAGCATATCCACCGATTGGCGACGGCCCTGAAGTGAGCCGCTCCGCCTGTTGGAGCGCTCATGACCGTCCAGCGAGGAGACTCATGACATCCGTGTCGGTCAATTGATCGAAATCCCTGTAGAAGTAGCCGATGGCGCCGAACATTCGCGGCTGAAGCGGGCATATCACTTCGTCCGCTTCCCTCTCCAGTTCCGCAACGGCGTCCGGCGGAGCAACCGGAACAGCGACCACGATCTTTGCCGGCTTCTTCGACTTGAGCCCGATCACCGCTGCCTTGACTGTTGCCCCGGTCGCGATCCCGTCGTCGACGACGATGACGACACGCCCCGTGATCTCCGTTGGCGGGTGATCGGCGAAATAAAGGCGACGCCGTCGCTCGATTTCGGCGAGTTCCCTTTGATAGATGCTCTCGAATTCGGCGTCCGTCACGCCGGCAAGACGGATCGTCTCCTCATTGCGCACGACCGCCGGCCTGTCGCCGTCTATCACCGCTCCCATTGCTAGCTCCGGCTGCCACGGCACGCCGATCTTCCGCACGAGCAGGAGGTCGAGTGGCGCGTTGAGATGAGCCGCCACTTCTGACGCCACCGGGACGCCGCCGCGCGGCAGCGCGAGCACGACAACTTCCTGCCCACGATAGTGATCGAGCGCCTTTGCCAGTTGTTGTCCCGCTTCCCGACGGTCCGAATAACGCACCGCGCTACCCTCCGCTCTCTGTCCTGCCGTTGCGGCCGCAATGGCTTTCAAACCAATCGGCCGCTGCTTCGATAACCGCATCGAGCGCACCTGGTTCCGAGAACAGATGCGTCGCGCCCGGGATGATCTCCAGCCTCTTGGGGCCCGCGATCTTTGCCAAGGCCGCACGATTCAACCGAAGGACATCCTCGTCGTCCCCTCCAACGACGAGCAGCGTCGGCGTACCGACGCCTTCGAGCACTGCCGCTGCCAAGTCCGGTCTTCCGCCACGCGAGACAACCGCAAACACCCGATCGCCAAGTTCCGCCGCCGCCACGAGAGCGGCGGCCGCGCCGGTGCTCGCCCCGAAAAGGCCGATCGCCAGCCCACGGGCGCCGGGTGCCGTCGCAACCCAGCTGCATGCGTCGACAAGACGATCGGCCAGAAGACGAATATCGAAGACATTGGCGCGGTTCTCTGCTTCCCGCCCGCTCAGGAGGTCGAAAAGCAGCGTGGCGAAGCCCCGTCTCCGCAAGGCCTCCGCCACATAGGTGTTTCGTGGGCTGTGGCGGCTCGATCCGCTGCCATGCGCAAACACGATCACGCCGCGCGGCCTCTCCGGCAGGCGGAGAAACCCCGGCAACCGGTGGGGCGGGATCTCAACTTCGATAACGTCGGTTCGATCTGGGGCCATGGATCATCGATCCTTGGTGTCATATTGGCCTCGATCCGCATATCATAACAGGAAAATGGTGCCATTTGGGGTCGGAAACGGTCGCAATGAACACGGCCAATGACGCCGTTCAAAGCGATCTCGTCAAGCGCGCCGCAGATCGCTATTATTCGGCGTCCTGCCGATAGCTTCGGACGCGGGCGGGACATCCGGCCACCCGTGCGGGCTTTTCGCCTGCGCGTGCGCCAGACGAGACATTGCGCAAGTCAGGAAGGCGATGCGACGATGATCGAGTTCAAGATGCCGACGCTTGCGGCCGAAATCGAGGCCGCAACCCTCGTCGAGTGGTTCAAGCAACCCGGCGATCACATCAAGCGGGGCGATGTCATTGCTCTCGCTGAGACGCAGACGGGCGCCATAGAGATCGAAGCCTTCGACGAGGGCGTCATCGGAGAACAGCGTGTGCAGCCGGGGCGGCAGATCGAAGTCGGAACCGTTCTGGCAACGATTTTCAGCTCCGAGGAAGCCGATCGCCCCCTGCGTGCCGCTAAAGCAAGCGGCGCGGTCGCGAGACATCCCTATGAGCGGCGCGGGTCCGCACGGCCGTCCACAGTGTGGCTACGTCCGACACAGCGCTCGTCCGCCGGATTGCAGTACCCCGGCATGCACACGGTACACGGATTTCCCCCTGTTTGGCCCGTCGTCGCGAACGGCGCCAGCACGGCCGTGGTCCCAGGCGACGATGACCAGGAACCGCGAACCTCGAAGCGCCGCCTGTGGCCCGTTCGCGATGACCTTCGCAAGGCAGCCGCTATCGCCATGCTGCGGTCGCAGCGCGAGATACCACATTACTGGGTGTCCCATGCCATCGACGCCACGCCGCTCCTCGACTGGGTGGGGGCGGCGAACGCCGGCCGGAGGGCCAAGAACCGGCTCCTCTACCTGGCGCCGCTGATGAAGGCGACGGCACTCGCGCTGAAGGATGTGCCGGATCTCAACGGTCATTACGGCGAGAGAGGCTTCCGGCCATCATCCGCCGTCCATATGGGACTTGCGACGCCGCTGCGCGGCGGCGGCCTGGTCGCACCGGCCATCCGCGACGCGGACTCGAAGAGCGTCGACGAACTGATGGAGGCGATCGCTGAGCTTGCACCCCGCGCCAGGCTCGGCCGGTTGCGCAGATCGGAGATAACGGACGCGACCGTCATCCTGAACAATATAGGCGACGGCAATGCCGACATCATTTTTCCTTTGATCCATCCGCCGCAGGTCTCAATCATCGCCTGCGGCACGCCCGGCCCCCGCCCCTGGGCAATTGCCGATACCGTCTGTGTTCGGCAGGTAATCCAGGTGACGGTCGCCGGCGATCAAAGGGTCAGCCACGCGCCGCGGGCGGCCGAGTTCCTTGCCTGCTTGTCCCGACTGCTTTCGGAGCCTGAAGCACTCTGAGAAATCCAGAGCTCGCCCGTCCTCGGCTCTTTGACGGGAATCATTGAATTGCGTCGGCGACGCGCGAGGCTCTCGATATGGAGGAGGGTGTAAATGACCAAGCACATTCTTGTCGCCACCGACGGATCGGACAAGGCCCACGACGCAGTAACCATGGCGGCGGATCTCGCCAAGGCCGCCAATGCGCGGCTCACGGTTCTTCACGTCATTCTGCATGGCCTCAGAGCTGAAGAGGCAAATCGCCTTGCCGATGCGGAACATCTGGTCCGCCGCGTATCTGCCTACACCATGCCCCAACTCGGGCGCGTTCCCGCCTCGATGAACGAGTTCTTTCAAGCGTCGCAGGGCGATATTCCACAAGCGGTTTCAGTCCTTGGAGACCAGATCGCGCGGGACGCTGCCGAAAATGCCCGGACTCTCGGCGTCGGCACAGTAGACACCCGCGTCGAGCCGGGCGACTATGCCGAGACCATACTGTCGGTGGCCGACGAAGTCGGCGCCGACCTGATCGTTGTCGGCAGCCGAGGGCTTGGCCGTTTGCGGGGACTGCTCGTTGGAAGCGTATCGCAAAAGGTCGTTCAATACGCCCCTTGCTCGGTCGTTGTTGTTCGCTGAACGGATTAATCGCCCAGGCATCAAAGGACCCGAGCGCAGGCGGCGTGGCTGGAGCCTTCCTGGTTAAATGAAGCAATTCTGTTGGCTTACGCGGAGCGGAGTGTTTGCGCGGCTGACGCGCGGCGTAGCCAGTGCCTACGGCCTAGCCAGCCGGACACGACCGGACAACAAGCCGGCCGCTCTGTCGATTCAAACTGTGCGCCTGAAGCAGGGCTTCTCTGAAGGATGCGATCGCGACGAATGGTGCCAATTTCTATGCTTGATAAACTGGCATGATCGAAACCGGACTCGGTTTTCACAAGCGCCGCTTATTCGCATCAATTGATTGGCCGCGCTGAGCCAACCCTCTACAAAATTTACCGATCGGGAAATTATCTGTGGAAGATATCATCCGACCACGTTAATTTTCCCGTTCGGGAATATTAACTCGACAGAGCAGCCAACATGCTGCTATTTTCCCGAGCGGGAAAATAATGATGGCAAAACGGGTTAAAACTCCATCTGATATCGGCGCGCTGGTCCGAAGTGCTCGCAAGGAGCAAAACTTGCGGCAGGACGAGCTTGCAGGCGTTGCTGGCGTCGGGCTCCGGTTCATTGTCGATCTCGAAGCCGGTAAGCCGACAGCTCAGATAGGAAAAGTGTTGCAGGTTCTGCAAACGCTCGGCTGTTCGGTCGATATTCTGGCTCCTGGTGAGCGCAGACAATGACGGCAAGGGTCCTCAACGTCTGGTGGAATGGTCGAATTGTCGGGCAATTCACCCAGGATCGGCACGGCGATATCGGCTTCGCCTACGCTGAAGCTTGGATCGAAGATGAAAGCACACTTCCGCTTTCAGCCTCCCTACCGAAGCGCCCGGAGCGTTTTTCCCGTCGTGAATGCAGACCATTTTTTGGCGGCCTACTGCCCGAAGAACGCCAGCGCCTGGTTGCAGCGCAAGCACTGGGCGTCTCACCTGCAAATGATTTCGCGCTACTCGATCGCTTGGGCGGCGATGTTGCCGGCGCTCTTCAACTCTTGCCGGACAATCAGGAACCCATAGAGACCGGACCGATTGCGGACCAGCAGCCGACGCCTCTGGACGACGCAGGAATCGTCCGCGTGCTAGACGCACTTCCTACGCGGCCGCTACTGGCCGGCGAGGAAGGCTTGAGACTATCGTTGGCCGGCGCCCAATCGAAAGTGCCAGTTGTTCTGATTGATGGGCGGATCGCGCTTCCGCTTCCCGGCCAGGCGACCACGCACATACTTAAGCCGCCGATCGCGCGCTTCCCAGGGACGACCGAAAACGAAGCCTTCGCTATGAAGCTCGGCGCCACAATCGGCCTAGACGTCGCCCCCGTCGAACCGCGGTCTGCGGAAGGACGCTCGTTTCTTCTGGTCGAAAGATATGACCGTGTCCGCGATGCCAGCGGCGCCGTGCGCCGCATACACCAGGAAGATTTTTGCCAGGCGCTAGGCGTGCCGCCTGAAACGAAATACGCCAGCGAAGGCGGGCCGACATTCAAGGACTGTTTTGAGCTGTTGCGGCGAGTATCAGCGCGCCCCGCTACAGATGTGTTGAAACTGCTGGACGCCGCAATCTTCAACCTGGTTGTCGGAAACGCCGACGCCCACGGCAAGAATTTCTCGATCCTCTACGACGATCATGGACCGAGATTGGCTCCGCTGTACGATCTGCTTTCTACGGTCGCCTATCCAGACCTTTCACCGAAAATGGCCATGAGGATCGGGAAACGTGCCACGCTTGCCGAGATGGACGCGGATGGATGGCAGGCTTATGCGAAGGAAGCTGGAGTTGGCTTACCTTTGGTGCGCCGCCGAATTACACACTTGGTCGACTCCACCGCTGAGGCCGTAGCGAGAGTATTGGAAGACATCTCAGACCTCTTCATCGATTCCGCTAGGATAAATCACGTTGCGGACTTGATCGCAGGCCGCGCCAAACTAGTCAGGTTGTCGATTTAGCCGCTGTTTTCGACGTCGGGATCGGGCACAAGAATAAGCCAAGGCTTTCCGGACACCAAGCCCGGCTTGCAATGGAACTGATGCTGAATTTGGGCGTCAGACGCTCCGACGTGGTCAAGCTCGGCTGGCGGAACCTAGAGCGGCACCCGATCTGATTGATTCTTTTTGGCTATGCAAATCAGTTTTGGTCTGATTCATAGATGTTCGCCGTGTAGAGGCGGCGGACATGTCGAAGGCTTTATCGATGGATTTGCGGGTCCGGGTATTGGCGGCGGTCGCGCAGGGCCCGTCGCACCGAGCTGCAGCGGAACGTTTTGGTGTGAGCGCTGCCAGTGTCAGTCGCTGCCGCAGTCGGGAGCGAGAACAGGGCGACGCCCGGCCCAAGGCGCTTGGCGGCGATCGTCGCTCGGGTCGGATCGATGCACATATGAGTGTTATCGTCGACGCCTTGGGCCCGGAGAGGGACGCTACCTTGGAAGAGGTACGCTGCAGTCTGGCGGATCGGGGTCTCTTCTTCGGCTTCGGGACGATCCAGCGTTTCTTCAAGCGGCACAACATGACGCGCAAAAAAGTGCGCATGCCTCGGAGCAAAACCGACCTGACATCCTGAAGCGGCGGCAAGACTGGTTCGACGGCCAACTCGACCTTGATCCGGAACGTCTCGTTTTTATCGATGAGACCTGGGTTTCCACCAACATGGCGCGCCGCTACGGTCGAAGCCGCAAAGGCGAACGTTTGCGCATCAGCGTCCCTCATGGTCACTGGAAAACGACAACCTTCATAAGGGCTCTGACGGTGCGCGGCTTCATCGCCCCCTTGTCATCGACAGGCTCGTCAACCGCCTTTTGTTCGAGACTTACGTCGAGGAGGTGCTGCTGCCCGAACTGCGTCCCGGTGACGTGGTCGTTTTGGACAATCTCTCCAGCCAAGGGTCAGCGAAATGATCGAAAGCGTTGATGCGAAGCTAAAGTGCCTTCCGCCGTGCAGCCCCGAAGAAATCAAATGGCAGGAATTCGCTCCGCTACTCCGCGATCAACCGACTTCCCGATCCATGATAGCTTCGATCATGGAGTCATGCCGGAGGCTCGGGCTTTGCCAAGCCGCCGAGATCGGGTTCGCCACAACGGCTAAGGATTACATCGCGAACCGCATCGCGCAAGTTGATGACGGCCTCGAAACTCGTTCCGGACGGCGCGACGGCGTCGGCAATCTCGACGCTGATTGCACCGTGCCTCGGAAACCATTGCTCGCCTCGAAGTACGGTTCGCGTTCCCCGTATGATGCCGGGCAGGATCGCCAGTCCAGCGGCCGCCGCCACCTTGAACGCCCCCAGATAGAAGCCGGTGAGCCCGGGCCTGCGGGTGAACGTGCCTTCCGGGAAGACGACGAGGACGCGCCCGTCTCGGGCCAAAGCCGTCAATCTGCTGGCATCTTCCAGACTTTCCGACACGTCGTAGCGCTCGACGAATGGAATTTGGAGACGGCGCAATAGCGGACCGGCGAGGAAATGCCCGGCAAGCTCCCTTTTGGCGACGATCGCCGGCTCGCCAGGCAGGATCGCCGCAAGCACGAATACGTCAAAGTAACTCGAGTGATTGAAGGCAAGCATTGCCCCTTGCCTCGGAACGCATTCGACGCCGCTGGCGGCAAGCGGTACCCCCATTACGGCGAGTGCCGCGCGGCAAATCCAGCGAACAGCATGCCAGCGCCAGGAGAGACGGGGGAGCACGAGGACGGCGACCGCGCCGGCCGACAGTGCGACGCCGAGTACCGCCCACCACCAGACCGCGAAGAGGAATTCCTTTAGCCGCCGCGTCAGCCGTCGCATTTGAGCGCCGATACCGAGCAGCATCAGGCTCGACAGTTGCATCGGAAGGGGCCGGTTCTCCGACCCGATGCGCCCGCTTTCATAGAGCACCTTCGCGGCGCCGCGGCGGATCTTGCCGCTCGACGTCTTGGGTACGGACCGCGGCGGTACCAGAACCACCTCGTCGGCGGGGCTACCGACGATGTCGGTCGTGGCCGCGATCACGCGCTCCTGCATGGATGCGCTCGCATCCGGGTCGGTTTCAGCGGTTTCTGCAATGACAACCACTCGCTCGGTGCCCGTCGCCCTATCGGCCTGACCAAAGACGGCGACCCCTCCCTTGCGGACGCCGGGAACGGCGGCTACGGCCGCCTCGATCTCCTGCGGATAGAGGTGACGCCCGGCACGGATGATGATGTCCTTGACGCGTCCGGTGATGAAGACGTCGCCTCCGGCCATGTAGGCGCGGTCTCCACTGTCGAGCCAATCGTCGTGAAAGAGCGCGCGCGTCTTCTCTTCATCACGGAAATAACCGGCCGTCGCGGAGGGTCCACGAAATTGAAGTTCGCCTTCCCTCCTTTCGCCGAGCTCGCGGCCCGCATCGTCGACGATGCGAATTTCGTGGCGCGGCAGGGGCTGGCCGCAGGCGACAATTTCAACCGGCGCCGGATCTTCCGCATTGGCGATTTCGGCGATGGCATGCGTGCTCAATGCCCGCCGGTTGACCCGATCGATCAGGGGCGGGCGTCCGAGCGGCGGAAAGGCAAGGCCGACCGAACTTTCCGCCAGCCCGTAGACCGGAGCCAAGGCCCGGGCAGACAGGCCGAAGCGCCCGAAGCGTTCGCTGAAGCGGCGCAGAGTAGCGGCGCTCACGGGCTCGGCCCCATTAGCGATCATCCGCACGGAACTGAGATCGAGGCCCTCCAGGAGGGGGTCTGAAAGCTTGTTGAGACAAATCTCGAGTCCGAAATTCGGCGATGCCGACAAAGTCGCCCGATAGTTGTGCATCGCCCACAGCCAGCTTTCCGGCCTGGTGAGAAAGTTCAAGGGCGACATCGCATAGAGCGGAGCGCCGAAATAGAGACAGCCCAGCCATGCGCCGATCAGCCCCATATCATGATAAAGCGGCAACCAGCTGACAAACACGTCCTTCGAGCCAGCCTGGATGGCCTCGCCCATCGCACGAATGTTCGCGAGCAGGTTGGCGTGGCTCAGCACGACGCCCTTCGGGTCGCCGGTGCTTCCGGACGTATATTGGATGAGCGCCGTCGCGCCCGGATCGGCCGGACCGGGCAATTCTTTCTCGGACGCCGCACTCTCGATATCCGCGACGCAATCGACCGCCTTCAGCGGCTCCACGACCGCCTTGAGCAGTCCGGCAAGCCGCCTGCCCTCCGGCATGGTGATGAGCAGGCGAGCGCCGGCATTGCCGAGAATTCCGGCCTGGCGGCGCACATGCTCTTCGAGTTGCGATAGGCGCGTCGGAGGATAGATCGGCACCGGGACAGCGCCGGCGTCGAGAATGCCAAAAAAGGCCACGAAGAAATCGACGCTGGTCGGAAGCATCAAGGCGACCCGATCACCCGGCACGACGCCACGGAGGACGATGGCAGCGGCGACCCGGCGCGCGCGCGCGGCGAGCTCGCCATAGGAGAGGGTGTCGAGCGTGGTGGTCTCGTCTTCCAACAGGGTCAGGTGCAAGCGGTCGCGATGCCGCTTCTCGTGCCACTCGAGCGCTTCGACGAGCGTGCGAGCCTCGCTCGCGGCGGGAACGGTCGGCAGGGCCGACGCCGTACTCTTGCGGATGACGCCGCGCTTTCCCGCCGGCCGCGCCCGTTCCAACGCCCGACCGAGATCGGAGACCGTCTCGGCTTCGGATATGGCGTTGGCGGGCAATCTCACCTGAAAGGCGCGTTCGATCCGCAAGGTCAGTTCCGTGCGGCCGAGACTGTCGATGCCGAGGTCGCGTTCGATCCGGCTTGAGGGCGCGATCTCGATGGAGCTGGCCCTTTGCGAGTGCAGTTCGCGTACGAACTCCGTCACGATCGCAATCAGGTCGCGAGCATGCGAATCCTGCCCGTCGACTGCGGCAGGTGAACTCGGCTGCCCAGTTTCCTCCGACATGGGCAAGTACCATAGCGCATTGCGACCCGATCGTCTTCACAAGGCATCACGGTTCGAACGTCACTACTCTGATCCGCGCCGTCCGCACGACGGATCAAAACCCGTTCCCGAAGGTGGGAGGTGGCGTGAAACCCGAGAAACCCAGTATTGGCTCGTCGCAACGCGGATCGAATTTCCAGGGCGGCTGCCGACGTATGCAGGTCGGGTCGGTCTGGTAGGCATAGCCGGACAGGCTGACATATCGACTGCTCTCCATACATCCTGCCGTGACCGCGCATGCAAGAACTGCTGTGAAAAAGGTCTTCATGACGGGCCCTTTCGAACACGAGCCGCATCTGTCTGAGGACATGCCGATTGTCGCCGATCCGATGCCCGCCTTGTGCGATCGAATCCACGAGAGGAAAGGCGACAAGACCGCCCCTTTGGCAGGCAGCGATATTATACGGATTTCATTGCATCCCGCTCTAACCCATCGGAGTCCGCAAGGCTCATGATTTTGGGCTATATTGCTAAGCCCGCGGCCAGACTAGACCTATCCGGCCATCGTCCTGCCGCTCCACACCGGTGGAAAAGGGCCGGCTTTCGCGCTCCAGCGTCACCATAAGCCACTCGATGTCCTGCGGCGTCGGATAGACGAGCCGGAAGCGACGCGCCTGGAGCGGAACGATCTCGAGCTCCAGCAGATCGCCGGACACGGGATCGATGCGAACGAAATACATCGGTCGTAGATCTCCCCTGAACTCCACATAGCCCGCAATTCCTTCATAGTCGTTGATGAAGTCGCCGCAGCCGTAGAGGATCAGCCGATTGCGATAGACCTCGATCGGCCTGGGATGATGCGAAGAGTGTCCGTAAACGATCGAGACGTCAGCCTCTTCGATGAGCGCATGTGCAAATTTCCGCTCGGCCGCGGATACTTCATAGCCCCAATTAGGTCCCCAGTGGAGCGACAGGACCGCGACGTCGCCCGGCCGTTTCACGCCCACGATCTTGGCCGCGACCTCATGTGCCCGCGCTGGGGCGAGGTCCGGCAGAAAATTCACTCCCGCCCTCCGCGGTGCGGCTGCCCAGCCCCGAGGCGTCCCGCTCGTCGGCGTCGCCAATGCAAAAACAAGGACGCGACCATCGCCACCGGCATCGAGGACCGCTGGCGCTTCGGCCGCGGTCCGGTCGCGCCCGGCACCGGCCGTGCCAATCTGCAAACCGTGCAACACCGACAATGTCTCATAGAGGCCGGCAAGTCCCCAGTCCAACACGTGATTGTTCGCCAGCACACAGCAGTCGATGCCGGCGGCCACGAGACAGGAAGCGTTTTGCGGGCTCATCCGGTAGTTGATGCCCTTGGCAGCGTGGTCGATGCTGTGGGTGACCGCCGTCTCGAGATTGACAATTCGGAAGCACGGTTGCGCGCGCTCGAATTCATCGAGCGCCACGCCCCAGATGTAGGAGGGCTCGACCGGCCAAGATATCTGGCCATGCGCCAACTCCGCAAGACGAACATAGTCGAAGGCAGAGCTGAGATAAGTCTCATGTATGGCCGGGCCGCATGGAGCAGGCAGCACTTGGTCGATCCCGCGCCCGGTCATGACGTCGCCGCACAGAAAGAGGCGGATGCCACACACCTCGGGGCTCGCGGCTGGTCGGCGCTGTCTGGTCGCGCTCATGCTGACGGACCTCCGCCCGCAATTCTACGCAAACGGCTGGCAGAGGGAAAGCGAGCCATCGCTACTGCACGCTTCCTTAAATCGACCTCGATTTAAGAGCGAAGAACCGGAAAGGCGGTTCGCGCCGTTCGCCGACGTTCGACAACTCGATTCACCGCTCCAACGCGCCCTTTCCCGCGAGAATGTGATCGCGGAATTTTGCAATGCGTGAAGTCCGCGTTTCGGACCTTTTCACCATGTTGAGATTGATCACATAGCTTTTCCGCCGCCCCAGCCAGATCGCCTCCTTCGCCAGTTCAGACGCCCCGGCCACGCCAGTCTCGGTCCAGCCCTTGGTGTAGACGGCATATATCGCGTCGAGCACCGCGCCCAGTCGCTCGAGCAATTCTGCCGCCCTCGAGCATCTTTCGAAGACTCTCATCAGCCTGCTCGTCGATACGTTGCCGCATCGTTTTTTCACAATCAATGAGCCAAGGCGAAGGGCTGCCTTCACCAAGGCATGTGAAGCGTGTCAACGGGCGGCAACCACAGAAGGATATAGGCATGCAGCAATTCGAAGTGCTACACCTTCGCGCGTCTGAACGGACGCGCGGCTCCAGCGGGATCATGTGCTCACGGGTAGCCGGCGTCGCCTGCAAACAGGTCGTTCAGCTTGTAGGCCACCTCGGTCCGGTTCGATGCCTTCAGCTTCTTCATGATGTTACGAATGTGAACCTTGACCGTGCTCTCGCGAAGGTTGAGCTCATAGGCGATGATCTTGTTGGCCTTGCCCTTGCGCAAAGCCTGCACGACTTCCGCCTGGCGCAGGGTGAACATGCCAGCGAGCGGCGCCGGCTCCGGCTTTCCCGTCTCGATCAGATGGCGCACGGCAAGAATGCTGCTCGCCGGAACAAATGTCCCCCCGGCGATCGCCAGCCCAATCGCTTCAATGCAGACCTCGACGCCAACCGACGTGGGGATGTAGCCCCGGGCGCCGGATTCGAGCACTTTCAATATCTGGGTGATGTCGTCATTGTCCGACAGGACGACGACCGGAAGGGGACGAAATTCCGAGGCGAGCTTAGAAATGTCCGGGCTTATCTCGGTAACCTTCCGCGCCCCCATATTGAGGAGGACGGCTCCAGTCGGTGGGCAACGATCTTTTTTTTCGCGCCATTCTTCGATCGAGCCGAACGCGATCACGTCCATGCCCAGGCCATGATTGGTCAGTGTCCTCGCGAGGCATTCGCGGTCGAGTGCCCTGCTATCGAGCAGAATGAGGGCTCGTTTGCCGACCTTGTCCTGAACCCCGCCGTCTGCATCCTCTCTCGATACGCCTTGCACTCCCGACGGGTCCCGCGCAAATACCGAAACTTTCTCGAACGTCGATACCGATGAAGCCATCACATTGTCCCTCTGATAAAAATGGTCGCCGCTGCGAAAAAAGAAATCAATAATTCATGTCTAACAGGCACGTCTTGTAGGACGAATACTCATAATAACTCTTTTTCATTAATACCTTTGAGTGAGGCTACAGGTTATTATCCGAGCAATCGACAACAGAACGATGGTAAACTGGCAAAATTACAATCGATAGTCTAATAGGTCTTCACCAAAAAATGAAGTGGCCTCTGCAAATATCGCTGCAGGTCAAAAAATCGTCGGATCATCCATCCTCCCGCCGCGCCTGGTGAGCTATCGAAGGCAGCAACACACAATCCGGCTGCCTCGGCGCGGCCGGTCCGCCACGCACCCGAGCGCGAGCATCGACATGTGGGCACACCGTGTCGCACCGCGTGCGATGCAATCATTGATCGCCTACCTCAAGAGAGTGGGGAAATACCACCAATGACCATACATCCGAGGTACAGAAGAGAATAAAGACGAACTCCGCAATTACATAGAAACGCCATTTATACCTTTCCAACCGTCCCAATTTGGTCGTTCTATGACGCGATTAATCATAGTACCTTTCGAATCTTGGTTTTGAATTGCTTACGGATCCAATCGGTACGCAAGTCGGAGCTCCAGGACAGAGTAAACACATAAGTGAGGTGCTTGAGGGCAGGACGATGAACTCATCAGGCACAGGGGATGGAAACGAATATCCGGCATCTGTTCGCCCTCTGAGATTGCGGGCCGCAGATGCATTTACGAAAAACGGCGCCGGCGGTCGGCCGCCGGACCGGCCGCTTGTCATCATCGACAAGCGCGAACTCAGGCGCGAGTGTCTGGCACAGAACATCTCCGCGGCGAAGCCGGAGCGCGATGTGCTCACGTATAGTTCGGCGGAGGAATGGGAAAGGCATCGGCAAGACGGCCCGCCTCCCTGCGCAGTGCTATTGAACGTCGCGGAACGACAGCTCGAAGACCCCGACGTGGAAAGCGAAGTCCGCAATCTCGTCGCCGAACTTGCGCCTGCTCCTGTAATCCTGCTGACCGACACCGACGAACTCACCCAGGTCGTCAAGGCACTGGAATATGGTGCGAAGGGCTACATCCCTTCCTCTGTCAGCATCGATGTCTGTCTCGAGGCGATCCTGCTCTCCATGGCAGGCGGCATCTTTGTACCGGCCAGCAGCATCTTCGCGATGCGTCACCTGTTCGAACCGGGCGGCATGGCCGCACGACCCTATGCCGGCATACTCACCGATCGTCAGGTCGAGGTAGCGGAGGCGTTGCGCCGCGGCAAGGCGAACAAGATGATCGCCCATGAACTCAATCTGCGCGAAAGCACGGTCAAAGTACATATCCGCAACATCATGAAGAGGATCAATGCGAGCAACAGGACCGAGGTTGCCTACAAGATCAACGACCTATTCCCCGATCGTCTGGCGACGGATTAGCCCAAGGACGCCGAAACCAACATTGCCGACATCGACGACGATGCCGGCGCCCTCATGGCCGAGGATGGCCGGAAACAGCCCCTCCGGATCGGCCCCGGAGAAGGGTGAAATCGTCGGTGTGGCAGATGCCAGTCGCCTTGACCTCGACGAGCACCTCGCCGGCCCGAGGGCCTTCGAGTTGCACCGTCATCACTTCCAGAGGTTTGCTGGCCTGAACGGCCACGGCGGCGCGCACATCCATATCTCCATCCTCCCTTGAACATCATCTCTGTCCAGGACGGGTCCTTTTGCAAGACCTCCAATGGGCGGCGGTCCGCGGATAGAGATGACCTGCCAGGTACCCGAACGTCACTCCGTGATCATCTCGCCCTGCTCGTTGAGAAACGGGACACCATACGAGAGCAAGAGCGGGTTGATGTTCGGAGGGACGCACGCCCATCGTGATCCGATAGGTCGTGCGCTAACCACCATTCTCCCTGGTGAATGGGTCGATCGTCAGATCGGGCTCCGGCTTGAGTGCCCTGCCATTGGCCCCCGGGCGGTGCTCGCGACTTTGCGGCGCGATCACACTGAGATAGGAAACCTCTTGTGAAAATCCAGAATGAGATCATCGAGCGCTCGCGTGTCGCGAAATTCGCGTGAGAGGCGCAGATCGAACACCCCGAGCACCTGGGCCGGACTCGGTGTCAGCACGATGATGCGGTCCGCAAGCAGGAGGGCCTCGCGTAAATTGTGAGTCACCATCAGGACGGTGGTTGGCCGAGCCGCCCATACCGATATCAGAAGACGGCGCAATCTGTCGGCGGTCCGTTCGTCGAGCGAGGCGAACGGTTCGTCCAAAAATAGAACCGAGGGTTCCGTCGCAAAAGCCCGCGCCAGGGCGGCACGGCGCGCAAGGCCAAGCGAAAGCTCCGAGGGATAGAACGACCGCATCGCGGAGAGGCCAAGGATTTCGAACAGCGAGTCGAGGTCTTTGCCCCTGAACCGCGGGGAAAGCGCAAGACGGACATTCTGCTCCACCGTCCGCCATGGGAGCAGCACCGGCTCCTGGAAGACCGCGGCAATGCGCTTAGAACTGCCTTCCGGCAACTGATAACGACCGGAAAACTCCCGATCGAGACCCATGAGAATTCGCAGAGTCGTGGTCTTTCCGCAGCCCGAGGGGCCAAGCAAGCAGGCAAACTCCCCCTGCCGCACCTCGAAGGAAAGCTCACGCAATACGTCGATCATGACGCCCTCGGCAGACCGGAACGTCTTCTCGGCAATGTCGACCTTAAGCGGGGCGACGCCAGCGGGTTGCATGTCGTTCAAAGGGCTGTACCAGAATGAGTTCGATCAACAGCATGATGGCCACGAAAGCCAGGGTATAGGCAAGGATGGCAGCGACATCGAATATCTGGAAGTAGAGATAGATCTGAAAGCCGACGCCGCTGGAACGGCCGAGCAACTCGACGACGAGGACGATCTTCCAGATCAGTGCGATGCCGGAGCGGGAGGCAGCCGCGAAATAGGGCTGCAACTGCGGCATCAGGATATGGCGGAGACGGTCGAGCGGACCGAGCCGAAAGACCGCCGCCATTTCGGCATATCTGAAATCGAGCGCCCTTGCACCTTCGCGCATCGCGACGACCACAGTGGGTATTTTGTTGATGGCAACGGCGCCGATCGCGGCGGCCTCCGTCAGGCCGAACCAGATATAGGCGAGTACGATCACGACAAGTGCCGGTAGATTGAGGAAGAGGACCAGCCACGGACTGAAGAAGGCGTCCGCTCGCCAATGCGTACCAAGCAGGACACCGATCACCGACCCAAGGATCATGGCAACGAGATAGGCCGCCGCGACCCGCCAGAGGGTCATCGCCAGGTGATAACCAAGTTCGCCACTCACCGCCTCCCTGAGGAGCACACGCCAGACCTCAAGCGGCGGCGGAAACGCGCGGCTCGGCCAGAACCCGGCCGCGAGACTCCAGATGAGGCAGAGCGCGGCCAGCGACAGCGCGACCGTGACCATGGGCAGGACGGGGCCGATACCCCGAACGAGTGTGCTTGCACGCCGAACTGCAAGGTCTCGGTTTCCCAGCCCGAATCCCGCTCTCATGTATTCAGTGCAGCCCAGAAAGTCCCGGAAGCCATCTGCCGGGCCTCGCCGACCAGTCTCGCACCGCCCAAGTCCGCGAGAACGTCGTACAGCTTGGCGGCATCGCTCTCCTCTTCGGCAACGGGCCGTTTGGGAATGCCTTCGCGGTAGCGATCACGCAGCAGCTCGAGTTCCCTGCCTTCGGCTCGCATGATTGGGGCCAGGCGCCGCCATTCGGCATCGGATTCACCCAAGAGCTTCTTGGCCGCGGCACTGGCCTTGACAAAACCCATCGCCGCGTCCCGGTATTCATCCGCCCACTTCTCATGGAACACGTATCCGAGCGCCGACACCGGTCCCGACGCCCCGAGCGCCTTGGCCGTATCGTCGGCACCGATCAGGCGACGAAAGCCGTTTGCTTCCAGCCGTGCGCAGAAATGCCAGAAGTTCAAGACCGCATCGAGCTCGCCGGAGAGGGCCTTTTCAAAGAGCAGCGGCGGCGCGCCGAAGACGATCTCGCCCTCCCTGGCAAGGTCGATCTTGTGGTCCCGCTGCGCCAGTCCCAGGATCAGAAGCCAGCTCTTGTCGAGTGCCCCACCGGCCACGCCAACTTTCTTTCCCACAAGATCCGGGACGCCATGAATTGGAGCGTCCTCCCGGACCATCACCGCCCCGACAGCGGTCGAGTATGGCGCAAGCGTAAGATCTTCGCCTTCCGAACGCTGGCGCGACACCCACAACCAGTCGGAAACGATGACGTCGAGGTCGCCTGCCAGCATGGCGACATTGGTGGCGTCTTCCCCGGCGAAATAGGCCACGTCAACATCGACCCCGTTGGCCGCGTCGAACCGATGGTGCTTGATGGTGTCGAGTTCCCAGTTCACCGTACCGAACTTCAGGACACCCACTCGCACCTTGCGAGCGGAGGGATTTGCAATGGCCTGAAAGCTCAGGGGACTTGCCGCAGCCAGCATACCCATGCCGCAAAACGCACGCCGCGATATGTTCATGATGCTGCCTCCCAAGGGAACTCTCGGCAAAGCCGAATTTCTCGGCTCGGCTGCCCGGAAATCCATGGCTTCCAGCTGCGCGCCGTCGTCGGATCGGTTTCGCAATCCCGGTTGGCGCAAATGTCAAGGATGAGGTTCAAGGAAACGCCTCCGGCGCGCATACGGCTTGCGGCGTCCCATCGGACACGGCAACCGGCTCTCGCAAGATTTGAGGAGACATGCGCGTCTGACGAGACACGAGGCGCGGTAGTAGAAAGCCAGTGATCAGGATACGCGGGGGAAAAACGGGCGTCAATTATTCAGCCAAGCCTAGGCGGCAGAAAAGCAGGGAGCACCGCATGAAATCACAGGACGTGCTGTCTTGATGGACTGCCATTGCCACTTCCCTCGACTTTATCAAATCCTTGCCGCAGAATTAGGCATCCCTCTCGGTCATGTCAACAATTCGTAAATCACGAGTTCGCCTTCACGCGGATGATCAAGACGCTTAGTCAAATCTGGCAAACGGCCTGTCGAACTTGCGTGAAAACATGATAGTGTGTTGATCAGATTGCGTATTTAGTATCCAGATACCGCATCTCATATCCACATTGCGAGAGGATATTCTCGATCAGCGATGTTTTTGGTGGTGCTTTAACTCATACAGAACAAGGAATGTTCCGGCGCGATTTTTCGTTGCGGCGAATGAATTCGGCGGGATTACCATCTGACCCGAACGTATGGAGGCAAGGCTCAGCGCGGCCGCAGAGCTGCGGAGCCGGACGTCTCTCCAGCAAGGGCCAGAACACCTCATCCCGCCGGCAATGGAGACAGGATCGAGGTGGACAAAGTGCATTTTCACGCGGCCACGTCCGTTCGTGGCACCGGCGCGGAGGAACTTGAAGCTGCATTGTCCACACGCACATCGCCCATAAAGGTCGAGACGCTGAGCGGCGGATCTCTGTCGTTCGACTGCGAATTCTTCCCGGCAGGCACGGTATCCTTCGCCAGTTGCTCCTATGAGGGGACCTTTCAATGCACTCGGCAGGCGGAGAGCAACAAGCTCTTGATCTTTCTGCCGACCCTCGGGAAGGCCATCTTCGATCCCGGCATGCGCCAGATCCTGTCGGCACCGGGCCAGGGAACGATCATCGACAGCACGCGCAGCGCAAGCGTCCAGATCTTCGGACCACGACGGCACCTCGCGCTGTTCATCGACCATCGCAAGCTTGCCGCTCATTTGACCAGTATGCTGGAACGGTCGGTCAACGGCGATCTCGAATTCCACCCCTACATCGAACTAGGGAATGGGCCCGGGCTGGCCCTCATGCAACTTGTCGAAACGGCGTGCAACGGCCTGCGCGGCGACGCCCCGCTCAGGCAATCCCCGATGGCGCTTGCCTCGATATGCGATGCCGTCACGCACCTCATCCTGGAAGCTGCTCAGCACCGCTATTCGGATCAACTCGCGACGCCTGCGCCCCTGCCCGCTCCGCGGCATGTGAAATGGGCGATAGACTTCATGCACGCCCATATCTCCGAACCGATCACCATGGACGACATTGCCGCCGCAGCCAAGGTGAGCGTACGCACTTTGCAGCAGGGTTTCCGTCAATTCCGCATGACGACACCCAGGGCCTATCTTCTCGAGATTCGGCTGACCGCCGCCCATCAGGACCTGATGAACGGACATGGGGTGCAGAGCATTGCAGATGTTGCCCTGAAATGGGGTTTCACGCATCTTGGCCGCTTCGCCGCGGACTACAAGAAAAGGTTCGGGGTGTTGCCGTCGCAAACTTTGCGCGGCAAGGGCTCCGAAGAAGTCCGGTAGCAGGAAGGCCGATCAGCTCGGCACGCTTCATTACCAACTCCCGAACTGCCCCGCACGCCGTCGTATTGACGAATTCGCTCGGCAGGCGCACAATTTTATTGCGCGCTCTCATATTGCCAGATTTGCATCATCTCAACCCGACGAACATCAATTGCATAATCGGAGCTTCGCACCAATAATCGTTCCAGACCATCACCCCACGATGGTCTCGAGGATCGGAGGAATTACCCCATGAACAGAAACGTGATCATCGGAATTATTGTGGTCGCGGTCGTCGTCATAGCGGTTATTTTCTTGATACCAGGCACAAATGAACCGACGGCCGAAGCGCCCCCGGCACCCGCCGCAACCGAAACAGCGCCGGCGACGCCCGCACCAGCCGAGCCCGCCCCGGCCACTCCTGCACCCGCCGAGCCTGCGCCGGCGCAATAGGCGTTCGGCCTATAGGCGCTCTGCTCGCGTTAACGCGTCACCGTCGGTACGCTCCGCCATCGTTAGGGCGCGCACCGACGGCGATAGTCGCGAGCCTCGACGGGGCCAAGACTTCGGAATGGCACGCCTGCATCTATCGGGCCGCTGCGCCCTCCGCAGTCGAGGGCGGGCCGCTGCGGCCCCTTGCAGCTTTGACAAGCCCTTCACGCAGATGCTCGAAGTCGGACTCCTGGGCGTAGTGCAAGGTTGACAGAAAGGAATCGATCTCGAATTCGGGAGCGAGTGCCGTGACTTTCTCGAGATGCGCCTGAGCGGCAATGTCGTCGCCGAGCCAGCCGTAGCAGGCGGCCAGGAACGCATGCTGGAGGTGGTCCATCGCGGAGAGATGCATGAAGGCTTCGACCGCCTCGCCATACTGGCGCGCAGCGAAATGCGCCTTGCCGAGATGGCTCCAGAACCGCTCGGGGTGGTGCGGATTGAGCCGCATGGCTTTGCGGATCCATTCGATGCCTTCTTCGGGCCGTCCCAGCCACGTCAGCAGCTCGCCCTGCTGAACCACCACGAGGTCGTAATTGGGATTGAGCGAAAGTGCTCGCTCCTGGTGGTAACGGGCCGTGGTCAGTGCGTTGTTGTTCACATTCACCGCGGCGAGGATGCGATGCACGTCGGCGTCGTTGTCGTCCAGCGCCAGCGCCCGGTCCAGCTCGGCGATCACTTCGTTCCAGGTTGCCTCCTTGTTCTCGCACCAGCCATGAACCCAGGCCTGGCCCAGGATGCACGCGCGCCAGGCATGCGCGTGGGCATAGCCCGGATCGAGCTCGATCGCCCTTGCGATCAGCGCCTGCGCCTGCGCGTTGTCCGAAACTGTGCCCCTGTGATGCAAGACCTTGGCGGCAAGAGCGCACTCGTAAGCAGCCATGTTCGCGGGCTTCGTCCGCTCGAGCTGGTCTCGCTGCGCCGCCTCGACACGCCCCGGCAGCGTGGCCGCGATCGCCGCCGTTACTTCGTCCTGTATCGCGAATATGTCGTCCAGCTTCCGGTCGTACTTGTCCGCCCAGATATGCGCGTCGTTGGTCGCATCGATCAGCTGGACCGTGACGCGCACACGATCGCCGCTCTTGCGGACGCTCCCTTCCACCAGGTACTGGGCCCCGAGTTTCTCCGCGACTTCACGCAGGTTCACCGCCTTGTTCTTGTAGACGAAGCTCGAATTGCGCGAGATGACGAACAGCTCGTGTCGGCGGGACAATGCGGTGATGATGTCTTCGGTCAGTCCGTCGGCGAAGAACTCCTGATCGGGATCGCCGCTCATATTGGTGAAGGGCAGCACCACGATCGACGGTTTCGAAACGGTCCGCGTCACCGTCTCCGCATCCTCCGGCTGAGAGAGGCCTACCCCTTCGAGGCCAATGCGAAAGAGCTGAACGGGGCGGCTGATATTCTTGAGCCTCTTCTCGCCCAGATCCTCGATCAGGAGCTCGAGACGATCGGCAATCTGCGTCGCCACCGCGGCGGTAATGCAGATGCCGCCCACATCCGCGAGTTGCTCGACTCGGGCGGCAATGTTCACGCCGTCGCCGAAGATGTCGTCGTCCTCGAAGATGATATCGCCAATATTGATGCCAATTCTGAACTCGATCCGACGATCCTGAGGGACATCGGCATTGCGTCGCTTCATGCGCTGCTGGATCTCCACCGCGCACCTGACCGCGTCGGTCACGCTCTGGAATTCCACCAGCATGCCATCGCCCGTCGTCTTGATGATCCGCCCCTTGTTCTTGGAAATGGCGGGATCGATCAATTCTATGCGATGGGTTCTGAGCCGGGCGATCGTGCCTGCCTCGTCGGCCTCCATCAGCCGACTGTAGCCTGACATATCGGCGGCCATGACTGCGGCTAATCTTTGTTCCATTCTTTTACCGATAACGCGAAAAAGAGCTTCTTTCCGGACCACCAGGCCGGCAGCGCGGTTGGGTAATGCTCGCGATTCTATCGCACCACAGGGCGATCGACCATCGAATTCAGGAAATTCTTCGAGACGCGCAATTTCCGGGCAGCACTTGTGATCGCTGATGATCGGCCTCGGAAATATCCTGGGCTCTGCTGGCATCTTGCTACTGTCATCTGGGTGCGATTGCCGAGGCGCGGGCAGCATGGGCCGAGCCGATGCGAATCGATCTCGTTTTTCTATCGAGCGCCGCCGTCGAATCCTTCCCTTCGGCGATCCGGCGGAGTTCGATCACCGCGTCGATGGTTTGCGCAAGGCCGAACTGATTCCCTGGGCAGATGCGTGCAAGCAGTCCAGTTCGTTCAATCTGATTCGGTAATCAGCCTTCGGACAGATCGCGCCAAGCGCTGGCGTCGATCGTGGAGGATCGTGCGCAAGCCGGCGCAAGGACTATTCGCGGTGTGGAGCCCGGGGTTAGCCCGGGCTCCGTTGTCTTCACTTCTTTCTGAGCGTCAGCGCCGGGTTATGGGCGAAGAAATTGTGCGGCATGATGTGCACGGTCTTCCATTCCGTCGACATCACCGGCCAGTCCTCCATGCGCGGAATATGGTGGAAACCGGCGGAGAACCAGGTGACGATATCCTGACCCATCAGGTTACGGTCCTTCTTCACCCATTCGGCAAGCGTGTCGGAGCCATCGCTCTGCATGGCGAACTTGCCGCCGGCATAACGTTGCTCGGGATCGTAGACCGTGTTCCACACGGAATATTCGATATAGGCGTTGCGCTTCATCGGCGGGTCATTGGCATAGTCAAAGGGGCCATAAGCAACGTTGCCGTGATGGATCATCCAGCCGGGCTCGTGGCCGAGATAACCTTCGCGCGACGGGTTGGAGATGTGGAAGTAGCGCGGCTGCATGGCCGAAATTTTGTAGCGCGCCTCCATCTCCGTTTGCGGCATGTTGTGTTCGACCGTCCACATCGACTTGCGCGGGCTCTTCGGGTCGACCTTGGCCGGGACGATGTCCATGGTCGAGAAATGGTTCACTGGCTGGTCGATGTCGAAGTCGATGCGGAAGTTGAAATAGTGGTCGTGATTGGCGGCGACGAGGTTGGGCGCGATCAGCGTGCCATAGGCGGTGTCGGCCTTGGCGGTCGGATCCTTCATCGAGGTCGAGGCGACACCCTTCACCGCATCGAGCCCGCTTGCGCCGACGTCAATGTTGATCTGGCCGTTCTGCTGCAGGCGGTAGTCGATAAGGTAGTCGTAATTGCCGACTTCCGAGGCGGTACGCACCACGAGCTCCGTCGCCGGCCGCCCTTCGGCCGGAATCGGCTTTTCGGGCGTCTGGGCGAAGACCTCGAAATGACGCCAGGCTGGATTGCCGGTGCCGCGCTCGAAGATGCAGATCGCGTTCGGAATGACGAGCGGGTTGCCCTTGTCGTCGGCGATCGTCGCAGGCAGGAAGGTCGCATTGGCCGGGCAATCGACCCCGGCTGTCAACGGAGAAAGAAAGAGGCCGAAGCCGTATTCTCCGCTGTCCATATAGGTACGCCAGTACCAGCCCTCCGTCGGATCCATATAGGGCACGAAGACCTCTGAAAGATGCGTCTGGTAGATGACGGACCGCCAGGTGCCGCCGTCGTTCACGTCAAGATTGGAAACGACGAGGCCCGGACGCTTGTCGACCCTGAGGTTCAGCCGCCAGATGTCCCATTCGAGATGGCTGCCATCAATCTTGTAATTGGGCCCGCCTTCCTGCTCGAGCTTGACGGGCTTGGTTTCCGGCCGCAGCGGCACGCGCTTGGCGACCTCCTCCTCCGTATAGCCCCAACCATCCTTCGGCAGGTCGATCGCGCCTGTATCGATGACGCGCAGCACTTCCTTCTTGCCGATGTCGTAGACGGCGAACAGGCCCTCGATCGGTTTGGCATAGAAGTTCGAGCTGTCCGGCACGTGGTAGCACGGCACCTTCATCAGCCGGGAATTCTGGTATTCCTCGGTGAAGAAGTTACCGCCCGTCAGCGGCAGGCAAAAGGCCTGCTCCGGCTTCAACCCGCGCTTGGCCAGCCCCGCCACCATATCCGGGTGCCCGAGCGCGCCTTCAATCGCGTTCATGAACTCGGTGAAGAGCACCATCGGCTGGCCGGAAGTCTTTTCGTTGCTCTCGACCGTGCCCTTGGTGATGTTGACGACCGCCTCGCTGAAGCCGTCGGCGCTGGTGAAATGGACCGTCGCCTTGCGGTCGAGGCTGTCGCCTTCCTTCCAAGCGAGGACGTCGGCCTTGGTCGGCTCCTTCAGGTCGATCAGCGGATAAAGCGTGTTGTCGTCGACGATCTTCTCGGCGCGCAGGATCTCGTTGATCTTCTGGTATTCTTCCGGGCTCAGCCCGTCGAGCGGATGGGCCGCGGCCGCGGAAGCGGCAAAGCCGATCGCCACGGCCGTCGAGGCCAGATGTTTCGTCAGTCTCATGATCGTTCCCTCTTTCTTTTGGTGTTTCAGGCGAAGACCACCTGGATATCGGTGTATTCGGCAAGGCCCTCTTCCGCGAACTCGACACCGACGCCGGAAGCCTTCACGCCGCCGAAGGGCGCATTCGGCTGGATGGCGCCGTGTTTGTTAATCCAGACCGAGCCGCAGGCCATGCGGCTCGCGACCTTCTTCGCGGCCTCGCTATCGGACGACCAGACCGAGCCGCCGAGCCCGTTCGGGCTGTCATTGGCAAGCCGGATCGCCTCCTCCACATCGGAATAGCGGATAACCGGCAGGGCCGGGCCGAACTGCTCCTCATCGACGAGCGCGTCCCCATTGCGCAGGCCGGCGATGATAGTCGGCGGGAAGAACAATCCCTCCCCCGGTTCGCCGCCGATGAGCACCTGGCCGCGCGCCTTGGCATCCGCAACGAGACGCGAGACCTTATCGAACTGCATGCGGTTCTGGATCGGCCCGAGGATGCTCGCCTCGTCCATGCCGTTGCCGACCGGAATGTTTTTGGTATAGGCAACTAGCGCGTCGCACACCGCGTCGTGGATAGACTCGTGCACATAGAGCCGCTTCATCGCCGCGCAGGTCTGGCCGTTGTTGATGAATGCCCCCCAGAAGAGACCCTCCGCGATCTTCGCGGGATCGGCATCCGGCAGCACGATCCCGGCATCATTACCGCCCATTTCCAGCGTGAGGCGCTTCATCGTCTCCGCCGCGGACTTCATGACCTTTTGGCCGGTGGCGCAGGAGCCGGTGAAGACGATCTTGCGAATATCCGGATGCCCCGACATGGCGGCGCCGAGGTTGAACGCCTTGTCATCGCCCGTCACCACATTGACGACGCCCGGCGGCAGCACCTCGTTCATGATCTCGACGAGACGCAGCGTCGAAAGCGGCGTGTAGGGCGACGGTTTGACGACGACCGTGTTGCCCGTGCGCAGCGCCGGCAGGATATGCCAGATGGCGATCATCACCGGGAAATTCCACGGCGTGATCGAGCCGATGACCCCGAGGGGCTTGCGATGTAGCTCGACGCGGCCCTGCGCGTTGTCCTGCAGCACTTTGGCCGGAAGCGAGAGCCCGGTTGTATAGCCGGCCCACGCGACGGCGCCCCCAATTTCCCAGCGCGAGCCGAGACCGTTCAGCGGCTTGCCCTGCTCTAGCGTTATGATTTCGGCAAGTTCCGCCGCGTGTTCCTCGATCTTTGCGGTCACCGCGGCGCAGGCTGCCTGCAAGGCCTCGTCGCTCTGAGCTGACCACGAGACAAACGCCGCCTTGCCAACGGCGACGGCCGCGTCCAGTTCGGCCTCGCCCATGTTCGGCGCGCGGCCGACCTTCTCGCCCGTGGCCGGGTTGAGCACGGCAAAATCCGAGCCGACGGGCGCCGGCTTGCCGCCGATGGTTGCCCTGTATTCCATCATTTCCGCCTCCTCCGTGAACGCCCGCCTCCTCCGGCGGGGACAATTGGCGGCAGAGGATAGAGGCAGGCGGAGCGTCAGACTTGGACGGCGCCGTCCCGCCTTTTGGACAAAAGCGTCACTGGCACCGCGCGACCGCTCCCGGCGACAGCTTGCGTGACGGCCGCTTGCGACGATTCCCGCGCCTTATTCTGAAGAGTGGGCGAGGCGAAGGATCTGATTCAGGCATTCTTCCTCGATGCCCCGGAGTTCAGCGTGCTTCGGACGATTGGCCGCGATGAGCAACATAAGTCCCTCGATCTGAACGGCAATGAGCGCTGCGCGGATCGGGCGCATGTCTTTCGGCATGTGGGGGTTGATCGCAGCCAGTTGCTTCTCGATCGACTGTCGATGGTCGCAGTACATGAGATCCATCATCTCGGACGCAAAAGAATTTCTTTGCGCCAGCGCCCAGAGGCTGAAGAAAATCGCATTTGTTCGCGGATCCTTGCAGTCTTCGATCAGGAACCGCATGGTCGCCTCGAACTGATGTAAGGCGTCGCCCTTATGGAGATCCGCCAGGCGGTCGTACTCCTGCAGGTAATTGTGCAGTATGTACCGTGTGGTCGCCCGAAGCAGGTCGTCATGGGTTGCGAAGTAGTGCTGCAGATTGCCTATGGTGATCTTTGCCCCTCGCGCCACGGAGCGAAGCGTCAAGCCCTCGAACCCGTCGGCTACGATAATGTTTAGCGCTTCATCGAGGATCTGCCGGACCCGCTCTCGTCCCTTCGTGCTCGCGACCGCGGCGCCAAAGAAAACCCCTTCCTCCTGCTCGGGTCCGCCGGGCGCCACGAATTCACGGATCCCGCGGATACTGCCATGCCCCGTTCGTCCCACCGCGGCCTTCGTACTGGCGGTTTCATCCATCTGCCGATCCTTTTCAGATGTTGCTGAAAAAACCGTTGACAAAAAAAGGTCGAATGACCTAATTTACACAAAATAGGTCAAACGACCGATAACACGAAAACGCAACGGGAACAACACTGAGGAGAGAAGAACCTCGTCTCCTTCGTGCGTCCGCCTCTGACGAATTGAATCGGAGCAGCAGCAGGCTGCAGCCGGAATACGCTTTTCGCGCCCATAAGGCGCTTGCAGCACGGGAGGAAGCCATGACCAAAGCGCAAGACAACATCATCAGCCGCCGTGGGCTTATCAAGGCGGGAGGCGGTCTCATTGCCGCGGCGCCCCTACTCACTTCGACGCGACCTGCGGAAGCTGAGGACAGCGGTTTCGACGTGATCGTCATTGGAGGCGGCTTCGCCGGTTGTACCGCCGCCCGCGAACTAGGCAACGCCAGCCTGAAGACCTTGCTCCTCGAAGCAAGGCCGATTCTTGGCGGACGAACCCATACGGGCGAGTTCAACAATCATCCGACAGAGTTTGGTGGCACCTGGGTTCATTGGTGCCAGCCCCACGTATGGGCGGAAATGACCCGCTATGGGCTCGGTGTCAAGGAAAGCGCCGGCGCGGTCCCTGACAAAGCCGCGTGGATGGTAGACGGCAAAGTACGTACCGAGCCGGCGAACGTCTATCTCGAAATATTCGTAGCCGCGATGCAGAAGTT
Source organism: Sinorhizobium alkalisoli (assembly GCF_008932245.1). NCBI lineage: Bacteria > Pseudomonadati > Pseudomonadota > Alphaproteobacteria > Hyphomicrobiales > Rhizobiaceae > Sinorhizobium > Sinorhizobium alkalisoli. The sequence continues at coordinate 1,256,173 of NZ_CP034910.1, read as the reverse complement.
CTGTGACGTCGACGGCATGGGCGGAATGACCATCTTCCCGCAAGCGCACGCGCCGTTTGCTACGGAAAGCTGGAAACAATACGACGGCATGACCTGCCTCGACCGCATCGCCCAGATCGATGCGACCGAAGAAGAGAAGGCGATGCTCAATTCCTGGGTCGCCATCTGCTGTCACAATGACCCGGCGCTCGCCGGATTTGTCGACATGCTGAAATGGTACTCTCTCGGCGACTTTAATGTGGGACTTCTGTGGGATCGCTGTGGCCACTACAAGATCAAGGAAGGTACTGCGGGCCTCATCAAAAAGTTAATTGAAGATGGCAAGCCGGAAGTGAGGCTTTCGACCGCAGTTAAGAGGGTCACCCAAAATGCGGATGCAGTCTTCGTAACGGTCGAAAATGGAGAAACCTTCCAGGCGAAGCGCGTCATTTCGACAGTCCCAATGAACACCCTGAAGAACGTCGAGTTCGACCCTCCGTTGATGCCCGCCAAAATCGCGGCGTCGAAGGAAGGGCATACCGGCAAAGGTGTCAAATTCTACTTCACCATTGACAAGAACATTGGGAACTATCTCGCCTCCGCCCCCTACCCCTTCCCGCTAAGCATGTTCTGGACGGAGTACGCGGAAGGAGACCGCACCACGTTGGTCGCTTTCGGTGCGCCAACGGAACTTGATCTTCTCGATCCAACTGTCCTCACGCCGTACGTAAATCAGTTCATTCCCGGCGCGAAAGTGCTCGATATTGCCGGCTTTCCGTGGGCGGAGGACGAATACATCGGCGGAACTTGGTGCTTCTACCGCAAAGGTCAGTTTACCAACGCCCTCGCGGCGCTGCAGACCGCGGAAGGACTCGTTCACTTCGCAAGCGCCGACAGCGCGAACGGCTGGCGGGGCTTCATCGACGGCGCGATCGAACGCGGCAGCCATGTCGCCCACACGGTTATCAACGCCCTCAACAAGGCATAAAGGGAGGAGACCATGTCTTATAGGAAAACGATTGCCATTGCGTTTCTAATTGGCTGCTTCGGCGCGAGCGTGGAAGCCGCCGAAACAACCGCGGAATCGATCATGGGCGAAAGGCTGCAAGCGCTTGAGAGGTACTGGAATGCAGGTGATGCAACGGGCCTCGTTGATAACCTTTATGCTCAGGACATCCTGATCGCCGGCGAGGAGCTCACCGACCCAGCCGACGGCCGTGCGGAAGCCAAGCCGCTGGTGCAAAGTTTGATCACCGCCTTCCCTGAAGCGCATCTCGCTATCGAACGTATCATTCCATCGGAGAACGGACCAATTGGTACTTGGGTGCTGTGGACGCTCCCGTCCAAGGACAAGCCATCAGCGCCAACCACCGTTCGTTCGCTCTTCCTCTGGACAAAGGAGAACGGCGCGTGGGTAATCAAGGCCGATATGTACTCGTTCGGAAAATACTGATGCGACAGGCACACCGCATAAGAACTTCGTGGATGAGTGAAATGTGGAAGTTTCTTTTCTCCTTGGCGATCGTTTCGTCAGCAACGGCACAGCCCGGTGTTGCCGCCGACGGCGATCCCGTAACGGGCAAGAAGGTATTCGGTCGATGCGCGGCTTGCCACCTTCTCGATCAAGAGCGCCACGCAGTCGGTCCGTACCTCCGCGGTATCGTGGGCCGACCAATCGCAAGTGTGAGTACGTTTAAATACTCCAGCGCTCTTACGAAATATGCCGAGGGTGGAAGAGTTTGGGATGAAAACTCCCTGGCAACGTTCCTGCATTCTCCCAAGAAGGCTGTCCCCGGGACGAGGATGGGTTTCGCCGGCTTGAAGAATGATCAGGAAATCAGAGATCTGATTACCTATCTCAGCCGCCCGCAAGGTGGCGTGGAGTGAACCGGTCCCTCACACGTGTGTGCATCAATCACTTCTCCCAACCAAACACACACGGTTTAGCCCCGGGCTCTAAGCCCGGGGCTCTTTCGAGAGTTGGTCGTGGCAAGTCGCTTAGTCCTTCTTGTCATGCACCCCGGGGCCGTCCTGATAAAAAGCGTCACTGGCAGCGCGCGACCGCGCCCGGCGTGGTGCCGTATTTCTTGCGGAACTCGCGGTAGAAATAGGAAAGATCGTTAAAGCCGCAGTCGAAGGCGACTGCGGTGACGCCTTCCGCCACTTGCTCCCCCTTGCGCGCGGAAAGCCGCGAATGGGCAAGGTCCAACCGGCGATTGAGCAGCCTGTGACCGGGCGTCTCGCCCAGCGGACGGAAATGCCGCTGCAACATGCGCTCCGAGACATTGAGGCGGGCAGCGAGTTCGTGCGGGCCGAAGGTCGGATCCGCACGATGCCGGTCGATCATCGCCAGCGCACGGGAAAGCAGGGTTTCGGCGCGCGCGCCGCTGACACGGTTGGAATGCAGGTAAGCGCCCAAGAGACAGAGAAGGGCCTCGCCAAGCTGCGCCTGCGCGCCCTCCTCCAGCAACATTTTTGCGATGACGGCGCGCATGGCGAGCCAGAGCGGGTCGTCGCGCGAAACGGACAGGCCGCCAGCGCAGGCATGGCCGAAGCGGTGCATCATCTCCTCACGCCGAATGTGCAGCGAGACCTGGTTCGAACGCTCACCCCTATAGAAGAAAGTGGAAGGTTTCACTGAATCGACAAGGAACATGTCGCCGGGCGAAAGCTCGGCCACCCGATCGCCCTGCTCGACGCGGCACTGGCCGGCATCCTGCACCAGCAGGAAGAAATATTCACCGGGGTCCTGCCGGATGGAGCGGGGGCTGCGCGCAACCTCGGAGGCATCGAGCGCGACGATCGCCGTATCGAAGGGACCGATCCGCCGCGTGATGACGTCGCCATTGACGACGCCCGTTCGCCGCATCGGCTCCAGATCAAACGAGCCGCAGACCCGCCTGATCTCCGATTCGAGAATTTCGACCGGCACTGGCTTGTGCCTCGGCGTCATCAGCGATTGCATCGCGCCCTCCCCGGCTCCAGCAGAATGCCTCTTTCTCCAATCTATCTCACCACAGTCCGCGGCGCTTGCCTATCGGGTTCTACTCGGCGAGCGCTGAGAAGCGGCCCGCTTGCGCCGCGCGGCGCAGGGCTTCGCAGGGCGGGTCGGCCAGCCCCTCGCTCGACAGTGCCCGCAGCGCGTCGACGACCTTGTCGAGGCCGCGGGCCTCCGCATAATGCATCGGTCCGCCCCGCCAGCGCGGAAACCCATAACCGTGGATCTTCACGAGATCGATGTCGGCAGCGCGCAGCGCCACACGCTCCTCCAGAATGCGCGTCGCCTCGTTGACCATTGGCAGGAGGATCGCATCCGCAATCGCCGCGTCGTCCCAGACCCGCTGCGGTCGGCCGGCGGCCTCTTCGGCGATGATCGCCGCCACGCTTTCAGATGGCTTTGGCGCACGGTCGCCGGGCTGGTAATCATACCAGCCGCCGCCGCTCTTCTGGCCTAAGCGTCCGAGCGCGCAAAGCCGGTCGGCCACAGGCGCAAAGGGCGCCTCACCGCGCTCGCGCGCGGCCTTGCGCTGGAAGGCGGCGATGTCGAGACCGCCGAGGTCCTGCGCCTCGAACGGCCCCATCGGCAGGCCGAAGGCGCGCATGGCGCCATCGACGGTCGAGGGAGTCGCGCCGGAAAGCAGTAGCCGCTCGGCCTGAGCACGCGTTACCTTCAAGATGCGGTTGCCGATGAAACCATCGCAGATGCCGGCCCGGACGGGGACTTTTCCGAGCAGGCGCGCGAGCGCAAAACCGGTCGCGAGTACCTCCGGCGCTGTCCTTTTCGTCGGCACGATCTCCAGCAGCTTCATGATATGGGCCGGGCTAAAGAAATGCAGCCCGAGGAAGCGTTCCGGATGACTCACGCCCTCGCTGATTGCGCCCGGATCGAGATAGGAGGTGTTAGTGGCCACCACCGCATCCGCCCGGCAGACCAAAGAGAGCTTCTCGAAGACGGCGCGCTTGACGGCAAGATCCTCGAAGACGGCTTCGATGACGAGATCCGTGTCGCCGAGCAGGCCGTAGTCATCGCCGCCGATGATGCCGTCCATCCGTTCATCTGCAACGGACTGCGTGATACGGCCGCGCTTCACGGAGCCCTCGTAGATGGCCCGCACATTGGCAAGCCCGCGCTCGACCGCCACCTTATCGCGCTCGATCAGCACGACCGGGAGGCCGGCATCGCGGAGCGCCGCGGCGATACCGGCGCCCATCGTCCCTCCGCCGATGACGGCGGCCGAACGAATGTCACGCGGCGTGATCCCAGCAAGCTCCGGCGGGCGCGGCGCGGCGCGCTCGGCGAAGAAGACATGGCGCAGCGCTGCCGCCTGCGCCGAGCCGCGCAGTTCGAGAAAGGTCTCGCGCTCGAATTCCATGGCGCTGGCGAAATCCGTCTCGCTCGCCTTGCGCAGGGCGGCGAGGGCCTGGAGTGGCGCTACTTCGCGCTTTGCCTTGGCGGCGACTGCCTTTTCCGCGTTTTCCCAGAAACCGGCTTCGACCGCCGGCACGACGCGGTCGGAGATGGGCGGCGGCGAGGATTTTTCAGCGACTTCGGTTGCGAAGGCAATCGCACCAGTGGGAAGGTCGCCCTCAAGCACCGCATCGACGAGGCCGAGCTCCCGCGCCTTCTTGGCGCCGACCGGGCTGCCGCTCGTCACCAGATCGACGGCGGCGGCGGGGCCGATCAGCCGCGGCAGGCGAACGGTGCCGCCGGCGCCGGGGATGATGCCAAGCTTGACCTCCGGCAGGCCGAGGCTGGCGGAGGGAACCGCCACGCGCCAGGCGCAGCCTAGCGCCACTTCCAGTCCGCCTCCGAGAGCGCTGCCATGGATCGCCGCGACCCATGGCTTTTTTGCGGACTCGATGCTGGCCACCACGTCAGGCAGATGCGGCGGTTGCGGCGGCTTGCCGAATTCGCTGACATCAGCGCCGGCGATGAAGGTGCGGCCGGCGCAGATCAGCACGACGGCCTTCACCGCGGCATCCGCATCCAGTTCCGCCACGGCATCGACGAGCGCCTGTCGCAGCGCCTGGGACAGGGCATTGACGGGCGGATTTTCGACGGTGACGACGGCGATGGCGTCTTCGCGGACGATAGTGATGGTCATGGTCTCATATTCCCAGGTAAGCGGCGCGGATGCGCTCATCCGCAATCAATCCGGCGGCGGGGCCGGACATGGTGATGCGCCCCGTCTCCATGACATAGCCCCGGTCGGCGACCGAGAGCGCGCCAAAGGCGTTCTGCTCCACGAGAAGCACAGTGACGCCGAGCGCCTTCATGCTTCTCACCACGTCGAAGATCTGAGCGACGAGGATAGGGGCGAGGCCCATGCTCGGCTCGTCGAGCAACAGGCAGGAGGGGCGCGCCATCAGTGCGCGGGCAATCGCCAGCATCTGCTGTTGGCCGCCCGAAAGGCCGCCGGCCGCAAGGTTGCGCTTCTCCTTTAGAATGGGGAACATGGCAAAGGCGTCCTGCATATCGCGGTCCACCTTGTCATCGGCGAAGAGATACGCGCCGAGACGGAGATTTTCCTCCACCGTCAGGTTCGTGAAAATCTGCCGTCCCTCGGGCGACTGAGCGAGGCCCCGCTGCACGCGGCGATGCGCCGGCACTGTGGTCATCGCCTCGCCGCGGAAGACAATGGAGCCCGCCGAAACCGGCTGGATGCCGGACAGGCACTTGAGCAGCGTCGTCTTGCCTGCGCCGTTCGCGCCGATCACCGTGACTATTTCGCCGGAGGCGACATCGAGGTCGATGCCGTGCAATACCTCGATGCGACCGTAGCGCGAGCGCAGTCCCTCAACCGTCAGCATTTTGGACCTCCGTCGCCTGGGCACCCAGATAGGCCTCAATGACACGCGGATTGCGGGCGATCGCCGCCGGTTCGCCCTCGGCAATCTTCTCGCCGTGATCGAGCACCACGATATGGTTGGAAATGCGCATGACCATTTTCATGTCGTGTTCTACCAACAGGATCGACACGCCCTCAGCCGCTACCTTGGCGATCAGATGATCGATCTCCTCCGTCTCGACGGCGTTGCAGCCGGCGGCAGGTTCGTCGAGCAGCAGGACGCGCGGTTTCAGCGCCAGCGCGCGTGCGATCTCCAGCCGCTTGAGCGCGCCATAGGAGAGCGAGCCGGCCTCCTGCTCGGCGGCGCGGCCGAGGCCGACGCGCGCGAGCAGCACGCGGGCGCTTTCCTCCGACGCCTTGCTGCGGCGACGCGAGGCGGGAAGCGAGAAGAGATCGGCGAAGACCGAGCCGCGCTCATGCAGGTGATGGCCGGCAATGGCGTTTTCCAGAACGCTCATCGACTGAAAGATCTGCAAATTCTGGAACGTGCGCGACAGGCCGCGGCGAGCGAGCAGATGCGGCGGCATGCGGGTGACGTCCTCGCCCTCCAGAACGACCCGGCCGCGCCCCGGGGCGTAGACGCCGGAGATCATGTTGAAAAGCGTCGTCTTGCCGGCTCCGTTCGGGCCGATGACGGAGACGATCTCGCCGGGTTTCAACGAAAAGCCGACATCATTGACGGCGCGAAGGCCGCCGAAGTCGATTCCCAAACCTTCGATCTGAAGCAGGCTCATTCTCCCCTCCCCCGGACGCTGCGCGCGATAGAGGGCAAAAGGCCCTGGCGCATGAAGATCATGACGAGCATCATGACGAGGCCGAGCATGAGCTGTTCATACTCCTGGAAGATCGTCAGCACCTGCGGCAGCGTCGTCAGGATCACCGCACCGAGGATGGCCCCGAGCACCGACCCCGCCCCGCCGAGCACCGTCATCGTGACCATCTCGATCGAATGCATGAAGCCTGCGACATCCGGCGTGATGAACTTGTTCTGCAGCGCCAGCAGCGAGCCGGACACCGAAGCATAGACGGCCGAAAGCACGAAGGCGACGAGCTTGTAATGCGCGACATCGACGCCGACGGTGCGGGCCGCGATCTCCGAACCGTGCAGAGCGCGCAGCGCCCGGCCGGTCGGACTGTGATAGAGATTGAGCGCCAGCCACGCGCCGAGCACCAGCACGACAGCAGAGAAGGCGTACCAGAACTCCGTATTGGAGAGATCGATGCCCACGGCCTTCAGGAGGGCGCGAAGGCCGAGGTCCGGCACCGCCATACCGTCAGGCCCGCCGGTCAGTTGCGCCTCGTTGGACAGCACCATGGAGACGAGGATACCGAATCCTAGGCTGGCGACGGCGAGATAGTAGCCCTTGAGCCGCAGGATTGGTCGGCCGACAAGGAAGGCGATTGTGGCGGAGAGAGCCGCGCCTAACACGGCGGCGAGCGCCGGATGCAGGCCGAGATGAACTGGGGCCAGCGCGCAGGCATAGGCTCCAATGCCGGCGAAACCCGCATGTCCCAGGCTGATCTGGCCGGCATAGCCGATGAGGACGACAAGGCCCGTCACCGCAAGGCCGTTGACGAAGATCAGCGAACCGACACGGAAATAATAGGAGGACGGAAAGAAGAACGGCGCGATGGCGATGACCGCGACGAGGATGAGAAGCGTTGTTGCCTTGCTGGAGAACCGCATGATCACACCCGATCCGTCGACTTGCGGCCAAAAAGGCCCTGCGGCATGGCGAAGAGCACCGCAAGGATGACGACAAAGGCGGCTGCATCCTTATATTGCGAGCTGATGTAACCGGCCGTCATCGCTTCCAGAACGCCGAGCAGCAGGCCTCCGACGAGCGCTCCCTTGGGATTACCCATACCGCCGAGCATGGCGGCGGCGAAACCTTTCAGCGCCAGGGCGAGGCCGACGTCGTAGCCGGTCAGCGTGATCGGCGTCACCAGCACGCCGGCGAGCGCGCCGATGGCGGCGGACATCGCGAAGGAGAGCGTCATCACATAGTTGGTGTTGATGCCGACGAGCTGGGCGGCGATGCGGTTGTTCGCCGTCGCCAGCACCGCGCGGCCGATCAGCGTGCGCGTGAAGAACAGCCGAAGACAGAAGAAGATGGCGAGCGCGCCGGCAATCACCCAGAGGCTCTGCGGCAGGATGGTCGCGCCGCCGATCAGGATCGGCTGGTCGCCGGAAAAGGCCGGGAAGCGGTGGAGCTGCTTGTCGAAAACGAGCTGCGTCGCGCCGCGAATGAAGATGGACGCGCCGATGGTGATGATGATCAGCGAGACGACGGGCGCGCCGCGGGCGGGCTCGATCGCCAGCTTGTTGAGCGCGACTCCGATCGCGGCCGTCGCAATGATGGCGATGAGCGCGGCGAGCGGCAGCGGCAGGCCGGCGGCGTGCGCGAAAAAGGTGATCATGCCGCCGAGCATGACGAATTCGCCCTGGGCGAAGTTCACGACGTCGGAGGCGTTGTAGATGATCGTGAAGCCGAGGGCGACCAGCGCATAGACCGCGCCGACCGTGATCCCGGAGAGAAGAAATTGCAGCAGTTCAGGCATGGATGCCTCCGCTTGGCACGACGTTTCCTCCGGCCTGCACCCTCGTGGCGCGGGCCGGAGGGCTCGATTACTCGACGATCTTCCAGCCGCCCTTTTCGATCTCAAGCATGCGGAAAGCCGAGAGGTCGAGACCGAGATGATCCTCGGCCGTCATGGTGACGATGCCTGTGGTGCCGACAAAACCTTTCGTCGCCTCGATCGCACCGCGGATATCCGACGGCTCGGCGCTGCCCGCGCGGGTGATCGCATCGACGAGGATGCGCAACGCATCATGAGCGTAGCCGCCGAAGGTCGAGACCGGCTTGCCGGTCGCCTTCTCGTAAGCCTCCTTGTAGGCGGTAACGACGGCACGCTGCGGGTCGTTCTCCGGCAGGATTTCTGCGACGAGGAGCGCCGTGCCCGGTAGGCGCACGCCTTCGGCGGCCTCAGCGCCGGCAAGCTCGATAAAGCCATCCGAGGCAACGCCGTGCGACTGGTAGAGCGGGAGCCCGACGGCAAGCTGGGCGTAGTTGCGCGTCACGATCGCCGGCCCCTGACCGAAGCCGGGGTTCAGCACCGCCTGAATCCCTTCCTTGCCCTTGATGTTGGTGAGCTGTGGCGTCATGTCGGCGTCGGTGGGGCCGTAGGTCTCGTCGGCGAGTACCTCGATGCCATATTCGCCGATGATTCCCAGGCACTGTTTGCGCATGGACGCCCCGAAGCCGTCCGAACCGGAGATCACGCCGATCTTGGTGATACCGGCCTTCTTCATGTCCTCGAAGATTTTCGCGCAGGCCATACGGTCCGTGTGCGGCGTCTTGAAGGTATAGGGCTTTACGGGGTCGATGATCTCGATCGCGCCGGCAAGCGAGATGAAGGGCACTTCCGCATCCTCGAAGACCGGGATGATAGCCATTGAGGTGCCGGTCGTCGTGCCGCCGATCACGGCCACCACTTCGTCGTCTTCCACGAGGCGGGTGGCGAAGGTGCGCGCCTTGTTCGGGTCGCCACCGTCGTCATAGACGATCAGTTCGATCTTTTCGCCGTTGACGCCGCCTGCCGCATTGATCTCCTCGACCAGCATCTTCAGCGTCTTGGCTTCCGGATCGCCGAGGAAGGCGGCGGGGCCGGTTTCGGAAAGGGTGGCGCCGATCTTGATATCGGCCAGCGCAGGCGCGGCAAGGCCGAGGACCAGCGCAAGCGCCGTCGTTGTGAACGCAAATTTCATGTCGGTTTCTCCTCCCAACAAAGACAATGGCTAAAGCGAAAACTCTCCTCACGCCGCCGCAGGGCGACGCCACATCACCACGCGGAACCGGTTGGCGACGAAGGCCGCATCCGTCAGGCTGGCATTGCCCGCCGGGTTGGCACCGGTAACGTGGAAATCGCTGAAGGCGGCGCTCTGGTTGACGTAGATGCCGCCGGCCAGATTGACCGAAAGATTGACGCCGGCCGCAGCGAACCGGTCGGCGGCGGTGAGGACTTGCGCCTCATCTGTCGCGTAGAGGGCTGCCGTGATCGAGCCCTTGCGCTCGGCGAGCTCAGCGGCGCGATTCACGCCGTCCTCGATGTCATCAACCGCAACGACAAAGGCGATCGGGCCGAAACGCTCTTCCGCATAGGCATTCGTATCCGCTGCGTCGACGGCAAGGATCAGCGGGGTCGCGGTGCGCGCATCGTCGAGACCTTCCACCGGCGCGGAGTCGCGAACGATGCGACCGAGCGAACGGGCCGTCGCGATACGGGCCAGCGTTGCCGGATTGGCGATGGCGCCGCAGACGCCGGCCGCGCGGACCGGATCGGCAAGCAGGTCATCGACGGCCGCGGCAATTCCGGCCGCGACATCATCGAAAGTCTTGTGGCCCTCATTCGTCTCAATCCCGCCGCGCGGGACAAAGATATCCTGCGGAGCCGTGCACATCTGGCCGGAATAAAGCGACAGCGAGAAGGCGATATTGCTGCACATGCCGGCGAAATTGTCGGTGGCGCCGATGATGATCGAATTGACGCCGGCCTCTTCCGTGTAGACGCCCGCGGCGCCTGCGTTTTCGCGTACCCATGTGCCAAATGCGTTGGAGCCGGTATAATCGACGATGGCGACGGCCGGGTGCTGCACAAGGTCCTTGGTGATTTCCGAACCGGGCGCATCGGCAGCAAGCAAGACGATATCGGCCGCAAAGCCCTCTTCCACCGAAACCTGCCGGATGATCTCGACGGTGATGGCAAGCGGGAGGATCGCTGCCGGGTGCGGCTTGACGATGACGGTGTTGCCGGTGGCAAGGCTCGCGAAAAGGCCGGGATAGCTGTTCCAGGTCGGGAAGGTGTTGCAGCCGATGGCGATCGACACACCACGCGGAACGATGCGCCAGTGCTTCTCCATGATGATCGGCTCGCCCTTGCCCTGCGGCTTCGTCCAGGTCGCCTGAGCGGGCGTTCGGGTCATTTCGGCATAGGCAAAGGCGACGGCTTCGAGGCCGCGGTCCTGCGCATGCGGGCCGCCGGCCTGGAAGGCCATGGCAAAGGCCTGCCCTGTCGTATGCACGACGGCGTTCGCCATTTCGAAGCTGCGGGCGTTGAGGCGGGCGAGAATTTCGAGGCAAACGCCGACGCGTACCTCCGGCGCAGCCGAAGCCCATGACCGGGCGGCAGCGCGCGACGCCGCGATCAGCGTCTCGACGGAGGCCGTAGGATAGGTGATGCCGAGGGCGGGGCCATAAGGAGAGACTTCCGCACCAACCGCGCCTTCCGCCGGATGATCGGCCAGAACAAAAGGTTGGCCGAGCCGAGCCCTGTAGGCGGCAAGGCCGTCTTCCTTGGCGGTCTCGCCGTAGATTTTGCCGCTCGGCACTTCCGGATAGGGGGACCAGAAATCGCGCTTGGCGACCGCTTGCAGGGCCGCATCCAGCGTCGGGCGATGGCGTTCGAAAAGTCCGCTCATTCTCATTCCTCCCAATCAGTGCTTTTATAATTGACTGACCGGTCGGTTTATGCAAGTGTTTTTTTACGGTCGCCGATTGGGAAGGCGACAGGGAGGTACAATGTCCAATTCCGACACCGTTCTGTCGGCGCTTGCCGACGGCGTTTTGAGCCTAACGCTGAACCGACCGGACAAGCTCAACGCATTCAATGAAGAGATGCACCTGGCGCTGCGCGCTGGCTTCGAGCATGCCCATGCTGACGAAAACGTACGTGCAGTGCTCTTGACCGGCGCCGGCCGCGGCTTTTGCGCCGGCCAGGACCTCGGCGACCGCGACCCGAACAAGGGCGTGCCGGACCTCGGCCAAACGATCGATGCCTTCTACAATCCACTGCTCCGTCTGATCCGGAGCCTGGAAAAGCCGGTGATCTGCGCCGTCAACGGCGTTGCCGCGGGGGCCGGTGCCAACATCGCCTTCGCCTGCGACATCACGCTCGCCGCCCGCACCGCCCGCTTCATCCAGGCCTTCGCCAAGATCGGCCTCGTGCCGGACTCCGGCGGCACCTGGAGCCTGCCGCGTCTCATTGGCGAAGCGCGCGCCAAAGCGTTGGCGCTGACCGCCGAGCCGCTCGACGCGGATACCGCCGCCGACTGGGGCCTGATCTGGCGCGCCGTCGACGACGACACGCTGATGGACGAGGCGAACGCGCTCGCCAAGCGGCTCGCTGCCGGCCCAACCAAGGGCCTCGGTATGACGAAGCGCGCCATCCAGGCCGCCGCCACCAACTCGCTGGACCAGCAGCTCGATCTCGAGCGCGACCTGCAACGCGAGGCCGGCCGCAGCGCCGACTATGCCGAAGGCGTTTCCGCCTTTCTCGAAAAGCGCAAAGCGGAGTTCAAGGGTCGATGAGCGCCGCCAGTCTTTCCCCGCAGGCGCTTGCCGAGGCCTGCGCCAAAGTCATGTGGGACGACGACAACGCCAGTCGCGAGCTCCGAATGGAACTCGTCTCCGTCGCGCCTGGCGAGGCGACCATCGCCATGACGATTGCCGAGGGCATGACGAACGGTCACGGCACATGCCACGGCGGCTACGTCTTCACGCTCGCGGATTCGGCCTTCGCCTTCGCCTGCAACACCTATAACCAGCGCACCGTCGCCCAACACTGTTCGGTGACATTTATCGCACCGGCGTTCAGGGGCGACCGGCTGACGGCGACGGCGCGGGAGGTGTCACGCCGCGGACGGGGCGGCATCTACGATATCCGCATCACCAACCAGGAGGGCGAGCATGTCGCGGAATTCCGCGGCCACTCGCGAACAGTCAAGGGTACCCATCTGCCGGAAGAAGGCTGAGGGCGATATTACCCCGCATTCTCGGAGGAGACATCCATGGAAGACCTTTCCCCCCGCCCCGGAGACCTCGAAGCGATCGAGACGGCCTCGCGCGACGAGATTTCCGGGCTCCAGTTCGAGCGCATGAAATGGTCGCTGGCACACGCCTACGAGAATTCGCCCTTCTACCGGAAACGCTTCGACGAGGCGGGCGTGCACCCCTCCGACCTGAAGACGCTCGCCGACCTCGCGAAATTCCCCTTCACCACCAAGAAGGATCTACGCGACACCTATCCCTTCGGCATGTTCGCCGTACCGCGTGAAAAACTCGCGCGCATCCACGCCTCCTCCGGCACCACCGGCAAGCCGACCGTCGTCGGCTACACCCGCAACGACATCGACACCTGGGCGACCGTCGTTGCCCGCTCGATCCGCGCCTCGGGCGGCCGGCCCGGCGACATCGCTCATATCGCCTACGGCTACGGCCTATTCACCGGCGGCCTCGGCGCACATTACGGCGCGGAAAAGCTCGGCTGCACGGTCGTGCCGATCTCTGGCGGCATGACCGAACGCCAGGTCACGCTGATGCAGGATTTCAAGCCGCGCATCATCATGGTGACGCCCTCCTACATGCTCTCCATTCTCGACGAGTTCCGTCGCCAGGGCATCGATCCGCGCGAAAGCTCGCTCGCCGTCGGCATTTTCGGCGCGGAGCCTTGGACGAATGCCATGCGCGAGGAAATCGAGCATGCCTTCGACATGCACGCCGTCGACATCTACGGCCTTTCGGAGGTCATGGGCCCGGGCGTCGCCAACGAATGCGTCGAGACCAAGGATGGCCTGCATATCTGGGAAGACCATTTCTACCCGGAAATCATCGACCCCGAGACCGGCGAAGTGCTGCCGGACGGCGAGCTCGGCGAGCTGGTCTTCACGACGCTCACCAAGGAAGGCCTGCCGATCATCCGCTACCGCACGCGCGACCTGACGCGACTTCTGCCCGGTACCGCCCGCTCCATGCGCCGCATGGAAAAGGTCACCGGCCGCTCCGACGACATGATGATCCTGCGCGGCGTCAACGTCTTCCCGACGCAGATCGAGGAACAGATCCTGAAATGTCGCGGCCTCGCCCCGCATTTCCAGATCGAACTCACGCGCGCTGGCCGTATGGACAACATGACGGTTCATGTCGAATGTACGCTGGAAGCGGCCGACGAGGATTCTCGCGCGGGATCTGCCAGGGAGCTTGCCCACCACATCAAGAGCGTGGTCGGCGTCTCCACGAAGGTTCTTGTCCACCAGCCGGGCGGCGTTGCCCGCTCGGAAGGAAAGGCAAAACGCGTGGTCGACAACCGCCCGAAAGAATGAAACGCCGGGATAGCCCGGCACCGGGTTGACTGTGCTACAGGGAGGCGACCGCCCTCCCGACGCGGTCGAAAATCCGGAATGAATAGAGCAGGAACCATGGCACGCACGCGCGCAGTCGATTTCGAGGAAAAACAGCGTGGCATTCTGACAAGTGCGGCGGCGGTCTTCGCCGAGATGGGCATGGAGAAGGCCTCCATGTCGATGATCGCCTCGTACAGTGGTGTCTCCAAGGCCCTGCTCTATCACTACTATCCGAGCAAGGACGCGCTGATCTTCGACATCGTGCGTACGCACCTCGCGGCGCTGGAAACCGCCATCGAAGCCGCCGACCGGCCCGACCTCCCGGCTGACAAGCGACTACGCCTGCTGGTGAAAGCCGTGCTGAAGAATTACGAGGGACGGGACAACGAGCACAAGGTGCAGCTCAACGGCACCAGCGCCCTCTCCCCGGAACAGCTCGGCGAACTGCAGGCGATCGAAAGACGGATCGTCAAGCGCTTCTCCGCCGTGATGTACGAGATCAATCCGGACCTCAACAAGGAACGGCCGTTGCTGATGCCGGTCACCATGTCGCTCTTTGGCATGATGAACTGGGTCTATATGTGGTTTCGGCCAGACGGACCGATCACCCGCGACGAATATGCGGACATTGCCACGACACTGATCCTCGAAGGGATCAAGGCCGTCCGCTGACGTTTCCCATCATCTCCGAGCTTCAATCTCTCCAGGATGAGCGGATCTATTCCGGCGCACGAATGCGCCGCCGGATCGGACGCGTCTGAGCGTGCGGTGTGTCGTGCGATCACTCTCTCGTTTTGGCCACCATCGTCAGGACATCGTATTGCGCGACCGTGGCCGCGGTCTGGTTGGTCACACGACAATCCCATCGCACCTCCCCGTGCTCGGCATTGGCCCGCGGATTGATCTCCTTGCAGGTGAGTTGCACCTGCAACGTATCACCCGGATTGACGGGCGTCAGGAAGCGTAGATTGTCGACCCCGTAATTGGCGAGGACCGGTCCCGGCGCCGGATCGACGAAGAGGCCGGCGGCAAAGGAGACGATGAGATAGCCATGTGCCACGCGCCCGTCGAAGAACGGATTCGCCTTGGCCGCTTCCTCATCCATATGGGCGTAGAAGGTGTCGCCGGTGAACTGGGCGAAGTGCTCGATATCCTCCAGTGTTACCGTACGTGTGCCAGTTACAAGCTGGTCGCCGATCCGAAGCTCGGCCAGCGACTTGCGGAACGGATGTTCGCCGCCCGAACGCACCTCGGCACCGGGGACCCACCGTCCGGTGACGGCCGAAAGCATCGTCGGAGTGCCCTGCACGGCGGTGCGCTGCATGTAATGCTTCACACCGCGAATGCCGCCCAGTTCCTCGCCGCCGCCTGCCCGCCCGGGACCACCGTGCACGAGACCTGGCAGCGGCGAACCGTGGCCGGTGGACGACTTGGCGCTGATGCGATTACCGATCATCACACGGCCATGGAAGGGTGCGAGGCCGAGCACGACCTCCTCGGCGAAAGCCGGATCGTTGGTGAAGACGGAGGCGACGAGGCTGCCCTTGCCACGCCGGGCGAGATCGACCGCTTCTTCCGCCGTGTCATACGGCATGACGGTGCTGACTGGGCCGAAGGCTTCGACGTCGTGCACCGCGCGGGCCGAGCCCGGCTTATCGCAATAGAGCAGAACCGGATTGAGGAAGGCGCCGGCGGACGCATCGCCAGACAGCACGCGCGGGTTATCCGGATCGCCGACGACGATCTCGGCGCCGGTAGCAAGGTCTCGGATGCGAGCGCGGACCTCCTCGCGCTGGTCGAGGCTGGCAAGCGGTCCCATACGGACGGCTTCGTCGGCAGGATTGCCAACGGCCGTGTCGCCGAGGCGCGCGCGCAGGCTTTCAATGAGCGCTTCGCTATAGGCGCGCGGCGCGATCACACGGCGAATGGCCGTGCATTTCTGACCAGCCTTGACCGTCATCTCGCGGGCGACTTCCTTTACGAAGAGGTCGAATTCCTCCGTGCCCGGCGCCGCATCAAGGCCGAGGACAGCGGCGTTGAGGCTGTCGGCCTCCATGGTGAACCGCACGGAATTGCCGATGATCGCCTTATGCGTCTTGAGACGCTGGCCGGTCGCGGCGGAGCCCGTGAAGGTCACGGCATCCTGGCCCTCGACATGGTCGAGCAGGTCGCCGACCGAGCCGCAGATGAGCTGAAGCGCGCCTTCCGGCAGGATGCCCGTGTCGATGATGCGGCGAACCATGAGTTCGGTGAGATAGGCCGTCTGGCTCGCCGGTTTGATGATGGCCGGCACGCCGGCCAGCAACGTCGGCGCCAGCTTTTCGAGCATGCCCCAGCAGGGGAAGTTGAAGGCGTTGATATGGACTGCCACGCCCTGGAGCGGGCTCAGGACATGTTGCGCCGAAAACGTTCCGTCCTTAGAGAGAGATTCCACGTCACCATCGAGAAGCACGCGCGTATTCGGTAGCTCCCGCCGGCCTTTCGAGGCATAGGAGAGCAGCGTGCCGATACCGCCCTCGATATCGACCCAACTATCGGCACGGGTGGCGCCGGTTGCGCTCGAAAGAGCATAGAACTCTTCCTTCTTTTCGAGCAGCGCCTGGCCGAGCGCTTTCAGCATCACGGCGCGCTCGTGGAAGGACATGCGCCTGAGCGCCGGGCCGCCCTTTTCGCGGCCATAGGCGAGAATCGCCTTGAAATCGACGCCGGTCGAATCAATGAAGGCGACCGGCGCGCCCGTCGAGGCGTCGAGCAGCGGCACGCCCTCGCTTACGCCGGCGACCCAGGTGCCGCCGGCATAGCTTTCGAGCCGGCGCGGCGGCTTTGCCATGACGTTCATGTCTCTATCCTTTCAGTTCAATCCAAGCGCAGAAAGCTGCGGGTCGACCTCTGCCCGCCATTCGGCAAGCAGGGTCTCGTTGGGCGTATGCCTGAGGCCGAAGCGCGACAGTGTCTCGAAGCGCGCCGAGCCGGAATGGCCAAAACTTTCGGCAACACGAGGATACCAGTAGACGACGGATGCCTTGGCCTTGGCACGGCCCGCCTTATCCTCGACGACACGGACGAGACCGGCGAGGCCGAGTTCGGTATGGCGCGTTTCGCGCGGCAGGATGGCGCGGAAGACTTCGGCGAGCGGCTGGTACGAAACGCGCGACAGTTCCTTCAACTGCACGACGCTCGCCCGGCCCATCAGCACGTTCATGACGACGGCATCCACCCACCCTTCCAGCGGATAATGGAAAACGGACAGGCGCATGTCGCCGCCTTGGCGCGACGCGCCGATGTCGGCCTCGCGCGCAAGCCGCTCCGCCCAGGGATGATGCACGGCATAACGCCCGCCATCGGCGCCGAACGTTTCCATGATCTTCAGCACCTTGCCTGCGTGGTCGGTCTTTTCCAGCACGATGCGGGCGGCGGAGATCCGCTCCTGTATGCCCGGCGCGTCGTTGATCGTGTCGGCAAAGCCGGCGGAACCAGCAAGCTCGCTGTCGATGAAGGTTGCCATCAGCCGCAGCAGTTCGCCGCGATAGCGCGGCGGCACGTTGGCCGGCGACGACAGCACGCCGCCCTTCGCCAGATAATCCTCGATCGGCATCGTATCGGGCATTCTATCCTCCCCACGGCGGTTTACTGGTCGTAGCTGACGATGATGCGGTCAGTGAGCGGATAGCACTGACAGGTCAGTACATAGCCCTGGCGCACCTCATAGTCCTCGAGCGCGTGGTTGGCTTCCATCTCGACCTCACCTTCGAGTACCTTGGCGCGGCAGGTGGAACAGACTCCGGCCTTGCAGGCGTATGGCGCGTCCATGGCGTTTTCGAGCGCGGCATCGAGCAGGCTCTGGCCCTGTTTCGGAAACTTGAACGTGCGCGTCGCGCCGTCGAGCGTGACGGTCGCCTCGCAGGTCGCGCTCTGGTCGGCGCCGGCGACCTGCTCCACCTTGCGCCGCGCTCGGCCAGGCTGAGAGGAGGCGAAAAGTTCGAACTTGATCTGGTCATCGCGAAGCCCGTGCTCACGCAATGCCGCAGCGATCGCCAGCATCATTGGCTCCGGGCCGCAGATGAAGGCGGTGGCGATAGATTTCGGGTCGATCCAGCTCCTGAAGAGGGCCGCGCATTTCTCGCCGTCGATGCGGCCGGTGAAGAGGTCGATGTCCTGCGCCTCGCTTTCGAGGACATGGAGGACGGAAAGCCGGCCGAGATAGAGGTTCTTCAGGTCCTCCAGCTCCTCCCGGAACATGATCGAGCTGATCTGGCGGTTGGCGTAGACCAGCGTGAAGCGGGAGCGCGGCTCGCGCGACAACACGGTCTTGATGATCGAGAGCACCGGAGTGATGCCGCTACCGCCGGCAAAGCCGAGATAGTGTTTTGCGACATCCGGCTCCAGGGCGGTGAAGAACGCGCCCATCGGCGGCATCGCCTCCAGCGTGTCGCCGACCTTGAGGTTCTCGTTGACCCAGGTGGAGAAGCAGCCCCCGTCGACGCGCTTGATCCCGACCTTCAGCACACCCTCGTCCTTGCCGGCGCAGATCGAATAGGAACGGCGCAGTTCCTCGTCCTCGAATTTCCGGCGGAAGGTCAGGTATTGCCCCTGGGTGAAATCGAAGACGGCGCGGTCCTCGTCGGAGGGCCGGAGCGTGACCACGACCGCATCGCGCGTCTCGCGGCGAACGTCGGTCACGGTCAGGGGATGAAAACGTGCCATGTGCGGGCCCTCTCCCTATGGGTCAGATGCACTTGAAGTAATCGAACGGTTCGAGACAATCGATGCAGCGATAGCTGGCCTTGCAGGGCGTCGAGCCGAACTGGCTGATCTTTTCGGTGTTCGTCGATCCGCAGCGCGGACAGGCGATCGTCAGGTTCGAGCGGCCGGAAAGCCGGTCGATGCGTTTCATCAAGACGCCATCGGCGGCCGTGCCGTCGACCGGCGGGGCGATGCCGTAGTCGCGCAGCTTTTCCCGACCCTCGGCGCTGATCCAGTCCGTCGTCCAGGCGGGCGAGAGCTGACGCTCCAGCCGCACCTTGTCGAGACCCTTTTCCGCGAGCGCGGCCTCGATATCGAGGTTGATGACGGTGGTGGCGGGGCAACCCGAATAGGTCGGCGTGATCGTCACCACAAGCGTGTCATCTCGCCAGGCAATATCCCTGACGATCCCAAGGTCGGTGACAGAGATGACCGGGATCTCCGGGTCCGGCACTTGCGCCAACCAGTGCCACACCTCATCGATCGAAGGACGGAGCGCCGGGTCCATGACCGCCTCCTACCAGGTGGCGCCGGGATAGGCGCGCTGGAGGAACTGCATTTCGGCGAGAACGAAGCCGAGATGCTCGGTATGAACGCCGCGCCGGCCGCCCTTGTGCATGTAGCCATCGGCAGGCTTCCTCAGCGTAGCCTCGGTCAGCGTATCCGCGACGATCTGGTCCCAACCTGGCTTGAGGCCCTGCGGCGCGGGAATGATCCCGGCTTCGGCCAGCTCGGCATCCAGGTCGTCGCTCATGAACATCTCGCCCGTGAAAGCCCAGAGCTCATCCAGGGACGCCTGCATGCGGCTGTGACTTTCGGCCGTGCCATCACCGAGGCGAATGACAAGATCGCGGCTGCGGTCAAGATGGTAGGAGACCTCCTTGAAGGCCTTTTCCGCGATTTCGGCGATGCGCTGGTCCGAAGAGCCCTTTAGCGCCTTCAAGAGCAGATAGTGCCAAGCGTCGAACAGGAACTGCCGCATCAGCGTCTTGCCAAAATCGCCGTTCGGGCGCTCGACCAGCAGGATGTTACGGAACTCGTAGCCGTCGCGCAGATAGGCGAGGTCATCGGCAGAATGGCCCTTGCCTTCGACTTCGCCGGCAAGGCCCAGCCAGAGTTGCGTCTGGCCGATCAGGTCGAGCGCAGTGTTGGCGAGCGCGATGTCCTCTTCCAGCGCCGGCGCATGGCCGCACCACTCGGAAACGCGATGGCCGAGGATCAGCGCATTGTCGCCGATGCGGGCCAGGAATTCGAAGAGGGCGGCCTGGTGGGCCGCGGGGTCAACTGCTGCGGTCGCCATCACATGTGCCCCACTTCATCCGGAATGTCGAAGAAGGTCGGATGGCGATAGACCTTGGAGTTCGACGGGTCGAAGAGCGGACCCTTTTCTGAAGGGGCGCTTGCTGTGATGTCGGCGGACCTCACCACCCAGATACTGACCCCCTCGTTGCGGCGTGTATAGACGTCGCGGGCATTGTTGATCGCCATCTCGGCGTCGGGCGCATGCAGGCTGCCGACATGGCGATGATTGAGGCCGTGCTGACCCCGGATAAAGACTTCCCAAAGCGGCCATTCGCTGGACATGGTTCTCTCTCCCAAACTCATTCGGCGGCGATCTTCGCAGCGGCACGGCGGCCAGCCGCCTTTTCCGCATGGGCCGTCAGTCCGTCGCGGAACCAGGCGCCGTCATTCCAGGCTTGTCTGCGGGCGTCGAGGCGTTCCGCATTGCAGGGGCCGTTGCCGGCGATCACGTTGAAGAACTCCTCCCAGTCCGGTTCGCCGAAATCGTAGCCACCCTTTTCCTCGTTCCATTTGAGGTCAGGATCCGGCACGGTGAGACCGAGATATTCGGCCTGCGGCACGGTCTGGTCGACGAACTTCTGTCTGAGCTCATCGTTGGAGTTCTGCTTGATCTTCCAGGCCATCGACTGGGCCGAGTGCACGGAGGCATCGTCCGAGGGGCCGAACATCATCAAGGACGG
This sequence comes from Sinorhizobium alkalisoli, assembly GCF_008932245.1. Lineage (NCBI taxonomy): Bacteria > Pseudomonadati > Pseudomonadota > Alphaproteobacteria > Hyphomicrobiales > Rhizobiaceae > Sinorhizobium > Sinorhizobium alkalisoli. The sequence continues at coordinate 1,235,441 of NZ_CP034910.1, read as the reverse complement.
CCACCACCAACGGTTCAGCGCGTCCTGCACCATCGCCTTCTGGGCGGGCGTGCCCTTCACCATCTTCATCAGGATGTCGAAGCCCTGGCGCTGATGGAAGCTCTCTTCCTTGCAGATCCGGACCATCGCGCGGGCATAAGGGCCGTAGGAACAACGCTGCAGCGGCACCTGGTTCATAATCGCCGCGCCGTCGACCAGCCAGCCGATCGCGCCGATATCCGCCCAGGTGAGCGTCGGATAGTTGAAGATGGAGGAATATTTTGCCTTGCCGGAGTGGAGCTGCTCGTACATCTCGTCGCGGCTCACCCCGAGGGTCTCGGCGGCGCAATAGAGATAGAGGCCGTGGCCGGCCTCGTCCTGCACCTTGGCAAGCAGGATCGCCTTGCGCTCGAGCGTCGGCGCGCGGGTGATCCAGTTGCCCTCGGGAAGCTGGCCGACGATCTCCGAATGGGCGTGCTGGCTGATCTGGCGGATGAGCGTCTTGCGATAGCCTTCGGACATCCATTCCTTCGGCTCTATCTTCTGCCCTGCGTCGATGCGCTCCTGGAAGGCGCGCTCGTGAGGGTCCATCTCGTCGAGGCTTTTGACGCGGGCAGCGTCCGTCTTCACCATTTGAGCATACATGGTCCTTCTCCTCCGTCAGACGCGCTCGAGAATGATGGCGATGCCCTGGCCGACACCGATGCACATCGTGCACAGCGCATAGCGGCCGCCTTGGCGGTGAAGCTGATAGGTGGCGGTCGTCACCAGCCGCGCACCGCTCATGCCGAGCGGGTGGCCGATGGCGATCGCGCCCCCGTTCGGGTTCACATGCGCGGCATCGTCAGCTAGGCCGAGGTCGCGCAACACCGCAATGGCCTGCGAGGCAAAGGCTTCATTGAGCTCTATCACGTCCATCTGACCGACCGACAAGCCGGCGCGTTCGAGCACCTTCCGCGCTGCTGGCGCCGGTCCGATGCCCATGATGCGCGGCTCGACGCCGGCTGCCGCCATGGCGACGATGCGCGCCTTCGGCATCAAGCCTTGGGCCTTCATCGCCGCCTCGCTGGCAACCAGCAGCGCCGCGGCGCCATCGTTGACACCCGAGGCATTGCCCGCCGTCACCGTGCGGTCGGGGCCGTTGACCCCGTTGAGCTTCGCGAGCTGTTCGATCGTCGTGCCCGGGCGCGGATGCTCGTCGCGATCGACCAGGACAGGGTCGCCCTTCTTTTGCGGGACGAGAACCGGAACAAGTTCCTCTTTAAAGAGGCCTTCTTGCTCAGCCGCGGCCCAGCGCGCCTGGCTGCGGGCGGCGAAGGCATCCTGAGCGGCGCGACTAACGCCAAAATCCTCAGCCACATTGTCCGCCGTCTCCGGCATGGAATCAACACCGAAGGCTGCCTTCAGCTTCGGGTTCACGAAGCGCCAGCCGATGGTCGTATCGTAGACCGCGTTCGAGCGTGAGAACGCGCTTTCGGCCTTGGGCATCACGAAGGGCGCGCGGCTCATGCTCTCCACGCCGCCCGCAATCACAAGATCGCAATCGCCTGCGCGGATAGCCCTCGCCGCCATGCCGACGGCGTCCATGCCCGAGCCGCAGAGGCGGTTGACTGTGGTCGCAGGCACGGAAGCGGGCATGCCGGATAGAAGCACCGCCATGCGGCCGACATTGCGATTGTCCTCGCCCGCCTGGTTGGCGCAGCCGTAAATGACATCATCGACCTTCGACCAGTGGACTTGGGGGTTGCGCTCCATCAGCGCAGTCAACGGTGCGGCGGCCAGGTCATCGGCTCGCACGGAAGATAGCGCTCCGCCATATCGGCCAACGGGTGTGCGCACTGCATCGCAAATGAAGGCTCCGGACATGCAACTCCTCCCGATTTGGCCGTCGACATCTTTCATTAACCGACCGCCCGGTTAGTTATATAGCGCAGGACATGTCACAGATCAACGGCATTTGCGGATATTTTTGTGATGTATTGGCGAAGAAGCTCGCCAAGCGTCGATGCACACAACGTCACTATAAGGCGAATAACGTCCCGAAGCAGTTTGGTGGCGCACTCCCGACTGCTACGCCAGCATCGTTGACGATCCGCTGGCGTTCTGATGGTTCGCTCCCATGTTGTGCGCCAGCCAGGCTGTGGCCCTTCAGCGCGATCCCTCGGGGGCTGCCTCCTTGTCGCACAGCATCGCAAGCCGGCGGGACGTCGCGTCGCAGGCCATTGGAAGCGAGCCTGTAGCCGTAATGAAGTTCCGCGCGACATGCAGGTCGGCTTGCGGCGACAGGCTGCAATAAAGCCGGGCAAACAGGCGTCGCGCCTCTGCCCCCGGCCAGCCGGGCGGAAGAACCTCGGCCGGCAGACGCGGATCGCGCAGTGCCTCCAGGCGGAACTGGTGCACGAGCAGGAGTCGGGCCGTAAGGCAGTCGGCAGACGCCAGGGTTCCGCCCGCCTCGACGAAATCGGTGAGCGGGTCGAAGCGCTGGAGAAATCTCTTATAGGCCTCCGCGTGCGGCTCCAGATCCCAACACTCCGCGGCAAAGGCGCCGAGTTCACCCGCGCCTTCGGCCACGTCTGCGCGGAAGACGACCGCAGGCATGATCGAGAGAGGGAACGGCCTGACCCCGACGGCAAGCCGCGGACCGAGCCGCGCATGGCCGGATCGCTCGAGCATCTGCATACGCTCTTCAGACGCGGACCCCACCAACTGCACGAAGTGCCAGGCCGTTTCTTCCGGCGGACCGAACAGCACCCGCGCGGCGGCGGCGAATTCGCTCCGGGCCGCCTCGGTGAGCCGATAGAAGCTGCGCCGCCCCTCCCGCTCTCCGGCGAGCCGCCCGGCGGCGACGAGACGGGAGACGGCAGTGCGGACCAGCGTCTCGCTGATGCCGACGCCGGCGCAGACTTCGATGATATTGCCGATCCAGATGGCGCCGCCGCGCGGCTCCACGACATCGCCATAGATGGTGACAATGAAGCTCGCCGCCCTCAACGGCGTCCCGTCCAGTATTGCCGCTACCAGCTCGGTACCGGCCCGCGCCGACTTGTCCTGCTGCATCCGGCCGCCCTCTCCCCGGTCCCGATCCATGCCGTCACACCGGAATGGCGGTGGAATATTTCACGCTCTTCAGCGCAAAATGGGAGGACGAATGCGCGACGGCCTCGTGCGTGAGAATGCCGCGCATCAGCAGTCGCTCGTAATCGGCGACATCCGCGACGACGACGCGCAGGAGATAATCCCAGTCCCCCGACATGGAACAGCATTCCAGCACCTCTTCGTGGCTCTCCACGAAGCGCTCGAAATTTTGCCGCGCGGCGGCATCGTGGGACTTCATCCGCACCTGGCAGAACACAGTCAGGCCTCGCCCGACCATCTGGGGATTGACGAGCCGGACGGTCCTGCCGAGCACGCCTGCCGTGTCCAGGGCCTTGATGCGCCGCCAGCAGGATGCCGGCGAGGCGCCGACGGCCTCGGCAAGCGCGGCATGGCTGATATCGGCCTGCTCCTGGAGTATCCTGAGAATTTTTCGGTCAACCACATCAAGATTGAACATACTCTTCACGATCCTCCCGAAAAGGAAATAGATTGATCAATTGCTATCGAAAAACACACAAGATTGAAACCGATTTGCACCGGCGACGGGTTATTCTTTCATTCAAGGCTTTTGGAGGAGTGAGATGATGGGCCAGCCAGCGCTGAAACACGATCGGCGGAACGCACCGGATGAGAGCATCGACTGGAGACGGGTCGTCCATCTCATGCTTCTGTCTCGCGAACTTGACGAGATGGAGGAAAAGCGTCTCGTCCCGGAAAAGAAGATCCTCTATCAGTTCTCCGCCCGCGGCCATGACCTGGCCCAGATCCTCTTGGGCCTGAACCTGACGGAACGGCACGACGCGGCCTGCGGCTATTATCGCTCGCGCCCGCTGCTTCTGTCATTGGGCGTCGATCCCGCCGATGCGCTCGGTTCGGCCATGGCGCGCGCGGGAGGCTATTCCGACGGCCGCGACATCGGCGTCGTCTTCAACTACCCAAATCCCCACGGTGCCTCGGCTCTGCCGATGTGCGGCGGGGTCGGCTCGCAATATACGCCGACGGCCGGATGGGCGCAGGCGATCACCTATTTCAGCAAGCAGCTCAAGGCTCGCGACTACGATAGCGCCATCGCCGTCGTCCTCGGCGGCGATGGCTCGGTGGCGTCCAATGGCTTCTGGTCGGCGCTGACCGTCGCCACCACGCAACGACTACCGATGCTCTTCTATATCGAAGACAACGGCTTCGGCATCTCGGTTCCCTCGGACTTCCAGACACCCAAGGGCAACATCGCCGCCAATCTCGCCGCCTGGAAGAACCTGACCGTTCTCGATGGTGACGGCTGCGATCCGGAAGCGGCCGCACGGCTGACGCGGGATGCGGTGGACCTGGTACGTGACGAACGGATGCCTGTCCTCTTGCGCCTTAAGGTGCCGCGACTCGAGGGACACAGCTTCCAGGACACGCAGGCCTACAAGAGCGAAGCGCTCGTCGAAAGCGAGTGGGCGCGGGATCCCCTGCCGCGGCTGAAGGATTACCTCGTACCGGCGGTCGTCAGTGAGGTGGAATGGAACGAGACCGTGGAGACTGCAAAGGCGGCCGCAGAACAGGCGCGTATCGAGGCCGAGTCCCGGCCGATCGCGGACCCCGAAACCGTCACCCGTAACGTCTTCTTCGAAGGCGCGATGCAAGCCATGGGCGGCCAGCATTGTGCCGGCTACCGGGCGCCCGAGACGAGCGATACACCCAAGACTGACGGCCAGCGGATCAACATGGCGACGGCGATCCGGCGCACGCTCGACCACGAGATGTCGATCAACGAGCGGGTCGTGCTGTTTGGCGAGGACATCGGCGTCAAGGGTGGCGTCCATGGCGTAACGCTCGGCCTGCAGGAAAAATACGGAGACGCCCGCGTTTTCGACACATCTCTTTCCGAGGAGGGCATTGTCGGCCGTGCGGTCGGCATGGCGCTTGCCGGCCTCGTTCCCGTCCCCGAGATCCAGTTCCGCAAATATGCGGAGCCTGCCATCGAACAGATCAATGATTGCGGTACGATGCGCTGGCGGACGAACAATCGTTTCGCCGCACCGATCGTGCTCCGCATGCCGGGCGGCTACTTCAAATGCGGAGACCCCTGGCACAGCCAGACGAATGAAGTCGCCTTCGTGCATCAGCCCGGCTGGAAGGTTGCGGTCCCGTCCAATGCCGAGGACGCGGTCGGGCTCCTGCGCAGCGCATTGCGCGGCAATGATCCGGTAATTTTCTTCGAGCACCGTGCCATGCTCGACCATCCCTGGGCGCGGCGCCCCTATCCGGGCGACGCCTTCGCACTGCCGTTCGGCAAGGCGAAGTTCACACGACGCGGCAAGGACATCACAATCATTGCCTGGGGTGCCATGGTGCCCCGCTGCGAGGAGGCCGCGGAGGGGCTGTCAGCCGACGTGATCGATCTCCGGACGCTGATGCCCTGGGACAGCGAGGCCGTCCTTTCTTCCGTCAGGAGCACCCGCCGTTGCCTGATCGTCCATGAGGACCTGGGCACGGGCGGCTTCGGCGCGGAAATCGCCGCCACGGTTGCGGACGAAGCCTTCATCGACCTGGACGCCCCGGTTTCCCGGCTGACCATGCCGGACATTCCAAGCCCCCACAACCCGGTTCTACTCGACTGGGCGGTGCCCTCGACCGAGCGCATCCGCCAGAAACTCACGGACCTACTGGAGTATTGAGCATGGGGCAACTCATCGACGTCAACGCCCCGCTCGAGCAGGAAGGCACGAGGGCGGTCGTACGCAACTGGCTCAAGAAGCTCGGCGAGAGCGTGAACTCTGGCGACCCGCTGGTCGAACTCGAAACGGACAAGGTGACCCAGGAAGTCGCCGCCCCGGCCGATGGCGTGTTGGCGGAAATCCTCATGGAGAACGGCGACAGCGCCACGCCGGGCGCCATCCTCGGTCGCATCGAGGGCGCCGAGCCGCGACCAAGGCAGGCTGCCGTCTCCGCAACGGCCTCAACGGAAACATCGTCCGGCACTGAAGACGAGCGGCATTTCTCGCCCGCCGTACGGCATGCGGCGCAGACATATGGTCTCGATCCGACGACCATTGCCGGCACCGGCCGGGACGGCCGCGTCACCCGGGCGGATATGGACCGGGCGTTTGCGGCAAAGTCGGCGCGCCGAACGCCAGAGCCCGCCTTGCCCGACGGCGCGGGTACGACCACCCCCTCGCGTCGCGTTGCGCACAGCGATATGCGCACAGCGATTGCCGCCCACATGCAGCAATCTATGGCGACCGCACCGCATGTGACGGCCGTGTTCGAAGCCGACTTTTCCGCGGTCATGCGCCACCGCAACGAGCACAAGGCGAGGTTCGCGGCCGAGGGCGTCAACCTTACCTACACCGCCTATGTGGTTTCGGCCTCAGTCGCCGCCATGCGAGCGGTCCCGGAGGTCAACAGTCGCTGGCACGACGATGCGCTGGAAATTTTCGAAGACGTCAATATCGGCATCGGCACCGCTCTTGGGGAGAAAGGCCTGATCGTTCCGGTGGTCCACCGGGCGCAACACCTCTCTCTTTCCGAGATTGCCGGCAAGCTGCAGGATCTGACGGCGCGCGCTCGCGCGAACGCGCTTGAACCCGCCGACGTGAAAGGCGGCACCTTCACCATCTCCAACCATGGCGTCTCCGGTTCATTGCTGGCGGCCCCCGTCATCATCAACCAACCGCAATCGGCGATTCTCGGTGTTGGAAAATTGGAAAAGCGCGTGGTCGTTCGCGAAGTCGACGGCGTCGACACCATCCAGATCCGGCCAATGGCCTATGTCTCGCTGACCATAGACCACCGCTCACTCGACGCGCACCAAACCAATTCCTGGCTGACGCATTTCGTTCAGGCGCTCGAAAGCTGGTCCGGCTGATCGCATTCGCCCGAAATTAAATCATTCAACCACATGGTTGACTATCTCTGCTCATGCACATATATTCAACCACATGGTTGAATTAGAAGCACATCGGATGAATTCCGTCTTTCATGCCCTCGGCGACGCCACGCGTCGGCGGATGCTGCGGGACCTCAGCCGTGGCGAGCGAACGGTCAGCGAACTCGCGGAACCGTTCGCGATTTCGCTCGCAGCCGCCTCGAAGCACATCAAGGTTCTCGAGAATGCCGGCCTGATTCGCCGTGAGGTGCGCGGCCGCACGCACTTGTGCCGTCTGGAGCCCGGGCCGCTTGCGAGCGCCCACCAGTGGCTGAGCTTCTACGAGCCGTTCTGGAGCGGTCGTCTCGACCTGCTCGAACAGCTTCTCCGCGAGGAGAACGCAGGCAAATCCCCAAGCCCCGGAAAAGGAGATGACAAATGACGGAACTCGTAACTCTGGATGCCTATGGCACGCTGATCGAACCGACGACTTTGAAGATTCAGCGCTTTCTGCCTGCCACCATCGAGCGTGTCTGGGCCTATCTCACCGAGAGCGACCTTCGTCGACGATGGCTGGCGGCAGGTGAAATGGAGATGAAGGCCGGTTCACCTTTCGAATTCGTCTGGCGAAACGACGAACTCACAGATCCGCCTGGGGAGCGGCCGTCGGGCTTCGCCGAGGAGCACCGGATGCAGAGCCGGATCGTCGAACTCGATCCGCCACGAAAGCTCGTCATCGCCTGGGGTGCAAATGGTGACGGTGAAGTCTCTTTCGAACTCGAGCCGCGCGGCGCGGGCGTGCTGCTCACGCTCACCCATCGCCGCCTGCCCGACCGAAACGTCATGCTGAAGGTCGCAGCCGGTTGGCACATGCATCTCGACATTCTCGTTGCGCGCGCCGCCGACACCGGGACGGAACCATTCTGGGACGGCTGGAGCCGCCTGCACGGCGAATATGACGAGCGGCTGCCGGCATGATCACAGGCATCAGTAGCTCAAAAGGAGAGAAATGATGATCCTCCGCAAAACCGGAACACGCGGAGAGTGGTTTGCCGCCCGGCTGCCTGTCGATCCGCCTCGGCCGCACCAAGACGACGACGGCTGACGACCACGAGCATGTGCTCTTGATCGGCCGGCCGGTGAGCGCCTTGAAACGCTGGCTGGAGGCCGGGATCAGCCCGGTTTCCGGCGCATCGATACGCGCGAAATTGGCCGGGCTCGATCCGGCGCTGTTTTCGGCGCAGGGCTTGAGATCCGGCCATCTGACCGAGGCCGCAAACCGCGGCATCTCCCTGCCCGAGGCGATGCAGCAGTCATTGCACAAGTCGGTGACCCAAGCGGCAAGTTATTACAACAACCCGGAGCGCAAGAACGGGCGAGCGGCACGGCTGCTTTCGCAGTAGGAATTGGATGCAGCCGGTGTTCTGCCGTGCGGGTACGGGCGTCCTTCGAACGGATCGGCTTGAAGACCTTGAAGATCTTGGGCTTGAGTCGAGGAGGTCGCGACGGCCTCGGGATCGACCCCGCTTTCCGCATGTCCAGGTCGTTACCGCCGCACACGAAAACGGCACATTCAATTTTGCTTTCGTTTTAGGCAGACATTGACTATATGGATTTCAGTCGATGCGAGTTCCCTCCCATCGCATCCGGGACAGCGCCTATTGGCCGCGTCCGACTTAACCTGCCTGAGATGTGAAGTCAGCGGCAGGTTTTTTTTCCGCCAGAACGGAAGCGGTCACCTACAACCCGGGCAAACGGTGGTTTTTGAGCCGAGTCGCTGCAGCGAGCGCCCTCAAGAGGCGTTCGAATGCCAACGATCTGATGTGTCGATGAATGCGATTCCATCACACGTTCAAGCGACATGTCATCGCCATCGACATTTCCGAAGATCAATTCGGCCGGAAGAGGAAACCTCAGCATGCCGTTCCGGCCGGGCCGACCCTATAACGATCTGTCATGCAGGGAGCTCTCGCCGGAGATGGGATCGCGCTGGGCAGGGATTTTTCGGCTCAGTTGTTGCTTCGGAACAATCTCCTCGTGAAACCACTGGACGTTCAGTGCGGACGGGAGGAGCGTTTTTCCTAGGTGCCAACGAACGAAGAACCAAACAGGAGAAGCCCAACATTCTCGTTGAGTGGCTTCTCTCCCAGACTGCGGACCTACGCTGCAACGGCAGTCTTTCGGCGCACCTAAATGCATCCGCTGTCCGGTGTTGGCGCACACGCCGGTCGTTCGAGTTGGCCGCAGCAGGCGACCGCTTCCCACCCGAAAGGTCAATTCTAAGAGGATTACCATTGGGCCGTCTGAAGGCTGAGCGCTGCGGCTTGGAGGGTGGCATTTGGGAGAAAGGCAATGTCTAGCTGGAACTCGGGCCGAATTATCGGTCAGAAGCCTGGGGCTGATCCCAAACATTGACCTGATTGTCGCGCAAAAGCTTCCCGCGCGGCCTTCTCGACAACGCGCTCTCCACGTGGCCGAAGCAAGGGTGGTTGAGAACTGTCAGAAAACCGCGTATATTTCTGACAGGAGATTGGCCATGCAGCGCTTGACCCAACAGATTCTTGAGCATGCGAAGCGCCTGCCGGAGGGCACGCCCGTCGCGGCCAAAAGCTTGCTTCACCTTGGCACTCGCGCCGCGGTGGACCAGGCCTTGTCACGCCTAGCCGAGCGGGGACAACTGATCCGGGCCGGGCGCGGTGTTTACCTGCTGCCGGTCACAAGCCGGTTCGGCACCCGAGCGCCGTCAGTGGAACAGGCGCTCGAGGCGCTCGCCGTCCAGCGCGGCGAGATCATCGTCTCGACCGGTGCGGCCGCTGCCAACAGTCTCGGGCTTACGACACAGGTGCCGGTCCGCTCGGTCTATCTAACGTCGGGGCGCACCAGGAAGATGAGCTTCGGCAAGCAGATCGTCGAGCTTCGCCACGCGCCGCGCTGGCAGCTCGCCATGCCGCATCGGCCAGCGGGTCAGGCGGTGCGAGCGCTTGCCTGGCTCGGACCGGAGAAAGCCGAGTCTGCCCTCAAGACCCTGAAGCGGAAGCTTCCGCCCGCTGCTTTCAGCGAACTGGTGGCAGCGGCGCCTCAGCTTCCGACCTGGCTCGCGCGCAGCGTGGGGAAGGTCGCGCATGCCTGACGCCTTCCTCCTCCTTCCGGCCGAGGATCGCCGGGAAGCACTGGGCGTCGCTGCCGACCGCTCGGGCCGACCGGCGCATCTTCTTGAGAAGGATGCGTGGGTGGTGTGGGCGCTGGCGACGCTCTGCGGCTCGCCGCTGGGCGAATATCTGGTCTTCAAGGGTGGCACCTCGCTTTCGAAAGCCCCTGGCGTCATCCGGCGGTTTTCCGAAGACGTGGACCTGACCTACGACCTCCGCGCGGTCGCGCCCGACCTCGTCGGCGACAACGGGGAAGCGCTGCCGAAGACGCGAAGCGAAGAAAAGCGCTGGACGAGCGAGGTGCGCAAGCGCCTGCCGGAATGGTGGCGGGAGCCGTTCAGCCGGTCATCGCCGAAGCATTGGCGGGTGGGGCCCTGCCAGCGGCGATCCGGATCGACGGCGAGAAGCTCTTCATCGACTATGAGGCGACGACGACGACCGGATCGGGCTAGTGGCGCCGAGCGTCATGCTGGAATTCGGCGCGCGGTCAACGGGCGAGCCCGCAAGTCCGCGCGACGTTACCTGCGATGCGGCCGGGCTAGTGGATGGCGTGGTCATTCCAACCGCTCGGCCACGAGTCATGCATGCCGAGCGGACCTTCTGGGAAAAGGCGACCGCGATCCACGTCTTCTGCCTTCAGGAACGGCTGCGCGGCGATCGTTTCGCGCGTCATTGGTATGACGTGGCGCGCCTCGATGAAGCGGGCTTTGCGCTCGCTGCTTTCGCTGACCGCGAGTTGGCTAATGCCGTGGCGCGCCATAAGACGATGTTCTTCGCCGAGAAGGCCGCCGACCGCTCTCAGATCGACTACGCGGCAGCTGTGAACGGCGGCTTGCAACTCGTGCCAGTTGGCGATGGCGCGAAAGCTCTCGCAGAAGATTACGCGAGGATGGTCGATGACGGCCTTCTTCTCGAGGAAGCCGAACCGTTCGATGCGCTCATGGCCCATTGCGCCGACATCGCCATACGAGCCAACGGCTCGGCAGGATAAGAAAAACGGGGTGGGAGGCGACGGTGTACATTTCCGAAATCTACGCGAGCGGCTTCCGGTGCTTCGACCCGACCGCCCCGTTGCAGTTGAAGCTCTCGTCCGGTCTCAGTATTCTTGTGGGGCCGAACGACGCTGGTAAGAGCGCGATTCTCGACGCCGCCCGCTAGTTCTTTGGACGCGCGGCGACGATTATATCCGCCCGGACGAACACGACTTCCATGTCGGCAGGGACGGCACGCGTGGTTGCGACTTCATCGCGCTGCACCTTCGACGATCTCAGTGCTGACGAAGAGGCTCGGTTTCAAAGGGACAGTTCCTGACTGTCATGACAAAGATGCTGCAGGGCTGCTCAAGGCCTGCAAACTCATCCCGCTTCGGTTCAGCCAACTCGAAACGGCCTGATGTGTCGTGCGGACATCTGGCGCGACCGCTCCTTTCCGATCGCTACGCCAGACGCCAGGACTTCGTTGGCGGACGTGAAAGTCCGGCCCAAAGCGGCCGCCTGGTCTCCAAACTTTCGAGATACTCGCAGGAACAAGTCCGAAGATCCAGCGTGCGCGAATTATCCCATGCCGCTGGAGCTGGGCGCCCGTCCGAACCTGGTCCGATCATTCCACTCACTCCATAGCGCAATAGCGAGCCAGACGCCGACATAGATCGCCCCTGCTGCCGCCACGATCTCCCCTGGGATCGGTCCCACATTGGCAATCCGCGTCTTCTGGAGACAGCAAAACGTCTGTGCCGCGAAGCCTTGCCGCGGCAGCTAGCCCTGCGCTTGCAGGTGCTCTGTTCGCAGCGTCATCTCGGGCCCGGCTGCTCCTTATCTGCGCCGCACTGAAGATCACCTACGACCTTTTACTGCTGCTGCAGTTCCGGCACGTCAAACCCCCTGAGGAATGCTAACCTCGCGCGTTTCGAAGTGCTGCGAAAAGCGATTATCGCATAAGAACCGCACCCCAAGGGGAGCGAGGAGCCCTGGTGCTATTCCACCTATGCGCGCGGATTGGACGCCCTCTGGGGCATGCATCAGTGGCTCGACCGTGCCGCCGAAAGGGCGCAACAAGACGGGCGTCTGGTGGCGCCGCCATGATGAAGCTTAGCGCATCGAGCTTTGTGCGTCTGAAAAGCCGCGCGGCGCTCCAGGCATCCGCAAATCCGCGGCGGCGACGCTTCAGGTCGCCGCCGTCCCGGCCGTATTGACCACCTCGAAATCGTGGGTGATCGCAGCCGTCTTGGCGAGCATCGCCGAGGCCGAGCAATATTTCTCGAGCGACAAGCCAATGGCACGCTCGACCTTGTGCCTCGCCAGGTTTCGTCCCTTGACCACGAAATGCATATGGATGCGGGTGAAGACCTTCGGCTCCTGCTCTGCCCGATCCGCGTCGATCTCGACGACGCAATCCTCGATCGCCTCGCGGCCCTTTTCGAGGATGTGGACGACATCGTAGGCCGAGCAGCCTCCCGTGCCGATCAGCACCAGTTCCATCGGGCTCGGCCCCGGCTTCTGCCCCTCGGGTCCAAAAGCCGTACCGAGCACAACATTGTGCCCGCTCTCGGACCGGCCGACGAACGTCCGATCCTCAATCCATTTGACACGCGCCTTCATAGTTCTCCTCCGACAATGAGGCGCCCATCATAGTTCGGGCGAAGGTGAGAATCTGCACCCTTCAACAAGTGCGCACGCGTTTTCCTGACCGTGTCGAGCGCGCCAGAGGTCCGGGTTACCCGATGAGCGGCATTCCCGCGGGCCGGAGCGAGCGCTTCTGCGCGGCAATGCGGAAGGGCGCATTGCCAGCGCCATAGCCACGGTACCCGCCGCGGCGCTCGACGATCTCGAAGAAGAAGCCTTCACCGAAGGTCGGTCCATAGAGCTGGAAGAACTCGCCCTTCTCGTCGCGGTCGTAGAGAATGTTCTCTAAGCGCAGACGATCGGTGAAGGCGGGATCGAGACCGAAGCGCGCTTCGATATCGTCATAATAATTGCGCGAAATCGACAATGGCCGGAAGCCCGTCTGCTTGAGCGCCGCAGCGGTTGCAAAAATGTCCGTCGTGGCGAATGCGAGGTGCTGAATGCCGGGGCCGAAACTCTCGGCGATGAAATGACCCGCGAAAGTGTTGCGGTTTTCGGCGCCGTTCATCGTCAGACGCAGCGAGCCCTGCTCGTTATCGACGACCTGGCTGCGGACCAGGCCCGATGGATCGACAATATCGACCATCGGCGATTTCGTGGTCTTGAAGATGGCGGTGTAGAAGAGCAGCCACGACAGCATCTCTTCCGCCTTCATCGTTTGCGCCACGTGGTCGATGGCGACGAGGCCTGCTCCCGCCGGACAAGCGGCCTCGGGAAGCGCGTCGAACTCGGCCTCCCAGATGCGCGCAGTCTCGCCGACGTCATCGACGAAATAGATGAGCCCGCCGCCGACGCCGCGAATGGCCGGCATGGCAACATCCGCCGATGAGCGCCGCTGCTCGAAGGGTTCCGCACCGAGCGCCTTGGCGCGCTCGACCGCCGCCGCGGCATTGTCCACCTTCAGGCCCATTGCATAGGCGCAGGTGCCGTGGACAAGGTAGGCGGAATGGGCGAAGCCCTCCTGCTCCGCATTGACGACGATGTTGATGCCACCCTTCCCCGGCACCTGCCGCCAGAGCGTCACCGCCTTGCTTCGGTGTCGGGCTGCCGGGATAAAGCCCATGGTGGCGAGCACGGCGTCGAGTTCTGCCGCTTCGTCGTCATCGGTTGCGAACTCGATGAATTCGACGCCGAGGACATTCGCCCGGTCCGGCATATTCGGCAGCGCCACCTTGGCTTCCGGTTCGGCCCGCTTGACCTGGTCCATGAGATAGATGAGCGAGCGATGCCCGTCTTCGGCGATCGCCTTGGCCGATCCGCCACGGAACTGGTCGTTGAAGATTTCGAGGGAGATCGCGCCGGCATAGCCGGTGGCGACGACTGCCCGCATGAAGTCTGTGACAGCAAGATCGCCTTCCCCCGGCATGTTGCGGAAATGGCGGCTCCAATAGAGCAGATCCATGTCGATCAGCGGTGCATCTGCGAGCTGCACGATGAAGATCTTGTCGCCAGGGATCGAGCGGATCGAGTTGACGTCGATCTTGCGGGCAAAGGTGTGGAAGCTGTCGAGGATCAGGCCGATACTCGGATGATCGGCGCGGCGCACGATTTCCCAGGCGTCGCGGTGGTCGCTAATGTGACGCCCCCAGGCGAGCGCCTCATAGCCGACGCGCAGCCCGCGCCGGGCCGCCCGCTCGCCGAGCTCGCGAAGGTCTTCGGCCGCCCGGTCGATGCCACCAATCGCAAGCGGCGAGACATTGGAGCACACCAGCATCAGGTCCGTGCCGAGTTCCTGCATCACATCGAACTTCCGTTCGGCCCGGTCGAAGGCGCGGGAGCGATGCGGCTCCGGCATGCCCTCGAAATCACGGAACGGCTGGAACAGCGTGACCTCCAGCCCGTGCTCGCGGACCATTTTCCCGACTTCGGCCGGCGATCCGTCATGGGTCAGGAAATCATTCTCGAAGATCTCGACGCCGTCGAAGCCTGCCGCGGCGACCGCGGCGAGTTTTTCCTGAAGCGTGCCGCTGATGGAGACGGTGGCGATCGAGGTCTTCATGCCTATGTCCTCGTTTGCGATTCCGGCTCAGCCAGAACTACACGCAGAGCCGCGGCATCGACCTCCGTTCCGATGAAATAGCGGAAAGCGTCGACACCCTGGTGAAAGAAGAGTTCATAGCCGCTGATGATCGAAAGACCCGCTGCGCGCGCATCGGAGAGAAACTCTGTCTCGACCGGCGTGTAGACGGCATCGAACGCCCAGCGCTGGCGCCCGATCAGGGCGTTTGGAATGGCGGTTCCCGCATAGCCTACCATGCCAACCGGCGTGCAATTGACGAGACCGTCGGCCGCGACCACCGCCTCTTCGATCGAGGGAACGAGTTCGACCGGCATCTCGACGGCCGCAGCTTCAAGCGAGGAGGAGAGCGCCTCTGCTTTCGCCTGATCGCGATCGAAGATGAGCAGCCGCTTGCAGCCGAGCGCTGCAAGCCCGAAGGCGACTGCTTTTCCGACACCGCCCGCCCCGGCCATCGCGACCGTCCCGGCCGTCGCGTCGGGGAAGGCCTCCCGGAAGGCGCTTACAAAGCCGGTATAGTCGGTGTTGTAGCCGGAAGGCGGAACCCTGTCGAAGACCACCGTGTTGCAGGCACCGATGGCAGCGATCGCCGGATCCGGCATGTCCAACAGCGGAACCACGCGTTCCTTGTAGGGATAAGTGATATTGATCCCGCGGAAGCCTTCGCTGAGGCAGCGATCGAAAACCGTCTCGAAATCCTCGCCACGATCGGCGGGGATCAGCCGTTCATAGGTCACGTCGAGTCCGCAGAGCCTGCCGGCCGCAACATGCAGCCGCGGCGACTGCGACCGGGTGATGTTGTCGCCGATGAGACCTAGCCGAATGGTTGCGTCCGACATAGCTTCTGCCTTGTGTTGGCCCTCAGCCCCTGCCGAGGCGTGGAGACGCATGCATCTTGATCGCCCTCCACACGGGCGTTTGGCTGAGGAGGATGAGAACGATGGCAAGGAACAGGACCGCCGAAAGCGGGCTCGTGATCATGCCATAGAAGAAGGCCGGCAGACTTTCCTGTTCCGAGATGATGGCGCGGCGCCAATTGTCGTCCATGAGGCGGCTCAGGATGATGCCGAGCACGACCGGGCCGACCTGATAGCCATAGAGCTTCATGAAGTAGCCGAGCACCCCGAAACCGAGCATCCACCAGACATCCGACAGCGAGTTGTTGATCGAATAGGCGCCGACCACGCTCAGGAGCAGGATGAGCGGGAAGAGCACCCCCTTGGGACACTCGATGATCTTCGTAAAGACCTTGATGCCCGTCAGGCCGAAGACCAGCAGAAGGATGTTGGCGAGCGTCAGGTTGCCGACCGTGAACCAGAACATGTCCGGCTTTTCGATGAGCAGCAGCGGACCTGGATTGAGGCCGTGGATGAAGAGCGCGCCGATGATGACCGCGGTTACCGCATCGCCTGGAATGCCAAGCGTCAGCATCGGGATATAGGCGCCGCCGACGGCTGCATTATTGGCCGACTCAGGGGCGACCAGGCCTTCCTTTGCTCCCTGGCCGAAGGGTACTTCGGGGTTCTGGGTCACCCTCTTGGCATGATCATAGGCCATCAGCGCGGCGATGTCGCCGCCGGTGCCCGGCAGCGCGCCGATGATGACCCCGATCGCCGAGGTCTGTAGGCTGAGCGGCAGATATTTCTTGAGGTCGGAGAAGGACGGAATGATCTTGTCCACCTTCTGCTTGACCGCGGCCAGGTGCAGGTTGTGAAGCTGCAGCAGCGCCTCGGAGACGCCGAAGAGGCCGATCATCAGCGCGACCGGGGAAATACCGTTCATCAGTTCGACCGAACCGAATGTGAAGCGCTGTTCCGCGGTCATCGGATCGAGGCCGACCGTGCCGAGCAGCATGCCGAACGCGCCGGCGAAGATGCCCTTGGCGAGGCTCTCGCCCGACAAGGAGCCGACGAGCAGGATACCCATGACGGCGAGCAGCATATAGTCGCGCGGTTGGAACAGGATCGCGAATTCGCTGACGACCGGGGCACCCGCCGCCAGGACGATGATGCCGACGAAGCCGCCGAAGAACGACATGACCGTGGAAAGGCCGATGGCGTTCCCGGCCTCGCCCTTCTTCGCCATAGGGTAGCCGTCGAGTGCGGTGGCGATCGCCGCCGGCGCGCCCGGTATATTGAGCAGGATGGCGGTGCGCGAACCGCCATAGACGCCACCCATGAAGATGCCGTTCATCAGCGCCAGCGCGTGATTGACCTCCCAGCCGAAGGTGAAGGAGATCAGGATGGACACCGCCATGGTGACGGATAGTCCCGGAATGGCTCCGATATAAATGCCCGCTGCGGTGCCGACGGCCGTGAGCGCTAGCAACTCCGGCTGCAGCCAGGAAGCGAAGAGATAGGAGAGCGCGTCCATCATGGCTTATTTGCTCCCCGCAAAGAAATCACCGAGTGCCGCGAGGATCGCGCGTTCGGGAATGATGCCCTCCGGCAGCACGACCTGAAAAACCACGCGGAAGATGACATAGACGCCCGTGATCGAAGCGACGGTCAATAGAAGCGTCCGGCCGATCCGACCCCGCTCCAGGTACCAGATCGATACCAGCAGGAACAGGAAGGAGGCCAGGAGGAAGCCCAGCGACTTGAGCGTGATGGAGTAGGCGAGAATGAAGAGACTGAAGACCAGGACAGCCGGCGGCAGGACTTCGCTCCGGAAGCCGCTCCAGCCACCGCCGGGAGAGGCAAGCTTCAACGAGCGGAAAAGAACGACAGCCGAAGCGATGATCATGATGGCGCTCATCGCCATCGGAAAGGCTCCGGCGGAACTCAAGGCCGAGAAGCCGGAAATCTGATAGGCCTGCCAGAACATGAACAGGCTGAAGCCGAACAGGGCGGCGTTGAAGGCGATTTCGCCTGGGCGCCTGTTTGTGTGCGCTTGCATGATATTTCTCCTCCCCATCCGGCGGGAGGCCTTCCCGCCGGGCCTGGATACGGCCCGGCGAACCGGACCGTTCTTGATCAGGGCTTCGCGATACCGAATTCTTCCGGGGATTTCTTTGCGATGCCGGCATCATAGACCACCCAGGCGGTCGTCGACTGCCACTTCTTCAGGAAAGCGTCCGCTTCGTCGCCGGAGATGTTGAGCGAGACATAGCCGCGGTCGTCAAGAAGCTTCTGGAACTCCGCGGCCTCCGCGCCGGTCTTGAAAGCCTCGACCAGCTTGGCCTTGATCTCGTCCGGCGTATCGCGCTTGACGAAAACGCCGAAGAACGGCCCCCATGGCAGGAGCTTCTTGAACTCCGGATAGTCGGCAACGATCGGCTTCGCATCGGGCAGAACCGGGCTTGCCTCGAGATCGAAGATACCGAGGATCTTGATGCGCCCGGCCTTCACATGTTCTGCGGCAGCGCCGAGCACGGCGGGCATGAAGTCGACCGCGCCGCCCTGCATGGCCGTCAGCGCCGGGCCGTCTCCGTCAAAGGGCACCGCCGTGACCTTGAAGTCGAGCTGGGTGGACATCATGCCACCCACGACCGAGGGAAGGCCGCCGGGGCCGGTCGAACCCATCTTCACCTTGCCGGGATTGGCTTGCACGTAGTCGACAAGTTCCTTGATCGTATTGAAGGGCGCGTCGTTGTTGGCGACGAGCACCGGAACGCCGCGGGCGAGCACGTTCACCGGGTAGAAATCGGCGTAATCGAGGTCGGACAGCCCCATCACCTTGTAAAGCTGGGGGTTTTCCGCGCTCATCAGCAGCGTGTAGCCGTCGGAGGGCTGGCTTGCGACGAACTGGGTGGCGATGGCCCCGACGCCGCCGGTCTTGTTGATCATCACAATGCTGCGGCCGAGCACCTTTTCGGCATGCGGCGCAACCGAGCGCATCACGAGATCAGTGCTGCCGCCGGCACCCCATTGAATGATGCCCTGAATATCCTGTTCGGGATAGTCGGCAGCCGACGCCGAGCCGACGAAAAGCGCTAGGGCGGCGACCGCCCCCATAAGTTTACCAAGCATGTTTTCCTCCCATTGGATGCCGGTGACCGAACACGCCGCCCATTCCTCGGATCGGCGGAAGTTCTTTTCATTGCCGTGGGGCAAGGTCCATTCATGATTGTCAAGTTTATCGGCATAACGCAAATACCAATTTTTTTGCGATCCATGCTCTTTCGTTATGCATTCGCGTGTCCATGGGCCTTGCGGATGTAGTCCTCCATCACACGGCGCAGCATGGTGACGAAGCTCTCGGCATAGCTCGAGAGTGCGGCATCGGAACGGTACGCCACATAGGTCTGAAAATCCGTTTTTTCGCTGATCGGGATAATGGCGAGGCCCTGGTCCGTCATGTCGGCGACGGTGAAGGCGTCGATCACCGCGATACCGAGGTTCTGCTTGACCAGTGCGCAGACGGTCGTCCCGAAGCGGGCGCGGATCGAGATCCGGTAATCCAACTTCTCCCGCTCGAAGATGCCGGCCATGATCGCGCCATAGGGGTCTTTCGGATCGATGCCGATCAGGGCATGTTCGGCGATTTCGCGTGGAGAAATGGCGGTCCGCGAGGCGATCGGGTGATCCTTCGAGGCGATGCAAACCAATCGACCCTTGGCCAACGGCTCGAAAGTGATGGAAGGATGCTCGAAGAAATAGCTCATGACGACCACCTCGCCGCGTGCCAGCATCAGATAGTCAATCGCCTCCTCGATCTTCAGGATTTCGAAGTTCACGAGGATATCGGGATAGTGGCGCCTAAGCACCGCGACGGCATGCGGCACCATGACATTGGCGATGCTGGGCACCGCGCCGAGCGCAAGCTCGACGCCGCGGCCACGCTCGAGTTGCCCGATCGAGACCTGGAGGTCCTCGACCTTGCGATGGACCTCCTGCAATTGCGTGAAAATGTCCCGAGCCTCGCTCGTCGGCACATAGCGGCCCGCCTTCTTCACGAAGAGCTTGATGCCGAGGGAACTCTCTATGTGCTTCATCGTACGGCTGACGCCGGGCTGGGTCACGTTCATCAGCCTCGCAGCGCCCGCGATCGTCCCCGCTACCATGACAGACCGGATCACTTCGATCTGTCGCAACGTCAGCGTCATGCGAACCCTCCCCCCTCGCCGACTGCATGTCTGCCTGGATCGACTCCAAGGCGGCATGCAGCAATTCAAAGTGCCACAGCGACCTTGGCTCGTGGACAGCGACGCTGCAGGTGTCGGCAAGATGCGCGAAAACCGACCTCGGCGGAAGCGATTTCAGTGAATGGCCACTCGCGGCCGAGATGGACGAATTTCAGGCGAAATGCGTCCGCTCGTGGGTGAGCGCGCGAACTATCCCGCGCAATTCCGCAAGTCCCCGCATACGCCCTATCAGGGGATAGCCCGGATGGGTGCCGCGCCCGACATCGCTCAACAGCTCGTGGCCGTGGTCGGGGCGGAATGGTATGGTCCAGTCGGGTCGGCCCTCGGCGCGCCGGCGGTTCTCCTCGCGAATGAGCACCGCGACCAGAGCCACCATATCGGTATCGCCCTCGAGATGTGCCGCCTCCTCGAACGATCCGTCCGGATCCTTTCGGACATTGCGCAAATGCGCGAAGTGGATGCGGTCCGCGAAGCGCCCGGCGATCGCCGGAACGTCGTTTGCCGGATTGGCGCCGAGCGAGCCCGAGCAGAGCGTCAGGCCGTTTGCCCCTGCGTCCTGTTGCGCAAGCACCCAGGCGACGTCCTCCTCGCTCGAGACGATGCGCGGCAGGCCGAGAATGTCGCGCGGAGGATCATCCGGATGAACGCAGAGCCGCACGCCGAGCTCTTCCGCAGCGGGGACGACCTCGGCGAGGAAACGGGCATAGTTGGCTTGCAGTTCGGCACGGCCGATGCCGCTGTAATGTTCGAGCGCCCGTCTCAGCCCCTCGACATCGTAGCGGTCGTAGGCGCCCGGCAGACCGGCCATGATGCCGGCAAGCAGCCTTTGTCGCGTGTTCTCGTCGGAAGCGTCGTGCCAAGCTCGCGCCCTTTCCAGGACCTCCAGCGTATAGTCGGCCTCCGCGCCTCTACGCTTCAGCATGTGAACCTCGAAGGCGGCCATCTCGTGGGCCTCGAAGCGCAGGCAAGTGCCGCCGCGAGATACCGGCGCATCGAGGCGGGTCCGGGTCCAGTCAAGCAGCGGCATGAAGTTGTAGCAGACGGTCTGGATGCCGCAGGCGGCGAGATTGGAGAGCGACTGGCGATACTTGGCAAAGAGCGCCGTCAGGTCGCCCTCACCGCGTTTGATGCTCTCATGGACCGGCAGGCTTTCGACCACGGCCCAATGGAGGCCTAGCCCGCTCTCGACGATTTCGGATTGCCGCGCGCGGATCGTCTCCACCGGCCAGACCTCGCCATAGGGGATCTCATGCAAGGCGGTGACGATGCCGGCGGCGCCGGTCTGGGCGATTTCGGCAAGGTTTATCTTGTCAAAGGGACCATACCAACGCCAACTCTCAAGCATTCGTGACGTCCTTCGTCATTTCGCGGGCACCCTTTTCGATGAGCCCCCTATAGCTTTCGACGAGCGCCTCGCGGAAGGCAGCATGTCCGGCAAGATCTGCGGGAAATATCGTGCTGACGCCAAGCAGAGCCTCGACCGTCTTCGCGCCGTTGTCCCCGCCGTCGCTCAAAGTCTTGAGCTCCGCGGCAAGCGGGTCGCGGACGTCGATCGGCTGACGCTTTTCGTCGAAACCGCCGACATACCGCATCCAGGCGGCAATCGCGAGGATCAGGCCTCGGGGCACGCGGCCGGCGGCAAGGTTTTCCATGACCGTGCCGAGGATGCGCTGCGGCAGCTTTTGCGATCCATCCATGGCGATCTGCCAAGTGCGGTGCCGGATGGCCGGATTTGCGTATCGCTCGAACAGCGATTCGGTATAGGCGCCGAGATCCACGCCAGGCGGCGCGTGGAGCACCGGAACGATCTCATTGCCCCAGAGGTGCCGGACGAAGGCGGCAAAGACCGGATCGGCGACGGTGTCGCTGATCGTCTCATGCCCGGCGAGATAGCCGAGATAGGCGAGAGACGAATGCGTGCCGTTGAGGCATCGTAGTTTCATGTGCTCATAGGGCGTGACGTCTGCGACCAGCTCCACGCCGACCGCGCCGAAGTCTGGCCGGACCCCGTCGACGAATTTGTCCTCCACCACCCATTGGCGGAACGGTTCGTGCATGACCGGCGACAGGTCGAGCACGCCGGTCCGTTCGGCCAATCTCTCGATGTCTTCGGGCTTGGTCGCCGGCACGATGCGATCGACCATAGTCGAAGGGAACGCGACCCCGGCGGCAATCCACTCGGCGAGCCCCTGGTCGACCAGGCCGGCGAATTCGAGCACGATCCCGCGCACGACGCGGCCGTTTTCCGGCAGGTTGTCGCAGCAGAGCACGGTGAATGGCCTCGTTTCCTCGCCCCGCCGGCGTTCCAGCGCCCGGACCAGGAAGCCGATCGCCGATTTCGGACCAGCCGGATTGGCCAGATCATGGCGGATGTCCGGATGCTCCCGGTTCAAACGACCCGTCGACGGCTCGTGGCAATAGCCCTTCTCGGTGACCGTCAAGGTGATGATCCGGGTCGCCGGCGCCGACATGGCGTCGAGAACCGCCTGCGGGTCCTCGGGGGCCACGAGGACATCGTTGATGATCGAGATCACCTGCGGCTTCTCCCCGTCCGGGCCGAGTTCGACCGCGGTATAGGCGAAATCCTGCGGACGGAGCAGGTCGCGCTGGTCCGGCCGGACCAGGCTGACGCCGACGATGCCCCAATCGCCGCCGGACCTCTTCATGACCTCGTCGAAATAGATGGCGCCGTGGGCGCGATAGAAGGCGCCGAGTCCCAGATGAATAATGCCGGTATCGGCGCGCGGCACGTCCGGACGACGAAGACGAGAACGATCAGCGGGCAAGCCAGCCTCCATCGACATTGAGGATTGCACCATGGACATATTTTGCAGCCGGAGAGGCCAGGAATACCGCCGCACCGCCGATGTCGTCGGGTTCGCCCCATCGACCGGCGGGAATTCGCTCCAGAATGGACCTGTTGCGGGCCTCGTCGGCGCGCAGCGCCTCGGTATTGTTGGTGGCGATATAGCCGGGAGCGATGGCGTTGACGTTGATGCCCTTGGCCGCCCATTCATTGGCGAGCAGCTTCGTCAGGCCGGCGACGCCGCTCTTCGACGCAGTGTAGGAGGGGACGCGAATACCACCCTGAAACGACAACATCGAGGCGATGTTGATGATCTTGCCCCCGCCGCCGCGCTGAAAGACCGCGCGCGCAAAGGCCTGGCAGAGGAAGAAGACCGCCTTGAGATTGACGTTCATGACGTCGTCCCAGTCGGCCTCTGAGAAGTCGACCGAGTCCGCCCGCCGGATAATTCCGGCATTGTTGACGAGAATGTCGACCGGGGCGTTTTCGGCGAAGACGGCTTGCCCGGCGATCGGGTCGGACAAGTCGAGGGAAAGGCCGGAAGCCTTGCCGCCGGCCTCAGTGATCAGACCCAGCGTCTCCTCGACCGAGGACCGGCCGGCGCAGATCACCTCCGCGCCGGCCCGGGCGAACGACAGGGCGATCGCCTGGCCAATGCCGGTGTTGGCACCGGTGACCAGAGCGCGTCTGCCTTGCAGGGAGAAGATGTCGCTCACTTCAGCGTCTCCATGGAAACCATTTCGACGTCCTTGTAGTCGACATTGTCGCCGGCCATCGCCCAGATAAAGGTATAGGAACCTGTCCCTGCTCCCGAATGGATCGACCAGGGCGGAGAGATCGCCCCCTCTTCGTTCTTGAGCACCAGATGGCGGGTTTCCTCGGGCTCGCCCATCATGTGGAAGACCCGCTGGCTGTCGGCGAGGTCGAAATGAAGATAAGCCTCCATACGGCGATCATGGACATGGGCGGGCATCGTGTTCCAGACGGAGCCGTTCTTCAGCTTGGTCATGCCGACGACGAGCTGGCAGGATTGCATCACTTCCGGATGCACGAACTGGTAAATCGTGCGCTCGTTCGAGGTCTCCTGTGCGCCAAGCGAAATGCTGGCGGCCTCGTCGATCTTGATGAGCCGCGACGGATAGGTCTGGTGCGCGGGCGCGGAGAGGATATAGAAGCGGCCGTCGCCGGAAAAGCTGATCGGGCCGGACCCCATGCCAAGATAGAGCATGTCGCCCCTGGCCATCCTGTATTCCATTCCGGCCGTGACGCTGCCCTCGGCACCGATATTCACGACGACCAGTTCACGCCTGTCGAGGATCGAGGCCGTGCCGCATGGCCCGACGTGGTCGAGCTCGAGGCTCTTGCCGGCAGGGACGGCGCCACCGACGATCATACGGTCGTAGTGGGTGTAGATGAGATTGATCTCGCCGTCCCGGAAAATGCCGCCGACGTGGAAGTTCTCGCGCAATGCTTTCGTATCTAAGGCCTTGGCGGTTTTCGGGTCGATCGCATGGCGGATTTCGACGTTCAGCATGTCTTTCTCCTGTTACTCAAAGAAAATCATCGCGACGCGGCGTGAAAGTATCGATCAGCACGCCCTCTTCCAATGCACGGCAACCATGCGTCACCGAAGACGGGATGACAAAGCTGTCGCCGCCCCTGACCAGGACGACCTCGTCTCCGATCGTGAATTCGAAGACGCCGGATTTCACATAGGTCGCCTGCACGTGCGGATGGTTGTGGAGCGCGCCTGCTCCATCCTTGGCGAACCGGAACTCGACGACCATGAGCTCTGGGCTCTCGGCGAGGACGCGGCGGGTGACGCCGTTGCCGGCGTCTACCGAGGGATAGATGCGAACGAAGGAGCGGGGCATGATCGTCTCCTAGTGGAACAGCGCGGGCAGCCAGAGCGAGAGCGCCGGAACATAGGTGACCAGGAGCAGTGCAAAGACCGCAGCGCCGTAGAAGGGCCAGATGGTCTGCAACGCCTGCGATATCGGTATCCGCCCGACGGCGCAGCCGACGAAGAGCACGGCTCCGACCGGCGGCGTGCAGAGGCCGATGCCCAGGTTCAGGATGAGGATCACCCCGAAATGGACCGGGTCGACGCCAAAGGCGGTTGCGACCGGCAGGAAGATCGGCGTGGTGATGACGATCAGCGGCGACATGTCCATGAAGGTGCCGAGGATCAGGAGAACGATGTTCAGCAGCAGCAGGATGACGAGCGGGTTATCGGAGACGCCCTGCAGCAGCGCAACCATCGCCGTCGGCACTTTGAGGTAGGCGAGGAGCCAGCCGAAGGAAGCCGCACAGCCGATCACCATCAATACCATCGCCGTCGTGCGCACCGCCGCGAAGGTCGCCTCCTTGAAGTCCTCCCAGCTCAACGTGCGATAGACGAGCAAGGTCACGAGCAACGCGTAGACGACGGCGATATTGGAGGATTCCGAAGCCGTGAAGACACCGGAGCGAACGCCCCCGAAGATGATCGCGACCAGGACGAGGCCGGGGACCGCCGAGACGAACAATTGCCCCATTGCCCGCAGACCGGGGAACGCTTCCGTCGGATAGCCGCGCCGTTTCGCGACGATCCAGGCGGCAAGCATCAGGCAGAGCGCCAGCAGGAGACCCGGAATGATGCCGGCCGTGAACAGGTCGGCGATGGAAATCCTCCCGCCGGCAGAGATCGAATAGATGATCATGTTGTGCGACGGCGGGATCATCAGGGCGATGATCGATCCGACAACCGTGATATTAACCGCGTAGTCGACGCCGTAGCCGCGCGCCTTCATCTGCGGCACCATCAGGCCGCCGACGGCAGAGGCATCGGCGGCGGCCGAGCCGGAGACGCCCCCGAACATGACCGATGCCAGAATGTTCACCTGGCCAAGCCCTCCGCGAAGATGGCCGACCAGCGAACCGGCAAGCGCCACGAGCCGGCGCGCGATATCGCCGCGCACCATCAGGTCGCCGGCATAGATGAAGAACGGGATCGCCATCAGGGCGAAGACCGACACGCCGGAATTGAGGCGCTGGAACACGATGACCGGCGGCAGGCCGAGATAAAGCACGGTCGCGAAGCTGGAGACGCCAAGGCAGAAGGCGACGGGCGTGCCGATGAGCAGCAGAAAGGCGAATGTGCCGAACAGGATCCAGAGTTCCATCAGTCAGTGCTCCTGCTCCGCTTCGCCGAAGCGGGCGGTGTGAAGGCCTGCCGCGCGCCGGGCGATGCGCTCGAGGGAAAAGAGAACGACCAGCACGCCGCCAGCCACGATCGGAAGAAAGTCGAAGGCGCCGGAAATGCCGAGGCCCGGCATTTTGTTGCCCGCCGTCTTCATCGCGAGTTGCGCGCCATATAGGATCATGCCGCCGCCGAAAGCGGCCACGAAGATGTCCGAGAGCGTGTGCAGCATCTCCTTGCCCCGCTGCGGCAACACGTGCAGCAGGATGTCGAAAGAGAGATGGTAGCCTTCCCTGATGCCGACGGCAGCGCCGAGGAAGATGAACCACCCCATGATCATCACCGACGCGGGCTCGCTCCAGGTCAGGCTGTCGTTTAAGAGATACCGCCAGAAGACCTGGGCGGCGATGAATATGGTCATCAGGACGAGACCGGTGCCGGCGATCCAGAGTGCGGCCCCGGAGAGGCTGCTCATGAGTCGCGCGACGCTCTTCATGGTATTTTGCAAGGGGATGTCTCCACGGACGGACGCTCTACCGCTCTGACCTGTCGATTGCCCCTCTCCTCGGGTTTAAGCCGAGGAGAGGGGCAAAGCGGCAGGCACAGGGGTGGAGGCGGTCGCCACCCAACCTCATTTCACGTTACTGTGTTTCCTGGATGCGCTTCACCATGTCCTTCAGCTTCTCGGACTTGACGTATTTTTCGTAGACCGGCTTCATCGCCTCGATGAACGGCCCCTTGTCGATCTCGGAGACGACTTCGACACCGGCCTCGCGTATCTTGTCTTCCGACTTCTTCTCCTGCGCCGCCCAGAGTTCGCGCATGTAGGGAACCGAGGCCTTGGCGGCCTCGCGCACCGCAGCCTGGTCTTCCGGCGAGAGGCCGTCCCAGGTCTTCTTGGACATGACGAGCACTTCCGGAACGATCAGGTGCTGGTCGAGCGTGTAATGCTTGGCGACTTCGAAGTGGCCGGAGCTGTCATAGGAGGGCCAGTTGTTTTCCGCGCCGTCGATCACGCCCGTCTGGATCGAAGAGTACACTTCGCCATAGGGCATCGGCGTGGCATTGGCCCCAAGCGCGCCGACCATGTCGACGAACATGTCCGACTGCATCACGCGGAATTTCATGCCCTTGAGATCGTCGATGGATTTTACGGGCTTTTGGGAATTGTAGAAGCTGCGCGAGCCGCCGTCGTAGAAGGCGAGACCGATGAGGTCATGCGCTTCGAATGCCGCAAGGATTTCCTCGCCGATCGGCCCGTCCATCACCTTGTGCATGTGCTCGACCGAGCGGAAGATATAGGGCAGCGAGGGAACCTGCGTTTCCTCGATGAGGTTGTTGAACGGTCCGAGCGAGACGCGGTTCATGTCGATCACGCCGAACTGCGTCTGTTCGATCGTGTCCTTTTCCTCGCCGAGCTGCGCGGAATGGAAGACCTCGATGCCGAGACGGCCGCCGGTCTTTTCCTCCAGCAGCTTACCCATCTGTTTGACCGCTTCGACGGTCGGATAGCCGTCCGGATGCGTATCGGACGACCGCAGGACCCGATCGGCGGCCGCAGCCGACACCGAAGCAAGCGCCACGGCGGCGGATGCCAGCAGGGCCATGCTCATCTTCTTCATAAACGTCATTTCAATTCCTCCCTGTTGAAATGCGGCTGCTTTCACAGCCGGTAGGCTTGTTTCGCAAGCCGATAGGCGAGGTCGGTGGCGACCTCGCCGGCCTCGTCCTCATCGAGCCGACCGTCGGCGACGAGAGTTGCGAGATAGGCGCAATCGACCCGTCGGGCGACGTCGTGTCTGGCCGGGATCGAGCAGAAGGCGCGGGTGTCGTCGTTGAAGCCGACGGTGTTGTAGAAGCCGGCGGTTTCGGTCGTGAGTTCCCGATAGCGGCGCATGCCCTCGGCGCTGTCGAAGAACCACCAGGCCGGACCGAGCTTCAGCGCCGGATAGGCCCCGGCGAGCGGTGCAAGCTCGCGCGAATAGCTGGTCTCGTCGAGCGTGAAGGCGATGACGGTCAGTTCCGGCCGCATTCCGACCGCGTCGAGAAGCGGTTTCAGGGCCCGCACGTAGTCCGTGCGCGTGGGAATGTCGAAACCCTTGTCGCGTCCATGCCGGCGCATCACTTCGACGGAATGGTTGCGCCAGGAACCTGGATGGATCTGCAGGACCAGGCCGTCTTCAAGGCTCATGCGCGCCATTTCGGTGAGCATGTGGCCCCGGAAGGCATCGGCTTCCTCGGCACTGCAGTGCCCGGCGAGCGCCTTGGCAAACAGCGACGCCGCCTCGGTCTCGCTCAGGTTTTCCGTGCGCGCGGTCGCGTGGCCGTGGTCGGAGCTCGTCGCGCCGTAGCTCTTGAAGAATGCACGCCGGATTCGATGGGCTTCGAGATAACCGTGCCAGCTGGTCGCATCCGTTCCTGCGAGCTCACCGAAGCGCTCGATGTTTTCGCGGAAATTGTCGAATTCGGGATCGATTACGCTGTCGGGGCGGTAGGCCGTCACCACCCGGCCCTTCCAGCCCGAGCGGCGAATCATGTCGTGCCAGCGAAGATCGTCGAGTGCGCTTTCGGTGGTCGCGATCACCTCGATGTTGAAGCGGTCGAAAAGGGCGCGCGGCCTGAATTCCGGCTTGGCCAGGCACTCCGAGATGTGGTCGTAATAGTGGTCGGCGGTCTTTGCCGAAAGGCGCTCCTTGAGACCGAAAACCGCTTCGAAGGAATGGTCGAGCCAGAGCCGGCTCGGCGTGCCGCGGAAGAGATGATAGTTCCGGGCAAAGAGCCGCCAGATCTTGCGGCCATCTTCTTCCGTCGGACCGCCGTCGACGCGTGGTACGCCGAGATCGGTGAGCGCGATGCCCTGGGATGAGAGCATGCGGAAGACGTAATGATCCGGCGTGACGAAGAGCTGGGCGGGGTCAGGAAACGGCTCGTCCAGCGCGTACCATTTCGGATCCGTGTGGCCGTGCGGACTGACGATCGGGAGATCGCAAACTCTTTCGTAGAGCATTCTGGCGATGCCCCGCGCCCGTGATTCCAGCGGAAAGAGCCTATTCTCGTCCAGCAATGCGATGGCCTCCCAACCATTTGCCGGCTACGATCCGGCGGTTACATCTTGCAATCGGCTAGTCATCTAATATGTTAGTATGCAAAATGAGTCAACGGAGGTTTTTCATGGCCGATCAGGTTCAGATCAGGGCAGTCGAACTGAGCCGCGCTCCGTCGGTGACGGAGCAGGTCTTCGAGCACCTCTATCACCAGGTGATCGAACTGGACCTGCCGCCGGGCACCAGGCTTTCGGAGGTGGAAGTCTCCAGGCAGCTCGGCGTTTCCCGCCAGCCGGTGCGCGACGCCTTCTATCGGCTGTCGCAGCTCGGATTTCTGCTGATCCGGCCGCAGCGAGCGACGATCGTCACGCATATCTCCGAAAAGGAGGTCATGCAGGCCCGTTTCATCCGCACGGCGCTCGAGATGGAAACTGTGCGGGCTGCCGCCGAGTGCCTGACGGATGCGCAACTCGACCGGCTCGATGCCCTGCTCGATGAGCAGGACGCGGCGATCGCGGCCGGCGACAAGGTCCTGTTCCACGCGCTAGACGACAGCTTCCACAAGCAGATCTGCGAACTTTCCGGACATGAGTTTGCCTGGGCACTGATCCGCGACAGCAAGGCGCATATGGACCGGGTGCGCTATCTCAGCCTCTCCTTCGGCGCCCAAAGCGCCCACGACGACCACAAGGTGATCATGACGGCGCTTCGCGAGCACAATGGCGACAAGGCCGCACAGGCGATGCGCGTCCACCTGTCGCGCATCAAGTCCATCATCGGCCGCATCCGCGAGAGCCACCCCTCGTTCTTCGCAAACGACGAGCGCTGATCGTTTCGCTCATCCTCCGGCATAGACCACCTTCGGCAGCCAGAGGACGATTGCGGGAAAGGCGATGCAGAGACCGACGCCGATCGCCTGCAGAACGATGAAGGGTGCGGCCGCCCGGAAGATCGTCGCCATCGAAATGTGCGGGGGCGCGACGCTTTTCAGGTAAAACAGCGAATAGCCGAAGGGCGGACTGAGGAAGGCCATCTGCATGTTGACCATGAAGATGACCCCGTACCAGAGCGGCACATCGGCGGGTGCGATGCCGGGAAAGCCGAACAGGCCCTCGAACTGCAGCGATCTGAGGATCGGCAGAAAGATCGGCACCGTCAGCAGCAGGATGCCGACCCAATCGAGGAACATGCCGAGCCCGAAGAGAATGACCATCATCAAGAGCAGCACGCCGTAAGGCGGCAGGCCGGTGCCGAGGATCGTATCGGTGACAAAGGTCTGGCCGCCTTTGAGGATGAAGAAGCCAACGAACATGGTGGCGCCGAAGAAGATCCACATCACCATAGCGGTTGCTTTCAGCGTGGTGACCGCCGCGTCCCGGATCGTCTGCCAGGTCAGCCTGCGATGCGTTGCGCAGACGACGAAAGCGCCAAATGTGCCGATGCCGGCGGCCTCGACCGGCGTCGCGATGCCGACGAAGATGACCCCAAGCACGGTGATGATGAGCAGGATCGGCATCAGCGTGGCGCGAAGCAGCCGGAGCTTCTCCATGAAGCCGACGCGCTCGGCTGGCGGCACCGGCGGCCCCAGCGCCGGGTTGATGTAGCAGCGCAGCGTCACATAGGCGACATACATGCCCGACAGCAGCAATCCGGGGAACACCGACCCGATCAGGAGCTCTCCCAGCGACTGCTGGGCGACGACGGCATAGACGATCGCCATCACGGAGGGCGGTATGAGAATGCCGAGCGTGCCGCCGGCGAGCAATGCACCGCAGGCGAGCGCCGGATCGTAATTGCGACGCAGCATCGCCGGCAGCGCGATCATGCCCATGGTCACCTCGGCAGCCCCGACCACGCCGACCATGGCGGCAAGCATTGTGCAGGAGATGACCGTCGCCGAGGCGAGCCCGCCCTTCAGGCCGCCCAGCCATTTGTAGATGACCTCGAACAGTTCCTCGATGATCCCGGCCTTCTCGAGGATCGCCGCCATGAAGATGAACAGAGGCACCGCCGACAGCTGGTAGTCCGTCATGAAGGGGAAGACCCGCGACGGCAGCATGTTGAGCATGGCCGCATTGCCGAACAGCCAGAGAAACAGCACCGCGAGGCTGCCGGTGCAGAAGGCCATGGGCAGCCCGAGCAGCAGGAGCACGCCGAGCCCCCCGAACATCAGGAGGCTCAGCCATTCTATCGGGAGATCAAGGCCCATCGTCAGTCGACCTTTCCCGCCACCACCGTGGCGATGTCGCGCAGCAGCCGGGAAAACCCTTGCAGCAGGAGGAGCGCCGCGCCGATCGGGATCGAGAGCTTGACCGGCCAGTATTGAACCCCCCATTCGGTGAAGGAGCGCTCGCCGACCGCCATCGCGTCATTCGCAAAACGCCAGCCGGTCACGAGCATGGTCCCGACGAACAGGAAGAAGAAGGCCGAGGTGATGACGTCGCAGATCGCCCGACCGCGGTCCGAAAGGCGGCTGTAGACGATATCGACCCGGACGTGCGACTCGTCGCGATAGGCATAGGCGCCAGCGAGCATGTATTGGATGCCGAACATGAGAAACATGCTCTCGTGCACCCAATTGGTCGGTGAATTGAATACGTAGCGGCCGACCACTTCGTAATAATAGGCGAAGACGGCGAGCACCGACCAATAGGCGACGAGTTCACCCGTTGCCTGCACCAGCCGGTCTATCGGGCGAAGCAGCGGCAGCGGCGGCTTGACCGGTGAACTGGGCACGGCTGCCTGCATCTGAGGCTCCGGCGCCGCGGCGGGGGCAGCCGCCTCGCGCTCGCGTCTCCGCCGGACCAAACCGGGCATCAGAAATGCATCGCCGAGAAGCAGCAGGCCGAGCAGAATTCCCGCGACCCGGGCGTTGCGATTGGAACGCGCAAGGCCGGCTGCAGCCGCCGTAAGGTCGGCGCGTGTGGTCTGCGCAGCCGCATCGGCTTCGGCGAGCCGGTCGGCGGCCCCTTCCCGGCTCCTTGCGACGTCGGCCGTTGCGCGCGTAACCAACCGCTCGGCCCGTTGGGCTTCGGAGCGGGCAAACGACAGCGTTTCGCGCTCCACGCGCACCTCGGCGCTGGTCCATAGCACTGCCAGGAAGAAGGGAATGAACAGCAGCCCCCAAGCGCTCCTCAGATAGAAGCGGTGCATGCCGAGAAAGCCGGCGGAGACCAGGAACAGATAGGCGAGAAACAGGTTCGGCCGGCCGGCTTCGCGCCGCCCGCGCTCGCGATAGACCAGGAGGGCCGCAACCAGCGGAAAGACCACGAGGCTTGCCCAATAGAGCCAGTGCGGCATGATAAAGGTGAGCGACGGCATCAAACGACCCCACACGAAACCAAGAAGCACCCGCCCAAAACTGGGGCGGGCGGATCAGCCTCGGAGAGACCTGCGGTCGCCCTGCCTAGCCAGGTCCCGGGCCGCCCAGGTCAGGACTGTCGCTAGAGATCGACCGACAGGCCCTGATACATGTCGGGCGTGACATAGCCGAGGGTCGGGTTTTCCATCATCTCGAGCTGGAGCTTGAAGATGCGGGCCGCGTCCTTGTCCTTGTTCGCCCATTCGAACCAGATCGGCACGGCGATTTCCTGGAAGCGCTGCACATCGTCCTGCCCGAGCCGGTTGATCTCGATGCCGGCGTCGATGAACTTCTGCCAGGCCTCCATGTCGGCCTTCTGGATCGCCCCGAAGTGAATGTTCGAATAGACCTCGATTTCGTCCTCGACGAACTGCTTCAGCTTGTCGGGCAGGCTGTTCCAGACATTCATGTTGACGGCGAAATCCATGAGGTCGACCGGCTGGTGGAGCGCCATCAGCCCCGGCGGTCCCATCGAGATGTATTTGGTCACCTGCTGGAAGCCGAGAGCCCAGTTGACCGCCGGGCCGGTATAATCGGCCGCATCGATCGTGCCCTTCTCCAGCGCCGAGAAAACCTCGCCGCCGGGAAGCAGCGTCGTCTTGGCTCCGGCCTTGGCGAAAGTCTCCGCGATCATGCCGCCGGGAACGCGCAGCTTCAGGTCCCTGAAATCGTCGATCGAGCGGATCGGCGTCTTCGAATGGATGATGTTGGCGCCGTGGTGAATTCTGTCGACGTAATAGAGACCCTGCGCCGCATAGATATCGCGCGCCACCTGCAGACCGCCCTTCGAATAGAAGAAGATGTCCCATTCATGCGGGTAACGCAGACCCATGGTGTAGGAACTCAGAAAGGCCGTCGCCGGTAATTTGCCGGCCCAGTACAAGGAAAACGAATTCATCGCTTCGAGCACGCCGTTCTTGACGCCGTCGAAGAGCTCGAAATCGCCGACGATATCCTTTGCCTTGAAGGCCTGGAACTCAAGTTCGCCGCCGGTCTTTTCCTTGATGCTGCCGCACCAGCTCTGGAAGGTTTCCAGGCCAACGCCGGCCGGCCATGAGGTCTGCACTTTCCAGACGATCGTTTCGGCTGCTCCGGCCTTGCGCACCCAGGGCGCGGCCAGAAGGGTGGCGGCAGATCCCGCGACAAGTCCGCTCGTTTTCAGGAAACGTCGCCGGGATGGCGCTTCTGCTTCGCGCATTTTCTCCTCCCTGCTTCATCTTAGGCGCGATTGCCGTGCCTTGGCCGTCATTTAACCACATTTCCCGGCCTCGCGCCATTTACAGTCGTATCCGCCACTCGTACACGCGCGGTGCTGTAACGGCCGGACGCTTATTCTGCCGGACAGGGTCTCAGTAACCCTTGGTGACGACCGCCTCCGCCGCTTCGCGGATCGTCTGCATCAGAATGGAGAGCGGCAGCGACTGGATGGCGTCGGTGCGCATGGTGAAGCCGACCGGCCCCCGGGTCTCGCTGGTGTCGATCGGCAGGATTGCAAGCGCGCCGTCTTCGACCTCGGCGGCGACGACGCCGTTCGAGATAATCCAGATGGCATCGCTCTGACGCACGAAGGCGCGGCCGAAGGCATCGGATACCGTCTCGATCTGGTTCGGCAGCCCGGCAATGCCGTTGGCGATGAGGAAGCGCTCGACAAAGGGGCGGATGATCGAGGCCCGGGTCGGCATCAGCACTGGATAGTCGCCGAGATGCGCGAAGATCGACTCCCGGCCGGAGAGCAGCGGATGTCCGGCGCGCACGGCGAAAACCACCTGTTCGGAGAAGAGATGCTCGAACGAGAAGCCGGTCATCTTGTCGGGTGCGGCAAGCCTGCCCACCACGAGATCCAGGTCGCCGACTCGCAATTGCTCCAGGAGCACCGCGTTCTCGCCGGTGACGATCTTGATCCGGGCGCCGGTGTTCTCCTTGAGGAACAGCGTCATGGCGTGGGGCATCACGCGCGTCGAGACGGTCGGCAGCGCGCCGACGCGGATGGGCGGCAGATCGCCGGCGCGCTCGTGCGAGACGGAATCGAGCCCCTGCC
Source organism: Sinorhizobium alkalisoli (assembly GCF_008932245.1). Taxonomy (NCBI): domain Bacteria; kingdom Pseudomonadati; phylum Pseudomonadota; class Alphaproteobacteria; order Hyphomicrobiales; family Rhizobiaceae; genus Sinorhizobium; species Sinorhizobium alkalisoli. The sequence continues at coordinate 1,201,210 of NZ_CP034910.1, read as the reverse complement.
TCAACGCCGTCAGGGCCGCCCCGGCATGGCGCAGGAAAACCTCGCCGTAACGTGTGACCTTGATGCCGCGCCCCTCGCGCTCGATGACGGCGACGCCCAGCACGTCCTCGAGTTCGCGGATGGTCTTGGTGACGGCGGGCTGCGTGACATTGAGAAGCTCGGCCGCCTTCACGACGCTCTTCTGGCGGGCAACCTCGACAAATGTCTGCAGATGGCGAAACTTGATCCGAGCATCGATCATGGACCACCCATAACCCTGAGGTTAATTGAAGCCGACGAAATATCATTTTACCTAACCAGATGAAATAATCATTTTGGTGAGGGAGGAGATACGCCGTGCAAATCGCTCATATCAATAACATCGCGACCCATTACCGGTTGATCGGCACCGTCACGGACAAACCGGTGATCGTCTTCATCAACTCGCTCGGCACGGATCTTCGCATCTGGCGCGAGGTCGCCCTGTCGCTTGCCTCGGATCATGCGATCGTTCTTTACGACAAGCGCGGCCACGGTCTTTCCGATATCGGCCAGGTTCCCTATTCGATCGAAGAGCTTGCCACCGACCTTGCCGGTCTCCTCGATCGGCTCGGGGTGAGACAAGCGATCGTCTGCGGGCTTTCGGTCGGCGGCCTGATCGCGCAGGCGCTTTACCAGCGCCGCCCCGACCTGGTGCGGGCGCTCGTGCTTTCCAACACCGCCCACAAGATCGGCACGGCCGAGATGTGGGACGAACGCATCGCCGCGGTCGAGGAAAAGGGGCTTGCGGCGATCGCCGACGGCGTGCTCGAGCGCTGGTTCACGCCGGCCTTCCGCCGGCCGGAAAACGCGGCTTTCGCCGGCTATCGCAACATGCTGGTGCGCCAGCCGGTGGCGGGCTATGTCGGCACCTGCGCCGCGATCCGCGACGCCGACTACACCGACGCGACCGCGAAGATCGCCGTGCCGGTGCTCTGCATTGCCGGCGACCAGGACGGCTCGACGCCGCCCGACCTGGTGCGCTCCACCGCGGCGCTCATCCCCGGCGCCCGCTTCGAGATCATCCGCGACGCCGGGCATATCCCCTGCATCGAACAGCCGGCGGCGCTGCTTGCGGTGCTGCGCGGCTTTTTCGAATCCGTACCGACTGGAGAGAAGCCCCATGAGTGACACCCACGCGCCTTCCGACCGCCATCGCCAGGGCATGGCGACACGCCGCGCCGTTCTCGGCGATGCGCATGTCGACCGGGCAGGAGCGGCAGCGACCGATTTCGACCGGCCCTTCCAGGAGCTGATCACCGAAGCGGCTTGGGGTCATGTGTGGTCGCGGCCGGGCTGGACGAAGCGCGAGCGCTCGATCGTCACCATCGCGCTGCTTGCCGCCCTCGGTCACGATGAGGAAGTGGCCATGCATGTGCGTGCCACCGCCAATACCGGCGCGAGCCGCGAGGACATTTGCGAGGCGCTGCTGCATGTGGCGATCTATGCGGGCGTGCCGGCGGCCAACCACGCCATCAAGATCGCCAGGAAGGCGTTTGCCGAGATGGATGCCGAAAAGGGATAGGAAGGGAAAAGCGAAGATGTCCAACCACCACAACGGCCGGCCCGAAACGGGCGCCTTCTTCCCGCGCGACCGGGGCTGGCATCCGCCGGCCTTCACCCCGAGCTACAAGACCTCGGTGCTGCGCTCGCCGCAGAAGGCTCTGCTATCGCTCGACGGCACGATCTCCGAGATCACCGGTCCGGTCTTCGGCCATTCGATGCTCGGCGAGCTCGACAACGACCTGATCCACAATTTCGCGAAACCCGGCGAAAGCGCCATCGGCGAGCGCATCATCGTGCATGGACGCGTGCTGGACGAGCGCGGCCGAGCGGTTCAAGGCGCGCTGCTCGAATTCTGGCAGGCGAATGCCGGGGGGCGTTACCGCCACAAGAAGGAAAGCTATCTGGCGGCGCTCGATCCGAATTTCGGCGGCTGCGGCCGCACGATCACCGACGAGAACGGCTATTATTACTTCCGCACCATCAAGCCGGGGCCTTATCCCTGGCCGAACGGCGTCAACGACTGGCGGCCGGCGCATATCCATTTCTCGATCTTTGGGCACGGCTTCGCGCAGCGGCTGATCACCCAGATGTATTTCGAGGGCGATCCGATGATCTGGAAGTGCCCGATCGTCGGGACGATCCCGGACCGGCGGGCGATCGAGCAGCTGATCGCGCCGCTCGACTGGGCCAATACGATCCCGATGGACGCACGGGCCTACAAGTTCGACATCGTGCTGCGCGGCCGCCGCTCGACCTTCTTCGAGAACCGGCCGGAAGGCAATTGAGGGGGACACCGATGGTACAGGATCTTGGCTACCTCAAGGAAACCGCATCGCAGACGGCGGGTCCCTATGTGCATATCGGGCTCACGCCCAACTTCTGCGGCATCCCGGGCGTCTATGAAAGCGATCTCGGCTCGGCGATGGTGAATGACAAGACGCTTGGCGAACGCATCACCGTGACCGGCCGGGTGATCGACGGCGCGGGCGTGCCGCTCAAGGATGCGCTCATCGAGATCTGGCAGGCCGATGCCGCCGGCCTCTACAATTCGCCCTCGGAACTCCGTGGGCACGCGGACCCGAACTTTGCCGGCTGGGGCCGCTGCCCGACCGGCGCCGATGATGGCGTCTTTACCTTCCGGACCGTCAAGCCGGGTCGTGTGCCGGCGAGGGACGGACGCCCGATGGCCCCGCATATTACCTTCTGGATCATCGCCCGCGGGATCAATCTCGGCCTGCACACGCGCATGTATTTCCCGGACGAGCCGGCCGCGAATGCCGAGGATCCGTTGCTCGGCCGGATCGAGCATCGCCACCGCACCCAAACGCTTGTCGCCGGCGGCACGGCGCCTAATTATGTCTTCGACATTCACCTCCAGGGCGAGAAGGAAACGGTGTTCCTGGATATATGATCCTTCCCTGGCACGTCGTGCCGTGATCCCCGTCCACTCGCGTGGCCGGAGGACGTGAAAGCTGGAGACGTGCCATGACCTATTCGGCCTTCGACCATCCCTATCTTTCCGGCCTTCTCGGCGACGAGGCGGTGGCGGCGGAGTTTTCAGTCGCTGCCGACATCCGCGCCATGCTCTCCTTCGAGGCGGCGCTGGCGCGGGCCGAGGCGCGGCATGCCATAATACCGGAGGCTGCGGCCGATCGCATTACGGCCGCCTGCCGGGGCTTTTCCCCCGATGTCGCGGCGCTGCGGCGGGAAACGGCGATCGACGGGGTCGTGGTGCCGGAGCTCGTGCGGCAGTTGCGCCGCGCCGTCGGCGAAGAAGCGGCTGACTACGTGCATTTCGGCGCCACCAGCCAGGATGTGATCGACACCAGCCTGATGCTGCGCCTGAAGGCGATCGCCGGACTCTTCTCCGGCCGACTCGGGGCCGTGATATCGGCACTCGAGGAATGCGGACAGCAATGGGGGCCGCGGCCGCTCACCGCCCGCACGCGCATGCAGGCGGCCATTCCGATCACCGTCGCCGATCGCCTGCATTCCTGGCTCGAACCGCTGCTCGACCAGCAGGACAGGCTCGATGCCATGGAGGCGAGCGCTTTTGCCGTGCAGTTCGGCGGCGCGGCCGGCACGCTCGACAAGCTTGAGGACAAGGCCGATCAGGTGCGCGAAACGCTCGCGGAGGAGCTTTCCCTGGTCGATTGGCCGCAATGGCACAGCCAGCGCTCCGCCATCGCCGATTTCGTCCACCTCTTGTCGCTTGTCACCGGCAGCCTCGGCAAGTTCGGCCAGGACGTGGCGCTGATGGCGCAGGCCGGCGACGAGATCGTGCTTTCCGGCGGCGGCGCCTCCTCGGCCATGCCGCACAAGGAGAACCCGGTCGCAGCCGAGGTGCTGGTGAGCCTCGCACGCTTCAACGCTACGCAGGTTTCCGGCATCCATCACGCGCTGGTGCACGAGCAGGAGCGCTCCGGCGCGGCCTGGACGCTCGAATGGCTGCTGTTGCCGCAGATCGTCGGCGCGACGGCGGCCTCGCTTAGACTCGGTCTCGAGCTTGCAGCCAATATCCGCCGGCTCGGAAGCGTGTGAGCCCCTGCCCATTGCGGGTTTCGTCCCACAATGCGGCAGAGCTTCCACAATATTGAAGTCAGATTTTTGGCCAGGACCTGCGCACCGACAAGAGTTCCAACCGTGGCCGAGGCAGTCCCGTTCCATCCAGGCATGGCGCCTATTCAGTTCACAAGAGCGCGCCCCCTCATGCGCTTCTCTACTCAATAGACGTCAATTGAGAAATACGTGATCGTGGCTCACTAAACTCAGGAAGCGTCCGGGTAAGGCCCTCTCCGGCTGAACCGCACAAAACTGCTCGCCTTGAACGGATTCCAACCAAGGACTTCCTGATCGACACCGTAGGTCAGTTCGGAATCTCTTCGACAGCAGCCAGAGAGTAGCTGGTACTCCGCCCTCCGCTTGCTTCCCGAATGAGAATTCCGCGTGCCACTAGGTCGTTGATGTCGCGCAGGGCGGTGTCCGGTGAGGTCTGCGTTAGCTTGGCCCACTTGGACGACGTTAATTTGCCCTCAAAGCCCTCGAGAAGTCGATTGACGACCTTGCGCTGGCGCTCACTAAGCTGGCCGGTGTGCGCTTCCCAAAAGCGCGCCTTGCGGAGCACATTGGCGAGAATTTTTTCGGCGCCGTCAAAGGCTCGATTGAGGCAACCGAGAAACCACAGAAGCCAGCCGGTGATATCGAGATCGCCCTTCTGCGTCATCTCGAGGATGGTGTAGTAGTCCTTCCTCTCCTGCCGAATCTGCGCGGGCATACTGTAGAAGCGCTGCGAGGTGCCTTCTGATCTGGCGAGCGCCATATCGGCGATAGCGCGCGCAATGCGGCCATTGCCATCCTCGAAAGGGTGTATGGTAACAAACCACAAATGCGCGATTGCTGCTTTCAGGACCGGGTCGTGCGACACTTGCCCGTTGAACCAGGAAAGAAATGCAGCCGTCTCTTCTGGAAGTCGTTCAGCTGCAGGCGCCTCGAAATGGACCCTCTCTCGTCCCATTGGCCCAGAGACCACCTGCATTGGGCCAGAACTTTCATCACGCCAGGCACCAACAATGATCTTTGTCATGCCGCTGCGGCCGGTCGGAAATAGCGCGGCATGCCAAGCAAACAGCCGCTCATCGGAGAGCGGAGCCTCATAGTTCTGGGTGGCATCCAGCATCATCTCAACGACGCCCTCGACGTGGCGGTCGGCAGGAGCGAGCGCACCAATGTCGAGGCCGAGTCGGCGGGCGATGGAGGAGCGGACCTGCTCCTTGTCGAGAATCTCGCCCTCGATCTCACTGGACTTCACAACGTCTTCAGTTAGCGTGTAGAGAACCGCTTCAGCACGAAAATCAAAGCCCAGCGCTTCCATCCGCCCGAGTAGGCGCCCTTGCTGATGTCGGACTGCCGCTAATGGCCCCGCCAGAGCATCGTTACTCCAGACAAATCTCGGCCAGCCATCCCGGTCGTGAATATAACCCAACATTCGCCGCGTCCTTTGCGGTGAATATGGCTATTAATCTCCGCACCCGCAAGTGAATTCTCCGCGTTTTTCGCGGAGAATAATGATCATGTTCACCGCAAGAATACCGGCCCTCACAACTCCCCGATCGGGTTGCTGCACGCCAACAAACCCAAACTGAGCCAAGAACATCAACTTCGCGCCCAGCTTCCAACCACGCCGCCCGGCCAATAGTCGTTTATTTCTGGGCAGGCCTTCAGCACCATACCTAACGGCAATGCCTTTATCGGCTCACGCGTCGCCTGGATAAGCCTCAGGCCTGGATCAGGAAGGCAACCGGAAAGCCGCCGAAGATCTCGCCAAGCGGTAGCCGGCGCCGCGCTGCGATAAGCTTTCCGGACAGCAGGTTCTGGAGCTGCTTGGGCTCGCCCTCTTCCGGCCAGACCAGCGCGGTGTCGCGCCATAGTTCGGGCCGGACAAGGAGCCTCGTCTCATCCAGGCGGCCGAGGACGAGCCGCGGGACTACCGTGATGGCGCATTCCTCGGCCGTTTGGCGCATGAAGGCGGCCGCGTGGCGGGCGGCCGGTCCCTCGACCGCGACGGGACGGTAATCGCCCCGCCTCATCAGATCCGCTCCGAGTTGCCGCCGATAGCCGAGGCATTCGGCGATCAGCCATTGCTTGCAATCCTCGAAATGGCCGGCGGTCGGGTTCCGCGGCTCTTCGGCCGGCAGGGCGACGGGCGTGAACGGCCGGCGGTTGTCGGGATCGACAAGCGAAAGGTCGAGGCGCTCGCTGCCGTGGTAGATGTCCGGAATTCCCGGCGCGGTCAGCTTCACCAGGGTCTGGGAGAGACTGTTGACCAGACCGGCCCGGATCAGGGGCCGTGCAACCCTCTCGAAATCGTCGAGGAAGATCCGGTTGCGCCAGGCGAGCACCGCCGCCAGAAACGCCGTGACCGCCGTTTCATATGACTCATCCGGCTCGTCCCAGCGCGTCCGCAGTTTCGCCTCCCGGGCCGCCTTCACGGCGAAGGCCTGCATGCGATCCCTGAGCGCCGGAAGCGAGCCTTCGCCGGTAGGCTCGACCGGCCAGGCACCGAGGAGGCTTTGGTAGAGGAACTGCTCCATCGCGGCTTCCGGCGCATCGCCTGCCGGCAGGGAACGGATCGCTGCCGCATTCATCTCATGCCAGCGGGCTGTCGCCTTTGCCCAGACATCCGGCGCCTCGCTGATCCCGTGGAGCCGGGCGCGCGCATCTTCGCCGCGCTTGGTGTCATGCGTGGATGTCGCCGAGAGCCCCTTCGGCATTTTGCTCGCGCGCTTCAGCATCATCGCATGGAAGCGCCGCACGCCGCCCGGCCGCCAGCGGGGATCCGCGCCGACCTCGTTTGCCGCCAGATAGGCGCCGCGCCGATAGAAATAGGTGTCCTCCACGGCCTTGGCCATGACGGCGCCACTCAACTGCTGAAAGCGCATCCGGAATTCACCTCGCGCCGGCCCGTCCCCGAGCAGCGCGGCCGCAACATCCTCGATCTCCGCCTGCACGGCCGGGGCGGCGTCCGAAGCCTTGGCGGCGATTTCTTCGATGATCCGGCGGTCGCGCGCCGTCGCGCCGCGATCCGTGACATAGGTCCGGTAGACGGAAAGCGCCGCGATCAGCTGGCGAACGGCTTCGGCGGTGCGGCCGCCCTCCCCCTCTCCCTCACCCTCCCCCATGAGCCTCGCAAGGCGCGTCACCTCCGCATGGAAGTTGTGGCGGAGCAGCATCAGCTTGCATTCGCGGATCGCGGCTGCCGCTTGCGCTCCGCTCGTCTCGTTCCAAAGGCCGGAAGCCTCTTCCTCGGCGATGAGCTCCGCGAGCGCCGATATGAACTCGTAGCCGGTGGCGCCCTCGACCGGCCATTCGGGCGGCAAGGCCTCTTCCGCCTCGAGGATCTTCTCGACGACGATGAAACTCCGGTTGCCGACCGCTTGCCGCAGCCGATCAAGATATTGCTCCGGATCGGCAAGGCCATCGATATGGTCGACCCGCAGCCCATCGACGAGGCCTTCCCGGACGAGCGCGAGCACCAGCCGATGCGTATCCGCGAAGACGGCCGGGTCCTCGACGCGAAGGCCGACGAGCCCGGCGATCTCGAAGAACCGCCGATAGCTCAGATGGTCGCGTGCGGCTCTCCAGTCCATCAGCCGCCAGGGCTGCAGCGCGTGCAACGCGTGCATGCGCCGGCGGTCGGCGGAGACCCTTGCGAGCTGCTTTTCCAGTGCGGCCGTCAGCGCCGGCGTCTGCAGAAGCGTCGCGAGCCGGGAATGAAACCGGTCCGCCTCCCGGGGCTCCGCGGCCGCGGCGATGGCGGTGATTTTCCCGAGCGACGGCTCCGCGCCTTCGAGCACCAGGCCGTAGCTTTCCGGATGAAGCGGGTAAAGCGCCCCGAAATAGTCGAAGGCGAGACAGTTGCTTGCCCGGTCGAAGGCGACGCGGACGGCGCCGGCTTCAAGCTCCTCCTTGAAGGAGCGGCCGAGGAACGGAAGGGTGAGCGGCTGATGCCAGTCGATATCGAAACGACCGGCATGGGCGCTGGCGCGGCCCCATTCGATGACGCTGTGCCACCAGCCATTCTCGAGATGCGCCGCCATATGGTTCGGCACGATGTCGAGGATGATGCCGAGCCCCTGCGCCTTAAGTGCCGCGACGAGGCTGCGGAAGCCTTCTTCGCCGCCGAGCGCCGGGTCGATCTCGTTATAGTCGATCACGTCGTAGCCATGGGTCGAGCCCTGGACTGCGGTGAAGACGGGCGATGCGTAGAGATGCGAGATGCCGAGCGACACGAAATGCGGGATCAACTCCACGGCTTTGGCGAAGTCCATCTCGTTGCGAAACTGCAGCCGGTAGGTTGCGTCGGGCACATGCATCACGGCTTGGTTGGCCTCCCCCGGCTCAACACCATGGGTGGCATATTGTTCCGGAAGCACCGCCCGAAGAGGTCAGGTCGAGGAATGTTCCGGTCGAGCCGGCGGATGTCGCGCTCGAATCGTCGTGCCGGATATCGGCGACACACCGGCCGCATAGCCCGCATAGCCCCTTGAGGTATCGCGCCGTGATGATACCTCTTCCTCCTCTTCCTCCTCTTCCTCCTCTTCCTCCTCTTCCTCCTCTTCCTCCTCTTCCGTCATCCTCGGCCTTGAGCCGAGGATCCACCTACATCCACCATCGCTCGACATGAACGTCGCGCCTGCCGGCAGGCCCGAACGGCAAAAGGTGACGGTAGCCAGTAGTGCCCGCCCCCCCGCGGCTCATCGTCGGTGCATGGATCCTCGGCTCAAGGCCGAGGATGACGTTCGTGGGAAGGGCAGAGGATGACGTCGGAGGGAGAGGGAGAGGAAGAAGGCGAAAGGCCCAGCACTGCCTTGAGCCGTCTGGCCGCTGCCATTGGGGCATACTGTTCCGGGAAAACAACGCCCGCAGCCTCCTCGGCGGGCGTTCAAGGGCGGTTCGGGGTTCACCCGAAGAGATCAGGCCGAGGGGCGGTCCGGTCAAGCCGGCGGATGTCACGCTCGAATTGCGCATAGGCCCGCGCGGGATCGCGCCGTGATGATCGGCCGCAACCTTGATTGCACCTGCCCGGATGCCAGCCGCCTCCCGGTGACCGGTCGAAGCCGCGGCACTCAGCCTGCCCTCGGAGCGATCTCTCTCCATCCGGCGGTCGGCCGAGCGAATCCCGGCGAGGATATTCTGCAGGCGCGGCTTCTCTACGGGGACGGCCGTCGCCTTGGGGCGCAGCCGGCGAGCATCCATTCACAAGCCATGCCCTTGCGACTGGCGGATCACTCTCGACCGGTGCCGCCGCGCAGAAACGAGGCGACACGGTCGACGCGGGCGCATCTCCTCGAAGTGCGGCTTCGGCAGGCTACCGCTGTGCCACCGGCCGCACCAGCGGTGTCACGCGACGGATCGTGACGCGGCGGTTCTCCTCCTCTGCCTCCGGCGTGCGGATCTTCAGGAAACGCTCGCCATAGCCCTGGGTGACGAGGTTTTCCGCCGGAATGCCGTAGACCTCCGTCAGGAGCACGGCAACGCCTTCGGCGCGCCGGTCGGAAAGCACGAGGTTCGACTGGTCGGAGCCGACCGCATCCGTATGGCCTTCGATGAAGAAGGTTTCCCCGGGATCCCTCGCAAGGATTTTCTCCATCGCCAGCGCCACATTGCGAAGCGTCCTTGCCTGTGACATCGACACCTCGGCACTTCCCGTCGCGAAATGGATCGTGTCGAGGTCGATGCGGCGGACCTTGTCGCGCAGGCGGGCCGAGTACCGGACTTCGTCGATCGTGTAGACCCGCTCGACCGGCTCGACCGGCGGCTCGCTCAGGAACGCGTAATAGTCCCGATCCGGATCGTCGGCGTAATCGACGATATATTCGTCTACCGGAATGGTCAGTCGCATCGGCGGCAGCTCGTAGCCGACGTCGAAGATCGCCGGCCGACGACGGTCTTGATAGTCCGGCGCATAGATCATCACATATTCGTTGCCGTCTCGGTCGACGCGCGTCCGTGACTGGATATCTCCGTAACGGTTGTAGACGGTGACAATCCGGTAGCCGTCCGGGCGGACAATCGTTTCCCGGACGCGGCCACCCGAAAGATTGTCATAGTAGGTCTCTTCCGCATGCTGCCGCAGGCGCGGCCGGTCGTCGCCACGCACGAAGATGCGATCGCCAGCGCCGAGGATGACACGATCATCGACCTCCTCGACGACCCTCAGCTCCGTCACGTTCGTCTCGGTGGTCTGGTTAATGGTCGTGTTGTTGATCACCGTATTGTTGATCATCGTGTTGTTCACGATATTGGTCGTCTCAGGTACGGCGAAGGCCGGAGCTTCCTCGAAGCGCTCGCCTTCTTCACTCAGCAACGCCTCGATTCGCTGCGGAAGCTCCTCCCTGATCTCGGCCGGGATCGCCATCTGCGCGGCAGCATCGTCCGTCGGAGGCGCGACCTGCTCTTCCCGAGCGCGCAACTCTTCTCGCTGTTTGCGGCGGACCTCGCGTGCACGGTTGCCGCTGATATTGTCGGCATCCTTGTCGCTGTCGAGCACAGCCGCGCCTCTTTCTACGGGAAGCACAATCGTCTCATCGGTGGAGGCCGGATCCTCTGCGATCTTCAGCCTCTCTTCTTCCGTGCGTTCATCGACCACCTCGGGAACGGGCAGCACTCCGCGCTTAGCCCGAATCCGCTCGGCAGCGGCAGGTTCTTCCGCATCCGGCGCAACCCGCATTTCTTCCTCGGCAGCCCGCTGCGTCGCAGCCTCACGTTTCTTGCGGAGAGCCCTTTGCTGCTCCTCGGCCTGTTGAGCCTCCTGCTCGGCGGCACGCTGCTTCTCGGCCTGACGTTTTTTGCGCAGAGCCCTCTGCTCATCTTCGGCCTGCTGCGCTTCCTGCTCGGCAGCCCGCTGCGCCTCGGCCTCACGCTTCTTGCGGACAGCCTTTTGCTGCTCCTCGGCCTGTTGCGCTTCCTGCTCGGCGGCCCGCTGCTTCTCGGCCTGACGCTTCTTGCGCAGAACCCTCTGCCGCTCCTCGGCCTGCTGAGCCTCCTGCTCGGCGGCCCGCTGCTCCTCGGCCTGGCGCTTCTTGCGGACAGCCTTTTGCTGCTCCTCGGCCTGTTGAGCTTCCTGCTCGGCGGCCCGCTGCTTCTCGGCCTGGCGCTTCTTGCGCAGAGCCCTCTGCCGCTCCTCGGCCTGCTGCGCCTCCTGCTCGGCGGCCCGCTGCTTCTCGGCCTGGCGCTTCTTGCGGACAGCCCTTTGCTGTTCCTCGGCCTGCTGCGCTTCCTGCTCGGCGGCACGCTGCTTCTCGGCCTGACGTTTCTTGCGGACAGCCCTTTGCTGCTCTTCGGCCTGCTGAGCCTCCTGCTCGGCGGCCCGCTGCTTCTCGGCCTGACGTTTCTTGCGCAGACCCCTTTGCTGCTCTTCGGCCTGCTGCGCTTCCTGCTCGGCGGCCCGCTCGGCACGACGGCGAGCCTTCTCCTCTGACCGCTGCCGCTCTTCCGCCCGACCTTGCTGCCTTTCCGCCTGCCCTTGAGATTCTTCCTCGGCAGCACGCTGCTTCTTGCGTTTCTTCAACAGCAGCAACTCCTCGGGCGACAATTCGCCACCCTCCTGCGCCATTTCGAACGGCGCCTTCAGGCTGTCGGCCAGCGCCGGCTGAACCGCGAGGGAGGCCGCGAACACCGGCAGGGCCACGGTGGCGAAAAATCTGGATCGAATCGACATTGTCTTCCTTCCTCCTGGTCGCGGCGCTTCGCGCGCCGCCCCCCGTTCACCGGCTGCAGCGCGCGTTGGCAGCGCGTCGGCAGAGGGCAATGATCCGCGGTTCCGACTTTTTTGTGTCAGTCGGCGCTTTCGCGAGTTGCAACGCGGCAGCCGCGGATCGGATCCTCTCAAGGCCTATCGGAGGCGACATTAACCATGCCTGAACGGACCGTTCATCTTATCCGCTTCCGGATCGCTGATGAGGGCATTGACCGTTCCCGCATGACTGGCGTCGCAAACTGCCGGCCGAAGGGATTCATTCGGCGCATGGCGGCTCACGACTGGCGGAGAAGCCGCCGCGCGTGTACATAGCGGTGAAATTTTGGTGGGAAATTGGGCCCGATAGCGGTGATGAGCCGACAGGCAAAGAAGGCGGAAGAAGACTGCGTGAACCCTGCTTGGGCGACCGAGGGGGTGACGACCTTTGCCGTGCACATCACCGAATGGAAGCGGCCCTTCCTTGAGCGCTGCTTCCCCGAAAGACGCTTCCATTTCCTGCCGAAGCATCTCGGCGCGCGCGAACTGGACCGCGTCTGGAAAGCGAGAATCCTCGCAGAAGCGCGTTGCGAATTCCTCGTCTGGGGACCGGAACTGCCGCCGGCGCTGGCTGCGATCGCCAAGGAGCGCAAGCTTCCGGTGATCTTCCTCGAGGACGGTTTCCTGCGCTCGGCTCGCCCTAGCGCCAGCCGCACAGCTCCCCTGTCGCTGGCGCTCGATCGCCGCACGCCCTATTTCGACTGCAGCAAGGCGTCCGACCTCGAAATGCTGCTGAACAGCTACGACTTCGCGGCCGACCCGGCCCTCCTGGCGCGGGCGCGGACCGGCATCGAACTCCTCACCGCAAGCGGCATCAGCAAATATAATGGCGGGCGGCAGCGGAAGGCGGAGGCGGTCTATGGCGAAAAGACGAGAAAGCGCGTGCTCGTCATCGGCCAGGTGGAGGACGACGCCTCGATCCGCTACGGCTGTCCCCTTCCGATGACCAACAACGATCTCGTGCGCCTTGCCGCGGCGGAGCAGCCGGCGGCGCAGATTCTCTACAAGCCGCATCCGGATGTCTTGAGCCGCGTCCGCCCGGCGCGCTCCGACCCGGCCGAGGTGGCGCATCTCGCACAATTCGTCACCGAGACGCTACCGCTCGCCGATGCGCTCGATACCGTCGACCATGTCTACACGATCACCTCGCTCGCCGGCTTCGAGGCGCTGCTGCGCGGCATTAAGGTGACGGTAGCGGGTTCGCCCTTCTATGCCGGCTGGGGGCTGACGGACGACCGCCAGGCGCATCCGCGCCGCGGCCGCAAGCTGACGCTGGAGGCGCTTTTCGCCGGCGCCTATCTCCTCTATCCTCGCTATTTCGATCCCGAGACCGGAGAAGAGACATCATTCGAAGCAACCGTTGCCACGATCCGCAGGCAGCTCGACGAGCCCGGCGCCCTTTCCCCCTCCCAGCCCGCCTGGCGGCCCTGGGGCCCCTATGGCGTGCTCGGCTGGCGGCATCTCCTGACCGCGATTCTGGCACCGGCCATCCGGAAAGCCGGCAACGACCGGGACGTCGAGGATTTTCGGGCCGATCCAATCCGCTTCTTTCGCGGCCTTTCCGATCCACGCCTCCGGCTGATCGGCCGCATGCTCTATCCCTTCGGGTGACCGCGTGAGCTATCTCTCCACCCATATCCGCGTCGTCGGCGCGCTGCTCGTCCGGGAAATGGCGACGCGCTTCGGCGCAAAGCCGGGCGGCTACATCTGGGCGCTGCTTGACCCTGCCGCGCATATCTTCTTGTTGACGCTGGTCTTCGGGGCGATCGCCCGATCGCCGGCGCTCGGCACCAGTTTCGCGCTGTTCTTCGCTACCGGCTATATCGCCTTCCAATTCTACCAGGCGATGAGCAGCTATTTGAACAGCGCGGTGCGCGCCAATCGGGCCTTGCTCAGCTACCCGAATGTCGCGCCGATCGATACGGTCGTGGCGCGCTTCATACTGCAGCTCGGCACCACGTCACTCGTCGCCGTGATCGTGCTCGGCGCCATCATCGCTACCATGCGGGTCGAGACCAGCCTTCATTGGCCGCTGATCCTGGAGGCCGTTGCGATGGCCTGCGTCTTCGGATTGGGCGTCGCAATGGTCAATTGCGTGCTATTCCTCAAATATCCGCTCTACGAGCAGGTGTTCGGCATCGTCAACCGGCCGCTCTTCCTGATTTCCGGCGTCTTCTTCCTGCCGGATTCGATCCCGGCGCCCTATCGCGATCTCGTGCTGATCAATCCGCTCGTCCATATCATCATGAGCTTCCGCAAGGGCTTCTATCCGGAATACCGCGCCATCGGCCTGGACATGAACTATCTTTACGGAATCGCATTTCTGACACTCTTTGCCGGGATGCTGGTCTTCACCCTCTCCAGAAAAACGCTGAGAAACGAATGATCCGGTTCGAGCAGGCGACGAAATATGCCCGCACCAAGGGCATCAAGAAACCGATCATCGAAGACGCCTCCTTGACCCTCAACCGCGGCAAGAGCGTCGGCCTGCTCGGCCGCAACGGCGCCGGCAAATCGACGTTGCTGCGGCTCATCGCCGGCGCGATCAAGCTCGACGGCGGCCGAATCATCCGCCGTGGCAAGATCTCCTGGCCGCTCGGCTTTGCCGGTAGCTTTCAAAACTCGATGACCGGCGAACAGAATGTGCGCTTCGTCGCCCGCATCTACGGCGTCGATACGGAGGAACTTGCGGCCTATGTCGAGGATTTTGCCGAGCTCGGCCCCTTCTACAAGGCGCCGGTCGGCACTTATTCCTCCGGCATGAAGGCGCGGCTTGCCTTCGGCTTGAGCATGGGCGTCAACTTCGATTACTATCTCGTCGATGAAATCACCGCCGTTGGTGACTCAAATTTTAAGAAAAAGTGTCAGGCTGTCTTTCAAACCAAGCTCCAGGATTCCGATGTGATCATGGTTTCGCACAGCACCGGCACGATCCGCGACTATTGCGACTGCGGCGTCGTGCTGGAAAAGGGCAAGCTGACTTATTATGAAGATGTCGAGGACGCGATCCGCGCGCACGACAGAAACATGAAGGGAAATTGAATGGCGGCGAGCAAAGACGCGGCAGCGAACAAGCCGGGACCAGCCGAGGCCGCCAAACCCACCCCCGCAAAAGCCGAAGCGAAGAGCAAGGGCATCGAAGTGCTCGAAGGTCTGCTCGGCAGGGAAAGCGCGCCTGTCATTCCGCTGCCGGGGCGCGGCAAGATCGAGACGAAGAAGAAAAAGGGCTTTCTGCCCGGCTGGCTGAAGAAGCTGCGCTGGCGCCACGCGATCATCGGCGGCACCTTTCTCGGCCTCGTCGCCGTTCCGGCGACACTTGCCTCGCTCTACATGGCCTTCATCGCCGCCGACCAGTATCACAGCACCACATCCTTTGCAGTACGCAGCATCGAAGGCGGCGGCGCGACCGATATCCTCGGCATGTTCACTCAGGCTTCCAGCGGCAGCACGGTCTCAGACAGCTATATCCTGATGGACTATATCCTCAGCGAACGCATGGTTGCCGCCGCCGACCGCAAGTTCAAGCTGGAGAATGTCTACGCCACCCGCGGGCTCGATTATTTCTACGGCATCGGCTCCGGCCTGCCGATCGAGGACAAGCTCGCCTATTGGCGAGATGTGGTGAACGTCAATTTCGACCACGCCTCCGGCATCATGCAGGTGACGGTGAAGGCTTTCGATCCGAAGCAATCGCAGGAAATCGCGCAATTCATCGTCGACCAGAGCGACAGCCTTGTGAACAGCCTCTCGCTTTCGGCGCGAAACGACGTGCTGCGTGCCGCGCAAGACGAGGTGCTGGCGGGCGAAGCGCGGCTTGCCAAGTCGCGCGCGGCGCTCCGCGACTATCGCGACAAGTCACAGGAAATCAGCCCCGAGGAAGGCGCAAAACTCGCCGTGCAGCTGATCGGCGGCCTTGAGGCGGAACTGACAAGGCTCAACGCCGACCTCGCCACCGCCAAGAGCCAGATGAGTGAAGACACACCGCGCATCCGCGTGCTCAAGACCCGCATCGAGAGCCTCGAACAGCAGCTCTTGATCGAGCGCCAGCGCCTCGGCACCGGCGAAACGTCCGCCGCGAACGACCCCAACGCCCCGGACGTCGCCGGCCGCATCGCCGAGTTCGAGGAGCTCGAAACCGAGCGCGAATTCGCCGAACGCGCCTATACGGCCGCGCTAAGCTCGCTGGAGAAGGCCCGGATCGAGGCGAACAATCGCCAGCGTTACCTTGCGCTCTTCATCGAGCCGACGCTTTCGGAAATGGCGCAGTATCCGGCGCGGCTGCTGAACGCGCTCCTCGTGATCCTTGGCCTGCTGTTTGTCTGGGGGATCGGCGTGATGAGCTATTATAATATCCGAGATCGGGCGTAAAGTTATAGGATGCGCGGTCTTTGCGCCCGGGTTCAGTCTCACGGATGAAGTCGAGCAGGATCGCCGCGGCGGAAGTCACGGTTGACGGTGGTCTGACCATGGGCAATACAGACACGCCTTTCGAAGATGGGGGCTGCCTGCTGTGACCAGGCCACCACGCGAAATGGAGGCCTATTCGAGTGGATACACGTGAGTTGATACGACGATTGAAGGAGTGCGCCGGGCCCGACAGGGCGCTCGACGGTTATATCGCCATGACAATTGGTTTCCGCAAAAGAATTGAGCCGTTCACCGACTCAAGCGGCACAATGAGGAATCGCACAATTTGGCTGGTCCCAACTGGCGACGATATCGCTCGCATTCCGCACTACACCGGCAATCTGGAGGATGCCTTTCACCTCGCGCACGCTGCCGCACCTGGACAGAATGGCGGCGTAAGTTGGTAAACGGAAAAGGAACTGCCATAATCAATGACGGCCCCTATTACCATGCGGCGACGCCGGCCCTTGCTCTCTGCATCGCAGCACTTGCTGAGAAAATCTCAGCCGATGGCGACGATTAAAGTTCCACTATACGGGGGGCTTTCCCACCGTAAATCTCTAGGCGTTTCGCTTTCAGTGGAAAAATCACACCTCGTTCGATCGCTACCTCCACTGAATCAAGAGAGGCTTGAGGATCTTGGAAATTCAGCGTTCCCTTCAGCGGAGCGAGGTCAAAATCCCACCATTTCACGCGCAGAAATCGTTGGGTTAGCGCTGCATCAAATCTCAATCGTATGACTTTACCTGGTGCGCCCGCAACAATCGAATAGGGCGGAACATCTCTTGTCACAACTGACCTCGCCGCGACAATCGCTCCATCGCCAATCGAGACGCCGCGCCTAATGAAAACGCCATCTCCGATCCATACATCGTTACCGATCTTCGTTCTGCCCGCGTTACCATTGAAGGCCTGATGGCCGACGATGGAGCCATAGTGCTCCGTGTGAGTGAACTGCTTGGTGCCGTTGTACTGAAAGGGGTGAATGCTGAACCAGTCGGTTGGGTGCTCAGCGGGCCCTATTTCAACATTTGGTGCAATGGCGCAGTAGCGGCCGACATCAGCGGCCGTTACCCTTGAACCCATTCCAATGTACGACATGAACCCCAAGGAACACTCGGAAGCAAACGCAGCCGAGGTGATCGAAACCGGCACCTCCACCTTCAGCCGTCCGCCCACGCCGCTCAGGTGTGAGCAGTTAATGCCAAGCGCGCGCGCCCTCTCTCTCGAAACGTCCGTTACCACTGCCATCAGCCCTCTCCCAGATGTTTTCGACTGATGGCATAAGGCGTCGTTTTGCGTCAACGCTACGATTACAAAGCGGCTAAATAACTCCTAGTTTCTTAAGCATCTTCTCACCCGGTTTGACCACAAACGCAGGCAAGTTATCCTCAAGTCCATACAGGATCTTCCATTTCAGGCCCTGCTTACGTGACTTACCGTTCCCGTCCCCATTGCCGTTCATCACCCGGTGCAGCGCCACTGGCCCAGAAGCCCGCTTGCTGTAAGTATACTCCGGAGCAGCAGATGCGAGAATTTCCCCGAGCGCTACAAGCATCCGTTTTCCGAATGCCTCCACACCAACGATATCGCGCACCAAGTCAGGACTTATTTTGTATTCGGTGCGACGATCTATTATCGTTCTCAGCTTCTCCAGAGCCACATGCGGCTCGTAAATATTGAACACTTCGCCCGCCTGGTGGAGGGTGATGAAGTCCGAGAAACCTGTATCCACATAGACCAAACTGGGGATGCCACTCATCAAAGCTTCACCCACCCCGAGAGGAAGTGGATCGTCGATTGAGCTCAGGAAGAATGCGCTGGACTTCGCCAGCCACTGACGGACTTCCTCAGAGCTAACATGACCAACCCAATCTACAGCATCCGATTTGTAGCAACCATCTGCCGCCTTGGTGTAAGCGCCGAGCCAGACGAACCTCCATCCCAGCCCGCGCTCAGCGGCGATGTCTGCCACGTGCGAGAACAGTTCAACGCCTTTCCGTCTTTGCTGGGTGCCGACCATCAGAATGACGGGCCGCCCTTCAATATTCTTGCCGGTTTCTACCGGAATGAATTTCGATCCGATGCTGTTGTAAACCGTGCGCACGCTCTTGCACCCAAGGGAACCAAGCCAATCAGCCTGTCGATCACTGACGGCGAGTGCGTGTGTCTTCGGCAGGACGTTTTTCACGAAGGCATCGACTTTACCGCCAACCTCCGAGAGCAGTCGGCGGTAAACGAAAAGAGTCTCGTGGCAATAGAACACGATCGGTGTCGATCGAAGCTCGCAAATCTTTACCGCATCAGCGAGCTCGCGCTCCTTCAGGATTCGAACCACATCGAAGGAGTTGATCAACACCAACGATGCTTCCGATATTTTCTTGAGAAGATTTTCACCATCGCCGGCTGTTGCCAAATGGAAATCGATCTCCAAATCGAGACCACGCAGGTATTCGACGAATACCTTTATCGGCTTCCCGACACCAATATGGTTACCGAACGAGCCGCCGACAACAAGAACGCGCTTGCCGAGTAGACGCCGGACATTGGAGTAGATTTCGATATCTCGTACGATCGGCTGGATGACGGCCGCCTTGTCCTGTTTCGACAGTGGCAGCGCTTCGGCGAGGAGTTTTGCTATACCAGTTATACCGTCTGCTTGCCTGATATATCGGAATATGTCTGGTGGCGTCGCTCCATGAGCTTTTACTTGAGCGGCCCGCCTCACGGCCTCGGGAATCTCTTGCGCTTTGTTGCAGTACATCAGGAGTGGGTGATCGATGTGAGGCAATTCGATGTCGACGGACCGCGTCTTGTAGATCACGCACGGGATATTGTTTGCCAAGCAGTCCAGGAATACAGTCGAGTAATACGTAACGACGACGTCGTAGGTGTGCAATTCATCCTCCCCAATTTTGGGGCTTCCCGTGAGCAACACCGAAAATTTATCACCAACGCTCGCCTCTAGATCAATTCTGCTCGTCTCCTTCGTTGAAGGATGGAGACGGAGAGACGTATCAAATTCAGATAGGTAATTGGCAATGTCGGCAAACTCGTTTAGCCAAGCAGACTTATCAGCCTTTTTCTGGTCGAGGATGGCTTGGTCGGCCCAAAGAACTCTTATGCGCCCGCCGTCGGGTTTCGCACCGTGCTCCACGATCCCTGGAACCGCAATTTCAGGCTTAGCGGGGCCAGTGATCATTATCGTGCCAGGGTTACTGTTGTGCCGCTGGATCAAGGCATCTTTCATAGCCTCGCCCCAGACCGCAACGAATTCCGGGTGGGTTGCTCCCCACTGGTAGTTCTGATCCGTGCCAGCGAGATTTGATGTCTTGCTCACGAAATTGAGAAAACCATCCTGAAGGAGTAGGCGACGCAGTCCTGTGTTCCGGCATACTGCCGCTAAGGAACTACCTCGCAAGCTCGCGTCATTGAACTGAACCAACAGAACATCCGCGCGCCCAAAATATTGCTTCAGATACTCGAACCCCATGTCCACCAAGGCGGACTTCCGGTCTTTCGCGTTTTTAGCTGATGTGACTGCCTTTCGCAGGACGGGAGCGACCGCGTCAAAGATGTTGGTGACCGATACCTCCCAGCCGGTGCGGCCAATTGTCCCCACTACCCATGCAACCGTCTCTCTGTCCCAATCGAGAATAAGGACCTCTGGCTCTACGTGTGAAGGAAAAAATTCCGACGAAACCAGATTGTCGCAAAGATGAACCTGATTTGCATTCTCGCAAAACATGAGTAGCCGCATCATCTATCTCCTTTTGTGGGATGTTCGTATGTTTTGCGTTCCAATTGTGCACGTGCGAAATACGCGGGGCTGCCTTTTCGAAAAAGGGGATCAAGGCTGGATCCCAGGCGACGCTCCAGATGCAGTGAATTAGCCCTTGCCTCTAAGGAGAGCTGCTATAGCTGAGGTAACCCTCGGCACTAATGGCAGCGCCGGTATCCGGAGCCACCGCGTCTGCTTCTTCCGCGCTTGGTATGCCCGGCTGAGAACACTGGAAGGTCCAGCGCCGCGGGTCAGATACGCCCGCAGCTCCGGCGACATTTCAGCCCGCAACGGCTTCTCAGTCATCGGCCGCCGTTCAAGGCGCGCGAGACGTACGGACTCTGTGGCCATTTCCTCAACCGTCCGATTTGGATCGCCGATAAAGCGCGCCTGCCAGCCTGCGTCCGGTTTTCCCTCAAGCGGAAAATCGAGTTCGGCAAAAGTCCGGATCAGTCCGGAGCCATAAAAATATTGGAGCCCATAGTCATCGTGCGCGCCGAAGTCGCCGATGATCGCTGTCGGGACGCCGGCATGGATCGCCTCGGCGGCGACGGTTGAGCAGACAGTCAGGCAGTGCGAAGCCTTCGAAAGGAGCACCGACGCCTTTTCAGAGGTGAGACTCAGATTGCCGGGCCAGCCACCCAGCCGCACTGCCGACGCCTTGATCAGCGGTTCGATCGGGTGCCAGGAGCGATGCAGAGCCGCATCTTTGCCCATGGTGCGCGGCTTCACGGCAAACTGGGTTTGCGGGAAACGCTTCGCGAGGAGGACCAATTGTTCGGCCAGGAACTCGCGCTCGTCGTGGTAGCGCGGGATTACCGCCTGCTCGAAGAAAACGACGGGCCCTGATTCGGCGGACGGCTCGCGCGTCACAGACTCCAATAGGGCGCCAACGCCGAAGACGCGCGCATTGCCTCCATCCAGACCGAAGGCGGCGCACATGGAGCGGTATGCCTCGGCATCTGCCTCGCAGTTCAGCCAGAGCAGGTCGCTGCCGGTTCGCATGGAAAAGCCGTCATAGGCATGGCGCAGGACGAGCCCGGGATAGGCGGATACCACCAGTGGGCGCCCGCTGCCGAGCTGGATCAGGTGATGCATCAGGCGGCGGGTGGACAGGCCCTCAAGGCAGGAAAGCACGATGTCGTAACCAGCGATCTCGCCTGATCTGCAGAAATCCTCGATATCGATCCAGCGAATCTTCGAAGCGAAGCCTTGTCGTTGCAGTTGCGTGTCGCTGATCTGCTTCTTGCGCCGTGCGGCCACAAGCGCGAACTCGACCGTACAGCCGGCTCGCTCAAAATACGGCGCAATCAGTCCGGCGACATTGAGAAAGGAATCATAGGAGGCGAGCGCCAGTACGCGCATCGGCTTAACCAATCAGATCGTTCGATATCAGGTATTCGCTGAGTTCCCTCAGTGCGCCGCTGCCGCCGGATTTCTGCAGCACCATGGTCGCGATCACCTTTGCCTCCGGATGTGCGTCGGACGGAGCGAAGCTCATACCACAGACCTTCATGCAATCGAGATCATTGATATCATTGCCGATATAGGCGATCTCACGCCATTCCAGCCGAAGTTCCGAGCGCCAGGCGTCAAGCGCCGGCAGCTTGTCGCGAATGTGGTGCAACACGTCCATTTGCAGTTTCGCGGCTCGCGCTTTGACGACCGGGTTTTGCTCGCGCGAAAGGATGAGCAATTTCAGCCCGCGATGCCTGAGCATCTCGATACCCATGCCGTCGCTGCGGCTGCAGCGCACCGCCTCGCTGCCATCTTGATTGACTATTACGCAATCATCGGTGTGGACGCCGTCGAAATCGGTGATGAGCGCCTTAATCTTATTCGCCGGCGCAAGGCGATGCGGATCATGCAGGCGGGCATAGGTCTCGGCGACGATCCAGTCTTCCGGCGTGTCGATCTCAATCGGCGGCATCTCGACCGGCACGAGCGCGGTCTTGCCGCAAAACCTGTTTCCGCGTTCAAGAAATTCCGGAACGCGCATCGCATAAATCGCACCGGTTTCCCGGTAGCGCGGCGTCATGTCCTGCCGCCGCTGGCGCGGCTTCGTGTGATCGTGAGTGATGCCGACGGCCGTTCCATCTTCGCCAGTCTGCCAGATGAAGCCGTGGTCCTCGATGGCGCTGAAGGCGCTTGCCGCCTGCTCCTCGAGGAGCTTCGACACGACTGCATCGATCTGCTCGGAGGTGGTAAAAGGGGACGTGCATTGGAGGAACACGAGCACATCCGGCACCTTGCCCGATATGCCCTCGATCTCCTGCAGCGCATGGATAAGAGCTGATTCCGAACTTGCCATCGAGCCCGAGATTTCGGCGGGGCGCCTGATCCCGACGGCGCCGAAAGTTGCAGCCACGTCAAGGATTTCCGAGGAATCCGACGAGACATAGACGCCGGAGATGTATTCGGATTTGGCGGCCGCGAGCACGGCGCGTCCTACCAGCGGCACACCGTTCAAGGGCTTTATGTTCTTGCCCGGAAGGCCG
Source organism: Sinorhizobium alkalisoli (assembly GCF_008932245.1). Taxonomy (NCBI): domain Bacteria; kingdom Pseudomonadati; phylum Pseudomonadota; class Alphaproteobacteria; order Hyphomicrobiales; family Rhizobiaceae; genus Sinorhizobium; species Sinorhizobium alkalisoli. The sequence goes on along the minus strand of NZ_CP034910.1, from coordinate 1,178,706 downwards.
ACCGAGCCTCCCCGAGCAGGAATGACGGCAACGACCTTCATTTACGAGGCTTGCCGGATGTGGGCGCCGTGCTTTTCTTCACGCCATTTCAGCTTGTCGCGCTGGACGAGTTCCACATCCAGCATTTCCTTCTCCTTGTAGGAGACTGCCTTGCTTACGTTCTTCAGGTCGCGGCACAGGCGGCGCAGGCCATCCGGCTCGAGGCTGGCGGCATGATCCGTGCCCTTCCAGGTGCGATCGAGCGTGAAGTGACGCTCGACATATTCGAACTCGCCCTTGCCGTAGATCTGGTGACCAATGAGACCGGCCGTCATCGCGGCAACGTCCGCGGCAATGCCGAGGTGATGGCCGGAGAAGCCGATCGATTTGACCTTGTCGCCGTAGCGCTCCTGCAGGCGATTGATTTCAAGCACGCAGATGTCGGGGAAGGCGACCGGATAGCCCGAGGTGCAAGCATAGAGCACGAGGTCCTTGGCGCGGCCACGCTCTTCGTAGAACTTCACCAGCCGGTCCGTCTCGTCATGCGTCGTCATGCCGGTAGAGACGTGGATCTCGCCGTCATAGTTCTTGCAGAGGAATTCCTGGAGCACATAGTGCTGATTGGTGGCCGAGGGAAGCTTGATGAGGTTGGGCTTCAGGGCGGCGATTTCCTGGGCGGAGGTCAGGTCCCAGACGGATGTCGAGTAATCGATACCCATCGCCCGGCATTCTTCCTGCAATTCTCTGTGCTGGCCGACCGAGAACTCAAGAAATTCGCGATGTTCACCGTAGGTCTTGCCATAGGAGTTGGCGGGAACCGGATGCGGCCGGTCATATTCCTCGGGCGTCAGCAGTTCGCGGTTGTGACGCTTCTGGAATTTCGCGACATGCGCTCCGCAGACCTTGGCTGCAACGCGGATCAGCTCCTTGGCAGTGTCCATGTTGCCCATGTGGTTGCAGCCGATTTCGGCAATCACCTTGATTTCTTTGGTTTCGGTCATATGGGGCTCCCTTTTTGATCGACGGACTCACCCATCGACATCAATCGGATCAACACGAATCGAGGCCGACCAAGGCACACGATACGCACAAGCATCAGGCGCTTCGGCTGTGCTTAGACACTCCTCCCGCCAAAGGCAATCGCGGCGTCTAATGCATTTGACAGTTGCCTGCCAGATAAGTCGAAGCTGTGGATAACTTCTATTGCCGCTGTTGCAGTGGTGTGACAGCTCGCATTTCGCTCAACCGGCGCACGACTGACTCCAAGTCAGTCGGCTCACCCGTCTCCGGATCGAAATACCGGGAATGCAACAGATAGGCGGCGGCGAAGATCTCCCGCACAGAAAGGCGCCGGGTTCGCCGAGGGTTCGGTTGCCGATCGTCCGTAACTCCCCAGCCTGCGTAAAAGGGCAACCCAACACAGGTCACGGCTTTGCCGCGCAAGAGCGCCTCGAAGCCCATCAGCGAGGTGATGGTGTAGACGTGGTCGGCGCCGTCGAGCGCGTCGGCCGGCGCGACGTCCTCTTTCAGAATCACGCATAAATGCGCGACGTCCGCTGGGTTAGAAACACCCTTACGCGTACCGTGCAGCACCTCAGGATGTGGCTTGTAGATGATCTCTGCGTCGGGATTTTCAGACGCTGCCAAGTAAACAAGATCATTGTTAGTCAGCGGTCTGTCGCAGCCAAATGCGATAGCTGCATCGGTCTCTACCTGACCGATCACGAGAACACGTCTCTTAATCTTCGGCCCAAGGAGCTCTTCGAGATCGATACGTCTGCCCTGGTTGTACTTGCTGATTCGCATTTCGATGAGCATTCGAATGCATCGGTCCGCCCTTTCCATCAGCATTTGATCGGCGTCAAAGTCGTAGTTTTGCAGCGTGTGTTCGAGGTCCGACGGATTTCGGGCGTCGTAATGCACCGTTTTTCGATCAAGGATCAGGGATGCAGGCGCTGCCCTCCAAGCGCCAAGGGACACGGAGCGAACGAAACCATCTTCCACATGGCAGAAAGGAATGCGAAACAGCCTGCAGAAGGCCTTCAAAAAGCCCGGATATTTGAAGCCCCAGACGAATACTTCCTGCTGCGACGGCAAAAGCAGGCGGAAAGGCCAGCCTCGCCGCAGCATCCGCATTGGGAAGCGGCTGATAATTTTGCAGTCTCTGTCGGCAAACCACTGAGGAATACGCTTCTTCCACGGCTCGAAACCGAAGAAAACGGCTTGACGTGCCATTCGCATCTCCATTTTAGAGAGAGGTATGGTTGATGCCGACGTCCGGGAAAACGGCGTATAGCCTGATTGTTGCATCATCTTGAAGCGCTATAACAAGCTGATTGAAGCTGACCCATAGCGGCTGCATGCGGGAAATTCAAATGTACTCATTATCGAAACGCTCCCCTGCTGCGCGCGGATATCCCTTGTTCCTCTTCGGCTTCAGCCGCTGGAAGCGCTATATGCGTGACTGGTTCTCAGATGCCAATGTGATTTTCTCACGACCACGTCTCCTGCCATTTGAATTCGAGCTCTACTGGAAGCGGCGGCTTCTCCAGGACCCGCGGTCCAAGGTGCTGGTTTGGCAATATAACGGTCCCACTGAAATCAAAACCTTCTGCGCCCGCCACGGCATTCCGTTCCACTATGTCGAGGATGGCTTCATCCGCTCGGTGGCGCTTGGCGCTCTCCGAGTGCCGCCGCTGTCGCTCGCCTTCGACACGCAGGACATGTATTTCAACGCCAACGGCCCGACCGATCTGGAGGACATTCTCCGGACCTATGATTTCGCGGGCGACCCCGGGTTGATGCGTCGGGCGCGGGCCGCGCGGGAGCAATTGCTTGCAAGCCGGCTCAGCAAATACAATTCCGGGCATCGGCTCGATATTGGCGCCGTCTACGGCGAGAAGACGCGAAAGCGTGTGCTCGTGATCGGTCAGGTGGAGCGCGATGCGTCGATCGCCTATGGTTGCGCGCGAAAGATGACGAACAATGATCTCGTTCGGCTCGCCGCCATGGAGAATCCGGACGCCCAGATCATCTACAAGCCGCATCCGGAAGTGCTGAAAGGTACGGCGGAGGCGAAGTCCGACCCGGCGCTGGTGCGCGACATCGCAATGATCCTCACGCAGGATATCAGCCTCGCGGATGCGCTCGATACCATCGATCACGTCTACACGATAACGTCGCTTTCCGGCTTCGAGGCGGTGCTGCGCGGCATCAAGGTGACGACGGTCGGCTGCCCCTTCTATTCCGGCTGGGGGCTGACGGACGATCGGCAGCCGAATCCGCGGCGGAACCGGACGCTTTCGATCGATGAAGTCTTTGCCGCAGCCTATCTCCTTTACGCGAAATATCTCGACCCGGTCACCAAGAGGCCGATCGAGATCGAAGAGGCGCTGGATGTTCTCGCCAGAATGCGGGCCGAGCAGATGGCGGCCTGACGTGCCGTCGCACTAAACCCGATCCTCGCGGATCTGCCGCATCGAGGCTGTCAGCAGCGTGAGCCCGAGCACGAAGCAGACGAGCGCGATTTCGAGGACGTAGCCCTTGTCCAACCCGTCAGCGCGGTATTCAGCATAGACGGCGCTCCGAAACCACATGATGATGTGGACCAGCGGATTGTAGAGGATCACGCTGCGGAAGGGCTCCGGCAGGTTTTCCGGCAGAAAGAAGACGCCGGAGACCATGAAGAGCGGGCGGTTGATGATGCCGAAGATCTGCTCGTAGAGCGCCGAGCGGGCGAACATCACGATATTGATCGCTCCGATGCCGAGGCCCAGCACCGCGGCCGCGCCCGCGGCCTCGATCATGCCGGCATAGTTCATCGGCTGGCTGACGCCGCCGATCTCGATGATCAGGAACAGGATGAGCATCGCCACAAGCGCATCGGTCATCACTTGCAGGATGAAGCGCGAGACGATCGCGTCGAAGGGCGAGACGATCGGATAGGAGAAAAGCGCCTTGTTGGCCTTCATCGTGCCGGCCATGAAGGAGGACATGCGCTGGTAGAAGGTGAAGGCCAGATAGCCGCTCGCGAAGAATAGCGGAAAGCTCAGGCCCAGCGCCGGCATGCGGGCGATGGCCTGGAAGATGAGCGTCATCATCGCCACATGGGCGACCGGATCGAACACCGCCCAGAGATAGCCGCCGGGTTTGGAGCCGTAGCGCGTCGACATTTCGCGCACGATGAGCGCTGCCGTGACCCGGAGATGCTGTTCTATGAGCTTCAATTTTCGCCTCATACAGGATCGCGCTGCGCGTGGTGCGGCCCCTCCGCTTGAACCCGAGGAGAGGAGCAGTTCACCCGCCATCATTGGGGCCGCACCAGTAGCATCATCTCTTGCGGGGAACTAGGCTCTCTGCGGACTGACAGTCTGACCTTGGTTTCATCGGCCGTAGCGCCTAAAAGGTCATATATGACCATTTCAGGGCAGACCAGAATGTCAACGATCAGCCTCAAGGACGCCAAAGCCGGCTTTTCGAACATCGTGGATCAAGCGGCCGCTGCTGAGTTTGTCACGATCACGCGGCACGGCCGCGCTGCTCGTCTCTGTGGGAGCCGCAGAAGCGGCAAAGAAAGCGCTTCGTAAACGCCCTAGCCTGGTCCAGTATCTGAGATCTTTCCCGGCCGACCTCAATCTCGACGACGATGTGTTTGCCCGAAATCCGGCTCCCTCGCGTGAGGTCGATCTGTGACCGGCTACCTGATCGATACGAACGCAATATCCATGTTCTCCCCTTCTCGGGCCACGGCCACCCCCGAATTTACGGACTGGCTGGAAGAACAGGAGCAGGTTAGCGCGATCTACCTGTCAGCCATTACCGTCCACGAGATTGAAAAGGGCGTACGGCTTCTGGAAGCCAGAGGCTCAAAGGCCAAAGCGGCAGGAATAGAGCTATTCTTGAAGGGCTTGATCGCCGGTTACGGCGACAGAATCTTGCCCGTAGATGCGGATGTTGCACGGGAAAGCGGCAAATTGGAAGCCAGGGCCATTGCAGCCGGTCACAATCTCGGCGCGTCCGATGCCATGATTGCGGGAACCGCCAGCTTTCACCGCCTGACGGTCATCACCGCCAAGCTGCAACATTTTCGCCCGTTCGGGATCAAAGTGAAATCACCGGCTCAAGTGGCCCGCTGACATCTCGCGAGTTGCATCCGTCTCATCAGCCCGTCGAGAATTCCAAAAGCGGCGTTTTCGGACGGGAATATCATTCGTTCTTTCATCGCGAGCTTGATCCGGGAAAACACCTTTCTTGGACGAATATTCCGCCTTCTCCTGACATAGCGCCCCCTGCTTCGATCTTCGACGGCGAATACCGGAGAGGTGGCCGCGGCAGGGTTAACATACTGGAATTCTGTTCATTTTGACTGCTCCGCGAACTGTTTGACCTGCTCCACCAGATGCGGAGCCTTCGACGAGCCAGCGTCGTCGAATAGGAAGGAGAAGTCTGATGCCAGTGTGTCACTGCCGGCGATCGTCGCACTGGCGTGGCAGGCATCACATGAGCGGCTCTGAATGTAGGTTTCGAGTGTCGTGTTGGCGACTGGGAGATTTCCTTCCGACTGAAAGGTGCCATAGCGGAGAGGCACGGTGGCACCAGCTCCTGGTTCCAGAGTGGGTTCGCTGCTGGGACTCTGATCCCACAGGACGTTCACCAGCTCATAGTACTGGAAGATGGACTTCCCGCCGGTGAGGGAGGCGATCTTCTGCTGGACGCTGCTGTTCAGCTCAACCAGGTTATTAGGGGTCTTCTGGCCTCGGTCCACTTGAACCGGCTGATCGCGGGGATACAGGTCCCGGCACGTGTTGCCGTCACACTCGATGCGAGGCTGGTTCGGCGTGCAGTCGGGCCCGGTACAGTCCGGATTGTTGAACGAGTAGCCATTTACTGGCGGTGCGCCTGAGCCACCCGGAACGTTGTCGACCTGCTCAAAAGTCGCCCAGATAAAGTCCGGAAAGGTGTCGGTCTTGTGAATGATGTGAAGGCCGACAAGGCCGACGACCTCCTGACTGCATCGCCCCGTATCCGGGCGCTTCAGCCAGGCCACGGTCGTCATGTAACGACTGAACATCGCCGGTTCGCCGGTAAGGATACGCCAGGCGGCTTTGATCTCGAATGCACCGAGCTCTTCCTGCGGCTGTGGATCGGAGGGAGGGGTTCTAAGCATGCCGCCGCGCGGCAGCGAAAGACCTTTCGGATGTTGCCCATCCTGATTTGTCGCGACGCGCAACTGATCCGCAGCGTCGAAGAGGTTGTTGTCAACGATGTAATCGAACTCGGCCTTTCCCACGGTGCGCTGGAAGAATACCAGCTCTCCTTTCTGATCCGTCAGCCAGCCGCCTGTCGCCTCCATGATCTCCTGGGAAACCGTGTCGCGGGTTCCGCTCGACAGATTGAAGCGGTGCGCGCTATTGACCGCGTTCTTGGATATCGCGCTGAGGACGCGTACTGATTCCGTCGGATAGCCAAAAATCATTTTGTCGCTCCGGCATTCCGCAGGTGGCGGTTCTTGAACTCCCCATCCGCTCGGCGGTGCCGCGTTGGGTAGGAAGATTTCTTCTGCGGCCTTGAAACTTCCCCATACGGGAACGCTGGAGATCGGCGATGTCGGCGAGAACTGGACTCCCCATTCCGCCACACTCGCCGTGCGGTCGGGCTCGCCCGCCAGTGCCGGCGCGGCGGGCCAGCCGGGGTTGACCGGCCAGTTCATCGCAACGAACATCTGCCATGCGTAACAATTGGCCCCTTCTTGCGTCGGCAGGAAGAGAATGTCGCTGGTCAAGAACGTCCCCTTTTTCGGATCGAAAATCAGCTGATCGGCGCATTGATCTGCGGATTGGGCAAGCGCCCTCCTGGGCTCGACCGTCGGCGCCCCCAGCAACAATGCCGCCGCCAACATGGAGGGCAGGATCCAGGCAGCGAAAGTTCCTGCACTGAAACGTCTATTCGTCATGACACGCCTCCTTGTCTTTCGTGGTACCTCCGGGCCGCTTGGCCCGGAGGCATTCTTTCGCCTTCAGGGGTTCGGGACGATGCCGAGCCCGCTCTCCCACGGATGCTCGGCATCGGAGGGGTTTGTGGGTTCGGCCGGATTGAGCACGCGCAGCATGACCGGTCCGGGCGCCGTTCCGGAGGCGATGGCGACGTCCATGATGAAGGCCTGGGTGCCGCCGCCGTCGGTCTGGCCGGGAATTGCCGATGCATCCGGTAGAAACTGGGTGACCTTCGCGGTCACGCCGGGATTGGAGAACTCCACGCGAGCGGTCTCAGGCGTCGTGTTCTTGTCGGCTCCTTGCACGACGAGGACGAAGCTATGCTCGGTTCCCGGTTTCATCAGTGCGGGTAAGTCGGTCGGCGACAGCCCGTAGAACAGTTCAGTCGGTATCAACTGTACGGGCCAGGGCTGCAGTCCGCTCACCCGATCTGAGACACACTTCATTTGAGGCTGAAGCGCCCCTGTCGGCGCCATTAGCGTCGCGGCCAAGGCAATCTTCATCTGATTGGCAATGACGCCGATATGTTGAAAGGGGGTCTTTTCACTGCCGATTTCGATGTAGCAATCGTTGATCGAGAAGCCGGCACTTTCCGGAATCTCGAACACGGCATGGAGAACCTGATCGGACCCGTTTGGACCGGTGCCCGGGGTACCGCGAGTGTTCGTCCAATACTGGCCAACAGGCACACCGTTCGGGCCTTTCCAGTTCGCCAGATTTTGAGGCTGTTGAATATAGAGGCCTACCGGGTCGGTCAGCGAGATGCGATCTTGTCCCGCCGCCCTATTGGCGACGAAGCCGATGTGCGGGTCGGAATTGCGGAAGTTCTGCCCATATTTCGCGCAGCAGATCAGGCTTTGCGGATCACGGCTACTCGCATCAGGTCGCTGGATCGTTGCGGCAGCCGCGAGATAGATCTCCGCGCTGAGGGTGTTCGGTCCGGAGGTCAGGTGAAGCGCGCCGCCCGACTTGCCCGGAACCCGTACCGTGCCGCAGTTCCACTTATTGGTGACGTCATAGGCGGGGCGCCCCGTCGTCGGATCGATGACCGGCTCACCCTTCTTGCCGGTCGGCTGATCGACCGGGTAGCGCAGATACAGGTCTTCGAGCTCCACGGCGGGATCGACATACATCCGATAGAGACCGAGAACTGCCTTCGGATTGACGCGCCAAAGGGTGAGATAGTAGGCGGGGTTTTCGCACGTGAACATCACACTCTGCATCTTGGTCCCCGTCGAATCATAGGTGACGGACCATTCGCAATATTCATCGAGCCACCCACGCGGACCGGAAGGCGAGAAATCGACGTATTGGCCGGTCCAGTCAATTTGCGGGCAGCGTGTCTGCGGAATTTGCAGGATGGGGGCTTTGCCTGCTGGATCGTAGAGCTTGTAGACGGTGCCGTTTACGGTGATTTCGCCGGTATCCGCCATGCTCATCACCTCGTCCATGGTCAGGGGCCGGCCGAGCTGAGGGTTCTGCTTCGCGTCCGGTGGCGTGAAGAACGCGATCAACCGGTTCGGAAAGGGAGTCCAACTGATAACTGCATCGCCGTCGGTTCCGAACCCCTCGACAAGAGGATTGTAGTAATCCGCTCGAGGCGCGTCATTCAGATTGGACCAGGGATTGCCGATGATGGCCATTTCGGTCCAGCCGGCCACATTGTTGTTCCAGTTGGCGTCGAACGCCGGCAAGTATCCCTCCAGGTCGAGGTCCGCGAAATCCTTACGTGCCTGGTGGGCGGGAGAGCTAAATCGGGAAAAAGGCGTGCTCATTTCAGATCTCCTGGTAAAGGTTGATGATCAGTGCATGCAGCAGCCGCCGCTGTTCCGTGTGCGGCTGACGACGGTTTGGCGCGGATCGCCCCAGATGAGTTTTGGGATGAAGCCGGGAAGCGCCTGGTACTCTTCGGCGGTCAGTACCCGGCCGCTGTCGAGCTGGCTGACGATAAAGCTGACGTGCGGTTCGTCGGATTGTTGAAGTTCGAGGGCGCGGATCGACGGTCCGGCGTTGAGGACGCGCGAGACACCGCGTGTGATGCACCTCCCCTTGTCATCGGCGATGCCCATGCCGATCCGGCTGAAACGGCCGACATAGTGCTTGTTTCCGCAGGCGGCATCCTGCTGTGTTGGCTCGGGAAGATTGATGAACACGTCGATCACATAGCTGTCATGGGTGCAGCGCACGCCGTCGAACACAACCCACGGCCCGCGTTCCAGGATCGACGCCGAGGCAGACGTTCTCCGTGCCTGCGGTAGCGACGTATCGCCTTGAAACTGTCTGGCGACCGGTTCGCCATAGTCGTATCCGATCCTGCGCGAGTCCTGCGCCATTTGCCCGAGCGACGTGTACCGCCAATGATCGGCAGTGGAAAAGCTTACCTCTCGAGCGCCGGGTCCGAGGAAGGGCTGTAAGGGCGTCTGGGTTGTGAACTGTGCATCCGGGTGATTTCGGATCCAGACTTCCAGCATGCGGTCGATGTTGGCGTGGTAAGAAGAAAACAGCGGGTCGAATGCCGTATAGGCGTTGTCCCCCATGTCAGGACCGAGCCAGCCGTGATAGTTGTCATGCGGCTGCTCAAACAGGCCGTCGAAATTGACCTCGCGATACGGGTAGAGATCGTCCGGCTGTGGCGGGTCGAACTCCTGAATGTTTGCCCATGGGTATCCCGGGAAGCCTTGCGGTGTGCTGAAGGTGCCGAATTTGAGGGCGTCGACCACCTGCTGCTGGAAGATCCTCGACATCGCGTAGAGCTTCGTTCGTTCCTCGCGATCAGTTTCGCCGGACGTATAGAAGAGCGGATTGCGCTGGACGAAACGACAATCCGGACCGCGCATCTTTCCTATGGCGCAAAGCTTCGATTTGCCGTCCTTGGCCGCCGCATATCGGAGAGGGTTGGGTCGCTTTTCCCCGGTGACGGGGTGGACGTAGGTCTCATCGAGAAATGGTTGCGGAATTCCCGCCTCCGGGCTGCCGTCGACGCTGGCATCCTCCGCCATCCAATCCCAAAAGGGGATGGCGTGGTCGATCAGTTCTTCAAGATAGAGCAAGTAGGCACGGTGCCACAGTGCGAAGGCCTCTTGGTAGTGCAAGCACCAATTTGTGTGCACGTAGGCGTATCGCTGCCAGGGAGAACCGCTGTCGGGGTCGCCAATCTGCATGACGTCGTCGAGTTTCGCGCGGTAGACATCGATTTCCCCCGCGCTCAGCGATCGTATGTCCGGCCGCACGCGTTTCACCTGTTGCGGCAAATCGGGCGGCGGAATGCGATTTGCGGGATCGAAGGGGGAACCCTCATTGACACGCCAGCCCTGATTGACCCATAGGCGAAAGGTTTCCAGTGCATCGATCGGCCAGAACTGGCTCGTGTCGGTGGTCAGCGGCATATTGCGAGATGCCAGATGATTGTAGATGGTCACCGACCATTCCCTGACCGATGCCACGTCATCCAAATCTATGAGATATCCGCGCATGCACCCGATCCACTGCCGCGCCACATCGGCCCGGCGATCTGGTGCAATCCAAAAGGGCGCCACGAAGAGTTTCTTGACGTCGGCATCCCATGTCGGCTTCGCAATAATCATCCGATCCTCCCCCCAAAGACGACGCCCTCAATTGCGGATTTCACCACTTGTGGTAGCGTGAGATTAGACCGAATGCGCGGAGAGATTTTGCAAATATGAGGTGTACATCGACGCAATTTTTGCAATTTTAGAACGAGGGCGGAGGCTTCATGGCGGACCTGCTGGATACGAAGATCCTCAAGAAACTTCAGGAGGATTGCACCATGAGTTTGGAACTCCTGAGTGAGAGCGTTGGGCTTTCAGCGACGAGCTGTTATCGCCGCATCAAAAAGATGGAAAGCCATGGGCTGATAAAGGCCAAGCGTGCCATTCTCGACGAGAGAAAGCTGGGTTTTCAGGTGACGGCGATATTTATGATCAAGCTGCAAAAAGACAGTGCCGACATTGACCAGCGCATGTATAGAATTTTGGAGAAACGGCCGGAGATCCAGCATTGCCACCTGATATCGGGAGATTTTGACTTTGTTCTCCTGGCCAAATTCCGCGACGCCGGGGAATACACGGACTATATCTACCGATTTCTTGAAATTTATGCGGACATTCCGATTCGTAACTACTCGTCCTCAATTGTCGTGCGCACGGTAAGACAGAACGAAATACTTCCCCTCTGATCCGGCAGTTGCGGACGGTCAGATCGGCAAGCAACCATGGGCTTCGCGAATGCGTTGGTGCATAGCGGTTGGCGCCTGAGACCCTGCCGGGCCGCGCCCGGCAAGGTCCTGCAGATCGATCATAGATCGACTCTGGCGGAGTTGCGCCAGATCTTGAAGCGATCAAACGCCGTCACTTCATCACTTCATCGAAGGGTCGGCTTCATCTCACCGGTAGATCTCCGATCGCAAGAACTTCAGTTCCTCGACGAGCTTGTCTTCGTCGATTTCTGTCTGAAAGGATTTCGGGGCGACGGGCGAGTTCATGGTTTGCCTGAGGACGGCAAGAAGCTCAAATCACTGAAGCGGCGCCTGACGGCGAAATACGGTCTCACTCCGGAACAATACCGGCAGAAATGTTAACTGCCCGCGGCCTGTCCGATCACCACTCCGAATTATGCGCAACATCAGTCGAAACTGGCGGCATCCAGATTGGGCAAGAGACCCTCTGTCCGCCGCGCCCGAGCCGGTATGGAATTTGATGGCGCGCTGAAGCCCCGTTTGGAAGCTCGCTTCACCTACTCGGCAATATTTGAGCCGAGCCTGAGTTCCTAGATCGGCAGGGTTGGCGCCGATCCCGAAGGCCGTCGATACGCCTCACTAGAACCTCGGGGGTACGGAAGCGCTTCCGCCCAGACATGCGTTGTCCTCGAGTTCAGGGAGCGAACGACGGCCCAATCGCAAAAGCGCGGGCATCTCCCCGTTCGATCAACGCGTTGGCGATAATCCGCGACTGGCCCACCAATCCGGCTCATCTCGCCTCCGCGGTCCCGTCCGTCACGCGCTCGAGTTCAAAGAAGTAATGCCGGTCGCCCCCTTCGATCTGCATCACCCCCAGAACGCGATCGCGATCGATCTTCCGAAAATGATCGATGATGGGTTTTCTGTCATAGACCATCGCCGCGCTCATGGCCCCGCGGAAGGGCATTGACCTCAACGAGGCGACGGGGCCTTTCGCGCGCAGGTGCAGCGCCAGATGGGAAAACAGGTTTCTTGCCGCTTCGGTGCGCGCGAAGCGGTGAAAACGAAGGGCAAGCCCCAGCGGGATCAGAGCGGGATCGATCGGCAGCAGCCGGTTGTCGCCGACGCGAAACAACAGCGCATCGGCGCGCCCGTCGGCCCGGAAGCGCTTGCCGTACCAGCCGAGATTTTCGAGAACGCCGTCCAGCGGGTGCCCGGTGGTGACGCCGCGTCCCAGCCACACGCCAACGAGCTCCCCGGTGGGTACCGGCTGCAGCCTGTCGAAAAAGGCGAAAGCTGCGCTTTCGGATGGAAACGTCAGTCGTTCATTCATTGGCGGGCTTGATCCGGAAAACTGACTGCCGGGCGATTATCGATATAGTGCTCCCGCTGTGCGCGGCCGCCTATGGCATGAGCAGCGGTTCATGATACCCGGCGAGTTCGTCCGGCTGATGGAAGACGGTCCCCTCTCTGCCTGCAATCGTGGCCTTGGCCGCGTAGCGCGCCGACCGGCACTCGCCCTCGCGCACCAGGCCTTGTCCCATCAGGTGCTTGCGAATGCGCGCCGTTCCGTAAGACCGGGGCCGGCGCGACTTCCTGGCGCGCCATGGGACCGCGAAACAAGAGACCGAGCGCAGCACGCGTGTTGTGATCCGCAATGGCCTCCGGGCTGACATTGGGCTCTTCTCTTTCGAGGGATTGCCTCCGCCCGCGGTCTGGCGAGTCGCCACCGAGTCAGATGACATCCCCCCAGCGGTTTACCGTTTCGGGCAACTCTGGTGTAACTTCGGGCTCCGAGGTCGCTTTGCGATATTTGATCCCTTTGGTGCTGAGATCATAGACCTCCATCGGAACTCCTGCGGTATCCACGGCCAGTATCCCGACGAGTTCGGGGGGCGCATTGCGCAGGTAGTTTTCTGCGCGATCCAGAGCAGCAACGAGTTCATCCCGGATCCTTGCCGCGGTCCAGTCGGAAGGTAGGCCACGAACCGTAGTATTGTCCCCATTTGTGACGGAGAGCGCCCTGCGCCGAATCTCATCGACTATACGCAATGGCGAGAAGTGCGGAGGTTTGCCTGCTGCGGCCATAATCACTGGCCCTAGCGGGCACATGTGGGTATCGATCATCAGCAGATCGACGTAGTCTCGAGCCTTCGTCCGCGTGGAGGCGGCAATCACCTTGTTCACGGCAAGGTCGGATCGGTGCAGACGTGCTCCCCATTCATCATCCCTGACGAGCGGAAAGAAGCGCGTTCGCGTCTCGCTCATCCATTGGACAAGAGTGTATTCCCCAGCGCGCATCACACTTGCCTCGACGCAGCCGTAGATATTGATCTCGACAGAGACCTTGAAACCGTCAGCCCTCAGTTTCTCGATGTCCGCATCCGCGGCAGATCCGATTTCCTCGTCGGTGTCATGAAAGATATCGATGTCATCGGACACGCGTGGCCAGTCCATGTTCAAGACCAATCCGCCAGCAATGTAGCTGCTATCGGACCTGTTCGAGCCGATGTCCTTTTGGATCTGCGTCAGTGCCATCAGCTTCTCCGAGTTGGGAAACCATTTTTCGCCCCATTGCATAAGCTCGCGCATCACCGCGCTCCATAAGAGCGTTAGCAACGACCCGTGCCTTCTGCCGAAGATCGTTTAACTTGTCGAGGTCGATGTTGTCGAACACTCCCGGACCGTACCGCTCGGTCGCCATCTTGATGAATTCCGCAAGTCGACGCTTCTCGGCCCGATGCTCGGAGCGAAATTCCGCGGCAATGTTCACGATCTCATCTCGACGCGCTCTTGGCACGAGAACTTCCACCCGAACGAGATCGGCTGCTCCTCCGCTCTCCCGATATCTTTTGATGCGCTCTTTTACGGACATGGACACGAACTCCCACATGGGCAATATAGGCGTATCCGGGATACGGATCAAGGTGTTCACGCTATTGGAGCGGAACGGATAGACGTCCGTCGGCAATTGCTGCCTAATTCCAGTTGCGCCAATGCAGCAGCCGTCGGGATCCGACTTCCACTCCCGCGCCTCTCACGGGACCTCGGCGCCGGTTGCGGTAACATAGGTCGAGCGACGTGGTCGCGGCAATGATGAGGCGGCGCGCCGTGAACCGCCCGAAGGAGGTTCGCGACCGCTTGCGGTCGAAAAGTTCTTGCCGATGAGCACCCGGTCAGGAGCGAAGCAATGCACGTGGTCGCTGGCCTTCGACCAGAGACCTGCCGTATCCGTCCGGATGCCCTCGGGACTCCCTTGCCGTCCGTCGCAAGGTGACTCCGCGCTGGGACGCACATGCGCGGCCCCTTCCGGCCCCGCCCGCATCCGGACGGAACGTTCGTCCGGTTACGTCACTGCTATTTGGCAGGATCAGCGTTCCAGATGTCCCGGTACAGGTGCCAGGCGCCATCCGCTCCCTTTTTCCAGATGACGATGTATTTGCCAGCCTGGTCCACTGAATTGGCATCCTTTCCGGGGGCTTTCAGGCTGAATTTCCCTACCTCAAAGGCGAAGTCACCGCTTTCACTGATTTCCACGGCTTCAAGGGCGAGATCGGAAACCCCGCCGTCGATTGCTCCCTGCCAGAACTGTTGAATCTTGTCGCGTCCATCCACGCGCGGGCTGTCGGGCGGCAGAATGGCGGCATCCTCCGCGTAGTGGGCCGCAACCGCAGCTGCGTCCTTGGTGTTGAACGCCTTGGTGAACGTCACGAGCGCGGCCTCAATGTCCGACCGTGCCGATTGGGCTTCAACGGATCCGGCCAAGCCAATGCCGACGGCGAGCGCCAGAAACGCGGTCGAGATTATGCGCATGGTTCTCTCCTCCCATTCGGTTGGATCGCCAAGTGTAGCAAAGACGAGGTTTTTCGGTACGCAATTGTACGCAAAGGCCGGCAGCAATCACGTTAGCCCGTTTGGGCGGCCCCCTTATCCTCGGCCGGCAAGGCGAGCCGAGCTGGTATCGTCTTCTGCCCTACGGTCTCGGCGCTCACGGCGTCCACGAGGTGTGTGCCGGCGGCCTTCCGCCATTCCATGGAGGCTGCGTTAGCTAGCAGTGGTGGCAGTGCCGATATGGTTCGAGGCGGACTCCGGATCCCCTTACACGTCGTACTGGCCCCCTTTCTCCTCCCTCCGACGCAATCGTCTGCCCACTGCCACTCCCTCCACCGCCATCCTCAGCCTTCACTCCACCGTCATCCTCGGCCTCGAGCTGCCTCGAGCCGAGGATGACGGAAGAGGAGGACGGCAAACGCCAACCGTCGTCCTAGACCAATCGGCTGATCCTCTCCGGAACAAGCATCGGCCAACTGGCCGAATGGATCAAAAGGTTGAATGACGTCTATATCGGCGGCAGGGCACCGGCGGAAAATGAAAGAGATCCGTCCCGCCCTGTGATGCCGGACGTGGTGTCGGGGCGACGACAATGGTCGAAATGGTGGAGCAAGCGATGAGCCTGATGGAATGGCTGTTCTGCAGGCCGGAGACTTCCAGGAACGTGACGGTCCTAGCGCATCGGCCCGAAAATCGTACCCGATTTCGGAAAGCTCGATGCGCAGATTCAAAGAGCTACAGCGACCTTTGCGCGTCTGAAAAGACGCGCGGCGCCGTAGAGGGCAGGCCGGTTCTGACCGGGGCCCCGATCAAGACGGTGCCACGGGTGGCCGCGGTCGCGCCGAAGGAGGCAGAGCCCATTAGCGAGGAGGAGTGGGACCGCTTGCTGCTGGGGCAAACGCTTGTCGACACGCTCGTTCCCCACGCGAGAAACCCGGCACCCTTCTCCACCCACGAATTGGGCTATTTCACCAATAAGTGGATTGCCGCCATGTCCGAGGATGACCGCAGGCTCCTGTCAGAAATCCTCATGCGCAACAGGGGCAAACGCGACTTCAACAGGAGACACGGGTGATCGGGAGAGACGCCGGACCGGTCTCGAGGCGCCCGAACTAAGGCGCGTTGCTGCATGTCGTTATCCCAAAACCGCTGCGCGCTGTGGTTATTTGCGCGCGAAGCTGAAGGTGAAGTGGCTGCCACGATGGTAGTCGATGGCGTAGATGACGGGCTTGCCGTCGGGGCTGTAACAGGTCTCGCGGATCAGCAGTGCCGGCCCGAAATCCCTGAGATCATGTCGCTCGATCACGTCTTCCGGCAGCATCACCGCGGAGACGGTCGCTGCGGACATGCGCGGGCGATGCTTGTATTTGTCGAGCAGGTCCAACAGCGAACCGCTCCAGTCGACGTCGTAGAGCCGGGCCGGGACAATGCTGCGCGGCAGATAATCGAGGCAATAGAGAATCGGCGTGTCACGCTGCAGCCGCAGTCGCTCGAGCCGAATGACGCGCTCGCCTCGCCCAAGCCGCAATTGTTCGGCGGTGGCCGCATCGGGTATCTCCTCCGCGATCGACAGCACCTTGCTCACCGTCTCGTAGCCGTAGTGTCGCGTCATATCGGTGACGCTCTCGAAGACGGTGATCGGCCGGTCCACCCGCACGGCCGACATCGGAGAAACAAATCTGCCGCGGCCGTGCTCGACATAGATGATCCCGTCCTGCTCGAGCAGCTTCAGCGCCTCGCGCAGCGCCGGACGCGAGATCTTGAAGCGTTGCGTGAGCTGGGCTTCGGTCGGCAGCTTGTCGCCTGGATTGAGCCCCTCGTCCCGGATCAGGTCGGCGATACGGTCGCGAAGCTGGATTACCAGTGTGCGCGTGTCGCGAAGGGGCTCGTCCAATTCGTCGCTCCGGGTGAAAAACAGATGAAGTCCTTCTTGTCTGACAAATCCGGGCGGGTCAAGACTTCGCCGGCTGGGTGCAATTCGTTTCTGGCATTACCTTATCCGGATTGCGCAAGAAATCTCGCTTGACACTCTTGGGCAATGTTGTCAGTTGTCTTACAACATTGCTGCAGGGACAAAACGAGAGAGAACACATGCTGAATTTTGACGAACCGAGATTCCTTCGGATCCAGTCGGGCGCGGTCGCCCTTAGACAGCGCCTGGACGAAGTCATTGCGTCCTGCCTAGAAAAAGGCGCGGAGAACATCTTCTTTCTCGGAACCGGTGGCGCCGCCATTCTGATGCAGCCCGCGGCCCAGCTGCTGCAGCGCCGGTCGCGCTTCCCCGTCTTCATCGACCTGCCGGCGGAGCTCGTCGTCACCGGATCGGCCAACCTCACGGCGAGGTCGATCATCGTCATCCCCTCCCTTTCCGGCACGACGAAGGAGAGCGTCGCTTTCCTCGCCAAGGCGAAGGAGGTGGGTGCGACCGTCCTGACGCTGGTCGGGCATGAAGAAACGCCGCTCGGCAAAGGCGGCGATCACGCCTTCGTCAATTTCGCCGAGGACGACACATCCTGCGAGTCCTTCTACCTGCAATCGCTCTTCCTCGCGCTCTCGATCATGCGCCACCGCGGTGAAATCGAGAACTACGAGCAGATCGTCCGCGAGCTCGAGGCGCTTCCGCGACTCCTGCTCGAGGTGAAGCGCAGCTACGAGGAGAAGGCCGAGGACGTCGCGAGAATCCTTGCCGGCTCGGACTATCATATCATTACCGGCGCGGGGAATGCCTGGCCCGAGGCCTTCTATTACGGCATGTGCATCCTCGAAGAAATGCAATGGATCCGCACCCGTCCCGTCCACGCGTCCGATTTCTTCCACGGCACGCTGGAGCTCGTCGAGAAGGACGTCAGCGTGGTTCTCTTCAAGGGCGAGGACAGCCTGCGGCCGCTCGCCGACCGCCTGGAGACCTTCGCGCGCAACTATACCAACAAGCTGACGGTGCTCGACACCGCGGAGTTTGCGCTGCCCGGCATTTCCCCCGAGGCGCGCGGCCTCGTCTCGCCGATCGTCCTTGCGACCGTGCTCGAACGCATCAGCGCGCATCTCGAAATCATGCGCAATCATCCGCTGACGACGCGGCGCTACTACAAGCGCGTTGCCTACTGACGCATCGGCCCGAAAATCGTACCGATTTTCTGGAAGCTCGATGCCCCGGTTCAAAGAGTTGCGGCGGCCTTTGCGCGTCTGAAAAGGCACGCGGCGCTGTAACCGTGCAGCCGGCAAAACACCGAAGGCCGTGGACGCAGCTTCCGTCCTCGGCCTCGTCACCACGCCCCGGAGCCAGCCATGGCCGCTTTTCGTCTCGCCGCCGTCGGCGACAATTGCATCGATCGCTTCCTCCCTCCCCTGGCACGATCCTATGTCGGCGGCAATGCCATCAATGTCGCCGTGCAACTGGCGCGGCTCGGCCATGAGGCCTTCTACTTCGGCGCCGTAGGCCGCGACTCCGGCGGCGCCAAGGTCCGCGGCCGATTGCGTGACAATGGTGTGCACGTAGACTATCTGCGCGAGCGCGAGGGCAACACCGCCCATACCGACGTCGAGGTCACGCCCGCGGGCGACCGGATATTCGTTCACGAGGATTTTGGGGTCTGTGCGGGATACCGGCCGGCGCCGGCCGAGGTCGAGGCGCTGCAAACGATGGACCACGTGCATATCGGCTGGCTCGACGATGGCGGCGCGCTCCGGCGAGCGCTTTCCCAGGCGGGAGTGAGCGTCTCGCAGGACGTCTCGGTGAATGCCGCGGCCGCCGATCTCGGCGTCACGGGGCTATCGATCGCCTTCGGCTCGGCCGGCGAGGACAGCGCCAGGGCCGAACGCCTCGTCCATGATTTTCTTGAAGGCGGCGCGCGGCTTGCCGTGGTGACGCGCGGCGGCAAGGGTTCGCTTACAAGCGATGGCGCGGCATATGCCACGGCGGGCATCCGACCGGTGCAGGTGGTCGACACGACCGGCGCCGGCGACAGTTTCATCGCCGGTTTCATAGCGGCCCACATCGCGCGTCGGCCACTCGCCGCATGCCTGCATGCCGGACGCGATCTGGCAGCACTGACCTGCACCCATGTCGGCGGCTTTCCCCAGGATCCGCAGCCGCTCTGACTTATGCCAAGTTTCGCCGCACCGCCTGCGGCTTTCAATGCAGCAACTGGCTCAGGAACAGACCGGCGCGCTCCGTCTTCGGGCGCGCGAAGAATTCTTCCGGCTCGCCCTCTTCGACGATGCGGCCGCGGTCCATGAAGATCACCCGGTCCGCCACCTGCCGCGCAAAACCCATCTCGTGCGTCACGCAGATCATGGTCATGCCGTCATTTGCCAGCGCCACCATCGTGTCGAGCACTTCCTTGACCATTTCCGGATCGAGAGCGGATGTCGGCTCGTCGAAGAGCATGACCTTTGGATTCATGCAGAGCGCCCTGGCTATCGCCACCCGCTGCTGCTGACCGCCCGAAAGCTGGCCCGGATATTTGTTCGCCTGCTCCGGAATGTGCACCCGGCCGAGAAAGTGCATGGCGATCTCGATCGCCTGCTTGCGCGGTATCTTCTTCACCCACATCGGCGCGAGGATGCAATTCTCGATGATGGTCAGGTGCGGAAACAAATTGAACTGCTGAAAGACCATGCCGACCTCGCGTCGGACGGCATCCACCTTGCGCTCGTCCTGGCCAAGTTCGACGCCGCCGACAGTGATGTCGCCCTGCTCGTGCGCCTCGAGGCGGTTAATGCAGCGGATCAGCGTCGACTTGCCGGAGCCCGACGGGCCGCAAATGACCACCTTCTCACGCGGCGCGATCGAAAGGTTGATGTCGTCGAGCGCGTGATAGCGGCCATACCATTTGTGGACACCGCAGAGCGCGATCTCCGAGGTGGCGATGTCGATCGAAGTGGGCATTCTTACCTCCGGAATTTCATTTCAGGACGAGCCATGCGGAGAACACGATAACGAGGGCGCCGATTATCGTGTGCAGCTCGATCGGAGCGGAAAATACGAGCGCCCCGTAGAGGCCGCCCCAGACGATCTGACTGTATTGGAACGGCGCCACGACCGACGCATCGCCGACACGGAAAGCGCGCACCAGGAGGAAATGGCCGCCCAGCAGCAAGAGACCCGCCCCGCCGGCGCCGAGAAGTTCGGTTAGCGTCGCCGCCTTCAGCCCGCCGCCGATCTCGGAGGCGATCAATGCGGTGGCGGCAAGCACGACGAGCAACGTCGCGACGAGAGCCAGGTCGCTTTCGCTCGCCTTCGCGCGCCTGAGGAGAACAAGGGAAAGCGCAAAGGCGAGAGCCGAGGCCGCGGCCGCGGCATGGCCGAGATTGAGCGGCGCAATTCCCGGCCGGAGCGCGACGGCGACGCCGACGAAACCGATCACCACCCCGCTCCAGGCGAGTGGCGACAGTCTTTCGCCAAGCAGCACGAAGGCGAGGATCGCCACCAGAAGCGGCGTCAGGAACGCCAGCAGGTAGGCTTCGGCGAGCGGCAGCATCGAAAACGCGTAATGAATGAGGAGCGTATCGACGGCGAGCAGGAGTGCGCGCATGAGGGCGAGACGCGGGTGGCGCGGCAGCAGCGATCCGCCGTTGCCGGTTGCGCCGGCGTAGGCGCCAAGGAGCGTCAGCGCCGCGATCGTGATCATGAACGTCACCTGCGGCACCGGGAAACGCTCCGCCAGAAGCTTCACCATGACGTCGGCGCCGGAGAAGACGGCGAAGGCCATGAAGCCGAGCGTGGCCGCACGCATGTTCCGCCGCATGCCGGCCCCTGCCGCCGCCACGTTCGCGTCAACGGACATTGGAGCGTCCGAACCGGGCTTCGATGCGGGACTGCAGGAATTCCAGCCCGACCGAAAGAAGCCAGTAGATCATCGAGGCGGTGATCAGCATTTCGATGTGGCGGAACTCGGTCTGCCCTTGGGTGCGGGCGAGATACATGAGTTCCCAGACGCCAACCACGGAAACGAGCGAGGAATCCTTCAGCATCGCGATGAACTGGTTGCCGGTCGGCGGGATGATGACGCGCATCGCCTGCGGCAGGATCACCAGTCCCATCGTCTGGCTCGGGCTCAAACCGAGTGCGGTCGCCCCTTCCGTCTGCCCCCGCGGAATGCTCTCTATGCCGGCGCGGAAGATTTCCGTCATGTAGGCGCCATAGCAAAGCGAGAGAGCGAGGATGCCCGCCGGCACCGCGCTGATCACATAACCCACCTGCGGCAGGCCGAGATAGATGATGTAGATCTGCATCAGGAGCGGCAGGCCGCGGAAAAGGGAGGTATAGAAGGTCGCAAGTCCGTAGACGACGCCGTTCCTGGAAAGCTTCGCGATTGCCCCGGCAAGCGCGATGACGGTCGCGGCGGCAATCGAGATCACCGAGATATAGAGCGTCGTGACGACGCCCTGTGAAATCAGAAAGCCGACCTTTTTCCCGATGAAAGCAAAGGAAAGATTGAAGGAATAGAAGAACAGCATAAGCAGCACGAAAAGCTCTATCCAGACGCCGACCACCTGGAATCTGCGCGGCAGTTGCCTGAGCGCCTGCCAGTTCACGACCGCAATCGCGGCGATAATGGTCGCGCCCAATAGCCGTGCCGGCGCAGGGTTGGCGGCGAGCCAGTCCGATGCGGTCGGTAGCACATGCCCGAGCCAGGCGGGGCTTACCCCCATTCCGTAGATCGCGACGGTGATGAGCGCGAGGATGACGAACACCCCCGTGCGCCGCGCGGCATCTGGATAAGTCAGTATCAGACGGCCGATCATTCGTTCCCTCCGGCGTTCAGGCCGCGCGCTCGCGCCACCAGTCCTGTGCCTGCAATTTCCAATAGGTGAGCTGCGCGACGGCGCGCCCCGCATAACCCCCGGTCCAGACGAGCCCGAAGGGCTTGAAAAGCGTGTAGCGATGGGACTCGCCCAAAATGCCCTCGGCCACCAGCTTTCC
This sequence comes from Sinorhizobium alkalisoli, assembly GCF_008932245.1. Classification (NCBI taxonomy): domain Bacteria; kingdom Pseudomonadati; phylum Pseudomonadota; class Alphaproteobacteria; order Hyphomicrobiales; family Rhizobiaceae; genus Sinorhizobium; species Sinorhizobium alkalisoli. The sequence goes on along the minus strand of NZ_CP034910.1, from coordinate 1,156,784 downwards.
GCCGATCGCCGTCGTGTTGAGGCCATGGCCGCCGAAGGCCGTGCAATACCAGACACCCGGCTGCATTTCGCCGATCTGGGGCATCAGGTGCCGCGCATAGGACATCAGGCCCGACCAGGCGAGCTCCGTCTTCAGATCCTTCAACTGCGGATATGTGCCGACCATCTCGCGCCGCAGTTCCTTCGCAAGCGTGGCCGGCGAGGCAGCGCGCGTGGTGATCCTTCCTCCCCACAACAGCCGCCTTCCGCCGTCGACCAGGCGGTAGTAGTCGCCGGCACGGCGGTTGTCGCCAACCGCGTCCGTGGTGGCGATGGCGCTGCGCAGGAGTTCGGGCGCCTGCTCGCTCACCATCACATAGGTCGCGATCGGCAGGAAAGAGCGCTTCAGCCGGCCGTTGAGGGAGCCCGTATAGCCGCCCGTGGTGAAGACGACCCGGCGTGCCTTGACCCGGCCGCAAGCGGTGGACACCAGCTTTTCGGCGCCGCCGAGCGCACATTTCGTCGCAGCCGATCCCTCATAGATCCGCCCGCCGAGCCGCTCCACTTCGTCGGCAAGCCCGCGCAGGTAATTGAGCGGATGCATATGGAAGGCCCGACGGTCGCGCAGCCCCTGGAAATAGCGCTTCGACTTGAGAATGGAGCGGACCTCTTCCGTGTCGAGATAGTCGAGCTCGTAGCCATAGCTGCGTTTCAGTTCGTCCGCGTGGGCCTTGAGCCTGCCTCCGTCGTCATGGCGCACAACGCTGATGATGCCGGGCTGCGGTCCGGCGCCGTCGATCTTGAGGGCCTCGATCGTTTCGCGCACGAAATCGACGCCTTCGATCGAAAGGCGATGCAATTGCCAGGCCGCCTCGCCGCCCGCCCTGCGGGCGATCTCGGCGCTGCCGGTAGCAAAGCCCGGGCTGACGAAGCCTCCATTGCGGCCGGAAGCGCCGAACCCGACGCTTTCCGCCTCGAGCACGACGACCGATTGGCCGGCGCGTACGAGCTGCAGTGCGGTTGTCAGACCTGCCAGCCCTCCTCCGACGATAACGGTGTCACATTCGATCGCTTCCGACAGAACTGGTCTGACCTTCGCATCGGCCAAGGTCCGTTTGTAATAGGTCTCGGGATAGGACATCTTCTCTCGCGCAAAGGTCGCTGGAACGGTGCCGGCGCGACACAGGCATGGCGGTCGCTGCCCGCCGCGTCGCCCACAGGTCATTGGAACGGAGCGGATCGTGATCTGGTGAGACCCAGATCACGATCCTGCAATATCAGTCGGCGCTATAATCCTTCCCATACCACTTGGTGGTGAGGGCTGCGAGCGTACCGTCCTCCTTCATTTCGCCGATGATGGCGCCGACCTTCTTCGTCCAGTCCGCGTCGACCTTCTCGGCAATCACCACCAATGGCTCCTTGAAGGCATATTCCCCATCGAGGACGCGCAGCGGATAGCCATTCTTGATGGCGTTGAGCGCGGTTTGCTCCGGGGCAATGACCGCATCCAGGCGCACGCCGTCGCCGAGGCGCAGATCGTCGAAGGGCAGCATGGAGTCGGCGAAGGTGCGGACTTCGCCCGGGTCCACCTTATATTCGACCGGCGGAAGGCCGGGCGCGTCGATTTCCAGCTGACGGCGGATGTAATCCTCCGACGTCGTCGCAGTCTCGACACCGATGATCTTGCCATTGAGGTCGGCAACGGATTTCGCCTGACTGTCCTTGTGCAGCACGTAGACGTACGGGCTGTAGTAATAGACGCCGGCGAAGTCGATCACCTGGGCGCGCGCTTTCGTCGGGGTGACGGAGCCGACGCCGAGATCGTAGCGTCCCTGCCAGCGACCGCCGGTCAGCGTGGCCCAATCGGGCGTCTCGAAACTGACCTCGACCCCGAGCCGTTTGGCGATTTCCCGCGAGACGTCGATGTCGAAACCGACGAGCTGATTGCTGTCGTCGAGATAGCTCTGGGGCGGCCAGCCGCTGTTGGTGGCAACCACCATGGCCTTCTTGCCCATGACCCGGTCGAGCGTTTCGCCCGCCTGTGCCGCTGTCGCAAGGGCCAATGCGGCGACGCCGATGGCAAGCTGTGCAAACAGTTTTTTCACGAATTCCTCCCGTTCTCCGTCAGCGACAAGTTCGCAGCCGTGTAAGATGTCTGACAACTCGGACTGTAAATCGCACGACCCGCGTGTCAAGCCAGGATCGTCACTGCGCCCATGAAACGAAATGATGAGACCATGCGGATTTGTGATGGCGGCCGGGGCTGCGCCGCCCCGATTTCCCGCCGCTCCGGTGTCGCGGGAGAAGCGAACTGCCAGCCCCGGTTGGCACGCCAGCCGAGATTGTTCTCGGCTGGCGTTTCCCGATCAGGAAAGATGGTGACGCTCCTGCAAGCCGTACACGGGGGTGGGAATACCCTCGGCGCGGGCCTTCAGTTGCAGCGAGAGATACTGTGAATAGTGACGCGACTGGTGCAGGTTGCCGCCATGGAACCAGAGCGCCTCCTGCTGCGTCGGCTTCCACATGTTTCGCTGCTCGCCCTCCCAGGGGCCGGGGTCCTTCGGTGTGTCGGAACCGAGCCCCCAGACCTTGCCGACCTTGTCGGCGACTTGCCTGGAGATGAGGTCGGCGGCCCAGCCGTTCATCGAGCCATAGCCGGTCGCATAAACGACGAGATCGGCGGGTAGGACCGTGCCGTCCTTCAGCACGACCGCATCTTCGGTGAGGTGGCTCACATCGGATCCGGATTTGAGCTTGATGCTGCCGTCGATGACGAGGTCGCAGGCCCCGACGTCGATGTAGTAGCCGGAGCCGCGACGCAGATATTTCAGGAACAAGCCGGAACCGTCGGCGCCCCAATCGAGCAGGAAACCCGCTTTCTCCAGGTCTGCGTAAAACTTCGCGTCGCGCTCGCGCATCTTCTCGTAGAGCGGGATTTGGAACTCGTGCATGATCCGGTACGGCAGCGAGGCGAAGATCAGGTCCGCCTTGCGCGTCGTCATGCCGGCGGCGACCGCCCGTTCGGAGTAGAGGTCGCCGAGCCCGATCTCCATCAACGTGTCCGATCGCACGATGTGCGTCGATGAGCGCTGCACCATCGTCACGTCGGCGCCGCCTTCCCAGAGGGCCGCGCAGATGTCGTGGGCGGAATTGTTGGAGCCGATCACCACCACCTTCTTGCCGCGATAGGCATCGGGGCCGGGATGCTGCGACGAATGCTGCTGTTCGCCCTTGAAAATGTCCTGGCCTTCGAGTTTCGGAATGTTCGGCTTGCCGGACATGCCGGTTGCGAGAACGAGCTGTTTCGGCCTGAGGACGACCTCCTCCCCGTTGCGATCGACGACGACCGTCCATTCCTTGGCCGCCTCGTCGTATTGCGCCGACTTGCACGTGGTCGAGCTCCAGTAGTTGAGCTCCATCACCTTGGTGTACATTTCCAGCCAATCCCCGATCTTGTCCTTCGGCGCGAAGACCGGCCAGTTTTCCGGAAACGGGATATAGGGCAGATGATCATACCAAACCGGGTCGTGCAGGCAGAGCGACTTGTAGCGCTTGCGCCAGCTATCGCCGGGCCGTTCGTTCCTCTCGATGATGATCGTCGGGACGCCGAGCTGGCGAAGCCGAGCGCCGAGCGCTATCCCGCCCTGGCCGCCGCCGATGACGACGACATAGGGCTGGGTCCCATGGCCGAGTTCGGCGGCTTCCGCGTCGCGCTTTTCCTTCCAGGTCTTGCGCTCGGGGTCATGGCCGTGCTCGGCGCCGAGCGGCCGCCTCAAGCCCTTCGGTTCCTCATGCCCCTTCAGCTCCGTCATCGTCGTCAGCAGCGTCCAGATCAGCCCGTTCTTGAGACGCATATGGCCGTAGCCGCGCGCCACCTCGGTTTCGAATTCGAACCAGCCTTCGGTCACGCCGTCGGCGCCCGTCGCCGGCTCCTTCTCGTCCTGCCGCAACCGTGCCGGCTTGATCGCCGCAAGTTGGCTCGTCAGCATGTCGCGGATCTGGTCCTGCCCCTCCATGGTTTTGAGGTTCCAGGTGAAGGCGACGAGATCGCGCCAGTAGCAATCGGCCTGGAACAGGTTGACGACGCCATCGATGTTGCCCTGTTCCAGGGCCTTGCCGAGCTTGGTAAGCACGGTGTCGATGCGGGTGTTTGGACTTTCTTCAAGCATGGGTATCCTCCTTTTCGCTTGAATGGCGCACTGGCGGCTCCTCATCCGCCCGCGCGAATGCGGGAAATCACTTCGTGAGGTCGATCAGGATCTTCAGGTGTCTGCCAGCCGGGTCGAGAAGCGCATCGAACCCCTCCGCCACGGCCCGGTCGAGGGGAATGCGCGCGGTGACGACCCGCTTCGCCGGCAGCAGGCCCGACGCGATCAAGCGGATGACGCGCGGCCAATAGTGAGTCGGATAGGCCCAGGAGCCGCGCAGATCGATGTCCTTGAAGGTGACCTGGAACCAGTCGAGGGGGTTTTCGTGCGGATGCAGCCCCGTCTGCACGACGACGCCCTGCTTGCGCACGGCATCGACGCAGACCTTGAGGGCATGCTCGTTTCCGACGCATTCGATGGCGACGTCGCAGCCGACCACGCCTTCCGTGCGGGCGCGTACCAGCTCACCCGGGTTTTCTCGTCGCGGGTTGATCGGCGTGATTTCCGGCAGGATCGAAGCCGCGAACTCGAGGCGAGCATCGTTGATGTCGGAAACGAAAAGCTGCGCGGCGCCGGCGGCGCGTGCAGCAAGCAGCGTCAGAACGCCGATGGGGCCGGCGCCGGTGACGAGCACGCTGCTGCCGGCCGTCACCCCACCGCGATCGCAGGCGTAGACCGCAACCGCGCTCGGCTCGACCAGCGCGGCCTCCTCGTCCGTCATCTCGTCGGGAATCCTCTCGACATTATACGCGTTGAGCAGCGCGTATTCCGCCATGCCGCCGGAGTGCCAGCTCAAGCCCGCGAGCGCCAGATCGGTGCTTAAGTGAAAGAGGCCCCGATCGGCGAAGTAGTCGCCGGCGCGCGGCATGATCAGCGGCTGCACCGAAACCCGGTCGCCGGCGCGCACCGATGTCACTCCTTCGCCGACAGCCTCGATCACGCCGCCGAATTCGTGGCCCAGAACCTGCGGCCCATGGGCGCCAGTGAATGGATGCGGCTCCTTCGGAACGAAGATCGGACCGTAGGCATATTCGTGCAGATCGGTACCGCAAATGCCGACAAACCGGTTGCGGACCAACACCTGTCCCGCGGCCGGCCCGCTCGGCGCCGGGACATCCTCGATCCTGAGATCCTTCGCTGCATGGAACCTGAGGGCTTGCATGTTTCCTCCTCATCGCTGCCGTTGTGGTTGACCAGCGAGCTGCAATGGCCGTGCCAAACTGTCACAGCGAGGAAAATGCAACGTTTTCAGGAGGCAGGAGGGACAGGTGTGTTGCGCCGAGCGGTGTGGTCGCCACAGCTGTGGCGGCCGACCTGTTGCAGCATCCGCTCAGTGCTTCGGCTTTAGCCGATAACGCTTGATCTGCCGATGCACGGTGGAGCGGTCGAGACCCAGACGACGGGCGGCCTCGGAGATGTTCCAGTTGCAGGCGGCGAGCATCAGGTCCAGAGCCGCACCCGCCTCACATCCACCAGCGCCGGCCTTGCCCACGAGAACTTCCGGCAGGTCGCCGATCTCGACGACGCCGTTTTCGGCAAGCGCCGAGGCGACGGCGACCGCGTTGTCGAGTTCGCGGATGTTTCCCGGCCAATCATGGGCCTTGAGCGCGATGACGGCAGCCGCGGACAGCGTGAGCCTGCCGCCGGAATGCCGCTTCAGGATCTCCTCCAGAACCCAATCGAAATCGGATCTGTCCCTCAGCGCAGGAAGCGAGAGCGTCGCGGCATTCAGGCGGTAATAGAGATCTTCGCGGAAGTGGCCTTGGGAGACGAGCGTTTGCAGAGGCCGATGCGAGGCGGAGACGACCCGGATCTGAACCGGGCGCGGAACGCTGGCTCCGACGGGCAAGACCTCGCCCTCGGCAAGCACGCGCAGCAACCGGCTCTGCAGGACAAGCGGCATGTCGCCGATCTCGTCGAGGAAGAGAGTGCCGCCGTCGGCCTGCTCGATCAGGCCCTTGCGGCCCTTGGCGGAGGCGCCGGTGAAGGCGCCGGGCAGATAGCCGAAGAGCTCGCTCTCGATCAGTTGTTCGGGGATCGCCGCACAGTTGATGGCGACGAACTGGCCGTTGAGGCCGCTGCCTTCGTGAATGGCGCGGGCCAGATGCTCCTTGCCGGTTCCCGTTTCGCCCTGGATAAGGATCGGCAGGCTCGTGCGGGCAAGCTTCGCGGCCCTCGCCTGCAGCGCGACGATCTCGGGTGCATCGCCACCGAGCCGGCGCAATGGCGGCGGGATCTGCTCGCGCGAGATGACCGGCGCGCGGATGCGCGAATGCGGCTCGATGGCATGGGCGAAAAGCGCATCTCCATCGCGGGCGAAGACGAGCCGGTCCTGCGTCGGACGCTGGCGCGTGAGGTCGGGAAGATCGTCGATCTCCACGTCGAGGAAGCGCGACACCGGTTCGCCGAGAAGCTGGCGCGGATCCCGCCAGTCGAGTCCGGCCGCGCGCGCCAGGATCTTCGCGCCGCCGTGCGTCATGCCGACGATACGTCCGCGCCCGTCGATCGATATCGCCGCCTCAGGATCGACATCGAGGAATTCCGGTGAGCGCGAGAACCGCAGTACCCATTCGTGACGTGCTTGCGCCATGAGGTTGGCAAGCTCGATGCGCCTTGCGGTAGCGTTGACCAGATGCAGCGCAAGGTTCTGGCTCGCCTTCGCGATCGGCGAACTCAGGAGCGAAATGTCGAGGACCGCGGAGAGTTCGCCATGCGTGTCGTAGATCGGCGCCGCGGTGCAGGAGAGCGGCGTATGGGTGTTGTCGAAATGGTCAGTCTGATGGATCGTCAGCGCCTCGCCCGCCTCGATGCAGGCGCCGACGGCACAGGTGCCGGCGCGCCACTCCGACCATTCCGCACCGAGATAAAGCCCGGCCTTGCGCAGGTTGTTGTTAAAGAGCGGATCACCGAGGAACTCGACGGTCACGCCCTGCCGATCGGAGAGCAGCAGCACGTAGTTCTGCCCCGCCACCTGCCGGAACAGATGCTCGAGCCCGGAGCGGGCGATGTTGATCAGGTCTTCCGATTGCTGGCGGTGCTCCTTGAGCCGCGGCTCCGGAACGATATAGGCCTCGCAGGTCTGCGCCGGGTCGAGCCGGTGATGCTCGAGGCAGCGCAACCAGGATTTCACGACCATGTCGTCACGACTGACGGGGAGGCCGCGGCCCGCCCGCTCGATTTCCCGGACATGGTCGGAATAAGAAAACATGACCGCCTCCCAACGGACCCGCGCTCGCTCCTCGCATGGAGTGTGCTGAAGCCGACGGCGAAAGTAAAGGAAGCGAAGGGGCGAGCGCCAGGCCATCGGCCCCTTGCATTCCGTCAGAAGGACAAGGATCGCACGCCGTTGGTCAGCGTCTCCGCCGCACAATTCTGTGCTACTGTGATGGCAGCGTAGGAGGGTGAAGCGATGGCCTACTCGTACCGCTGCAAGGACTACCCTGGAATGGAAGCGTGTCCGGCGTCGTTTACTGCCGAAACTGAAGCGGAACTCTGGAAACACATCGAAATCCACGGATCGACCGCTCATCAGGAGGAGCCTGAGAAATGGTCCCCAGAAGATCGGCAACAGATCAAAAACCTAATCCGCGAAACGTAGGACGACGCGCACCGTTTCGTCACCGCTAAGGAACCGCGCATGGGCATCTACAGCGATGTGATCCTGCCGAAGCTCTGCGATCTCTCAATGCGCAACGAGCGCCTGCATCCCTATCGCGAGCGCGTAATCGGCGCTGCGGAAGGTCGCGTCCTGGAGATAGGCAGCGGCTCGGGCCTGAACCTGCCCTTTTACCGGGGGTCTATACGGGAAATTCTCGCCCTTGAACCCGACCCAACCCTCCTCGCGATGGCGCGCCGCGTCCCGCATTCGGAAATGCCGGTCACCTTTATCGAGGACTCGGCGGAAACCATTCCGCTTGACGACAAGAGCGTCGACACGGTGGTCACCACCTGGACCCTATGCACGATCCCGGGAAGTGCGGCAGCACTGTCGGAAATGCGCCGCGTACTCAGGCCGGACGGCAAGCTGCTGTTCGTCGAGCATGGACTCTCGCCTGACCGTGGAGTGCGCTGGTGGCAGGATCACCTCACGCCTATCTGGCGGCGCATCAGCGGCGGCTGCCATCTAAACCGACCGATCAGGTCGATGATAGAAGCGGCAGGATTCCAAATCGACCGGATTGAGACGGGGTACATGCAAGGGCCGAAGCCGATGACTTTTACCTACGAGGGCAGCGCACGGCGAAATTGACACTTTTCCGGGAACCGAGTCTTCATTTGCGAGGGCTGTTCCCGCGAGGCGAGGGTCGTGGCGTCAAGCTGCATGGGCAGGCTCGATATGTCGGCGCTGACGGTGACCAGTCAAGCCAAGGTAGCGGCGGCGACGGCCAGCCTCGGCAAAGGCGCAAGATTCAGCATCTGCCACCAAGGCGCTTCAGCAACGCGCCGGCTCTGAAAGAACACGCGAGTCCGACCGCAAAGATCGTCATGTCGTGACAGCTTGCGCGCGTTTTTCGGCCTGCGTGTCGGTCGTAGTCAGGAGCGTCGTGCCGCCGATGTAGAGAAAATTCCAGCCGATCCCGAGGAGCACCAGCGCTGCGGCGAAAGACCCGAAGCCGGTCCCGGTCAGGCGGCCGGCCTGGAGCCGCGCCAGGGACAGGCCAAACCAGACCAACCACAGGCAGGTGACGATCGCGCCCACCGACATTCCTGGTCTGGGGGCGGCACGATCTCGCGACGCCGCTGCCGATCGCCGAGTCCGCAAGCGCCCGCTTCGGCTGGCCGCTCCATGTCATCGATGGTGCCGCCGACGATCCGCCGATCGAGCAGCCAGTCGGCATTCATGGACGCGATCCGCACCGCGCTTATAGAGAGCGAAGCCGCCGCGACCCAGGCGCTGCCCGACACTCGTGATGCTTGGGATCGAATTGCCCCTGGCTACGATCGGACGAATACAGAAACGCAGATGTGGCTCGGCAATGAGAGTCTGATCAGGGCAGGGCTCCGCCCCGGTGTGTGCTTTCTCGACATTGCATCCTGCAGCGGCGCGCCCAGTATCCCGGCAGCACGTATCGGTGCCGAGGTGGTCGCCGTCGACCAGTCGCCCATCATGCTCCGGCTGCTGCGAGAACGTGCCGGCCGGGAAAACATGCAAATCGATACCCGCGTAATGGACGACGACAGCTTCGACATGGCGGGATCTCAGTTTGGGGTAATGCTCTTTCCCGACGTGCCAAGGCGCATTCGGGAGATGACACGGGTTGTCAAACCTGGAGGGCGGGTGCTGGTCATCGCCTTTTGAGACCTGCCTCGGATAGACTTCCTCGCTTTCCTGGTCGGGGCCGTTCAATCGGTGCGCCCGGAGTTTAATGGTCCGCTGATGGCCCCCCGCCGCTGCCGTTTCAGCTCAGAGATCCGCAGCGGCTTGTCCGCGAACTGACGAAAGCCGGACTGAAGGACGTCAATGTCGAGACGATCACCGAGAGCACGGCGTTTAGGTCAGGCGCCGAGCTATGGGACTGGATCGCATGGAGCAATCCGATTGTCGAGGAAGTGCTTTGCAGCCCGGCATTGAGCAACGGCGAGCGTGGAGTTATTCACCAGACGCTCGATCGCATGGTTCGCGGACGGGCAGGCGGTTACGGCTCGGCCATCCTGAGAAACCCCGTCAATATTGGCATCGGGACCAAGTGACCGCGCGGTCAATTTGATGCATTCAGTTTGTGGTCATCCCAGCACTTGATGGGGCGGCCACTGATGCCTGCTGGCTTCTAAGGTTCGACTCCGGAGATAGCGTCGATGTCACTGAAGGCGTGCGGCAAATGTCGGCTATCGGGTAAGGCGACCGCCGGCGTAGTCGGATTGGTATTCATCCTTCCGAGGTTTTTTACGCGGGCCGGAACACACCCGGTGGCAGCCGTCGCAGCCCGCATCGAAAAACCTTCAGGGAAGCGGACGCCCCGCCGCCCTGGGCGACGGGGCGGTTAGCCTGCAAAAGTGCAGGAGGCTTCCTTGCGGTCCTCCTGATATCTGAAAGAAGGAGCCGGCGAGCCAGGTCGTCGACTACTGGAGAAGCTTGAGTAGTTCCTTTGCCGCCGCGGTGGACGAAGTCGGGTTCTGGCCCGTGATCAGCTGGCCGTCCACAACCGTGAAATCGGCCCAATCAGCGGCCTTTTCAAAGCGGGCGCCAAGGCGCTTCAGTTCGTCTTCGACAAGGAACGGCACGACATCGGTCAGTTGCACCGCCTCCTCCTCGGAATTGGTGAAGCCGGTGACGCGCTTTCCCTTGACGACGGGCTCTCCCTGAGAGGTGACCTTGAGCAGGACAGCCGGGCCATGGCAGACGGCAGCAACCGGTTTTCCTGCATTGTAGAACTCTTCGATGAGCGCGATCGAGTCTTCGTCCTCAAGGTCCCAAAGTGGGCCGTGACCTCCCGGATAGAAGATCGCGTCGAAGCCGTCCATCTCGACTTCGGCGAGCCGTCTGGTGTTGGCGAGTTCCTCCTGAGCGGCGGAGTCCTTCTTGAAACGTTCCATCGCCTCGGTCTGGCTGCCCGGTTCATCGCTTTTCGGATCGATCGGCGGTTGGCCACCCTTTGGCGATGCGAGCGTGACCTCCGCGCCGGCATCCCTGAACACATCTGTGGACACCCCCGTAAGTGCAAGAGGATTTTCCAGGCACGGTACTTGCGCGTAGTCGGGTGCTGACATCTGTCCGGCCTCTGTTGCGACCATCTGGATGCCGCGGGCCCGTATGGGAGTTCGCGGATCGGGTCCAAATCATAAAAGCGTGCTCTGGGCACTCCGTTCAGGCCTGGTTTTCCGATCCCGTCTCTTATCGACTGTGCGCCATACCTTCCTTTCGACCCTCCTACACCTTCGACGCCTCCTGTTTGCGGCCGGTTTATCCGGCCGCTACTGGAGCTCCATAGACCCCGCCTTTCGCTAGCAGCGCCCAAACGATGCGCGCCAGCTTGTTGGCGAGGGCGACGATCACAAGCATACGTGGCTTACGGACGAGCATGCGCCCGAGCCACGATCCCTCTGGCAGACCACGATGAGCGGCTTGCCGGACCACGGAGCTGGCTCCAAGAATAAGGAGGCGCCGCAATGTTCGCTCGCCCATTTTCGATGTCGCGCCAAGTTTCTGTTTTCCGCCAGTAGATCGCTGAAGTGGCGTCAGGCCGAGCCAGGCGGCAAAATCACGTCCTCTTTTGAAGGTCGATGCCGCTGGAGCCAATGCTGTCAATGCCGTCGCTGTTATCGGTCCTACACCTGGGATCGTCGCAAGCCGCCGAGCGTCCGCGTCTTCTCGGGCGCGACGTGCGATCTCGTGGTCGAGCTGCCTGATCCGGTCCTCCAGCGATCGCAGAGTATCGACCAACATGGCGAGCGCCAGACGAGCTGCGTCCGGCAGAGTGTTCTTATCATCCGTCACGTATTCTATGAGCCCGGCGACATGCGATGGACCCTGAGCGGTGACGAAGCCGTATTCGGCGAGGTGACCGCGGAGCGAGTTGATAACTTGCGTTCGCTGTCGCACCAGCAAGTCCCGAGCCCGAAACACAACGGCGCTTGCCTGAGCATCCTCACTCTTTACAGCGACGAAACGCATCGTCGGACGCTGGGCAGCCTCGCAAATTGCCTCGGCGTCGGCCGCGTCGTTCTTCTGTCGCTTCACGAACGGCTTGACGTAGGCCGGCGGGATCAATCTAACAGTGTGACCAAATCTACCAATCTCCCTCGCCCAATAATGCGCACCGGCACATGCCTCCATGGCAACCATGCACACGGGCTGCTTGGCGAAGAATTCGAGCACGTTCTTCCGGCGCAATTGCTTGCGGAAAACGACGCAACCAGACGCGTCCGCCCCATGGGCCTGAAACACATTCTTCGCCAAATCCAGGCCGATCGTGCTAACTTCCATCGTGGACACTCCTTCTCTCCGGTGGCTGCAACAACCACCATTCTGGCACATCGATGCCGTCGAGGGGGGTGTCCACCCCATCATAATAGGGCGCCGCGAACTCCTCGAGCCAGAAGCCCGTCGGCTTGCCGGTATTCCCCAGTTGGTCATGCGAGGTCAGAACCATCAGGATTTTCATAGCCATTCTCCTTCTCTTTGAGGCGTGTCCCAACGCGGGCTCACCGAGGAAAATATGCCCGTCCCGCCGGCCTTCGCAGATCGATCGCGGCTTCGGCCTGGTGCCATTATTTACCTGATGCCGTTTTCAGGTGAATAGTTGTTGTCTGGCAGTCACTATCCCGAAGGGCGGCAGAATAGATGGATCGCATCGATGCAATGAAAGTGTTCGTGACGGCGATCGACGAAGGCAGTCTCGCCGGTGCCGCGCGGCGGCTGAAGCGTTCGCCGACGGCGGTCAGCCGGGCGCTGAGTTTACTGGAGACACATGTCGGCGTCGAGTTATTGCACCGGACTACCCGCACGTTGAAACTCAGCGAAGCCGGCCAGCGCTATGCCGCCGCCTGCCGCAGGGTGCTGGTCGACCTCGAGGAAGCCGACATGCTCGCTGGCGGCGAGCGGTCGGCTCCTCGCGGAAGATTGACGATTTCGGCGCCGCCGATCCTGGGGGAGGAGGTGCTCCGCCCCATCCTCGATGATTTCCTCGATCTCTATCCCGCCGTGTCGGCACAACTGCTCCTGCTCGATCGGTTCGCCAACCTGGTGGATGAGGGCATCGACATTGCCCTGCGCATCGGGCAATTGGCGGACTCGTCACTCATCTCCACCCGGGTTGGCGGGGATGTCAGGCGGGTGGTGGTCGCCTCTCCTCGCTACCTCGCCACTCATCCGCGGATTGACGAGCCGGCAGATCTCGCGAAACACCGGATCATCGCCTTTACCAATTTCGGCCTGGACTCCTGGAATTTTACGCCGGTGAAGGGGTCGTCCATTCCAAGAACAGTGCAGTTCACCCCGCGGTGCATCTTCAACAGCGTGCGCGCTGCGGCCGCTTCCGCCGCCGCAGGTCACGGTGTCACCAGGCTCTATTCCTATCACGTTGCGGAATATGTGCGCGACGGACGCCTCAAGATCGTGCTTGCGGAGGCCGAGCACCCGCCCTTGCCGGCGCATCTCATCTCACCGCAGGGCCGGATGTCAGTCCCGAAGGTCCGTACCTTCGTCGATTTCGCCGCCCCACGCCTGCGCTCCGAGTTCGCCCACCTCTCGGCGGAAGCCGATGCGCTCGGATGATTATGCCGGTGTTCGGTCGAGTGACTGCCAAACAGCGACTATTCTCCCAAAGATCGGATGGACCTAATTTCATTGCACCGACGCCGATGGCGGAGGGCGGACGCAAGGGGCACCGCTGCAATCGAAACAAGGATCTTACCCATGAGCACCGAACAGAAAGTCGTCATCATCACCGGCGCGTCGCAAGGCATCGGCGCCGGATTGGTACGCGCCTATCGCGACCGTAACTACCGCGTCGTAGCCACGTCGCGGTCGATCAAAGAGAGCGCCGACCCTAATATTCACACGGTAGCCGGCGACATCAGCAAGCCGGATACCGCCGAGCGGGTCGTGCGCGAGGGCCTCGATCGCTTTGGCCGAATCGACTCGCTGGTGAACAATGCGGGCGTTTTCCTCGCCAAGCCCTTCATTGAAATGACGCAAGATGAGTACGAGCATAATCTCGGCGTCAATGTCGCAGGCTTCTTCCACATCACCCAGCGAGCGGCGGCGGAGATGCTGAAGCAGAGCTCGGGTCATATCGTCAGCATTACCACGAGCCTCGTCGATCAGCCAATCGTCGGCGTGCCCTCCGCGCTCGCCTCTCTTACCAAAGGAGGTCTGAATGCTGTGACGCGGTCGCTGGCGATGGAATTCTCCAAGAGCGGCGTACGGGTCAACGCGGTCTCTCCGGGCATCATCAAGACGCCGATGCATCCGCCCGAGACGCATTCGGTGTTCGCCGGACTGCACCCCATCGGCCACATGGGCGAAATTCGCGATATCGTCGATGCCGTCCTCTACCTCGAGACCGCGGGCTTCGTCACCGGCGAGATCCTGCACGTCGACGGCGGCCAGAACGCCGGTCGTTGGTAATCACCAGCACAAGGTAGGCCGCGCTGGAACCGTGCGGCGCCTGTCCAAGCCCAACAAATTCAATGGAGACGGCAATGCCTATTGTCACCGTACAGGTCACCCGCGAGGGAAGCACTCCGGACCGCAACTCCGTCACGGCGGAGGAGAAGGCCGCCATCATCAAAGGCGTCAGCGAGGTGCTGCTCGACGTCCTCAACAAGCCGCTCGACTCGACCTACGTCGTAATCGAGGAAGTCGATCTCGACAATTGGGGTTGGGGTGGGCTTCCTACGGAGCAATACCGCCGAATACGCGCCGCGGCGGCAAAATCCTGAGCCGCCAAGCCCGGCTTCGCCGCCTGCTCATTCACCGCGCAGGCGGCGGACCGCATCCCACAGACGAGGACCGCGACTAGCACTTGGGAGGGACATCGGCATGCCGACTTCAAAGCGCAGTTCGAGGCGGTCCTAAGGGTCAGGCCGGCTGTCTTAAGTTCGTCTTCGGGCTGTTAGCGTCCGAGCATATGCGCGCTGCTCGAAAGGCCGGCATGAAGCTGATCGGTACCGCCACCACACCGGAGGAAGCGCAGCTTCTCGAAGAAAGGCGAAGGCATCTGCCTCGGCGAGCCCGGCCAGACCCCCGAAGAAGGCGAGATCGCCGGATTGATGCAGTGCCATCAGTCCTTCGACAAACAGCCGCCGGAACAGACGAGACAGCACTCGAACAGACAGGAAGAACCCGGGGCGACATGAGATCCAGCGCGTTCCACACAGCGACAGCCCACCACCGGCACGACGATGTGCACATGCGGGTCATGGGTCAGCACGGATGCGCATGTCTTCGACCATCCGCGCGCAGCGGGGTCGTCCTCTCCTCCGTCATGGCAACCTCCTGTCTGAGGATTGAGAAGGCCCAATCGTCAGGCAGCCTTGCCCGTTCTCAAATGCGCGCCGTTTGCGTTGGTGCACGACGCACTCCACAGGCGCCCCTGCCGCGCGAGCGGCTTAGTCCCTCCACCCGTTCGGGACGATCAGCACTTATCGCGACGCAGCGGGAAGCCGACTGCGAATCCCTCTACTTAAGGAGAATCCGCAGCGCCCACAAATTCAGCCTCAAAAGTAGATTTCTGTTGCGCGGAACTGTCCGTTCATTCGCTTGCACTGAACAATGACGTCGATCGAGACCCTCAACAATCTGTCTATGTCATCGCGAGCCAGGTTTCGTCCGCCCTCCGATTCTTTTACGAGCAGCGTCAACTGTTGGAAGGCAAGCTCGGCCGAATCCGCGTGCACGGTGGTTATCGATCCGGGGTGACCGGAATTAACATTGCGGACGTAATAGAAGGCAGTGCCATCGCGCAACTCCTGCAGAAGAATGCGGTCCGGCCGCATCCGAAGACATGATTCCAGCAGTTCCTTCGGGCCTGCGCTTGAGAGCCCCTGGCCGCCCTTCGAATAGAACAGGCGCACGTGGTTCGGCTGCGAAATGACTAGTTCTGGGGTGTCCTCAATCGAAATGATCCGCTCGTGCTCCGGAATGTGCTTGATCAGCGCTTTCGAAAGCGTCGTCTTCGCCGATCCGGTTGCGCCTGAGATAATGATATTCTTCCGAGCGATCACGGCTTGCCGCAGAAAATCCTTAAAGCGGCCGGCCCGGTATAGTGTCTGAAGATCCTGGTCCTGCGTCGAGGAGCCATCGTTGGCTGCTCGCGTCTCGGCGAAAAATTCTCTCTCTTCCAGATCGTCGAGCGTGAATGTGACCGAGGACGGCTTTCGGATGGTGACACTAACCGTGTTCCTGGTGGTGGCGGGAGGAACGACGATCTGGATCCGTTCGTCCCCGGGCAGTGTTGCCGACAGGATCGGCCGCGTTTCATCGATGGACTGATGGGAGAAACTGGCCACGGCCCGGGCAAGGCGGATAAGTCTTTCGAAGGTAAGCTCCGGCAGATCATGGGTCCGCCAACCACCGGCGCCTTCCGTCAGCACCTCCCCGGGCCGATTGACGATCACTTCGTAAAGCGACTCGTCTTTCAAGAACTGCGATAATGGGGCGAGCAACTCGCGGACGACTGCAGCGTCAGGGCCCTCGATCATGTCTCGACGCTACTTCGTCACCAGCGTCGAGCGTGGGCTGAAATCCCCCAGCACCGCCCGGTCTAGGACCCTGTTCCTCGGCTCGGTCACCCGCAATCCATAGATGCCGGAAAAGTCGAGATCGCGCGCCACGAAGATAGAGACCAGCTCGCCCTGATGTTTGTTGAGCGTTGGCGGGATGTTGATCGACTGCTCGACAGCGATTGCGGCCGCTGTTTGGCCGGCGCTGGTGGTGCGCTCAGCGTCGACGTCGCTGTCCTGCAGGCGGCTGCCGGCATAGCTCGTGGCGTCGCCCACGATCGAAAGGAGAAGCGCACTTCCGAACCGCTCCCCCCAATGGGTGTCGACATAGCCGTCGACGCCGGCGCGGCCTAGCGCATCCGTCGCGGGCGAGGCCAAGGTAACGATGATACCTTTCGGCGTCTTTGCCCGGTTCCAGAGCACGAACAGCCGCTGCTGTCCTCGCTGAAGGCCGCCGCGATACACGCCAACGATCTGGGTTCCTTTCTCCATCAGCACGACTCGACCATTGTCAGAGAGGACGTCACGGTTGATCACGCAACTGGTGAAGCCGGGCTGATCCGACGCCATGGCGGTTTCCAGGATGCAAGGGATCGAGGTACCCATTGCAACGATGAAGTTTCGATTACCGAGCGTGCCGGCACGCGAACCCTCCAGCTTCGTCGGCCGCAGCAACCCGTTGAACCTTTGTTCATCGGCATCAGCCGTATTCTGGCCCATCATGTTTGCATCGAGCGGCAGGAAATTGCCGTCCGTCGACATGGCGGGATCCTCGTTATTACGGCGCGATGTCGCGTTTTTCTGTCCGCCACTATAGGCCATGACGGGCGCCCGCCGCGCCGAGTCGAGCAGCGGATCTTCCTCTTTTACCTCCGCAGTCACGACAGGGGTTGGCAACTTCACTTTCGGTAGCGGCTGAACCGGTTCGATTTTCTCCTTGGCCGGTTCGAAGTTCGTCGTCTGTCGGATGACCACCCGCTCCGGCCGGGCGTTTTCCTGCCGTTTCCCTTCCCCGCTCATCGACCACAGAGCGAAGGCGACAAAGGCGACGACGGCCAGCGCAACGGCACCGCGCTTTAGGACGGGATTGTTGTCGATCCTCCTGCCAGGAACTGTTTCGGCCCGCTCGCCCGGTATCCGGCCTTCGTCTTCCTGAACCATGACAAATCCCTACTGCGCCGTATCGGTGTTGGTCCGAACAACCCGCTCGACCGACGGCGAGGTCGTATTGGTGTCCGGATTGATGCCGATCCGGTCATAGGCCTCATTGAAGACGCAAAGCACATCACCTCCCCTTCGCAGGATGAACTTCCGGCCGATCGCGTGGACAAGGACCAGGTTGCCGTCGACGGACTTGGGCACCAGACTCTCGCTGCCGTCCGAGTTCTCAATGTAGATGGCGGGCATCTCCTGATTGCCGATGAAGGCAAAGGTCGTGATCTTGCCATTGTCGTAGACCGACTGTGGCTCCAGTTGCTCAGCGCCTTGTGCGGAGTAACGCCAGTTCCGAGGTCCATAGGCCTCGTGCATCGCCAGAACGTTGTCTGCTTGCTTGGCCTTCGCCGCGATCGCACGAGCTGCGGCCGCCTGGCGGCGGCGCTCGGCCTCATCGGCCGGATATCGGTACTTGACGTAGAAGTAGGTGTTCTGACCAACCTCCACCGTTCCGTCACGCACCGTCAGCTCCATCTGGTAGCTTCGCGTGGAGCCGTCGCGGCGCGTGGTCACCACGGAGATATTGGTGACCGGCTGGTTCTCGCGCGGCTTCAGGAACAAGATGCTACCGGCCGGTGCCACCTCCCAAGCGACACTGTTGCCAAGCGCTACGTGCGCGATCTCTTCGTCGGCGGCGAACTCCACCTGCACCGACGAACGTAGCGAGCCGATAACCCGGGTGATGTTGTACGGCTGGTAGTCGACGAAACGCACGCGGCTGTCCTGCGACGCGCCGCGTGGGATTTCGAGGGCAACCACCGTGGAGGCGGAGGCTGTAAGAAGGAGGGTTGCGACGAAAGCAGTCCGCATCAGTTGATGGCCTCCGGATCGGCCCGGTATTCGCTGACCGCAAAACCGAGAGGGTTCACCAACCGATCCGTCGACGACATCGGCGCGTTTGCATAGGAGAAGGTGAGCGTCGCAACCCAATGGGTTGTCCGAACCTCTTCGCCGCGGGTAATCGTGCGCATGTAGCGGACGGATACAACATGCGGATTGATCAGCGAGATCGAGGCGATGCTGATGCGCGCGGTGACGCCGCGCCCATAGGTATTCTGCGGCGACTCGGGATTGCTGCCGCGATAGATGGCCGAAAACCGCGCCTGCTCCGGCTGCGTCGACAGCAAGGCGACAGTGCGGAAGTTCTCCTCCGCCTCGCTCCAGACATAACCCTCCCGGGCGCGGACATATTTTGCGGCGAAGTATTTGGTCACGGCCTCGTCGTAAGTGCCAGCGGTCGAGGTCAGCGCCGAGACGACATCGACAATCCCGGTCGAGTTGTCGACCCGCACGACAAAAGGTTCCACCGTTTTCAGCGGTGTGAGGCCGGCAACGGCGAAAATCGAAGCGCCGGCAAGGGTGCTGGCCACGACGGCAATGGACCAAGCGATGCGCGCTGAGCGCTCAACCTGGATCATCCGGTCCTGATCGAAGCGCCGCGCCTTTTCGAAATATGTCTTGAGTTGGTCGGTCGAAACCATCGCACTACCCCTCGCAAGGACGATAGGATGCGTCGACGTCACGATGGGCGATGGCCAGAGGCCCCTTACTTGCGTCGAAATAGGAGGCAATGCGCAGCGCGTTTACTACATTCGTGTCGGAATGCCTCCGGTCGAGATCGCTATAGCCCTCCCACTGCCACAAGGCGCGATTGAGCGGCCGGCGGGAATAGCCGTCACATTTTGGGAGCGGATAGTTCATTGAGGCGCAACCGCTCAAGATCGCCGTCATAAACAGTAGCAGGATTGGTCTGATCCAGGATGGCCTTTTTCTTGTTCGTGCCATGGGCGTCATGAGCTGGCGTCTTTCGATCTCAATGTCCGCCCGACCGCGCGAACCCCGCGGCCGGCGGCGCGAAAGCCGCGTGAGGCAACCCTAGCGAGCATACTCTCGTGTGCCTCTCGGGCCGCACCGTAGCCGTAGGTCAACGATGCCCCGCCGGAAGCCAGAGCAGAGGCAATGTTGGGAAGCTGGTAGAAGACGTAGACAGCGGCAAGACAGATGGCGCAAAGCGCGATCGGCCGCATCAGCATATCACTGTATCCCTCGATGGCCGTGAAGGTCGTGTTGATGCAGGTGATCAGCAGCGAGCCGACGGCGACGACGAGGACCTGGAGGATCACGAAGTTCGCAAGCTGGCCGATCCATGCCTCGGTGAAGCGTCGCGTCGACTGGAACATGGCGAGCACCACGAAGACCGGCCCGATTGCCAGAACAATGGCGAGCGCCAACCGGGCGTAGAGCGAGACGATGTAGCCGATCGACGCTACGATGAAACTTGCGCCGATGACCATCATGCCGCCGACGCCGGTGACGATATCGCCAGGCCAGGATGCGTGCGACCAGATATCGGTGGCGGACGCCTGCCCCTTGTCGAGCAGACTGTCGAACGTCGAGGCGCTCGGCGCAGAGCCGGTGTTCAGCGCCTGCGAGATCTCGCGCGGCAAGGACTCGAAGAAGATGTCGGTGACGTAAGTCTGGTATTCACTGGCGTTCTTCACCAGCATGACGATGATGGCGAGCCTAATTGCGCGGTAAGCGAAGTCGAGGATCGGCCCCTGGACCGACCCGCGAAGAACAAGATAGCCAAAGAGCACGATATAGAGGGTGATCGCCGCCGTCAGTGGGCCTGAGACCCACTCGGCGATGTTCGACGTTCCAGTGGAGACGAAGTCTTCCAACGGCGTCTTGAATTGCTCGTCGACGAAGGCGAACACCTCATACATGAGCATCAGCCTCCAAGCGACCGACGCATGCGCTGGAACCGCAGCTTAACATCGGCACTTTCCGCGTTCCTGCAGTTTGGGGTGTCGCGAAGCTCGCCCGGATTGTTGCGGCACTTGGTGACGAGGTCAGCAAGTAGCGCTTCGTCCGCGACCAACTCGTCGACAGTGTACGTCCGCTCCGAGCAGCCCGTCAGGCTGAGGATCGCGAGGATAAGGGAAAATCTCCTCATTGCAGTGCTGCCTTCATCGCATCCATGCGCTGGCGCCAGTCCTCGGCCTTGCGCTGTTCATCGACCTGAACCTGCGCTTGTTGCACCATGCGGAGCCCCTCCATCCGCAACACATCCGTTTGAAGGAACGCCTGTTCGGCCTGAAGTCGCGCCTGCAGGTCGGCGATATCCTTGGCATCGCTCGCCGTCGAAATCCTCTCGCGCAACTGGTCGATGCCATCGATGCGCTTGGTCGCCGCATCATAAATTTGCTGCCCGAGGCTCATCTGCCCGGCATTCTTGTTCTGGATGCGGGAAAGCTCCTGCGCGTAAAAATCGTCGGCACTGGTGCGATAGATCGAATTACCCTCGAGGAACTTCGAGGCGGAGTTCCCGAAGAGACCGGTGTCAGTGCCCGTGAACAATCCCTCGATGGCATTGAAGTCTGCCGGCAGCGCCTTGCGGATGGCCGGATCGTTGAGGACGCCTGCGATATCCGCCATTTCGGTCAGTTTGTTGAGCGAGCCATAGAGCTGCTGGGCTTGCTCAATCTGCTGATTGAGGGCGTCGAGCTGCGACTTCAGCTCAGCGATCGTCTCTATGTGCTTGCCGATCGCCGTCTGGTCGATCACCGGAATCCCCTGCCCTGCCGCAGTGCCAGCGGAAACGATGAGCGCTGCCGCAAGCGCCGCGCCGTGAAGTCGATAGGAATCCATTAGCTCGCACTCCTTCTTTGCTGGAAAACGGGAAGCCAATCCTCAAGCCGGTTGCCAACCTCAGCGCGGATCGCCTCGGCTAGCTCGACATTGGCGGTCCGGCCGGAAAGGATGGCGAGTTCGTCATCGAAGCCGCTGAGGCTCAATTCGGCGACGACGCTGTTGTGGCCCTGCTTCAACACGAACCGTCGGCTCTCGACGGAGAGTTCGCGCGCGATCAGCTCAAACTCGCGCTCGGTGAGCTTGAAACCATCGACGTAGTCGCCGCGGTCGCCGCGCGAGTTCGGCAGAAAGATCTGCGTCGGGCATTGTTCGATGATGGTGTGGGCGATCGGCGAGACGATCGCGTCGCGCGGACTCTGCGTCGCGAAGAGCATCAGGCCGTTCTGCTTGCGGATCGTCTTCAGCTTGTTCTGGGCGAGATCGCGGAAGCCTTCGTCCTGGAGCGCCTTCCAGAACTCGTCGATGACGATGATGATCCTGCGGCCGTCGATCAGTTGCTCGACGCGATGGAAGAGATAGGCCATCAACGGTGAGCGAATTTCCTCGTTATCGAGGAAGTCAGTCATGTCGTATCCGACGAACTTGCCGCCGACGCCGAATTCACCGAAGCCGATGTCCTCAATGGCGTTATCGAAGACCCAGCCGAGAGGCCCTCCCCTCTCCCACCGCCGCAGCCTCGCAGCAATGCCTTCGGGATCGGTGTTGTCGAGATAGGTCCTGAGCGCGCCAATCGTCCGGCGCTCCACCGGAAGATCGGCAAGGCCGTCGATGGCGGACGCTATGTCACGGAGTTCGGTCACGCTCAGTTCCCGCGTCGCCGAGCCGACAAGCTTGCCGACCCAGCGAGTCAGGAACACCTTGTTCTCCGGCGTGAGTTCGAGGACCCTCATGGGGGCGCAGCCGGTCGGCACGCCATTCTTAAGGGGCAGATAAGTGCCACCGGCGGCGCGCACGTAGAGATCGGCGCCCCTGTCCTTGTCGAAGAACACCACATGAGGGTCGTGCTTCTCGAGCTGCGACAACATGAAATTGAGAAGCACGGTCTTGCCGGCGCCCGACGGCCCGCAGACAAAGGTGTTACCGAGATCGCCGTAGTGGAAATTGAAGTAGTATGGTGACCCGGATGCGGTCTTGAGCAGGGCGACGGCTGGCCCCCATTCATTGTCGTCCTTCTGGCCAACCGGATAGGAGTGGAAGGGTGATAGAGCGGCGAAGTTCCGCGACGTGATCGCGCCGGACCGGGCGCGGTAGCGGAAGTTACCCGGCAACTGCGCCCACCAGGCCGCCTCAAGGCCGAGATCCTCGCGCGCGACGACGGCACCGCCGCTCGTCAGGCTGGCGCGGGCCTTGGCAAGATTGTCGGTCAGTTCCTTCACTGAGGGGGCAAAGACGGACAGCGTCAGGTGGTGCTCGCCGAGCACGAATCGGTTGGACTCCAGATCGTCCATCGCTTCGTCGAGCTCCTCGATCTGCGAGGCCGCCTTGTCGCCGCTGCTGACCATCTGGTTCTGCTTTCGACCCATGATGACGCGGGCGTCCGCCTTCGAGACGAAGGAGAAGGATTGCGCCAGGATCAGTTCGAAAGGACTGGTAAGCACGCTATCGAGCATGCCGGTCCTGGTGCGGGCCGGATATTCCTTGAAACTCAGCACGCCCGCAAAGCGGCTTTCAGCCTCGTGCCGGATTTCGATCGTTTCGCGGCCGACGATGACACGATCCGAGTAGATCGCCGAGGCAATGCTGCCCTCAGTCAGCGGGATCGGCTCGCGTCGTCCGCCGACGAGTTGATGAAGCACTTCGCTCGGCTCCGAGAATATGAGGCCGTCGTGCTCGTAAAGGGACAACACGCGCGGCTCGAAGCGCTTCAACGCCGCCGTGACGTCCACGATCTTGTCGCGAAGCTGCTTCAAGGCTTCCTCGTCGAGTTCGGCCTCCGCCCGGCGGGCCCGACGCAGGCGCGACAGCAGCTTTGCCGCCTTGTCGGCGGGATCGCGCGCCGGAGACCAGAGGATCGTCAGATAGAGGTCGTTGCGAAACAGGTCCTCGCCCACCATTCGCGTGCGGTACTTGTCGTTGAGCGCCGCCGAGAACGGTGTGGTGAACGTGCCTTCCGGATAACTGTTGTCGCGACGACGGATCAGATGCGTCCACAAGGCAAGCCGCTCGTCGGCGATGTTGCGGTAGAGGGTATTGAGATCGCGATGGAGGGCATTCAGGTCGAGAACATCCGCGGTCTCGAAGGAGACGCCTTCGAGCGCGATCATCACCATCAACGCCCGGGAATCGAGCGCGATCGTCGAGTCGTCGACGTGGCGAACGCAGGGGATGAAGGTCTCCGGACCGAGTTCGCGATATCTGACTGTGGTACGCTCAAGCAAATCCGAGGTCCCTTTCATCGTATTTGCGGGCGAGCTTCAGGGGGCTAAGCGTCGCCCCGCCCCAATAGGCGCTGTTGCGGGATCGGCCGCGTGTCTCCACCCAGGCCAGCAGGATGCGAAACATGTTGTGGTCGTGTTTGACGAGCGCGCGGAACACCAGATGAAAGACGACGCCGACGAGCGCGTAGGCGACCGAGCCGGCGACGATGTAAAGAATGGTCGTCAGCATGATATTCATGCCCATGGCTTCCATCGTCACGCCGGCGATCATCGCCGGCCGGGTGCAGGCGATGAATAGCGTGTCCTCCTCGAGTGCCGGCCGTGAGTCCGCCATGGTGTCAGCTTCCGACGATGGTGTTGACGAGTTCGGTGGCACCGAAAATGCCGCCTATGCCGATGATCCAGAACCCTGCCCGTCTCAGATCCATGTAGCCGAACATCCAGGCAATGCAGATCACGATTATCGCGATCACAGCCAGCAGCTTCGCGATGTTGCCGGTCAGCATGTCAACGATGTTCTGCAGCACGGTCTCGATGCCGGCGGCTTGCGCGAAGGCGGGCTCGACCATGATCACCACAATGGCCGTTGCCATAACAGTGGATGCAGCTACGGGACGGATACGGGAACTGAAGGTCATTCACTCTGCTCCATTTGACTGTTCTGAAACACGAGGACGGAAGATCTCCGTCGCGAACTGAAAACGTCCCAGGACGGCACCGATGCCCTCTCGTCGGCAGGCCGATCGTCCGGCGGCTTCTCTGCCGCCACATCGACAGGGCTCTCTTCGGTTATCCCCCTCCCCTGTCCGCCATCTCCGATCACGAGAGCGGCTAGACTTTTGCCGAGCCGCTTCACTTCCTGGCGGACCTGCTGGTCGTACTTGACTATGGCGCCGACGGAGGGATCGTCTCGCCCATAGTAGGATTGCAGCATCACCTGTTCGGCATGGTCGGGATCCGCGCCGGCCTTCACCGCGAGCCGGTAATACCCGTCGAGCAGCGTCGCGGTGGCCTGAAGGTTGAGGCACGGATCGAAGGCGTCGGAGATCGAGAGCTTCAGTTTCCCTAGTTCGTCCATGCCGATGCCGCCGAGGCCGAGCTGGATGTCTTGGCGCTCGGCCGCCAGCGACGTGGCGATCTCGATCGCTTCCGCCTTGGTTGCGGGCTGCTCCGAAATTGGGGCGCCGCTGTTGATCCGGATGGCCAACGGCTCGAACCTGCTTTCAAGACTGACAACGCCGGCGAGTGTCTCGGCCTCAACTATGGGTGCGCACGCCTGCGCTAGATGGTAGAACGCAACAGGCATCGCTCAGTACCACACCCTTTGTTTGCCGACGCCGTCGATGGTCACGTCGATATAGTGGGGCTGCGAGCGGACGTTCGGCCGCGTCGTCACATAGCGCTGGCACCCCGAGCGGCTTTCGCTGCGGCGCCACGTTGCCGTGGTGATCCGATCATTGCCGGAATAGCATTCATCACTTGAGACGGTCTGTGGCGTGGTCGAGATGCAGCTCGCCTCGAGCCCGCGATCTCCATACCGCGTCGTCAGCCGGTAGCCGTCGTTGCAGTAATAGGGCTCATAGCTGGGGCGCGAGGCGTGGAACCCGACACCGCTGCAAGTTGGAAAAGAGTGTCCTTTCGCAAGCTCGCGCCAGAGCTTCTGAATCGGCGGTCGGCACTCGGCATATTGCGCCGGGCCGCCGGGATTGGAAAGGCACAGGATAACCTGGCATCCCCAGTCATCCGCTCGCGCTTTACCGTCGAAAACGAGATAGAATGCCGCTAAGCTGGCTGCAGCGACGAATGCCCGTGCGAGAGACTTGCTCATGACCATTACCCTTCACCGACGCGAGCTTATGCGAAGCCCAGCAGGATTTGCCCACTTCGCGACCCGTTTTACGATCATATATCTGACAGTATAAAAGATGACAAGCCCCCTTAATGTACATTGGCAGAGCCAGCTATTTGCCGCCTACGCCTTGCAGGAAGTTCTCGACAACCCCATTGACGGAGAGACGCCCCAATCGCGTTTAAAGCAGGTCGGGATGATGACGGTCCTCTACATGATGCATCAGAGCCACGAGAAGCTAACTCTTTCTAATATATGCAAAATTACCGGGCTGACACGCAATGCTGTGGCGGAGTCGGTCGACCCTCTCATTGAGCGCGGCATACTTACAGAGACAATCGTGAAGAACTCCATGGGGCGCGGAACTGCGCGGCAGTTCGAATTCTCTCCGGAGATTTTCGACCGACTAAGGTTGGGAGCTGAGCAGCGAAAGGCAGGAACGTAGTGGCGGCTTTGCGGATAATAAAAGCGGCGCGGCGTCGCCGCTCAGACCAACCCCTGTGGTGACATGTGGCCGGCCCGATCTTGGGTGCGCTCTTGAGAGCGCCGGTCACGCTAGGTCGTTGCCGAATCGCGGCGAACCTTTCGATCCCCATTGGCTGAAATACGAGAGTACGAGTAAAGCCTCTTGTTGGTAGCGAGCCATTCATCAGATCTCGTTGATGCCTCGAAGCGTTCCTTCGAGGGGAGCATTGCGACTTCGGGCTTGGTGAGTACGCTGAGCGCCTTTTGTGCCCGCCCCTTCCCAGCCGTCAGTGCCTCTGCAAGCGCGCCAATTGCGCCAGCCGACGCCGCGGGCCGGGCCGATCGCGTCGACGAGCTCTGTCGGGATCTTGGCCGCGACAGCAAGCATGTTAGACAGATCGCTCTTGCAGACTGGGAGAGCGGACATGATGGCGTCGCGCGTAAAGCGCTCCGCCAGCTTTTGGGCGACTCGGACCTTCTCAATGTAGGAGGGATCCCGCCGCTCATTGTTCTCTTGACCTTGGGCAACCACGAATTCCTGGTCGCTGAGGTTGCGAACGATCGCCTTGACCGGCGTATTGAGTTCCAATGCAGCTCTTAGGCGTCTGTACCCGAAAGCGACATGATAGCTGTCGGGCTTCTCGGGATGCGGTCGTACCAGGATCGGCACTTGCTGGCCTTGCTTCAAAGACATCCTCTGCAAGCGCGAGCAGCGTTATGTCGGCAAGCAACTGACGTTCTCCTTTGAGCGCAAGCGGATCATCCTCGAGGAGAACGAGGTGACACGCGGTCTGGTCGGCCGCTATGTCGAGACCTACACTTTCGCCGACGGCGCCGGAACGGACATTTCAACCTGGCCGCCGCATCATCATCACGGGTACATTTTAGAGATGCGACACATAGGCCGGTTAGAGACGCGACAGTCGTCGCCTCTCGGGATGCTGGCCAAACGTCAACGTTGAGCGCAAGGATGACGGCCTTCAGCTTGGTTGAGACTATGGGCGGTCGGAGCCGGTTATGTCCTGTTTGATCACCATGTAGACGACCGGCCGCGTTGTCCTTACCCTTGACGAACCAAGATGGTTCACCAATATTAACCGTGAACCAATGAGGTTAAGACAATGACCGCTGCTTTCACTGTGCGCGTGCAAGACGAAATTGCTGAAAAGCTTGATAGGATAGCCGCGCTTTCTGATCGCTCCCGTGCCTATTTAGCCGCCCAGGCCATCGAGGATTATGTGTCAAGAGAGGAATGGCAGTTGGCCGAGATCCAAGCTGGGCTAGATGAGGCCGATCGCGGCGAGTTTGCCAGCGCGAACGAGTTGGCCAGTGTGGTAGCAAAGTACGTAAAGGCCGCTCGCAAAGCATGAGCAGCCACCCGTTGCGCTGGACGCGCAGAGCTGTCCGAAGGCTCGACCAAACCGGTAGCTATATCGCGACGGACGATCCCGAGGCTGCCGCCCGCGTCGTCGCACGCATCGTTTCGGCCGCGGACAATCTAGCGAGTCAGCCGGCCATGGGACGTGTCGGGCGTATCAAGGGTACCCGCGAGTACGTCTTTGCGGATATTCCGTATATTGTCGCATACAGGGTGAGACCCGACGTCGTCGAAATTGTGAGCGTTCTTCATGCGGCTCAACGATGGCCGCTTAAGTTGGACTAATCGGCCGTCTACAGAGCTTGTCTGATCGCGATCGCCGCCACATCATCATCCACCGGTGCTCCGGGTGGCGAAGAAAGACGCCAGGGGCGGTCAGGGCATGATCCAGTTCGGGCGTGCGCTTTCAGAACTAAACATCGAGATCCTTTGCGCGAATTCGAGCCAGGAGAAGGGGCGTGTCGAGCGGATGAACCGGACTCTCGTAGGAGAACGTCAACTGGGCACCGACATAGCGCTGCTCACGTTTGCACAGGACGTCGCACAGCCGATCCGGGGCAAGATTCAGCGACCGATGCAGATCATCAGGTGGGGCAGGGGTAATGGCAATCTGCCGGTTATAGCGCTCCGTGAACCGAGGCAGGAAAGCGTTGCCGTCGTCCACGCTATGTCGAGACCTACGCTTTCGTCCGACCAGCCCACGCGTCACCTCGTCCTCTTCCAGCATGATCCGCTGGCGGAAATAAAACTTTCTCGTACCTGAAGAGCGCGACAGTTGGCATCCATTGATGTCCGCGTGGTATGCCCGTATGCTCGGCCCATCGGAAACCTCATACACGATGGCTTCGGATGGCGCTGACGGCCAACTGACGAGAGCGGACCACCGCTGATCAGGCAAACCACGCCCGGGAAGCTGCCGCCTTTCATTCTCTCGCTGTCGCCCGAAGGATGGCTGGAATTGGTCCTTCAGAATGGGGATAAATGGGCGATGCTGCGCTCCGGCAAGCGCTGAATGTCCGATATCACTGGGGTCGAAAAGCAAAGAGAGCTGGCGATACTGTCGGCCGACATTCTCCTGACGCCACTCGCCATCTGTTCCGAGCGGGCGTCTTCAGGATTGATCGGCTGGATGCCAGGCGAATCCCTTCGGCGCTAACGCCGCCAATTCAAGAATGCTGCCCTCTAATGCCGTTCTTATACCATAGTAAGAGAGGACGTCTGTCGCGACGACCCGCATCAGAATCCCCTTGTCGATGGTTCTCACGACGGCCTCGCCATCGACGAACAGGAAGATCTTTTCCATCCCGTTGTCAACGATCGACACGCATAACTCCGCAACCCGAAGGGAAACGTTTTCGATGAGGTTCCTTGAACCTGGGAGGGAAACACAGCACTCCGAGAGGTACTCGTACATGGTCGCTCCTAATACGAGGTCGGCGGCGGGGCCGGAGGTCTTGGCGTATCGACAGGCGCTTACCGCAGCCGACTGTCCGAGATTTCTGTCAGCACGTCCTTGATCGCGTGGCCCAACGCCAGGAGATCATCTTCCGAGTGACCGGCCGTTGGGCAAAGCCGCAGCCCTGCCTTCCCCCGTGCGACCGTAGGAAAGAAGATTGCCGACGTGTAAAATCCGCGGTCTAGCAAGCTTCTCGCGGCTCCGATGGCGGTCAATTCGTCGCCCAACTCCACCGTCCGGATCGGCAACGGTGAGCCTCGCTGCTCTGTCGGAACGAGGCTGTCGAACAAGGCGGTTCTGCTTCGAAGCGTCGCCTGTAGCTCCGCGAGTTCGTTCGTCAGATGCAGTCGCTGCGACGCAAGCGCCGCGCCGATTGCGGCGACGTTCAGCGACGCCGAAAACGCGTGCGCCACCGCGAATCTTCGAAACAGTTCCTCCTGCCGCGCCGTGCCGAGCATGAGGAGGCCACCCGAGGCACCGAAGCCTTTTCCGAGGGAGGCCGCGATGATGGTTCGCTCGCGCAAAGCGCCGTCGATCTGTGATCTGGCAAAGCCTTCGCCGTGGTTGCCGAAGATCGATATGCCATGTGCGTCATCGATATAGAGAAAGAGGCCGTAGCGGTCCTGCAGGCGCCGCAGGCGCTCGATGTCGGCGCTCCCTCCCATCGAATAGACGCCATCACAAATGAAGGCGACGGACTTGTTGACGTGGCAGAGTTTCTCGAGGGCATCGAGATCATTGTGCCCGATGGTCTCGACCCGGGTTTCAGAGGCGATGGTCCCCTTGTGGAAGGCGAGCGTCGCGTGGGCAAAGCGATCGAACACCATCAGCGGCTTGACGCCGCCGGTAAGGTGCCCCGATGCGATCAGCGGCAGAGCGCTCATATTTGCCGCGAGGACCGTCGTATAGGTGATCACTCGCGCGGCGAACAATTCCGACAGCGCCACCTCCAGATCGCCAAGGATTGAGAAATTGAGACGCGTTCTCGCGCAAGACCAATGTACCGTCCCGTATTTGTTGAGCGCTTCGACGGCACCTGCAACGATCTTCGGATGGTTGTCCAGGCCGAGATAGGAGCACCGCACGAAATCGACCACCTGGCGCCCGCGGTCATGGGGAAGTGCCACGGCACGGCCCGCGAGCGGACGCCCATAAACCGCCATCAGCCCTTCGAAATGTGCGGCATCGAAATGGCTTTGGGCGTACTGGATCAAGCTGCTGGTGTTCCTTTGAGCACCGCTGCCCGCAATACTCCCTTGCCCTGATGCTTTGCCTTCCATCCGAAATATCTCCCGCTGCTTGAACGTGAATAATCGGGAGGTTTATTTCGTTTCTCGCCAAATTCAACAAAGTATATGCAAATTTTATCCAAGCGCAATTTTGCAAATTGGCGAGACTTTTCACAACTTAAACTTCATTGTTATGAATTGCAATTCAAACACGCGGTTTGTGAACTCGCTCCAGGTCAATCCGAACTTTCGTCCACTTCGATGGCATAGCCCGTGGCCCGGACCGTGCGAATTAAGGTGCGGCCGGTCAGGCGCTCGAGCGACCGGCGCAAGCGACCGACATGCACATCCACGGTGCGCGGCTGCACGTAGCAATCAGCCGGCCACGCCGCCTCTATCAGCTCCGAGCGGCTGCGCACCCGGCCAAGCGCCTCCAGCAAGCACCGCAGCAGATTGAATTCGATGGGGCCGAATTGAGCTTCTTGATCTCCATACCCGACGATACGGCGCCCGGGCTCTATTCTCAGATGCCCGAAGGTTCTTGCCTCTTCCAGATCCGCATCGGGCAGCCGGGCATCATTCGCGTCGTTCTTTGGCAGAGAACCAAGATAGGCCAGCAGCCGCGCCGGCGAGATCGGGCGCACGAAGTTTTCGTCCGCTCCCGCCTTGAGCAATGCCAGATAGTACCGCTCGTCCCCCGACGAAACGACTGCGATCGTCGGGATATGCGCGGTCGTGTCGGAGGCCTTGATCGCCGCACACGCTCTCAACGTCGGGCCAGAATCCTCTCCCGTAACCAAGATGATTGCAGTGACGGGTCTCATCGCGGCCTGGTCCGCCACCTCGTCTTCGCTAACCAGGGCCGCCTGGAAGCCTTCCCGTGCGAGGATATAGGCGAGCAACACATAGAAATTGGCATCGTCCGAGCAAATCAGGACCAACGGTTTCGTATGCTGAGCCTTCATCAGTCAAGTCATCCTCGTCGCTGCTCTCGTCCCGAGCTTTGATGTCACAAAACTCGGGATTAATACGCTCGCCGTTGCCTTGTAACCCCCACGATTTTATTGCATCCGCATTTCACGGCGACAATGATGCGAAAAATTTGCGTTTTCCCCTTATTTTTGTTGCAACATTTTTATTGAATTTCGGCGCGCAATAGGCACTCTGTGGATTCAGCGAACCGGGTTCGCTATGCATGCACAATGATTTTAGAAAGCACCTCAGAACCGATGAAGACCAGCCTCGACCACCTTCCGCATCGAAAGCAGCGCGAGCTCGCGCGCATCGTCGAGGTGTTGCACGAGGAGTTCGAGGACGCCCTCAAGGAGGGAACGGCCGATTTCAAGAAGCGCGGCCGCATTCTGAAGATTATCCTCTTTGGATCTTACGCCCGAGGAACATGGGTCGACGAGCCGCATACGAGGAAGGGATACAAGTCGGATTTCGACCTGCTGATCATCGTAAACAACCGGAAGCTTACGGACTTCGCGGCCTACTGGCACAAGGCGCAGGATCGCTTGCTTCGGCTCCATGGGGTGGATACGCCGGTCAATTTCATTGTCCACTCTCGCCGCGAGGTGAACACCGCCTTGCGAGAGGGACGATATTTCTTCGTCGACATCCGAAGGGAAGGGATCCTTCTGTACGAGTTGGACGATGAACCCTTGGCGATACCCAAGCCCCTTGGCCCATATGACGCCCATGAGGTGTCGAGAAAATACTTTGCCAGCCGGTCGCCAGATCTCCGTTTACTCCTGGAAACAGCGGCTTTCCAAAACGAACGGTCGAGGCAGGACGCAGAATGGCGCAAACATGCAGCGTTCACTCTCCATCAAGCGATTGAACGGTCGTATTCGGTCCTCCTGCTAACACTTACGAACTACTCGCCTCCCTCGCACAATCTAAACTCCTTGCGCAGACTGGCAGAGGACAGGAACCAACTTCTCATCGATGTCTGGCCGCGTGACAGGCAACGCTACAACGCCTGGTTCAACATCATCAACGAAGCCTATGTGAAAGCCAGGTACTCCGATCACTACGAAATCAGCCAGGAGGCACTCGACTGGCTCGCGGGAAGGGTCAGCGACCTGATCACTCAAGTGGAGACCATATGTAAGGATCACCTCGAACGACTGCGCATGGAGGCGGAAAACAAGGGCGGTTGAGTTTGCCCGTTTTCCACACCCCTCTAATAGGACACGTGTGCCAGGGACGGCACGATGAGAACCGAGCGTCCGGTTCTGTGGCTCGCGAAAGCTGAGTTCCAACGTCCGGCACCCCCCTTGACCCCTGCGCCGGACAGCAGGAGGTTCAGCGTGTCCAAAATTCTTCGTAATCCCGCCTCCGGGGAGCAATGCCCCCGGCAGGATGGCTTCTGGCAAAAGCACCAACAGGAGGAAATGGTGGAGGCGGCGATCCACCTCTACGGCAGCGAAGCCGCAACGGCGGCGGCCTATTGCGCGCTCGAGGCCTGGACCGAACGCCGACACAGCGACTACGGCTTCTGGTTCGAGGTGTTCCTGCGGCTCAGAGGCCGCGTAATATAACGGTATTCATCAAAACATCGAGACCCTTTGGGTCGAGATTCTCCGAATACAGCTCAAATTCTACTTTGTTGACCCGGACACGGTGTTCATCAGGCGTGCATCAATGAGGTGACACATGAAACTCTATCAACTAGGTGACACGAGCAGGGCAATTTGCCCACATTGCGGCAAGCTTGTTTCCACGACCTTCGCCTATCGTGACGTGCCTTTCGTGGACGGATCCGCCGTGGTCAAGGGGATCCTGGCAGCAGTTTGTGACGAATGCCAGAACGTGATTGCGATCCGGCACAATCGACTCCAGCCTTTCGGCGTGCGCGGGACGCGGCCGAGATTTCTCTTGAAGTCAGCATTCCCTTTCCAGAGGTCGAAATCCTTGACGCGGCCGCCTACCGTGTCGACCCTTCTGCGACAACGCGCTTCAGGAAATCTCTTTTCGCTTTCTACCTTCAGCGACTGCGACACAGCCAAGAGAAGGCAGAAATGCTGCGCCGTGATTTCGAGGCATCGACCTTCTAAAAAAACATTGCGATGAATATCGTCCCTGCCGGGGTTGCAGGGGACGATCGCGATGGAGGTATCAGGCCGCCTCGTCCAGGCTCTCCCGGCCCGCTCGCGCCCCACAGCAGCTAATACCTCCTCGGCCTCCCGCAACTGCTGGCGCTTCTCCGCCGACTCGTCGGCGAAGGCGAAAGCGCCACCCTGCAGCGACTGGTACGAGGCCAGCCGCCGCTGATATTCTTCCCGCCGGTGACGGTACCATTCTCGCTCCTCATCGCCTCATCGAACCCATAGAGCGCGTGTTCCAGCAGGAAAACCGCGCCGCAGGGCGTGAAGGTCACCGCCAGATCGATCTCGTAACCCGCGCCGGTGAGGCTAGGGCGTTCTCTACGAAGCGCTTTCTTTGCCGCTTCCGCGCAGCTCCTACTGACTGAGAGGGCCGAGCGCGTAGCCGACGGATCGCACGGTGCGAATTACGTCGGGCCCAAATCTGTTGAGCGCGCGCCTGATGTGACCGATATGGATGTCGACGGTGCGCGGCTCGACTTCGGCTTCGCGCGGCCAGCATGCCGCGATCAGGTCGTCGCGACTGTGCACGACTTCGGGCATCTTCATGAGATGCAGAAGCAGCCTGAACTGGAGCGCGGAGAGGTGCACGGCGTGACCGTTCCGAATGACCCGAACGCTCGGCACGTTCATCTCAATGTCCGCGTGCCTGTAGATCCGCTCGGGCGCGGTGCCTGGGCGAGACCATTGCGACAAGTTTGTTCGAATGCCCTCGAGGAAGGCGAGCAGCCGACGCGGATCGAATGGACTGGAAATAATGGTGTCGATTCCGGGAGCATCACAGTTGAATTCTGCTCCCGCCGCGTTTGTCAACGCGGCGACGGGGACGCGATCCCCACTCGCCTTCCTGATGCGGCGGCAAAGGCTAAATTCCCCCGGGCGAGAGTCGGAGCAATCGATCAGGACAGCCAGCGGCTTCTCGGTCCGGGTCGCAGCAAGCAGCTCGCTCTCATCAACGCACAGCCGGACGGGAAAACCTTCGGCCTCGAGAATATACTCCAGGAGAAGGAAGAGCTCCGCGTCACCTGTATAGATCAGCACACCCGCGTGCATGTGGCTTCCACCTCAGAGCGGCGCATACTCTCCGCCATTGACGTCGATGGTCGCACCGTTGATGAACGCCGCTTCGTCGGAGGTCAGGAAGCCGATGGCGGCCGCGACTTCCTCCGGTTCGCCCATACGGCCCGCGGGAATGCGGGCGACGGCGGCGCGATTGAGCGCGCTGTCGCGCGGTCCGGCCATCTCGGTGGCGATCCTGCCGGGCGCAACCACATTTATCGTGATGCCCTGCGCGGCGTATCTGGCAACCAGCGAGCGGGCGAGACCTGCAAGCGCGGCTTTCGAAGCGACATAGGCCGTGCCGGCAATCCTGGGCATGGCGCGCCCGGCGATGGAGCCGACGAACACGATCCGGCCAAAGCCACTTTCGACCATGCCCGGCAAGGCGGTCTGGGAGCACAGCATTGTGCCGGTCAGGTTGACGGAAAGAACGGCGTTCCATTCATCGAGCGTAATCTCCTGGAATGGGGTGGGGCCGTCTGGCCCCTTCGGTGATATTCCGGCGTTGCAAACCAGAATCTCGGCCTTACCCCAACGCTCATCCAGCTCCCGAAAGAAGGAGGATATCTGCGCCGGCTCCGCCAGATCGACGACGCGCGCAAACACGCGCTCGGCGCCGAACTCCCGCGAAAACACCCGGGCGGCATTTTCGACATTGACAGGTCTCTGACCGAAGACGGCGACTCGGCATCCACGAGCGAGCAGGTGTCGGGCCGTTGCCAGCCCGATTCCCGCAGTGCCGCCGGTCACGACGGCAATTCTTGGCGTGTGGCTCCTCATGCGGCTTCATCCATCTTGGCGAATAGCGAGAGTGGAGGATGCGCCGCTGGATCGGTCATCACTTCGATTAGAAGCGGCCCCTCTTCCAACCCGCGCTGCAAATGATAGGCAAGTTCGCTCGGATCCTCGACACGAACGGCCGGGCAGCCGCAGGCCTCCGCCAGTTTGGCGTGGTCGACCTCGGCGAAGTGGCATGCCGACGTATAGCTGCCGAACTTCACCGTCTCCGCATCGCGTTGGAAACCGAGAATGCCGTTGTTGAGGACGACGATCGTGATAGGAAGCTTCATGCGCACCATAGTCTCGAGCTCCGCCCAACTGTGCGCGAAGCCGCCGTCGCCGACGATGGCGACAACCGGCTTGTCCGGCCGGGCAACCTTGGCACCGATCGCAAGCGGCACCCCCCAACCGAGCCCCGCCAGGCCGCGTGGCGTGATAAAGCGCATCCCGCTCATTGGCGCCCGCAGTTGGCCCAGAACCCACATCGACGAGTAGCTCGCGTCGGCAACGACCGCTACGTCGTCGGTCAGCAGATCCTGGAGTTCCGCCATCACCCGTTCTGGGCGGATCGGACGGGAGCGCGATGTCGCGACCTCTTGCCGGTCAAGCTCGAACCGTTTCCAGCATGTGGCGATGCACTCCTCCAGCCGCGCACGATCCGCATGCCGCCGCGTGAGGTCGATCCGGGTGAGTGCCGCTCGCAGGGCCGCGAGTGTTTCCCGCGCATCGCCGACAAGCCGAACCGATTCATAGTTGCGCCCGATTTCCACCGGATCGACATCAATGTGCACGACTGTCGCGCTGCGGGGAATTTGGCGCCAATTGTCGGTGCCGTTCTGGTTGGTCCGCGTTCCGATCAGAAGGACCAGATCCGCAGCTTCGACCAGAGCGGACGAGTGACGTCCAAGTGAGCGCGGACCGACCATCGAGCCGAGCACGCCGGTGGACAGCGGATGGTACTCGTCAACCGCCCCCTTCCCCATATTCGTGGTGAAGACCGGCAGGCTTGCTTCCTGCTGTAGACCCGCAAGTTCCGCCACGGCGCCGCCGCAGTGAACGCCTCCGCCAGCGATGATGATTGGCGCTTTCGCCACGGCGATCAGAGAGGCGACCTCTGCCAGTGCATCATCGGACGGCCGGATGCGATCCAGCGGCCAATGGCCCAGGTTTCTTGAACGCACGACTCCCGGAGCCCGCGCTTCTGACCGCAGGAGGTCGGCTGGAAGCAGCAAAGCGGCTGGCCCGGCGCGGCCCGACGTCGCCGCCGTGAACGCGGCATCCACATAGTCGTCGATGCGTTCCGCGACAGTCACGCGCCGCACCCACTTGGTGCAGGACTGGAAGAGGGCGATCTGATCAAGGTCCTGGAAGGCGTTCCGGTCGGTTTGATCCCGCTCGACATCCTGCACGAGTGCGACGACCGGCACGCTGGCCTTCAACGCCTCGGCCAGCGGCGGCACAAGCAACGTTGCCGCGGGACCATTTTGCGCGGCGACGACACCGACCTTGCCGGAAACCCGGGCGTAGCCGTCGGCCATCGCGCCACCCATGTTCTCCTGCCTGTAGGCAATCTGGCGAATGCCGATCGCTTCCGCCGCGAGGATGACCGCCGAAGGCAGGCTTTGGCCGAAGATGAACTCCACATCGTGGCGGCGAAGTATCTTCGCGATATGCTGCGCAACGGTTTCGTTTGGATTCTGCTGCGTCATTGCGCGCGCTCCTTTCCGGATTGGATTTCGGCCTTGAGAAAATCGTCAAATGCGGTCAGGACGAGGTCGATGTCGCTGTCGACCATCGCTGTCGAGAGGCAGCCCGCGGCTCCATAGGGGAGCAAAATGCTCAGCTCCAGGAAATGGCGGCTCATTCGTCGCATGAGCGAGGCCTCTTCGGCGCTCAGATAGGCATCGCGATATTCGACCGGCGCGACACGCTTCGGGTGGATACGGAAGAGCGAAGCGGCGCCGGTCACCGAGAATCGCGCGTCTCGCCTGGCAATGCTCGCACTCAAGCCCGCGCGCAATCTGTCACCCATCGCTTCAAGGTGATCGAAGGTATCCGGCGTCATCGCCGCCATGGCCGCCAGGCCGGCAGCCATGGAAACGGGATTTGCGGAAAAAGTGCCGCCCTGCGACAGCAACGGTTTTGCATCTTCGATACCGAAAACGCGCATCACCTCCTCGCGGCCGCCTATGGCGCCGATCGGAAAGCCGCCTCCGATGATTTTTCCGGCCGTGATCAGATCGGGGTTCAGGCCATAGCGTGCTGAAGCCCCCGCATAGCCTTGCCGAAGATTGAGCACCTCGTCGGCGATGATCAGGATTCCGTACTTGCGCGCCGTTTGCGACAACGCCTCGATGAAGTCCGGCTCCGGGTGCATGAGGCCCGCCCGGCTGGGCATTGGATCGATGATTACACAGGCGATGCGGTCGCTCACTGCCCTCAAGCGTGCTTCGAGACTCTCGACATCGTTGAAGCGCAGAAGATGGACCTCCTCGGCGACGCTCGAGGGAGTGCCGCGATAGGTCGGCGTGGCGATGGAAACCGGCTCCCAGCCATCCTTCCCGGGTGAGACACCCTGCCCCGCCTCTGCCCAGTCATAGGCGCCGTGATAGGCGCCTTCGATGCGTGCGATTGCGGGCCTGCCGGTGAAGGCGCGCGCCGCCTTGATCGCGAACATCACCGCCTCCGTTCCGCTGTTGACGAAGCGGACCCGCTCCATTGCGGGGATGCGGGTCGTCAGCAGTTCCGCGAGCGCGATCTCATGCTCTGTCGGATTGGCGAAACAGGTCCCCGAGCGCAGCAGATCGACGACTGCCTCCGCGACCGGCGCGAAGCCGTGCCCGTGAATGAGCGTGGTGAAGTTGTTGTTCAGATCGAGGAACCGGTTCCCGTCGACGTCGATGAGATAGGCCCCCTCTCCACGCTGGACATAGATCGGAAACGGGTCGCGCTCCACCGTGGCGCGGGTCGTTCCATCCGGAAAGACGGCCTTGGCGCGGCTGAATAAACGTTTGGACCTACTGCGCGCAGACGCCTGCCGCAGCCTGTTTGTTGCTTGAACGAGCATAGTTCCGGCTTCCTGAGGTGAGAAATCGACCGCTCGCTTTGCACGAGCTACACAATTTTGTTGCAACAAAAATGTAGCTCGTCAAGTCCATGCAACAAAATCTTAGCCCGATGAACCGGCACCCCTCTCCGAGTTGGCGCGCTTCAGCCGCCGATATCCATCGCGAATATCATTCTCCATCGCCGCCCTGAGGCTCGCCGCGTCGCGCTCCTCGAGCGCCTCCATGGCGATCTCGTGGTTGCGAACCCCATACTTCTCCTCGGCAAACTCTGGGTAGAGATCGTGCAAGGAGGGACCGATCCTCAGCCACAGACTTTCGATCATCGAAACGAGCTGGGGAAGACCCGAGAGACGATAGATCGTAAAGTGGAATTCTTTGTTGTGCCACAGCGCCTCCGCATAGCGCTTTTCAGCGAGGGCGGAATTGATAAGCTTTTGTAAGGACTTCAGTTCCTTTACATCAGCAAGCGTGCCGTACTGGGCGGCCTGCTCCGAAGCCAGCCCCTCGAGCGCCAGGCGTGTGAGCGTTATCTCTCGAATCGCGGTCGCGTCGAGAATCGGAACGACAACCGTCTTGGGACCTGTGTAAACCAGAGCGCCCTCGCTCGTCAGACGATTGATGGCATCGCGCGCGGGCGTTGTGCTGACGTCGAGATCCTGGGCGACGGCACGCACCGTCAACTTATGGCCCGGTCTGTAGACGCCACGGATGATGCGCTCTTTCATTTGCCGATAGGCGGTATCCCCCAGCTTTTCCGGTGTTCTCTCAAGATCTGGCGATTCGCTCAGATTTTCCGCCATTTCACTCTCTCGATCGGTTGACACTGCGAATTTTTGATGCAACAAAAATAAAGTGTGAAGGTTTTGCAAAGTTTTTGTCGCATCAGCGGCTATTAGCAGCTTTCCCATGCTCCGTCACGCGGACCGGCGACAAGC
The DNA here is from genome assembly GCF_008932245.1 of Sinorhizobium alkalisoli. NCBI lineage: Bacteria > Pseudomonadati > Pseudomonadota > Alphaproteobacteria > Hyphomicrobiales > Rhizobiaceae > Sinorhizobium > Sinorhizobium alkalisoli. The sequence goes on along the minus strand of NZ_CP034910.1, from coordinate 1,117,917 downwards.
GGCCCGCGTGACACCAGAACCTCAGCAATAAGGGCATCGTCCTGACTCGTCCCCGGGTCGGAAGAAGGCTCTTTATTGCGGCCAGAAAGCGGCCGCATCCAGGGGAAGACGCCGAAGAGCGTGCAGCAGCTGAAAGGAAAGGCGGATTTGATCGGTCAATCTCTGTCCCTTGCGGGACTTCAAAAACGATATGGCGAAGCCCTCGCGGTTCGCGAGCTGTCGCTCGACATCGCAGCCGGGGAGTTTGTCTCGCTGTTGGGGCCCTCCGGCTCCGGCAAGACAACAGCCTTGACGATGATAGCCGGCTTCGAGGCTCCGAGCGCCGGCAGGATCGCCATCGGCGGCCGGGACGTAACCTTTCTTGCGCCCAATCACCGGAACATCGGAATGGTGTTCCAGAAGTATGCGCTCTTTCCGCACCTGACGATCCGTCAGAACATCGCATTCCCGCTCAGGATGCGCGGGCGGATGCAGAAGACCGCGATCGCGCGGCGCGTCGAGGAGATGCTGGAGCTCGTCCAGCTCTCCGGCTACGCGGAGCGGTATCCCAATCAGCTTTCGGGTGGCCAGCAGCAACGCGTCGCAGTAGCGCGTGCTTTGGCCTTTGAACCACCCGTCCTGCTGATGGACGAACCACTTGGCGCACTCGACAAGAAATTGCGAGAGGCGATGCAGTTCGAGATCAAGCGGCTGCAGGAGCGACTTGGCGCCACGGTCGTCTACGTGACCCACGATCAGGACGAAGCGCTGACGATGTCGGATCGCGTCGCCATCATGTCCGACGGCCGGCTGATGCAGTTCGGTGCGCCAACGGAACTCTATCGGCAGCCGAAGACCGCATTCGTCGCGGACTTCATCGGCCGGATGAATTTTATCGATGGCGATTGTCTCGGCAGCACGGCTGAGCAAACGGTTGTTCGTTTATCGGAGAGAACGGTGCTTACCCTCCGTTCTACGACGAGCGAGCGCACACGCAAATACGATGCCGGAACGGCTCTGCGCGTGGCAATCCGTCCGGAGCGGATGCGTCTTATGAAGCGCGGCGATGGCGGGACGGACTCCCTAGCAGGCGTCGTCGATGCCGCCATGTTCATCGGCTCGACATACATCTATCTCGTTCGCCTTGCCGACCGCCCACAAGCAAGCCTGCAGGTACAGGTCCCCGCTGACGGCGTCACGCAATTCCAAAGGAACGACCAGGTGGACATTGTCGTTGACGGCGCAGCCGCGCATGTCTTTCCCGTGACGGAGAGGTGCGCGGCATGAAGCGTTCACTCGCAACACTATCATCTTCTCTGTCGCTCCGCCGCTCGAGCTCCGCACGCTTTTATTCGCTAACCGCCTCCCTGGCATTGGTCATGCCGCTCCTGGCGGCACTGATGGCCGGATTCCTGTATCCGGTCGCGCGGCTGGTCGCACTGAGCTTTTCCGGGGGAACGCTCAGCCACTATCGGCGTATTTTCGCCGAGCCGCTTCATCTCGACGTACTGTTCAGTACGATCGAGGTCGCGTTTGTGGTGACGGTTGCAAGCCTGCTCTTGGGTTTCCCGGTCGCCTATCTCATGGCACGGCTCAGCAAGGGCTTGGCCATGGTGGTGGCTGCCTGTGTTTTTATCCCGCTGTGGACCTCCGTTCTCATCCGCTCCTATGCGTGGGTGGTCCTGCTCCAGCGCAACGGCGTCATCAATAAGCTGCTGATCGACACGGGTGCGACCGAAGGGCCGCTGAAGCTGATCTACACCCAGGGCGCTGTCATCCTCGCGATGACGCACGTGCTGATGCCCTTCATGATCTTGCCGATCTATTCGGCACTGCGCGCCCTGCCCCCCGATTACGTGCGTGCCGCCCGCAATCTCGGCGCCGGTCCCATCCGCGCCTTCGTGGCCGTGACGCTGCCGCTCAGCCTGCCGGGCGTCTTTGCCGGCAGCGTCATGTGCTTCGTGCTGGCGCTCGGCTTCTACATCACCCCGGCGCTGGTCGGCGGACCCGGCTCGATGCTGATGGCGACGCTCATCGGTCAGCAGACAACAGTCCTGCTCGATTGGCCATTCGCGGCGGCACTTTCGACCGTGCTCCTCGCCGTTACGCTCCTTTTTGTTCTCCTGTTCCGCAGGACGTTGTCGCTCAGCAAGGGATTGAACAGTGTCTATTGATCACGCACGGCTGCCGGACCGAGTTCCTGCGGTCATGGATATCTTCGCCTCTCCGACAATCCGCGCCTATTCGAGGGCGGCAGGGATCATCGCCGCCGGCGCGGGGATCGGATGCATTCTCTTCTTCCTGCTGCTGCCGACGCTGATCGTCCTGCCGATGTCGCTCAGCGAAACCGACTACATTGAGTTCCCGCCCCAAGGCCTGACGCTCAAATGGTACAGCGCCTATTTCAATGATCCGGACTGGATGGCAGCGACGTGGTTCAGTCTCAAGATCGCCCTAGCGACAACCGCGACAGCGACGGTCACGGGTACCATGGCGGCGCTCGGGATCGTACGCGGATCTCTTCCGTTTAGATCGACATTGCAGGCGCTCGCGCTCGGCCCGATGATCGTGCCCCATATTATCCTCGGCGTGGCACTCTACCTCGCCTTTGCGCCACTGCGGCTCACCGGCAGTTTTTTCGGATTCCTAGTCGCCCACACCGTGCTGGCAGTGCCTTACGTGATCATCACCGTCACCGCGTCGCTGCAGCGCTTCGATCCGACGCTCGAGCTGGCGGCACTGAACTGCGGGGCGAACAGGCTGCAGGCGTTCTTCCTGGTCGTGCTGCCGAACATCGTGCCTGGTGTCGCAGCCGCGGCCGTGTTCGCCTTTCTCGCCTCATTCGATGAAGCGACTGTCGCGTTTTTCATATCGGACATCGGTGGCAAAACGATCGGGCGGAAGATGTTCGAGGATATCGACTTCAACCTGACGCCGGTCATTGCCGCGGTCTCGACGGTCCTCGTCGCCACTTCCCTTCTGCTCATGGGCACGGTTCACCTACTGAACGCCCGTAAGCCCCACTCGTGAAACCGAGGACCTCCACTTCTCACCTTCTCAACTAACAAAGGGAATCTTTCATGACCTCTCTTCTTTCACGTTCCACAGCAGTCATGAAGCCGACCATCGCCGGGCTCCTGTCCTTGATGACCTTGTCGCACCCGACCTTCGCTGGCGAGCAAGTCATCATCGCATCGACCGGGGGCGCCTATGACAAGGCCCTGAGGGAGGCCTGGTTCGATCCATTCACGAAGGAAACGGGCATCGAGGTGGTCACCGTCGCAGCGACGAACGCCGAAATGCGCGCCAAGGCTGCAGCGATGGTGAAAACCGGAAACGTCAGTTGGGACCTCTATCTCGATGGCGAGATCCAGGCCGCGTCAAAGGAGCATCGGGAGGTCACCGAGGACCTGACGGAGTTCTGCCGGCAGTTTGCCGATCGCAAGGACCTCGGAGCCAGTGCCTGCTCGGCCGGCGGGACGCTGCTTCAGTCCACGGCCACGCTGCTCGCCTACAGGACCGGGAAACCCGGCGGGCCTGTTCCCGAAACCTGGGCAGACATGTGGGACACGGGGAAGTTTCCGGGCGAACGCGCTTTTCCGAATTTCGATGATCCCTGGCGCGTCATGGCGGCAGCGCTGCTCGCCGACGGTGTCAAGCGCGACGAACTGTTCCCGCTCGACATCGATCGCGCGCTGGCCAAGCTCGACCAGATCAGGCCTTCCGTCTCGCTGTGGTGGAAGACTGGCGATCAGAGCGTGCAAGGGTTCCGCAATGGCGAGTATTCACTTGGGCAAATCTGGCTGACGCGCGCCAAGGCGATGCACAACGAGGGACTGCCGATAGCCTGGTCCTACAAGGCCTCCTTCCTCGTCGGAGACCGGATAGCGCTGCTCAAGGGCGCGCCGCACCGCGAGAATGCGCTCAAGTTGATGGCCTTCTGGCTGAATTCTCCGGCGGTCCAGGCCAAGGCGTGCGAAGCTCTTTCCTGCACTCCCCCGAGCAGCGAGGCGATCGCGATGATGTCGGATGAGGCGCGCAAGACGATGCCGCAGGGTGACGACATTCGGGATTACGTGATCGTTCCTGATGCGGAATGGATCAACGCCAATTCTGCGATGATGTTGCAGCGCTGGAACGAGTGGATTCGCTGACTGCGTGCAGCGCCCCTTGTGCATGGAGGTGGAGCCTCGCCTCTGCAACCTCGGCTATCCGCTTGTGGCGGTCATGGGCACTGTGGCCTAGTTCGACGATGTCAAGGCCACAGTCCTTCAACATCAGGGGCCAGATTTCGCCGGTCTAGGCGCCGGCATCCTCCCAGTGCATGTTTTGTCCGCCGACCTTGACGCTCGTCGCCCTCAGCTTCTCTTTCACTTGCCGGACCGCCGTGAACGGCGGAATGACCAAGCGCTGGACGCGGATGTCGTGCTCCGCATCGGCGGCAGCGAGACCCCTGCGAAGGCCAGCGCCTCCGCCAAGGTCTTGTGCATCTTCCAACTGGTGCCGACCCACAGTCCCGACTTGCTCATGACTGGCCCGCCGCTTTCCGACTGGCAGATTTACGCCGCCACAGAGGCGGGGTAGACCCGACCCCTCGGATCTGTAGTGTGGCTGCAAATGTCGGTTCTGCGCCCCTTTGCGAACGTGAAAGTTCGGTAGAGTCGAGGTGTGGCGCGCGTGGCTGTAGGTCGAGCATATCTGTTTCCGCCGCAAGGTGAGATGGGTGAAACTTGCGGAATGCTGCGCCGCTTGTCCCGCGCCTCCGTCGTCCGTGTCTTCCGGCCTCGATCATCGGTTTCTTCGACGGGACATTCCAGCCACATCTTCATCAAGTGCAGCACCCGCCGATCAACGATCCGGCGCGCCAGCGACTTTCATCAGTTCTGATTGCGGAATGCTCCCGAAGTAGTCCGCGAGGTCGGCATCGACGACTTCCGGATGACCACGGAATATCAACTCCTCCATGGAGCGGTGGCTTGGTGAACTGGCGCTTGCGCTCAGAAAGGAGACCTACCGAAAGTGTCCAGAAACTGCAGACGGCGTTACACGCGAAAGCGAAGGCAGAAGCCGGCTATCGCTTCTATGCCCTGTACGACAAGATCAGCCGGGAAGATGTTCTGGCCCATGCCTATGCTCTGTGCCGCTGAACAAGGGCGCACCGGGAATGGACGGTCAGGATTTTGCGACATCGAGGCATACGGGCTTGTCGGAGTTGCTAGGTTTCCCAATCTCCGGTCCCTCTCCACTTGCTGCGTTCGTCTTGAACTGAGGCCCCTTTCCCTCCACCGGCATTACCCGGCTTCCCCGGTACTACGAGCCTCTCCGCCACCCCAGGGCGCCCGGCCTGTCCCTCGCGGGCATCCGGTTGGTCATCCCTGACCACGTCCCTGGGGCTTTCCGTGTTGCGTGCGCTTTCCTTGTATACATGCTGCCGCCACTACCCCGGTGCAGATGGGCTCAAACGGGGTACGCTGGTTTCGAGAAAATCGTTCACGACGACGCCGCGGTCCGTTGTCAGCACTGCCGTTTCGGCGAGCTCCGTCCGGGGCCGCACGCCGATGCCGGTGACAACAAGGTCGGCGGCCAGAATGTCGCCGCCGCGAAGTTTCACCTCGCGGCCATGGATACTGCTTACAGTCTCCTCGAGATGGAAAACGACGCCATTCTTCTCATGAAGAGTCCGGATGAATTCGCCCATCTGCGGACCCAGAACCCGCCCCATCGGGCGCGTGCCGGGGGCGACGACATGGACTTCGATCCCGCGAGCGCGCAGGGCAGTGGCGACTTCGAGGCCGATGAAACTCGCTCCAAGCACGACGGCGCAGTGCGCTGGCGCAGCCCGCTCTATTATGGCCCGGCAATCAGCGAATGAGCGTAGCGCATGAACATGGGGCTGGTCGGCACCCGGAATGATCAGGCGTTTCGGCTCTGCATCAGTCGCCAGCAGCAACGTGTCATAAGGGACGGAGTCTCCGCCAGCGAGGATGGCCTCGCGGGCACGCGGCTCGATGCGAACCGCTTGCGTCCTAAGACGGAGATCGATCTGGTTTTTCGAATAGTAGCTCTGATGGCCGCTACGCCCGCCTGCAACGAACTTTGGGCCACGTTCAGGTCCTGATCATGGACGACTGGGGCCTCGAACCACTCAACGAACAGGCGCGTCACGACCTGCTCGAAATCCTCGAAGATCGCTATGGCCGTCGATCAACGATCATCACCAGCCAACTTCCCGTATCGGCGTGGCACGGCGTCATAGGCGACCCAACTTACGCCGATGCCATCTTGGATCGTCTCGTTCACAACGCCCATCGCATCGAACTAAACGGCGAGAGCCTACGCCGAAACTTACCCCGAAAAGCTTGACACCTCGCCTGAACGAACTGACAACAATCATCGCCTGTAGACCCCACTAAACAGGGGGCGAGATCATCCCGGAAACCGGGGGCGCAATTATCTCGGAACAAAGGGTCGGCTTCATCGGAATCGGCAGACAAAGGGCGCAGCATCGATCGGGCGTCAGGCCGCAAGAACCCTGGCGGTGACGCTGTGCCCGTTCGTCGCTGCGCCACTCTTGCTTTCACGATGAGGACGGTAGCAGTACGGCGAGCACTTGGCCCGGTGTGCCGGATGCGTTGTTAAGGGAATGCGGCTGGGGTACCATGTAATTGGAATTGTCTATCTTGGGCGGGTCGGCCCAGCATCCGCCGGTGGCGAGGAGGTGCTGATGCGCCTTTATTTTCGCGATCGTGTTGCTCGAGCTGTCCTTCAGCTTGACCTTCGTCAAGAGGCCGATGGGACCGACAATTGCATTCGCATTGTATTGACCAATCGTCACTCCAAGCGCACCCGGCTCCAGGTGAATATCGCAGGGTGATGTCGATCCCGGCGCCAACAGAGCGCCTTCAATCTGCTCAACCTTCATCCGGACCGTTTTGTTGGTCGCATTATAAATGCTGACGACCATATCGTTGCCGGAGTCGAAACTCTGCGAAGGAGACTGGATATCTGCCCAATTCCAGCCGTTCATCCCGAAATAGAACTCCTGGGGGTCCTGCTGGATGACCGGGCCGCTGAAAAGCTGGCTGGCTACGGCCTCTGGGAAGTCCGCTCCGTTCTGCATCTGGACATAGTAGATGAAACCGGCACTGCCGTTGTTATAGGCGTACTGGGCGTAAGAAGGAGCCGAGTTCGTGCTGGTATCAGAGGTGAAATAGATGACGCAGATCTGGCAGAGATTTGGCAGTACCGCTTGGAGAATTTGTTGCAGATAGCTCCAGGTTCCTGCTTGCTCCGCCTGAATTTGCATCGTGTTTGTGTAGGTACAATCGCGGTAGAGGTTGCTGACAGCCTCCATCGTGGAACGATACGAGAGGATCGTGTCCTGCTGCTGCGCCATCGTACTCTGTATCGCCTCGAGCTGGTTCATTAATTGCTGTTGGAGCGCCGTAAAGTTAAAGGTTTTTGGATTCCCGTTCAGTGCACCAGCAGCGACGGCGGTGTTGAATGCAGTCGCCATTACGTTGGCAATAAAGCCTCCTCCTGTGCCGAAAAGGGAGAACACTGCGTATAGTATATTTTCGAAGAAGGTCGCTGCGACGAGCGTGGGATTGCCAGGTGCCTGCTGGGCCGCCTCCTGAAGAGCCGTTCCGAGGGTAGTCAATTCCGCGGTTTCTTGGCCCATCACAGCATTATAAAAGCTTTGGCTGATGGCGTAGAGTGAATTGACGTTCAGAACGTCCGTCATTTCCGCTTCCAGGGTCGTCTGGACAGTTGAGAATTCCGCACTGGTGAAGCCAGAGGGATTCGTCGGGCAGGTGAGATTGAGCAGGTCGGACTTGAGATTTGCAACAAGGTTGCCGGCCTGCAGGTACTTTGATCGGAGATCGACCGACGTACTCCCCAGAAGCTGCTGCTCGATCCACTGATAGGCGGCGTTGTAGCCGGGACCGCCGTCGCCAAACGGAGGGAACGCCGGATTCGGGAGTGGCGGCTTAAGGCAGCTGTCTATTTGGGCTGCCCATTCCTGAATCGTGGGGGTGTCTTGATTATCATCCGCTGCATCGCCGAGCACGAGAGAAACTGGCGCTCCATCCGAACGACTAACCTTTACCCGCTTTCCGGTCACCTGATGGATAAGCCTGTTCTTCGTGTCGATCGTCCAGCAATCCTGCTCGGCAGGCTTGCGGCCGTTTGCGAGATGGTGAAATTCGAGAGTTCCCTCCGGCGATAACCCAAGCACGGTTCCCGGCCGCTGCCCGAGCTCAAGCGCGTTATCATCGGTCAGTCGCCAGATCGCGAGCCTTTGACCATGGATCGCATCAGCCGGCGTAAACGCTATCCCTGGCCTATTCGTTAAGCCGCCGACCAAATGTCCGGAAGATCCGTCAGTCCCCGAGACGTGAACAAGCAGAAAGTTCTTCATGAGAGCGCACCTTTCTATCGGCCACACGAATTCAATCGCGTCCGCTTCAAAAATGAGGATCACTGGGTTGAGAAAAACTTCAACCAAAAGCGGGTGCATCGGGTCCGCTTGGCCAAAATGAATAGCAAGCAACCGATGGCAGAACTTCTGTTTTTCTTTGGAATGCAATGATGTGTTGACGCCGGCTATCTTGATCTGACCGACGGAAAATGCAACCTGCATTTTTTAGGGTACAACCATTGCGAGATCGAAATATGGACTTGTATGCCACCGAGGCAGTTCCAGCAGAAGGATGTGTCGCGTCCGATAAGCCGGGCTTACCGTTGCACGCCGATTTTGACGCCGCTACGACGTGCAGAACGCAGACAATAGAAGCGATCCGATACCCTATCCTGCTCCTGGTGGACTGAATCTGCCTCGGCGGCAACTCACACCCCTGGATATGCGGGCTGCCGTCATTAGCGGCGCAACCCCGCGCGAAAAAGCCCCGGTTAAGGGAGAGCTGAGGCTTTCTCGAGTATTTCGCCCCGCAACCGTTTCGGCGGGGCTGTGGGTGCGCGCGGGCGAAATTTGCAGGCAGAAAATTCCCGACGCTGATTTTTTGCCATCGAGGAAATGTATCGTCAACGAAACACCCCAAGTGACAGTGCAGATCAGTCGGCAGATATGAGCGCGCAAAAAAGCCCCGACAGGCACTGCCGAAGCTTCTGTTTCGCCCTGCGAGCCGCTGTTTCGGAGGGGCCGCGTGCGGCGCGGGCGAATGGCAACTGTTATGTTATACCTGTCACACGTATTTAAAGATGAGACAAAGTAGTCAACTTAGAAATACGACATCATGCTATTCCTTACTACTGCGTTTGCAAGTTGATATATTTACAAAGTACGTAGACGCAAGCCGCCGGCCGGGTGGAGCTGGTCAGGGTTGCGCAGCCCGGTCGGCGGCGGCTGGCTCCAGCTGCGAGATAAACTTTAGATCCCATGAGGAGTGAACAGCGGTCGGCGCTCTGGCAGAGTGAGGCTGCATCAAAGCACTCGCTCAGGAGGAGTAGGTTATGGGAACCACGCCCGTTCAATCAGAAGCGCCGACCGCTGTCCGTACTGATCTTGGCGCAATTTTTGTATCTTTGGAGCTCAGCCGCTCGACTTGGCTGGTCACTTCGTTGTCGTCGGGCGGCGGCGAGAAGATGTCGAAGCATGTCGTGGACGGCGGCGATGTTGCCAAACTGCTGGATCGGTTTGGGGAGCTACAGCAGAAGGCACGGTTACGAACAGGAAAGTCGTTTCCCATCGTGACGATCCGAGAGGCCGGATTGGACGGCTTTTGGATACATCGCGTCCTGGAAGCGAACGGCATCGAGAGTTACGTTGTCGATGCGGCTTCGATCACGACTTCACGCCGACGCCGGCGTGCGAAGACCGACAAGATTGATGGTGAAGCCCTGGTCCGGGCACTGCTCGCGTTCAAGCGCGGCGAGCCCCGTGTATGCGCAATGGTTAAAGCGCCGAGCCCAGAAGACGAAGATCGGCGGCGGATCTGCCGGGAGCGCCAAGTGTTGATTGCGGAACGGGTGAGGCATTCGGGGTGGTGTTCGATCCGGTTGGCGGACCGATCTTCGAGCCTTTGACCGCTGCCATGTCTTCCGGCACATGGGCCCCAACCGGCTGCCGTTCCGGGCTCGGCCCGCGAAGCTGTCCCCTCCCTACCCCCATTTCGCCGAGCCGCCCTCGGGCACATCGTCCCCTGCAGCTCCGCTGCGCGCATCGCCGATGCGGGTCGGTTCCGGTAAGGTCGCCACAAATGCGCCCTAATAATTATTAGTCTACTTGATTAATTTATAAGCATCAACGCACAAATTATGAGCACAAATTCTCAAAACTTCTGCTTTACTTTAGAGATCTTCAAACTATACTGGCAAATGTTTCTAGGGTTCCGATGCGATAAAGCATGGCTGGACCGAGAGAAACCTCCGGTGGGGAGACATCCACCGGGTCCACGGCGGGATAAAAGCCCGGGAGGCTCATGCAGCGATGTCGTTGCTTTGGGAATCCCGCCTCGTGATTTCCGAGAGATGAGCGCAGCTTGAGCCCCGAGTCGAACAAGGGGAACAGACGATGCATTTCGGAAATGGCAGATTCGGTTTTCGTGCCCTCTCGGCCGCTCTCGGCCTCTCGCTCACGCTTCTGGCGGGCGGGACGCAGGCGGAGCCGAAGAAGGAATTCAATATCGCCTGGACGATCTATGTCGGCTGGATGCCATGGCCCTATGCGGCGGATGCCGGGATCGTGAAAAAGTGGGCCGACAAGTACGGCATCACCATCAACGTCAAGCAGATCAACGATTACGTCGAGTCGATCAATCAGTACACCGCCGGCGGCTTCGACGGCGTGACGGCGACGAACATGGATGGGCTGACCATTCCGGCCGCCGGCGGCGTCGACACGACGATTCTGATCATCGGCGATTTCTCCAACGGCAATGACGGCATCGTCTCCAAGACCGCGAAGACGCCCGTCGATCTCAAGGGTGAGAGCATCAATCTCGTCGAACTGTCGGTCTCGCACTACCTTCTTGCGCGCGCGCTCGAAGCGGCGGGGCTCTCCGAAAAGGACGTGACGATCGTCAACACCTCGGATGCCGACATGGTCGCCGCCTTCAAGTCGCCGGAGACCTCGACGGTGGTGACCTGGAACCCGCTGCTCGCCGAGGTCAAGGCCGAACCCGGTTCCGTCGCGCTGTTCGATTCTACGCAGATCCCCGGCGAGATCATCGACACGTTGATGGTCAACACCGAGGTGCTCAAGGACAATCCCGACTTCGGTAAGGCACTCGCCGGCATCTGGTACGAGACGATGTCGGTCCTGACGGACCCGGGCGAGAAGGGCAAGACGGCACGCGCCGCGATGGGCGCGATGTCCGGCACGGACCTTGCCGGCTTCGAGGCCCAACTTGCGGCGACCAAGCTGTTCGCGACGCCTCAGGAGGCGGTCGCCTTCACCGAGAGCGAGGACCTCATCAAGACGATGGACCTCGTCAGAAGCTTCTCCTTCGACCATGGCCTGCTCGGCGACGGCGCGGCGGACAAGGACGTCGTCGGCATCGCCTTCCCGGGCGGGCAGGTCCTCGGCTCGACCGACAACGTGAAGCTGCGCTTCGACTCCAACTACATGAAGCGTGCTGCCGAAGGCTCCCTCTGACGCCGCTGCGGGGCATGGATTGACGCTGCCCCTGCCCTGCCGACTTCAGCCCGAGATATTCTCCAGATGATGGGAAGGCTTCATGCGACGTGCCGTCAATATCGTCCCGGGATCGGGAACTCGGATTCTGCTTGCCCTCCTGCCCTTCCTGTTGATCGCCTGCCTCTACGTCGTCGTCTCGGCGGAACGGCGGGCAGCAAATCCGGGCGACAAGCTACTGCCACCGATCACGGAAATGGCGACGAGCATGGACCGGCTGGCGACAGAGCCCGACCGCCGGTCGGGAGACTTGACCCTCTGGTCGGATACCGCGGCGAGCCTCCAGCGACTGTTCATCGGCCTCGGGGCGGCCGCCGCCATCGGCTTGGTGCTCGGGCTGGCGCTCGGGCTGCTTCCGGTGGCAAGCGCCGGGCTGTCGCCGCTGGTCGCCGTTATGTCGATGATCCCGCCGATGGCGATCCTGCCGGTGCTCTTCATCGTCTTCGGTCTTGGTGAACTCTCCAAGGTCGTGCTGATTGTAATCGGCATTGCACCGTTTCTCGTTCGCGACCTCGCCATGACCGTCGCCGCCATCCCGAGCGAGCAGATCGTCAAGGCGCAGACGCTCGGCGCCTCCACCTGGCAACTGCTGTTGCGCGTTGCACTGCCACAAGCGATGCCGCGGCTCATCGAGGCGCTCAGGCTCTCACTCGGCCCAGCCTTCCTCTTCTTGATCTCGGCGGAAGCGATCGCCGCCGAGAGCGGCCTCGGCTACCGCATCTTCCTCGTCCGGCGCTACCTCGCCATGGACGTGATCCTGCCCTACGTCGCCTGGATCACCCTCATCGCCTATCTCATCGACTGGCTGCTGGCGCGTGTAGCCCGACACGCCTTCCCCTGGGCCTACGTCCAGGAGGCGCGCCGATGAGCGAGATCCGTGTCCACAATGTCTGGATGGAATATGGCGACCAGATCGTGCTCGAAAGCATCTCGCTCGACATCGCCTCCGGCGCCTTTGTCTCCGTCGTCGGCCCCTCGGGCTGCGGCAAATCGACCTTTCTCCGGATGATCCTCGGGCAGGAGCGGCCGACGCGCGGCGTCATCACGCTTGATGGCGCGGCGCTGCCGGACGAGCCGGGCCCGGACCGCGGCGTGGTCTTCCAGCGCTATTCAGTTTTTCCCCACCTGAACGTTCTGCAAAACGTCCTGATCGCCTTCGAATTCGCCGATAGCCCGTTCACGGCCAAGCTGTTTGGAGCGAAGCGAAAGGCGGCCAGCGAGAAGGCGGAAGCGCTTCTTGAAGCGGTTGGGCTCAGCGCGCACGCTCGGAAGTATCCGAGCGCGCTTTCGGGCGGGCAGCAGCAGCGGCTGGCGATCGCTCAGGCGCTCGCCAGGAAGCCGAAAGTGCTGCTGCTCGACGAGCCCTTCGGCGCGCTGGACCCCGGCACAAGGGCGCAGATGCACGCGCTCATCAAGCCGCTCTGGCGCGAGCGCAGCATGACCGTGATCATGGTGACCCACGATCTCAAGGAGGCCTTCGGTCTCGGGACGCGGCTGCTCGCCTTCGATAGGCCGCGCATCGATCCGCAAGCGCCTGAGCGCTATGGCGCTCGCATCATCTACGATCTCGATTTGAGCCGCGACGGGCCCGTCCCGGTTCTCGGCTTTTCGCGGCCATTCGAGCCCAGCACCACGTCTCAGGAAACGAAAAGGAGCATGCCCCATGCGTGAACCCCGAAGCCGCCAATCCCGCCGCGCCGGCGCGATCGGGACGCCCGTTCGCGAGCGCCGGCACCACCCGGACTTCAACATGCTCGACAGCCAGGGCTGGAAGGCGCTCGAGGCAGAGGCAAAGCTAACCGGCAAGGGCTGGGGGCGGGAAAAGCAATGGGCGCTCGAAATGGGCCTGCCAGGATCGGAGAGCCTGACGGACAAGTCGATCCCGACCTTTGCGCGGGGCGAATTGCCGCATTTCGCCGGCATCAACACGTTCCTGAAGGCCCCCTACGTCGAAAATGTCCGCGATGTCGGCAAATACGATGCGGCCGTGCTCGGCATCCCTTTTGACAGTGGCACGACCTATCGTCCGGGCACGCGCTTCGGACCGCAGGGTATCCGCCGCATCTCGGCGCTCTATACGCCTTATAACTATGAAATGGGCGTCGACCTGCGCGAACAGATGACACTCTGCGATGCCGGCGACGTCTTCACCATTCCAGCCAATCTGGAAAAGAGCTTCGACCAGATCACCCGCGGCGTCGCCCATGTCTTTTCCTCCGGCGCGCTGCCGATCATGCTCGGCGGCGACCACTCGATCGGCTTTCCCTGCGTGCGCGGCATTGCCGAATGCACCTCGAAACGCATTGGCATCATCCATTTCGATCGCCACATCGATATCCAGGAAAAGGATCTCGACGAGCGCATGCACACGACGCCGTGGTTCTGGGCGACCAATCTTCCGAACGTCTCGCCGAAAAATCTCGTCCAGCTCGGTATCGGCGGCTGGCAGGTGCCGCGCGACGGCGTGAAGGTGGCGCGCGAGCGCGGCACCAATGTGCTGACGATCGACGACATCGAAAAGCTCGGTCCCGAGAAGACCGCAGAGATTGCGCTCGAGCTCGCCTGGAAGGACGCCGACGCCGTCTACATCTCTTTCGACGTCGACAGTATCGATTGCGGTTTCGTGCCGGGCACGGGCTGGCCGGAACCGGGCGGCTTCCTGCCGCGCGAGGCGCTGAAGATCCTAGGGCTGGTTGCGGCAGAGGGGCTCTGCGGTCTCGAGGTCGTCGAGGTCAGCCCGCCCTACGACACCTCCGACATCACGGCGCTTTTCGGCGTGCGGGTGGTGGTGGAAGCGCTTGGTTCGCTCGTAGCGCATGGCAAGCTCGGCTCCCACAAGCACCTTATCGACAAGCCGGTGAGCTTCTGAGGGGATGGCCATGCACGGCGGACATCATCACCACGGCGCGCATTCGCACCACCATGATCATGATCATGATCACGATCACGACCACCATGCAGGTCCCGGCCATAACAGGCAGCGTGACACCGTACAATGGCAGGTGCCGCATCGCCGCGAAAGCAAGGACCTGTCGCCGCCGCACGAGCGTGATCTCGATCTCGTCGAGGCGAGTTTCGTCGAGAACTTCGCCCGGGCGAGTGATCCGACGAGTTTTCTGAGGCTTGCGGGCATTCCCTTCGTCGGCGTCGACGCTTCCGGGAACGCCCTGCATCTGCTTCGTGTCGAGACTGCGGATCGTACGGATATCGGCGCGGTCGTGCCGCTCCTCGGCGGCAACGGCGTACGCTACGACGTGCTGCCCGCGCGCATGACCTCACGCCGCCACGACCTGCGGTTCCTCTATCACGACGGCAAAGCGGTCGTCCGGCTTTCTTTCGCCGAGGCACACAAGCTCGAGGACCGGACTGACGCCTCGCATTTCGACATCGGACCGGCCGAATGAATTCTTCCTTCAGAAAGGCAACTCCATGATCTTCCGGACCATCGCTGCGCTCGCCGCCCTCCTAATCACTCTGCCCGGTCAGGCCCTGGCCCATATCGGCGACCATGTCCGCGGCATCGAAAGCGGCTTTCTCCACCCCTTCTCAGGTCTTGATCACCTGCTCGCCATGGTCGCCGTCGGACTGATTGCCGCGCGGCTTGGCGGCTCGGCGCTCTGGCATTTGCCAGTCGCCTTCATCTCGGCCATGGTCGCGGGCGCAGCCGTAGCCATGATCGGCATGACCGTGCCGCTCGTCGAGGCGGCGATCCTCGCCTCCGTGATCATCTGTGGCGCAGCGCTGATCATAGACGCGAACGTGCCGGTCACTCTGGCCGCTACGGGCACCGCCGCCTTCGCCTTCTTTCATGGCGTGGCCCATGGAGCCGAGGGACCGGCTGCCGCCCCCCTCGGCTATATCCTCGGTTTTATCGGGGGCACGGCGATCCTGCACATGGCCGGCATCGCCGCTTACCGTGGGGCTGCCCGGTACGATGTGGCCGCAGCGGCGGCGCTTCGCCTCACTGGCACGGTGATCATGGGCGCCGGTGTCGGGCTCGCCTACGTTGCATAACGCGCGAGGAGATGAATATGCGCCCAATAGCCGATTTGTTGATTTGCTGGCGACAGGTCATCTTCGCGGGTTTGGCTTCCCGCTTCGCTGGTCTGCAAAGCCTGCATCCAGCCTCACCCCGGCCGACAACCGGCGCGCAGGGCGAGGTTGAAAAAAGCACTGCGCAAACGTGATAAAGGCAAGTGCGAAGGCCGCATATGTCGAGGCGGGCTGCAGCACCGCCGACTTCCTTGGCCGGTACCGCCGCGACACCTCGCTCGCAGAAAACGCTTCCGCAAGCGCATCCACGCGATATGTTGTCCTGACCAGAGACTCAAACTGCGAGGCCTTTCATGGCGGAGCGACAACAGAGCCACCTCCGAGAACGCATGACGATCCGTGGCGATGTTGATGCGGCCTCATTCGTTCCCTGGATCCGCCGCCATGCAGCCAAGCTCGGGCTCTCGCAGGCCGTATCCCATGCCGAGCCGGATCGGATCGAACTTGAGATCGCCGGACCGGCGGATCTGATCGACATGATGGAGATGGGATGCTTGCTCGGCCCCATCGACGTCTGGGTCGAAACGATTGACCGCATACCGATCGACCGCGGAAGCGACTAACGCGCCGCTCGATCATCCACTGCCTTTTATTTCATCAATATTGCCAGTGCAGAATAATTATGCAAACGTGATGACACTGAGCAGCAAGCCGTCCGCGTACACTTTGGATTTGCACCAGTAAAGCATTGGTATCGTTCAGAAAGTTTAATTATGCTATCCGATACGTCGGGCTGGACGCCAGTCGCTCTTTCCGCGGATTTGCCAGCAGGAAGCGTCATGCCGGCACGGACACCCGCCGGCCCGATTGCCCTCTGGCGAAGTCAATCCGGGCATGCGGCGGCCTCGGCGGACCGCTGCCCGCATCGCGGTATGCGCCTGTCTCACGGCTTCGTTCGTGGCGAGGCTCTGTCCTGCATCTATCACGGCTGGAGTTATGCCCGGACCGGAAACTGTCTGCGCATCCCGGCCCATCCAGCTCTCACGCCGCCGGAAACGATCCGCGTAGAAACGCATGAGGTCAAAGAGTCCGGCGGGGTCATATGGGTGGCGGTCGGAGAACCCACAAAACAGCCGCCGCGACTCGAAGGCCTTGCTCCGTTGCGTTCGCTGACGGCGCATGCCAGCATCGCCGTGCTTGAGGCTGTGGCGGGCGCAAAGGCCGGTCCTGAGGGGCTTGCCTGGCAGGTGGCGCGGAATTCGCGAGAGATCCGGCTGCTGCTTGCCTCGCAGGAGGACGACCAAACACTGATCCATGTTCTGCTGGACGACAAAAGCAGTGCGTCCCAGCGCGTCGCGGCCTCCCGTGCCACCGAGAGCTTGCGACGGACGGCCGAATATCTTCAGGCGAAAGGCATCGCGTCATGACCGAGGACGCCATGATCGACGAGTGGTATCCCGTCGGCCTCTTCAGCCAGATTGAGGATGGATGGAAAACGGCCCTGATGGGAGAGCCGATCGAGGTGGCAATCGCCCCCGGGGCCGAAGTCAAGGTAACATCTGAAGATGGGCGAACGCTCCCCGTTCGCGTCCGCTACGGTCACGTCTGGTCGTCGCTCGGCAAACCGCGGAAAGACCTTTTTGCGATTCCCGAAGCTGACCAGCCCGGGCGACGATTTGTCGAAGTCGGCGTGGTCCGGGTCCGCTGCTCACCGCTCCGCGCAGTGGAGAACTTCCTCGACATCGCGCATTTCCCTTTCGTGCACACCGATATCCTTGGCGCCGAGCCGCATACGGAGGTGCAGGACTACAAGGTCGAAATTCGCCAGGATGAGGACGAGGTCTGGGCAACCCAGGTGAAATTCTATCAGCCGCAAGCGGCGAAATCGGCAACCGGCGGCATCACCACCGAATACATGTACCGTGTGCCGGCACCGACTTGTTCCGTCCTTTACAAGACGTGCCCGCCTCGACCCGGAGAATGGGACGTCATCGCCCTCTTCGTCCAGCCGCTAGCCGAAGACCTGTGCGACGTTTGGCCCTGGATGGCTCTTTTCGACGATGTCACGCCGATGACCGACCTCATCCACTTCCAGCAGACCATCTTCCTGCAGGACCGGTCGATTCTCGAAAACCAGATCCCCCGGCTCCTGCCTCTCGACCCAGGGATGGAAATCCCCACGAGAGCCGACTTGACGTCGGTCGCCTACCGGCGCTGGCTGAAACGCCACAACTACAGATATGGCGCACAGCTGGTGGCACAATGAAGCTCTACGATTACGTCCTTTCGCCCAGCTGCTACAAGGTGCGCCTGATGGCAGCACTCATCGGCGTGAAGCTGGAAATCCGGCCGGTGGACTTCCATCCCGGCGCCGAGCATCGCGGCCCTGAGCTCATGGCGCTCAATCCGGCGGGTTCCATCCCGATCCTTGACGAGGGCGATCTCATCCTTACCGAATCCGCCGCCATGCTCGTCTACCTAGCCGCACAGGCGGGGCCGGAATGGCTCGGCAACGGCTCACCGGAGGAAAGCGCGCGCGTCCAGCAGTGGCTTTCGTTCTCGCACCGGCTGACGGCGAGCCTTGGAGGCGCGCGGCTTCATGAAATGCTGCTGCGTCCGGGGGACATCGCCAAACTTCAAGCGCAGGGCATTGCGGCGCTTCGCGAGCTCGAGGCTGGCCTGGTCGAGCAGGGCCTGCGCGGCATGCGGTTCCTCGCGACTGATCGGCCGACCGTTGCCGATATCGCCTGCTTTCCCTACGTCGCACTCGCGCCCGACGGTGGTGTTCCGCTCGATCCTTATCCCGCCATCAGGCTCTGGTCCCGCGCAATCCGCGGCATCGAACACTTCATCGAGATGCCTGGCATTCACCGGCTGCATGAGCTCAGGCCTGAACCTTATGTCGAGGCGGGGGAGGCGTAGGTGGGCGGCCATCTGCTACGGAACTGTGCGACGGTCATCGCGGACGAGGGCAACGGCCCGACCGTCTACCGCAACGTCGATTTGCTGACGAATGGTCCTGCGATAGTGGCAATCCGCGAAGACCTTCAAAAGGAAGAATTGCCAGCCGGGACGATCACGCACGACGCCACCGGCTGGTTCGTATATCCCGGCCTCGTCAACACGCATCACCACTTCTTCCAGTGCTTCGTGCGCAACCGCGCGGATCTCGATTGGACGAAGCTGTCGGTCATCGAATGGCTTGACCGTATCTATCCGATCTTCTCGCGGCTGACCGAGGACTGCTTCTATCATGCCTCGCTGACAGCAATGGCCGAGTTGATCAAACACGGCTGCACGACGGCGTTCGACCATCAGTATTGCTTCCCCCGGCACGCCGGCAAACGGCTGATCGACCGGCAATTCGAAGCTGCCGATCTTTTCGGCATGCGGTTTCATGCAGGCCGCGGCGGCAACACGCTGCCGAAGTCCGAAGGCTCGACCATCCCGGACGCCATGCTGGAAACGACCGACGAATTCATCGCCGATTGCGCGCGGCTGATCGACACCTATCACAATGCCAGCCCTTTCAGCATGCGGCAGGTCGTGGTCGCGCCCTGCCAGCCGGTCAACTGCTACCGCGAGACCTTCGTGGAGTCGGCGGCGCTGGCGCGCGATCGCGGCGTGCAGTTGCACACGCATGTGGGCGAAGGCGAGAGCCCGGTCATCGAGGCGCGACACGGCATGCGGACGGTGGACTACTGCGCCGAGCTCGGTTTTGCCGGCCCCGATACCTTCTACGCCCATTGCTGGGAACTGACCCACCACGAACTTCAAACGATGGCAGCAAGTGGCACGGGTGTTTCTCACTGCCCCGAACCGGTCTACCTCGTCGGCGCCGAGGTGACGGATATTCCTGCCATGTCGGCCTTCGGTCTCCGGGTGGGTCTCGGCTGCGACGGAGCTGCCTCGAACGACAATTCAAACCTGATGCATTGCGTGCACTCCGCCTACATGCTGCAGTGCCTGACGGCGTCGAGTCGCGCGCATCCCGTTCCGCCCCCGGTCGATTTCCTCGGCTATGCCACGGCTGGCGGTGCTGCCCTCCTCGGCCGCCGCGACATCGGCCGGCTTGCCCCCGGCATGGCCGCCGACCTTTTCGCGATCGATACGCGACGCATGGACTACGTCGGCACACGGCACGATCCATTGAGCCTGATCGCCAAGGTGGGCGTCGGCATGCCGACCGACATGACGATGATCAACGGCCGCATCGTCTGGGCGAAGGGCGAGTTCATCGGGCTCGATGAGGCGCGGCTCTTCACCGAGGCCGAGGCTGCTCTCGCGGCAGTGGAATTCTGAGACACAAAACAGGGGAACCGACATGCTGACAAATCTCACCCGCAGGACATTAATGAAGGGAATCGCCGCCACCGGCCTCGCCGGCGCGCTCGGCAGCCGAGCCGCCTTTGCCGCCGACGAACCGCTCGGAATCACCCTTGTGATCCCCTCGCCGGTCGGCGACGTCGGCTGGGGCCGCGCGCTTGCCGCGGGCCTCGAGCCGGTCAAGGCCGCCTATGGCGACAGGGTGAAGGTCACCGTCATCGAGAACATCGCCGAAGGGCCGGACGCCGACCGGATCATGAACAAGACAGTTGCAGACGGAAACAAGTTCCTGATCGCCGGCTCCTTCGGCTATCAGAACGGCGCACTGCAGATCGCCCGTCGCGATCCTAGCGTCACCGTGCTGCATGCGTCCGGCTTCCAGGTGGCGCCGAACTTCTCGCCCTTCGCGGCGAAATACTTCCAGGGGACCTACCTGCTCGGCATGGCGGCCGCGGCGCTCTCCAAGACCGGCAAGCTTGGCTCGGTCTCCGCCTTTGCGATTCCAGAGCTGATCACCTCCGTCAACGCCTTCACGCTCGGTGCGCAAGCTGTGAGACCCGATATCGAGGTGGCGGTCGTCTGGGTGAACTCGTGGTTCGATCCGGCCAAGGAGCAGGAGGCCGCCAAGGCTCTGATGGCCCAGAAATGCGACGTGATCTTTTCCAACGCGCAGGACACGCCTTCCGTCATCTCGGCCTGTGAGGAGGCCGGCATCTACGCGTTCAATCTCAACTCTTCCATGAAGAGCTACGCTCCGAAGACCTATCTCGGCTGTGTCGCGACGGACTGGTCGCCGTTCTTCAAGGCCTCGGTTGACGCCCACATTGCGGGCACCTTCGAAGGTGCGAATGCCTTCCTCGGCGTCACCGATGAAGTCGTAAAAGTCGTTGATTGGAGCACGGACGTACCAGCTGAGGTCATGACGAAAATCAAGGAAATCGAAGCGAAGATCGCCGACGGCAGCTTCTCGCCCTTCGCCGGGCCGATCGCCAAGGCCGACGGCAGCGAAGGCGTCGCCTCCGGTGCAACGCTCAGTGATGGCGAGATCGTCGCGATGGACTGGCACGTGAAAGGTGTCACCACGCCTCTGCCGAAGTGAGCCATGACCTCCCCGCTCCTGTCGCTTCGCGGCATTTCCAAGAGCTACGGCCAGATCCATGCCAATCAAGGCATCGACTTGGACGTAGCCCCACAGTCGATTCATGCGGTGCTCGGTGAAAACGGGGCGGGCAAATCGACGCTGATGAAGCTGATCTACGGCGTCGAGCAGCCAGACGAGGGAAGCATCGTCTGGGACGGAGAGCCCTTGAACCTTGCCTCGCCCGCCGAGGCGAGGCGCAAGGGCATCAGCATGGTCTTCCAGCACTTCTCGCTCTTCGAAACGCTGACGGTCGTGGAGAACATTCGACTGGTTGTACCGGGCCGGAAAGCCGATCTCACGGAACGCATCCGGGCGCTTGGGCGTGACTTCGGCCTCGAAGTCGATCCGCTCGCCCCTGTGCACGCGCTTTCGGTGGGCGAGCGGCAGCGGGTGGAGATCATCCGATGCCTGATGACCAAGCCGAGGCTCTTGATCCTCGACGAACCAACCTCAGTCCTGCCGCCGCAGTCGGTCGACAAGCTCTTCGACACCTTGCGGCGGCTGCGCGACGGCGGCGTTTCCATCCTGTTCATTTCCCACAAGCTGGAGGAAATTCGGGCCATCTGCGATAAGTCGACCATCCTGCGCGACGGTCGCGTCACGGGACATATAGACCCACGCGAACACGATGCCCATGACCTTGCCCGCCTGATGATCGGCCGCGACATGCCGGAGTCGATGCCGGCCGTATCGCAGTCTGGAAGGGAAAAGCGGCTGGAGATCATCGGCCTCGACCATCGGCCGGAAGACCCCTTTGCCGTGGCGCTCTCCGGGATCAGCCTCACGGTGCGTGCCGGCGAGATCCTCGGAATAGCGGGGATTTCGGGCAACGGACAAAGCGAGCTTGCCGCGCTGATATCCGGCGAAATGGTGCTGCCGCGGGAAAAGCGCGACCGGATCCACATGATGGGAAAGGACGTGGGCACGCTCGGTGCCGCCGCCCGCCGGAAGCTTGGATTTGCCTTCGTGCCCGAGGACCGACTTGGACGGGGCGCCGTGCCCGAAATGTCGCTCGTCCTCAACAGCCTGCTGACGGCACATCCGCTCGGCCTTCTCAGGTACGGTCTCGTCGACAAGGCGAGGGCGAAGGCGTTTACCAACGAGTGCATCCGTCAATACGATGTCCGCACGCCCGGCCCGGAGACGGAAGCGGGCGCGCTTTCCGGGGGCAATCTGCAGAAATTCATCGTCGGCCGCGAGATTATGCTCTCTCCGAAACTGCTCTTCGTGGCGCAGCCGACCTGGGGCGTCGACGTCGGCGCCGCGTCCGCCATCCGCAGGCGGCTTGTCGCGCTGCGCAATGAGGGCATGGCTATCCTCGTCATTTCGGAAGAACTCGAGGAGCTTTTCGAACTCTGCGATTCCATCCAGGTGCTGCACCACGGCACACTAAGCCCGCCGCTCGAGACACGGGACACGCGACCCGAGGATATAGGACGACACATGATCGGCGCACATACTGCTGCAGCCCCCAAGGTCCTGGCATGAGCGCTTTCTCCGCGGCCTTCCTTCCCACTCTCGTCCGCCGCGAGCGCGCCTCGCTTGCCGCGACACTGCTTGCGCCTCCCGTCGCCCTGGCCGTGGCGACCGTCCTCAATATCGGGCTCTACGTCCTGATGGGCCGCGATCCCGTCGCCGTCGTCTATGCCATGCTTTTCGAGCCGTTCCTGTCCTGGGCGTCCTTCTCGGAGGTGCTGCTGAAGACGGGCCCCCTCCTCCTCATCGCACAGGGGCTCGCGATCGGCTTTCGCACGAAGGTCTTCAACATCGGCGCCGAGGGCCAGTTCATCCTGGGCGCGATTTTCGCCTCGGCCATTCCCATCTGGTTTCCGCAGGCGACAGGCCAGTGGATCTGGCCGATGATGCTGTTGCTGGGTGTCCTCGGCGGCGTCCTCTGGGCATCCATCACGGCCATCTGGCGCGTGAGGCTCAATGCAAACGAAATCCTCGTATCCCTGATGCTGAGCCTCGTTGCCGCGCAGCTTCTCAACTACCTGCTCCTCGGCCCCTGGAAGGATCCCAACGGCTTCAATTTCCCCCAGTCGGTGATGTTCCAGTATGATGCAATGGTGCCGGTTCTGATCGCAGGCACCCGTGTCAACGTCTCGCTTCCCCTGACACTCGCCCTGTCGATTGCGGCATGGCTCTTCATGCAGAAGAGCTTCCTCGGCTACAAGCTCCAGGTTGGCGGCCTTGCGCCACGTGCCGCCGGCTACGCCGGGTTCAGCGAAGGCTGGGCGATCTGGCTTTCCCTTCTCATCGGCGGCGGCGCCGCCGGCCTCGCTGGTGCAGCCGAGGTTGCCGGTCCCCTCGGCCAGTTGCAGCGCTCGATCTCGACTGGTTATGGTTATGCAGCCATTATCGTTGCCTATCTCGGCGGCCTGCATCCGATCGGCATCATTGCTTCCGCTCTGTTCATGGCGGCCCTCTACATCGGGGGGGATAATGCCATGGTGTCGGCAAATCTGCCGATCGCCGCGGTCCGCGTCTTTCAGGGCAGCCTGCTGCTCGCCTATCTCATCGCAATCGCCTTCGTGCGATACCGTCTCGAATGGCACCGTCCCATCTACCGGAGCCAGCCATGAACGCCATCGAGTTCATTCTCGCCGGAATGCTCGCGGCTGCGACACCGTTTCTGCTTGCTGCTCTCGGAGAGCTGGTAGTTGAGCGGGCCGGGGTTCTCAACCTCGGCGTCGAGGGCTTGATGGCGTTCGGCGCGGTGCTCGCCTTCATTGTCGTCTATCATGGCGGGGGGCACCTCCTGGGTTTCGTCGCCGCAGGTCTTGGCAGTGCCGTCCTCTCTCTCGTTTTTGCTCTCATCGCGCTCGGATTTCGCGCGAACCAGGTGGCGACAGGCCTTGCCATAGGTATCCTCGGCCAGGGTCTCTCGGCGCTGTTCGGGAAGACCTATGAAAGCCTCACGGTCAAGGGGCTTCCCAGGCTTGCATTGCCATGGCTTTCGGAAATCCCGCTGGTCGGCCGCCTGTTCACTCAGGACATTGTCGTCTGGCTGTCCCTTGCCGCGACCCTCGCCATCTGGGTGATGTTTGCCTACACGAAGGTCGGCCTCGTCCTCCGCGCGACCGGCGAGAACCCGAAAGCGGCTCACGCCATCGGCTATTCGGTCACTGCCATACGCTTCGCCGCCGTTGCCTTTGGCGGAACGATGGCGGGCTTTGCCGGAGCCTATGCGGCCGTTGTCTACACGCCTCTTTGGGCCGACGGGATGATTGCCGGGCGCGGCTGGATCGCAATTGCACTCGTCGTCTTCGGGACATGGCTCACCGGCCGGATCTTCCTGGGGGCATGCCTGTTCGGGGCCGTATCGCTCATGGGCCTCGCAGCCCAGGCGACCGGACTCGATGTTCCATCACAAGTGCTTGCGAGCCTGCCCTATCTCGTCACGATCATCGTACTCGGCATCATTTCGGCAGACCGGCGCCTGCTGAAGTTGAATGGCGTCGCATCGCTCGGCGAACCGTTCGAACGCTAGAGGTGACGTGAGGCGAGCTCTGATCGCCTCCGAGAAGCAGGCGTCCACCGGCAATGAACGAAGTGGCTCCTCAAATGACATTTCCGTCTTGCTCACTTACAATATCCTCAGGCCGCCGCTCACGACCGATACAGGCAAGTATCGACATCCAAATTCCGCGAGATGCCGGACACGTCGCTCGCTGCCGCATTTTTAGTCAGTCGCGCCGCTTGACAAAACTTTAGACACAATAAAAATTATACCAATTGGTAAAAAAGGGGAGCAGCATCCATGACGAGAGATCTGATGATGAGCCGGCGCAATGTGCTTGCGTCGGGCTTGGCGCTAGGCGTGAGCGCTTTCGCGCCGGCCGTCCGCGCCAGCGCGCCGATAAAGGTGGCTGGTATCCACGCCTCCCCGGTCGAGAACGCCTGGAATTCGGTCTTGCATAAGGCACTGCAGGATGCGGCCGCCGAAGGCGTGATCGAATATGTCTTCTCCGAGGGCGTTTCGGGCACGGACTATCCCCGCGCTATGCGCGAATATGCCGAACAGGGCGCAAAACTCATCATCGGTGAAGCCTATGCCGTCGAGAAACAGGCCCGCGAAGTGGCCGTCGACTATCCGGAGACCTCCTTCGTCCTCGGTTCGAGCGGCAAGGAATCCGGCGACAACTTCGGCGTTTTCGGCACTTGGAACCATGACGGCGCCTATCTGGCCGGCATGCTCGCCGGCAAGATGACGAAGTCGAACGTCGTCGGCTCCGTCGGCGCCATGCCCATCCCCGAAGTCAACATGCTGATCAATGCCTTCGCCGCAGGCGTGAAGGCCGTCAATCCGAACGCCAAGCACCTTGTCACCTTCATTGGCACCTTCTTCGACCCCCCGAAGGCGCGTGAAGCCGGCCTCGCCCAGATTGACGCCGGCGCCGACATCCTCTTCGGCGAGCGCATCGGCACGGCTGACGCGGCCAAGGAACGCAACATCAAGTCCGTGGGCTCGCTGATCGACTACACGCCGCGCTATCCCGATACGGTCTTCGCCAATGCTCTGTGGGGCTTCCGCCCAATCCTCAGCGCCGCGATCGCCGACGTGGCCGCCGGCAAGCCGGTCGGCAAGGACTACACCGCCTTCGGCCTACTCAGGGAAGGCGGCAGTGACGTGGCCTATGTGAAGGGCGTAGCCCCGGCGGAGGCCGAATCGGCCATGGAAGCCAAACGTGCCGAGATCAAATCCGGCGCCTTCGAGGTTCCGCGCATCACGGACGAGCCGAAGTAACCGGCTTGACGATGGCCGGCGATGCAACCTCTCTGGCAAAGGCGATCCGAGAGGGCCGCCTCACCGCTGGCGAAGCCATGGAAGCATCCCTGGCTGCGGCCGGCCGGTGGGAAAAAATAGGTGCTATCGCCCATCTCGACCCAACGCTCGGACGGGCGGCGGCGGAACATGCCGACATCCGCCTGCGCCAGGCGCCTAGCGGCAGGCACATTGCGCCGTTTCTCGGTGTTCCGAGTCTCGCCAAGGACCTCGGCGGTCCCTTCGCCGGGCTTCCGGTTGCCGCCGGCTCGAACCTACTCGATCGCAGTCCTGCCGTGGCGGATGACAGCGCGCTGGCGGCCCGGTTTCGTGCCGCCGGTCTTTGCTTCTTCGGGCTGACCACGGTTCCGGAAATGGGCCTGGCGCTGGCAAGCGAGCCGGCGACAGGCCCCGTCTGCCGCAATCCCCTTGATGCCGCCCGAACGCCTGGCGGTTCCTCCGGCGGGGCCGCGGCCGCCGTTGCGGCCGGCATCGTGGCGATCGCCCATGCGACCGACGCCGGCGGATCGATTCGCGTGCCCGCGGCCTGCTGCGGCCTCTTCGGTCTTAAGGCCACTCGCGGTGCCATACCGGCGGGGCCGTCCTTCGGTAATCATCTCGGCGGCATTGCCAGCGAACTGGCGCTATGCCGCTCCGCCCGCGATCTTGCAGAAATCTTCGACGCCGCGGCCGGGCACGCCCGGGGACCGTTTGCCGATCCTTCGCTTGCGCCCGCCCCGTCCGGCCCCCTGCGTGTCGGCCTTCTCGCCGAGACCGGCGAGGACTACCCGACCGATCCGGCACGCAGCGAGGCCGTCGAAGCGGCTGCCCGCGTGCTTGAGGCGGAAGGCCACAGCGTCGTCTCGATGCATTGGCGCGCCTTTGCCGCAGCCGTCGGCGCGAGCGGCCAAGCGCTGCGTGACATCATCGCCGTCAACCTTGCCAGTTTCGTCGGCTCCGCTGGTCTCGATGCCGGGCGTGCCGAACGGCTGACGCAAGCTTTTGTCAGCCATGGATCGCGGCTCGAGGCGACCGCCCTTTGGGCCACGCTCGAGGCCGCCGTCCGTGCAAGCCATGCGATCTGGTGCCTCTTCGGCCAGGTGGACTGCATCTTGACTCCGATGCTTGCGTCGGCACCCCTGCCGATCGGCGCCTTCCCGTTCGACCACGACGACATCGACCTGCAGATCCGGCGCATGACGGCCTTTGCGCCGCTTGCCGCGCTCGCCAACATCACCGGTTTTCCGGCGCTCACGCTTCCCTTCGGCGTTGATCGCGATGGATTGCCGCTGCCGGTGCAGATCACGGCGCCGATGGGGGGCGATCGCCTCCTCCTCAGCCTTGCGGCACGTCTCGAAAGGCAAGGCCGCTGGCAGCATCGCTTTGCCGTCGCGGGACTTATGCAATGACCAACGCCGTTCTCGACATCTCGGGCGTCAGTAAGCGCTTCGGCGACAATCTGGCCAATGACGACATCTCGTTGAGCCTTGGAAGAGGTGAGATCGTCGCCCTCCTCGGGGAAAACGGCGCCGGCAAAACCACACTGATGAGCATCCTGTTCGGCCATTATGTGCCGGACAGTGGCAAAGTGCTGATCGACGGACAGGAATTGCCACCCGGCAAGCCGCGCGCTGCGATCCGCGCCGGCATCGGCATGGTTCACCAGCATTTCTCGCTCGCCGCCAACCTGACGGTGCTGGAAAACGTCATGGCCGGCACAGAACGCCTATGGCGCCTTCGATCCGACACGGACGCGGCGCGACAGAAGCTTGAGGGCATCAGCACGCGGTTCGGCCTGATCGTGGACCCGGACGCGCGCCTTGGCGACCTCTCGGTCGGCGAACAGCAACGCGTCGAGATCCTGAAGGCACTCTACAATGATGCGCGCATCCTGGTGCTCGACGAGCCGACGGCTGTACTGACCAATCTGGAGGCCGAGCGGCTTTTCCGCACGCTGAAGGGCATGGCGCGCGAGGGCCTTTCGTTGATCTTCATCTCGCACAAGCTCGACGAGGTCATGGCCGCCGCCGACAGGATCATCGTGTTACGCGGCGGCCGCAAGGTCGCCGAGCGTCTGGCGAAGGAGACGAACAAGGCCGAGCTTGCCGAACTGATGATCGGCCGCAAGGTCGCCCGGCCGGTGCGCGAGCCGTCGACGCCCGGGGATGTCGTGCTCAGGGTCACTGACGTCAGCGTCAGTATCGACGGAGTGGAGCGGTTGAAATCGATCAATTTCAGCCTACGCGCCGGCGAGATCCTCGGCGTCATCGGTGTATCCGGCAACGGCCAGGCGACACTGGCGCATCTGCTGTCAGGTACGGTCCGGCGCGACACGGGCGACCTCGTATTGTTCGGCGAGCCTGTCGGCGACCTGTCGGTGCAAGACGCAGTCCAGGCAGGGATCGGCCGCATTCCGGAAGACCGCAACAAGGAAGGTGTGATCGGCGAAATGGCCATATGGGAGAACGCGGTGCTCGAGCGCCTTCCATGGTTTTCGCGCCATGGTCTCGTCGACAGGTCGGCAGGCCAGGCATTCGCCCGCAAGATCATCGATGCCTTCGATGTGCGCGGAGGCAAGCCTTCGACGCGCACCCGCGTGCTTTCGGGCGGCAACATGCAGAAACTCATCCTCGGCCGCAATCTGATCGACCGCCCGCGCATCCTGCTGGCGGCGCAGCCGGCGCGAGGTCTCGACGAGGGGGCGGTCGCCGCGGTGCACGACCGCCTGCTCCAAGCAAGACGCGACGGGACCGCGGTGCTCCTGGTCTCCGAGGACCTGGAGGAAGTCATGGCGCTCGCCGACCGCATTCACGCCATCGTCAACGGCCGGCTTTCGCCTGCGGTCGCGGCGGACAAGGTCAACTCCACGAAACTCGGCCTGATGATGGCCGGCGAATGGAGCGAGGAGCACGAGATTTCCCATGCGCTTTGAACGACGCGAACATCGTTCGGTCGCACTGGTGATCGCGACGCCCGTCCTTGCCGTTCTCTGTGCGCTGGCTCTGTCGGGCGTCCTCATCGCCATTGCCGGCGCGCCCGTCATGGAAGCCTATTGGCGCATTCTCGTCGGCGCTTTCGGGTCACGGCTTTCGGCGACGGAGACCCTGACGCGCGCGAGTCCGCTCATTCTGACCGGCCTCGCCGCGGCCGTCGCGTTCCGGGCGCGGCTCTGGAACATCGGCGGTGAGGGTCAGTTTTATCTCGGTGCGATCGCGGTCGCCGCAGCCAGTTCGCATCTCCTCGGCGGCCTTGCCCCGGCCGTGCAGATTCCATTGCTCTTGGTCGTGGCTGCGGCGGCTGGCATTGTGTTGCTGCTCGTGCCGCTGTGGCTGCGGCTGCGTTTTTCCGTCGACGAAGTGGTGACCACGCTTCTCCTCAATTTCGTCGCAGTGCTCTTCGTCTCCATGCTGATCGACGGCGTGCTGAAGGACCCGATGGCTTTCGGCTGGCCGCAGTCCCAACCGGTCGCCGACGCCGCCATCCTGCCGAAGCTTCTCGCCCGATCCCGCCTGCATATCGGCCTTGTGATCGCGCTCGCACTCGCCGCCGCCGTCCACCTCCTGCAGTCGCGCACTGTATTCGGCATGCAGTCGCGTGCAGCCGGTCTCAATCCTACCGGGGCGGTCTTCGCGGGCGTACCGCTCGGCCGGACCCTGGTGAAGGTGGCCTGCATTTCGGGCGGGCTCGCCGGACTTGCTGGGGCTCTCGAGGTCATGGGCGTACAAGGCTACGTGACGAAGGATCTCTCGCCGGGCTACGGCTACTCCGGCATTGTCGTCGCCATGCTCGCCAATCTTCATCCGCTAGGCGTGGTGCTGGCAGCCCTCTTCACTGCGATCATGTTCGTGGGGGCCGACGGGATGAGCCGCAGCATGGGTATCCCCTCCTATATAGCCGATGTCACGGTGGCGCTGTCGCTTATCAGCATGCTGGTCGGTGTCTTCTTCACCCAGTACAGGATTCGCCGATGAACGTCGTGATCGACATCTTCGCTTCAGCAGGTCTCTGGGCTGCCGTCTTGCGCATCGCCACGCCGCTGATCCTCGGCACGCTTGGCGCGCTCTTGTGTGAGCGCTCGGGCGTCCTCAATCTCGGCATAGAGGGCATCATGACCTTCGGCGCGATGATCGGCTGGCTCGCCGTCTATAATGGCGCCGATCTGTGGACCGGCCTGCTGGTCGCGGCCCTCTCCGGCGGAGTCTTCGGCCTGCTGCATGCGGCGCTGACCGTCACGCTCGGTCTGTCTCAGCATGTTTCCGGCCTCGGCGTCACGCTTTTCGCTTCGAGCTTCAGCTATTACGTCTTCCGGCTGCTGGTGCCGGTGGCAGGCACGCCGCCCACGATCGATCCCTTCCAGCCGATTGTCGTGCCGGCGCTTTCCTCTCTCCCATTCATCGGTCCGGCGCTCTTCACGCAGACGCCGCCGACCTATGTGGCGATCATGCTCGCGCTGGTGCTCGGCTACGTGCTCTTCCGCACCCCGCTTGGGCTGGCAATCCGTATGGCGGGGGAAAATCCGCATGCCGCCGAGTCACAGGGGATCAACCCGATGACGATGCGCTACGGCGCCGTCATCGCCGGCAGCGCGCTAATGGGTGTCGCCGGCGCCTTCCTGACGCTCTCGGCCTTCAACAGCTTCTTCCCGACGATGGTGCAAGGACGCGGCTGGATCTGCATTGCGCTCGTCGTTTTCGCCTCCTGGCGGCCCGGACGCGCTCTGATCGGCGCGTTGCTGTTCGCCTTGTTCGACGGCTTTCAACTTCGACTACAGACGGTGCTGAACGGAGTTGTCCCGTACCAGATCTTCCTGATGATCCCCTATCTATTGTCGATCGCGGCGCTGGCACTGATGGCGCGGCGCGCCCGCGTCCCGCAGGCCCTGATGCAACCCTACCGGCGCGGCGAGCGCTGAGCGAAACCCGGAAAGCCTCACCCATGTTCGACCTGATCATCCGCAACGCGAATCTTCCGGACGGCCGCGAAAGCTTCGATATCGGCATCACCGGCGGCAAGATCGCAGCCATCGAGAAATCCATCGCCGCGACCCCCGGCGAGACGATCGACGCGACCGGCCGGCTCGTCAGCCCGCCCTTCTGCGATCCGCATTTCCATATGGACGCAACGCTATCGCTCGGCATGCCGCGGATGAACGTCTCTGGGACGCTGCTTGAGGGTATCGCGCTCTGGGGCGAGTTGCGCCCACTACTGACGAAGGAAGCCCTCATCGAACGGGCCCTGCGCTATTGCGACCTCGCCGTCACCCAGGGCCTTCTCTACATTCGCAGCCATGTGGACACCTCCGATCCGCGCTTGGTTACGGCCGAAGCGCTGCTCGAGGTCAAGGAAAAGGTCGCTCCCTACATCGAGCTGCAGCTCGTCGCCTTCCCCCAGGACGGCTATTACCGCGCGCCCGACGGCGTCGCCTCGCTCGAGCGTGCGCTCGACATGGGCGTCGGCATCGTCGGCGGCATTCCGCACTTCGAGCGGACAATGGAAGACGGCGCCCGCTCAGTCGAGGCGTTGTGCCGGATCGCCGCCGACCGTGGCGTGCCGGTCGACATGCACTGTGACGAAACCGACGATCCGATGTCGCGCCACATCGAAACGCTGGCGGCCCAGACGGTACGTTTCGGCCTCAAGGGGCGCGTGGCAGGTTCGCATCTCACCTCAATGCATTCCATGGATAATTACTACGTCTCGAAGCTCATCCCGCTAATGGCTGAGGCGGAGATCAATGTGATCCCCAATCCGCTGATCAACATCATGCTGCAGGGCCGGCATGACACCTATCCGAAACGCCGCGGCATGACGCGGGTTCGGGAGCTCATGGCGGCCGGCCTCAACGTCTCCTTCGGGCATGACTGCGTCATGGATCCTTGGTACTCGATGGGCTCGGGTGACATGCTGGAGGTCGCCCATATGGCAATCCATGTCGCGCAGATGGCCGGCGTCGAAGATAAGCGCAAGATCTTCGACGCGATCACCGTCAATTCAGCGAAGACCA
The DNA here is from genome assembly GCF_008932245.1 of Sinorhizobium alkalisoli. Classification (NCBI taxonomy): domain Bacteria; kingdom Pseudomonadati; phylum Pseudomonadota; class Alphaproteobacteria; order Hyphomicrobiales; family Rhizobiaceae; genus Sinorhizobium; species Sinorhizobium alkalisoli. The sequence goes on along the minus strand of NZ_CP034910.1, from coordinate 1,086,050 downwards.
TGGGGCTCGCGGGCTACGGCCTCGACGTCGGCTGCAAGGCAGATCTCGTCGTGCTGCAGGCGGGCGACGTCACCGAGGCGTTGAGGCTGAAGCCGAACCGCCTGTTCGTCATGAAGGCGGGCAAGGTCATTGCCAGGACTGCGCCGCGCGTCGGGGAGCTCTTCCTCGCCGGGCGCCCCGCCTCGGTCGAGATGGCGCGCGATTATGTTCCCCAGGTGCAGCAGCGCTGACCGGAACCGATCCAGATAGTTCGCGAAGCCGTTGCGGACACCACCAAGCTTACCGACATCGGCTATGTGAATCGTAAGCATCCGGCGAACTTGAGCGGGATCGCCGTACACCTTGCCTCGCGTCTACTCGATTACGCCGGGCCAGGAGACGTCATCGTCTCCGGCACAGTGAAGGACTTCGTCGTCGGCTCCGGTGTCGCGTTCAAGGGCTGAAGCGATCCTGCGTGACGTCCCCGGAGTTGGGAGATTTGCGCCGCCACGGCGGCGGGGTAGACGCGACCCTCGCTTCGGCAGTGAGGATGCAAATGCCGGTTCTTCGCCCCTTTGCGAACGTCAAAGGTCGACCCCAGGCGGTCATTCGCGGCGCAGGCCCCGAATTTCCGGTGTTTCCCGATTAGTGGGCACTTCTTATTCCTCTCAGCAGGTCAGGATCGGAAACAGCCTTGGAGCCGTCGGAATACTGAACTTGCCCGAACGGTCCTTCAACCACAGTCGGAGGTGAATGCCGGATGGGGCGCCGTGGCAGTGGCGCAGGTCCTTTAATCCATTATGCGACGTGGCGATGCAGCGCCGGAGGGAGATTTCAGGAGGCTTGCGTTCGCCGGCCTGCGTCCTCTCCCCGGGCTGACGGAGACCGCTCTTCCGCCGCGAGCAACTGGCCTGCCATGCGTTTGGCCTGCCGCGCAGGCTCGGCGATGCGGGTCATCTGTGCGACGGCCATCGCGCCCTCGTGCAGCAGGTTGATCTCGGTCGCGATCCGCTTCGGCTCCGCAAACCGCGCCGCATGGGCGAGTTCCTCAAAATAGGCGATTACCAAGCGCTTGTGCATCACTGCAGCGCGGAACACGGCATTGACCGTGTCCTTATGCTCCCCCGCAGCGCTCACGAAGATGCAGCCGCGGAACTGCTTGTCGCGGACCGTAGTTTCGAGGAAATCGAACGTCACCAGAAGGCGCTCGACCGGATCGCTCGCATGCTGCTCGACGAAGGCACGCATAGCATTGCGGTCCTCCTCGTCGCGCCTTTCAAGCGCGGCCAGGATCAGGTCTTCCTTGGTTTCGAAGTGCCGGTAAAGCGTCGTCTTGGCCACCCCCGCCTCGGCGATGATCAGGTCGACACCCGTCGCGTGATAGCCGTGCTGGTTGAACAGCCGCAGTGCGGTTTCGAGCAGGTGGTCCCGGATTTCCGAACGGCGCATTATCGTCCTTGCAATACGTCACAGATCTGTATCATTGCTTAGCGGTCACGGGAGGCAAATACAAGGGCTTTCTGCGGCGTTCCCTGCAGCGAGCACCTCCTCCGGCTCACCGCAACCCCGAGGAACAAGAGTTCCCCAAGGAACAAGGCCGGGATCCTTTCAGAACTCGCCCTTGCAAAACGAAACAGATCGGTATACTTTTTCCGTCATTCGATACTGATCGGTATCGTTTAATCCGCATCAGCCGGGCGGATCGCCCACCGCGGACAACCCAAGGAGAAGACAATGCCTCATGTTCCTAACCGCAGCGCCGCGTCCCATCCGCGCGCGCAGGCTCGCGCCGTTTCCCTCGATCTGGCCGAGCACCACGGCCGGACCGTCAGTGCGGCTGGGCTCTATATATCGCTGGTCGTGATCTATGGCTGGTTCGGCGGTATGAAGTTCACCGCTTATGAAGCGGAAGGGCTGATCGGCCTGGTCGGCAACAGTCCGTTGTTGAGCTGGACCTATTCGCTCTTCAGCGTAAGGGACTTCTCAAGCCTTCTCGGCTTCCTCGAACTCGGCATCGGCGCCCTGATCGCGGCACGGCTCGTCAACCCGGTTTACTCGCTCGTCGGCGGTTTGCTCTCGGCCGGGCTGTTCGCGACCACGCTCAGCTTCATGGTGACGACCCCGGGAGTTACCGTGCCGGAGCTCGGCTTTCCGGCGATTTCGGTCGCTGCCGGTCAGTTCCTGCTCAAGGACATCGGCCTGCTCGCCCTCTCCCTCTGGATTGCCGTCGACTCGCTTGCGGCGCTCCGCTCAACCAAGGCCTGACCAAAAAGAGGGCGACGCCCCGCCTCCGCCCGCATATTGCAGTGAAAGAAACCACCATTCCCAGATCGGCCTTGCCGGTCGGTTCAACGAAAGGAACGTCCCATGTATTTGACCTATGTTCTGTCTAAGATCCGCGCCCATCAGCGCTATCGCCGGACCCTTCGCGCGTTCACGCAATTGAACGATCACTTGCTTGAGGATGTCGGCATTACCCGCAACGAAATCGAGGTAGTCGCGCGCCGGCAATACGACCAATGAACCCCGAGACTGCGTCACGGCTGATCCCGGACCGTTGCGCAGAAGGAGATCACCTCATGAACACGCATCACGCCAGGGTCCTGATCATCGGGGCCGGACCGGCCGGCTATACCGCCGCCATCTACGCTGCCCGGGCCAACCTGAAACCGCTCCTTGTGACCGGACTGCAGGCGGGCGGCCAGCTCACCATCACGACGGATGTCGAGAACTACCCCGGCTTTGCCGAACCCGTTCAAGGCCCGTGGCTCATGGAGCAGATGCGGCAGCAGGCGGAGAATGTCGGCACCGAGGTGGTGTACGATATCATCACCTCCGTCGATCTCTCCGAGCGCCCGTTCCGTCTCAAGGGCGACTCCGGCGACACGTACATCGCCGATGCACTCATCATCGCGACGGGAGCCCAGGCCCGCTGGCTTGGTCTTCCCTCTGAGAAGACATTCAATGGTTTCGGCGTCTCGGCTTGCGCGACCTGTGACGGCTTTTTCTACCGAAACAAGGAAGTGGTCGTTGTCGGCGGCGGTAACACAGCCGTGCAGGAAGCGCTCTACCTGTCGAACCTTGCCTCCAAGGTCACGGTCGTTCATCGCCGCGATGATTTCCGCGCGGAGTCGATCCTACAGGACCGTCTCCTAGCGAAGCCGAATGTCGAAGTCGTCTGGAACCACGTCATCGACGAGGTCATTGGCGAGCACGAGCCGAGGAAGTCGGTGACCGGCGTTCGGATCCGCAACGTGAAGACGGGCGACGTGACGGAGCTGTCCACGCACGGCCTTTTCGTCGCGATCGGACACGATCCTGCAACCGCGTTGTTTCGCGGCCAGCTCGACATGGATGCGGACGGCTACATCAAGGTCGGCTCGTGGTCGACGAAAACAACCGTCCCCGGGGTGCTGGCCGCCGGCGATGTCATCGACCCGATATTCCGTCAGGCGATCAGCGCCGCCGGCATGGGTTGCATGGCGGCCCTTGAAGCCGAGAAGTTTCTGGCCGAGCAGTCGCCAGATCCAGTCGGGATCGAGGCGCGTGAAAGGGAGATGGTTGGAGCCTAAGGTCGGCGACGAGAGGAGACTCCGGCCGCAGTGCTCGATGGTGTTGGATCGCCCCTGCTCCTACATAGCGATACAGTTTGCGGGCATCCGAACACATTCAAGATACGAGCATGCGTCAGTCTCGCCCAACGGTTCGGACCGAGAGCGAGCCGTGAGACCGAGGCATGAACTGGGATCGTTCGCTCACAGTCTGAAAGAGAGCATCCCGCGACATGGCTATTCGGTCTTTCGCTTGCCGGACTCATGTTGATGTCCGGCATGAGATGGATCTCTCTGAACCAAAGGAACGATTGAAATGATCCTGCTCATCAAGACCCTTGCCGCCGCCACCGCCGCTACTGTGCTCGCAACCGGCGCATTCGCCCAGAGCGCGCGGGAGATCCGCGGCCCTTCACCCTATGTCGCCGTCGAGAACGAGCCCGCGCCTAAGCTGATCGTCGACCCCCCGCTTCCCGAAGGGATTGCCCAGGGTGTCTACTGGGCCCAGTACCGGGTGGAGAACCTGCGCATCGTACCGGTGTTCGGAGCCGGCGCCGTCGACGTGTCTCCACGCATCGGGCATCTCCACGTTATCGTCGATGACCTGCCGTGGTGGTGGGCAGACGCGAGCGACAACAACACCGTCGATATAGCCAATTTCCCGCCCGGCCCGCACAAGGTGAATATCCGGTTGGTCGACGCCAATCACAACGTGATCCCCGGGCAGGAGGTGACGCATACGTTCACCGTCCCCGACACGGCGGCTCCTCACACGCACTGAGGATCGCTCTCCGACGCGCTGCCGCGCAGTTGACAACTGCGCGGCCCTGAACGTGACGGCCAACGGCACGTTGGCCGTCCTGGGCCAAAGTGAGGTTATCATGCACGAGAACGAAGTATTCGTTAGAACAGCCTCTGAGCCGGAAGCGGAAGGGCTCACCGGGCTTGGCATCGTCGCGGCGGCTGCTGCCATTCGTGATGGCGACATCTCGTCGGAGTCCTATACGGCCGCGCTCCTCCAGCGCGCCCGGACGCACTCCGATCTAAATGCGTTCATCACGATAGATGAGGGCGCTGTGCTGGCGGCGGCCAGAAATGCGGACAAGGCCCGCGCCGCTGGTTCCACTGCTCCCCTTCTCGGCGTTCCGTTGGCGGTCAAGGACAGCTATCTGACTCAAGGACTGCGAACGACGCTTGGGGTGCGGAATCTGGAAGGTTTCGTGCCGGAAAAGAACGCCGAGGTCGTTGGCGCGATCAAGGATGCTGGCGGCATCATCTTTGGCAAAAATAACCTCGTTGAGATGTCCTACGGCTTGACCGGCAACAACAGCCCCTATGGTCAGGTGAAAAATCCGCATAACCGCAATCATGTCTCTGGGGGTTCCTCCAGCGGGGCTGGCGCGTCCGTGGCGGCTCGAATCGTGCCCGCGGCCCTAGGGGGCGATACGGTAGGTTCGATCCGAGTGCCTGCGTCGCTGTGTGGCGTGGTCGGCTTCAAGCCGACGACGGGGCGGTGGCCAGGTAATGGGGTTGCCCCGATCTCTCATACCCTCGATACAACAGGCGTGCTTGCGAGCAACGTCGAAGACTGCGCCCTGATCGATCAAATCGTCACGAAGGCTGAAGCGACCGCACGCTCCGATCGGTCTGACCTCAAGGGTGTCAGGTTAGCCTATGCGCCTCCGCAATATCTTGATCTGGTTGAGCCTGACATCGAGGCGCATTTCAACGACACGGTTCGGCGGCTACGCGAGGCTGGTGCCGAGATTGTCTCGATAGATCTTGGAGAAGACTTCGCCTCGATCACCGAAGGGGCAACGTGGAACATCTTTTTCCATGAGACGATGGAAGCGATCTCTGGATTTCTTCATCGCAACGGCGTTCCTACTTCATTCGACGCGATCTATAACGGTTTGAAACCCGGTCTTAGAGAAGCTTGGGGGCACGTAGTCCTGCCGAGCGGACCCGGATATTCTCGCGAGACATATGAGGCAGCGCTATCGCTCGATCGACCGGAAATTCAGCGCCGATTCAGCGAAGCCTTTACTCGCAGCGGGGCTGTTGCACTTCTCTTTCCAACGACTCCCTGCACGGCACCATTGATCGAGCAGCAGTCGAAGTTCGCAATCGCGGATCAGGAGGTCAGCGATCTGGTTCTGGCAAAGAACACCATCGCTGCGAGCCTAGCCGATTTGCCAGGTATAAGCATTCCTACGGGCCTGTCTAAAAACGGGCTTCCGATGGGGCTTGAGATTGACGGTGCGCACGGGCGTGACAGTAGCCTCCTCGAACTCGCACGTCGTGTGGAAGCGACCGTCGGGACGACGACATCACCCGTCTGAACGATCGGCGCTACTCGATCAAGATCTAAACAACGGAGACAGGCAATGACCTACAAGAAGACCGACGAAGCGGTCAGGAAGCTGACCCCCGAGCAGTTTCGGGTAACCCAGCAGAATGGCACCGAGCGCCCCTTCACGGGGGAGTATAATGACAACAAAAGGCCGGGGATCTATGTCGATATCGTTTCCGGCGAACCGCTCTTCGCCTCGGCCGACAAGTTCGATTCCGGCTGCGGGTGGCCGAGTTTCACCAAGCCGATCGTACCGGCAAACGTCAGCGAACTCAGGGACGACTCCTATGGTATGATCCGCACCGAGGTGCGCTCTGCACACGGCGACAGTCACCTCGGCCACGTATTTCCGGATGGTCCCCGGGACCGGGGAGGCTTGCGTTACTGCATCAATTCCGCCGCACTGCGCTTCATTCCGCATGAGGAAATGGAGGCCGAGGGCTACGGCGCCTATATCAACCAGGTAGAGGATATCTGAATGACCGAGAGAGCTGTTTTGGCCGGTGGCTGCTTCTGGGGGATGCAGGACTTGATCCGCAAGCTCCCCGGCGTCATCGCGACCCGCGTGGGCTACACCGGCGGCGACGTACCGAATGCGACCTACCGCAATCACGGTACCCACGCCGAGGGTATCGAAATCATCTTCGATCCCGAGAAGATCAGCTACAGGCGGATTCTGGAGTTCTTCTTCCAGATCCACGATCCGACCACGAAGAACCGACAGGGCAATGACATCGGCACCTCCTACCGCTCGGCGATCTACTATGTCGACGACGAGCAGAAGCGAATAGCAGAGGACACCATCGCGGACGTCGAGGCGTCGGGCCTTTGGCCGGGCAAGGTCGTGACCGAAGTCGAGCCAGTGGGAGACTTCTGGGAGGCGGAGCCGGAGCACCAGGATTACCTGCAGAACTACCCCAGCGGCTACACCTGCCACTTCCCGCGCCCCAACTGGGTGCTGCCCCGGCGCGCGGCGGCCGAATAGCCGGCCAGCGCTAATCTCTGGCCGCGGCGTCTGTCCTCGCGTTCATGCCTGCTCATCGAGGCGTGCAGCCAGGGAAGCGCGTTCAGACTGAACGCACTTCTCTACGCAGAGGACCGCATATCAATCAACCTTTTGCTGGATTGCCGCGGCGGCGACGCCGCGGCGTGCGCGCCGCCAACCATTCTTTTACGCGGTCCGCATGATCCTTGGGTGCCTTCGCCGCTGCGCGTCCGGCGATGCTTGCCAGCGTGTGACCGGCCAGCACTTCTCTTGTCCGCTTCTCAGCCTCGATCATGACCGCGTGAATGGAGCAGACGCCGTCCATCGCCCAGGCGGGCGTGCGGTCTGCGAAAAGCGTGCACTGAGCACGGATTTCCTTGCATTCGAACAGCGCTTTACGCCCATCGACGGCCTCGATGACATCGAGTGCGGTGATGTCTGTCGCAGGACGCGCGAGCGCAAAGCCGCCGCCAATTCCCTCACGGGCGACGACGATGCCCGCTTTCTGGAGTTTGGTGAAAAGCTTCGCAACAAATTCGGCAGGGACCTTTTGCAACTCGGCAAGATCGCGCGCGCTTGCCGGCTGGCCCAACTCCTCCGCATCGATGAGGTAAAGGAGACAGTGAAGAGCGTATTCAACGCCTGCGCTTACATGCGCCATGGAATCACCGCTTAAACAACGACAAATGTAGTCGTAGATACTATTGGTGATCCGTTTGTGCAATGCCTGCCCCGTCTCCCTCCTGTTGACAAAGCGTCTCCAGAAGCGGCCGGAATTGTCGTTGCGCATTAACTCCGATTACATTAGTCGTAGTTAGTGCGACGCCATGAAGATCGTCGCGGAACCCGTCTCCGCTCCGGAGACAGCTAACTGAACGGCAACCGTCTGACCGGCTGGACGTCGTCCCGCCGAAAGCGAAGCCTTGTCTTAGAGGAACCGAAATGAGCGAACGAATTCTGATCATCGGCGCCGGCTTTGCCGGAATGTGGTCGGCACTTGGTGCCATGCGGCTGCTTGACCAGCAGGGAAAGGCGGATGGATCTGTCGAGGTTGCGGTAATCGCCCCGCAGCCCGAACTGCACATCCGCCCACGCCTTTACGAGAAAAACGCGTCCATGATGAAGGCACCCTTGTCGGAGATATTCGCCAATGCAGGCGTGCGCTTCATCAAAGGCTATGCGACGGCTGTCTCAACGGCAAAGAATTCCGTGAGCTACTCGGACGACGAGGGCCGCGAGACGACAATAAGCTATAGCAAGCTTGTTCTGGCGACTGGCAGCGTGTTGTTCCGTCCCGACATCCCGGGGCTGGCCCACGCCTTCAATGTAGACCAGCTTGCCGACGCCGCGGTGCTCGAGGAACATATTTCTGAACTACGGCGCCTTCCGGAAAGCCGTTCCCGCAACACGGTGGTCGTCGCCGGCGGCGGTTTCACCGGGATCGAGACGGCCGCAGAGATGCCGCATCGTCTTCGTGCCGCACTCGGAAAGGACGCCGACGTCCGCGTCGTCGTCGTCGAGCGTAACGATGCGATTGGACCGGATCTCGGACCAGGCCCTCGCCCGGTCATCGAGCAGGCGTTCGCGGAACTCGGGGTGGAGACCCGTCTCGGCGAAGGGATTATCGCCATTGACCCCGAGGGCGTGACGCTGGCGTCCGGCGAACGGATCGACGCGGCCACCGTGGTCTGGACGGCAGGCGCCCGCGCCAACCCCATAACGAAGCAGATCGACGCGGAAAAAGATGCTTTCGGACGTCTCCATGTCGATCGGAACCTTAAGGTCATCGGTCACTCGAACGTCTATGCGACCGGTGATGTTGCCTATGCCGCGACGGATGATGACGGCAACCGCACCATGATGAGCTGCCAGCACGCCCAGAATCTCGGGCGCTCCGCTGGACACAACGTCGCGGCGGATTTGCTCGGGGTGGATCCGATACCCTACAGCCAGGAGAAGTACGTCACGTGCCTCGATCTGGGTCCATGGGGCGCAGTTTATACCGAAGGATGGGACCGCCAGATAAAGCTTTCCGGTGCCGAAGCAAAAAGGCTGAAAACCAGGATCAACACCGAATGGATCTATCCGCCGAGTGCCGAACGGGCCGCGGCTCTTGCGGCTGCAGACCCTTTGCGCATCGTCGTCGCCTGATCCTGCGTGGGCATGAAGAAGCCAACGATCGTTCGAGGCAGCCAATGCACTCATCCTTCTGCACTGCACTGGCTGCCGCAAGCGAGCCCGTCCGAACTCCTCCTTCCGAGAGGATACGGGCTCGCTTTCCCACAGGGACGTCATAAAAGGAGAAGTGTCGTCATGAATTCACGATTCATCATAGGCGCGACCTGCGCCGCCATCGTCACCGCCATGCCTGCCGCAGCGCATGAGCCCGCCGAAGTTGTCACGCCACATTTCGAAAAGACCATACCCAACATACCGGACAAGACGCTGAAGGCCGTAATCGTCGACTATCCGCCGGGCGGGGCTTCGGTACCGCACGCGCACGCGGACTCGTCGTTCATCTTCGCCTATGTCCTCTCTGGAGAAATCGAGTCGAAGGTGAATGACGGTCCGGGGCAGGTCTACCGCGCCGGCGAGAGCTGGCACGAACCGCCGGCCTCCAAGCATCTCGTCAGCCGTAATGCGAGCAAGGCCAAGCCCGCAAAGCTCCTCGCCGTATTCGTCCTCGATAGCGACGAAAAGGCACTGACCACCCCCATTGAGTAAAACCGCCCTTCAAGGAACAAACAAATGAGCAAGCGTCTCGACTACAACCAGATCGCGCCGGCCGGCGTCAAAGCCCTCGGCGGGGTCTACGGCTACATCATGCAGAGCGGCCTACCTTCGGAGTTGGTCGAACTTGTCTATCTTCGTATCTCGCAGATCAACAACTGCGCCTACTGCCTCGACATGCACACCCGCGACCTGCTGAAGAAAGGGCAACAGATCGAGAAGATCGCGCTGGCGCAGGCGTGGAGGGAGGCCGGCAATCTCTTCGACGAGCGCGAGCGAGCCGCCCTTGCCTGGGCCGAATCGGTGACGCGCGTCGCCGAGACTGGCGTTCCCGATGAAGCCTATGAGGTAGCGCGCGCAGTCTTCGACGAGCGCGAACTCGTCGATCTGACGATCGCGATCGGCCTGATGAACGCCTACAACCGAATGGCGATCAGTTTCCGAAATACGCCACAAGCTGCGCTCGAAAAATAAAAGGCAGCAACTCTTTGCGGACGCGCGGTCGTCGCGCGTCCGCAGGCTGGCCAGCAGCCGCCGAAATCGCAGCGACGGCCATTAGTAATGAATGCTTGAATGTGTCTGAAACTGGAGCGGTGCGCGAGGCCGTTTGCCGAATGAGCGAATTTCTCATTAACATATCAGGCATGGGACCTGTCGCCGCTAGCTTGGAGACCTGGGCGAGTATAGCTTTGGCCGCAGCGCTGGGATTTGTTCTCGGTTTCGCGATGAATCGGGGATCGATCTGCACCGTCATCGCCACGAGGGAGTTGGTATCGGAGAGGAGGCCGGCACGTTTCATCGCTTTGATCGAATGCGCCGCCTGGGCGGCCCTCGTCTACGCCATCCTCGAAACGGCACCGATGATGCAGGAGGGTTGGTCGCCACTCGGCTACCTGATTCCCGCTGCCATTTTGCTTGGGCTCGGCAGTTATGTGAATGGCGCTTGTGTATTCGGGTCTGTTGGGCATATCGGAAATGGCGAAATCGGATTCGCATTCACGTTTTTCGGCATCTATGCTGTCCTATACATTGAATCCCTGTTTGATCTGCTTTCACATCAGCCACCGACAAGCACTCCCCCGTCGCTAGAGGCGGCGCTGCTCGCGCTTGTATTGTTGGCCATCGTAGCTCTGAGGCTCGGTTTCTCACGCAGATCCGAGTCAAATTTCCGGCAGTTGACGCTGGTGATGGGGGCGATCGGCATAACCTCTACGATCCTGGCGGTACTTGCGCCTGGGTTCTCGATCACTGCATCCGTTGGACCGATCGCTTCGATACCGGTCGCGGGCGTCTTGATTTCAGTCTGCATGTTCGGCGGCAGTATTGCCTCCGCAAGACTTAGCAAGCAAGGATTCATGCTGAAATGGCCGACGGCGGCGACCATACTCAAGAGAACGCTTGCGGGCATCCTCATGGGATTGGGTGCGCTCCTCATTCCCGGTGGGAACGACACGCTGCTGCTAATTGGTTTCCCCATTGGGGCCTGGCAGGCGGCGCTCGCCTACGTGATATTCGTTGCGACGCTGGCCGCACTCATTGTCAAATTCGGTTCAATGGCAAGACCTTGGTCATGACGCTGTTCCGCTGGCGAAAATGATAGTGAGCCATGTCGGGGCCATCACTCGGAACCCGATTTGTCCGCCGGCCCGCAAGGTGGCCGATGAAATGCCTGGAGCAATGTACCCGGAGGGCTTGCAGTCAACGTGGACTTGCGGCGCGGTCGCAACATCGTCGCCTCCCCACCTGGCTTGGATCGGCGATTGAAGCGATGCGTCCCTTAAGGTGGTATATGAGATACGAGGCCAAGGTCAGGAGCGTTAAATTTAATCGTACTGGGTCCAATTGAGGAGAAGATCGATGCGTGGCAAGTTGCACCCGCTGCTGGAAGAGGCGCTGGAAGCGCATGGCGGGTACGACCGCTGGCGCAAGTTTAAGGGTATTGCCTCAACCATACGGACCGGTGGAAAGCTATGGGAGCTGAAAGGCGCTCCTTTGATTCCTGTGCCGCGGCGTGCAACAAGCGAGTTTCGCCGCCAATGGACCCGGGTTACTCCCTTTGGAGAACCAGATTGGACGATGATCTGGACTCCCGAGCATGTGGAGATCAGCGCCGGAGACGGCTCGATTATCGCCGAGCGAGACAACGGACGTGAAGCGTTCGATCGCAGTTTCAACGGACAATGGGACCCGCTGAACCTCGCCTACTTCAACGGCTATGCCATGTGGACGTACCATGCGACGCCGTTTGTTTTCTGCGAGCCCGGCTATGAAGCTCGCGATGTTGCCCCGATCGAAAACGATGGTGAGACGCTTCGCGGAGTAGCGGTGCGCTTTCCCGAGGGCGTACACAGCCACACGCAAGAACAGCGCTTCTACTTCGACCCGGACGGCCTGCTGTGCCGTCACGATTATGAGGTTGACGTGTGGGCGGAAACGCCGGCTGCGCACTTTATATCTGATTACGTCGACGTTGAAGGGCTGAAGTACCCGACCCGCCGCAGCGTGTTCACACTCAAGCCGGATGGCAGTCTCGACCGCGATTTCAACGCCGTCACAATCGAGCTGTCGGATTACGCGCTGTTCTGACGCCTCCGGTACTGTGGCGTCCCGTGCAGCGACAACCTTCCGGTCCGCCAGATGGAACGCGACGAACGCTGCTCGGTCAAAAGGATGGTTGAGGCCAAAGCGCAGTTCAGCAGTGTTATCGACTGGATCATACGTGCCGATCGAAGGCGCCCTGACAGAGAAACGGCAGAGCCATCTCATTGGAACGAGTCACGGATCACTTTTATCGTCTCGTTCGGGCTTTGCAGGTGGGGGTAGTGACCGACGTTCGGAAGAAGCCGAAGCTGTGCCTTGATCTTTTCGGCTAACTCGATGCCCATTTCTTTTTTGATGTAAATGTCTTTCTCGCCCCAGATCACTTTAACGGGAGTCGCCAGCTTGTCTGTGTTGGCCTCGAAGTAGTTTTCGTCTCGCGTGAAGTTGGAATAATAGTAATAGAAGGCGTCCGCTGACGTTAGCCCGCCATGGTCCCATCCTCTGAACATGTCTTCCTTGACGTCCGGAGAAAGATCGAATTGTGCCTCTTCAGGTAAACCTCTCCTGTAGGCATTTTCCAGGATTTCCGCGCGTGTCTGGTTCATGTAGGCGCGTGTCTTGCCTGCCGATGGCTCTGACTTCAGGCTTTGTAAGCTCTCGTACATGTACTGCGGCCTGTTGAACGGCGCGAAATCGCCGACAATGATTTTTTTGGCGATGTCCGGTTTTTCCAGCGCCAGAAGGAGTGCCGGCAACGCTCCGATGTCCGTCGCGTAGATCGTGAGCTTGGACTCGTCGACCTTCGCCTTCTCGATGTAGTCGTGCAGGACGCGGGCGTATTCTTTCGGCGCGTAGGAGAATCTTTCGGCCGGAGGCCTCGAGGAAAGGCCGTAGCCGGGCCAATCGAAGGCGTGGACTTCATAGTCATCTGCGAGCGCAAGGGAGATATCCTTCCAGGCGCACAGGGTCTCTGGAAATCCATGGAGGAAGAGCACCGTCCCCTTCGGATTGGAGTTTTGCATCACCATCCTTCTAAGGGTGATGTCCGGGCTTATCTCGATGTACCCGATGTCCATGTTCTTCGATTGCGCAGAAGGATCCTCACATGCCCAGGCAATCGGAGAACTGAAAAGCAGGGCAAAGAACGCAGATAGCGATGGTCTGATCATGGCAGTCTCCTCGCCTGTGCCGTGTGCTGACTCATTGAACCACGCGGTCGACCAAAGCTTGCAGCCGGGGTCCGACCAGAAGGATCGCGGGAATGACGATGACGTATCCGATAGCCCAGGACCGCAGCCATGCGCCGGCGAACGTTTGAGAAAAACCGACGTTAAGGGCGAGAAGTACGAACGAGATGATCCCGGTTGTCACGATGCCCATCAACAGGGCGAAGGCGATTTTCCGTTTCAGGTGCATGTTCATTGGTTTCTCCAATTGCGCAAGGAACTCGGCCGCCATCACGTGAGGTCGAGGATCGTTCTTTCCACCGCAGGCATAACGGCAGTGCGGTGACCGACATTGCCCGTCAGTTGGGAGATCATCAGCCCCCCTTCGATCAGGGCGATCAGCGTAAGGGCGGTCTGTTCCGCGTCAACGCTCGCCCGGAACTCCCCGGCCGCAACGCCCGTCTCAATGACCGTGACGATGTTCTTCAGCCAGCCGTTGAAGGCGTCCATCGCCTTTTCCCGGAGATCAGGATGAGTGCCATCGGCCTCCACTGCCGTGTTCAGCAGAGGGCAACCTCCCTGGGGGAAATCGTGGGACTGGAGGTCTTGATACACGCCCACGAGGGCGAGCAGTCTGTCTTTGCTGGTGCTGCGCTTGTCCATTTCCGCGCGCACTGTCGTTTTCACCCGTTGCCAGTTATGCTCGAAGGCAGCCAAGGCGACCTCGTCCTTGTTGGCGAAGTTGCCATAGATGCTGCCTTTTGTAAGTCCCGTGGCTTCCGTCATGTCGGCGATCGACGTCCCGGCGTAGCCCTTCACGTTGAAGATGGGGGCTGTCTTTTCCACGATGAACTGTCGGGTTCTCTCAGATTTTTTCATGACCCAGAAATATACCGATCGGTATTTTTTGTCAATGCCGGTGCTGCCGGCACCTCGCAAACTGTTCCCGATGCGAAGGACAGGGGCTTTGTCTCAAGCGGGTGATCGCTGCCGCGATACCTTGCCTCGTTGAGCGCGCCGGCCGCCCCGCTCGCTGGGTGGGAGCCCGTGCGCCTCCCGCCATCAGAGGCCGCGCCTTCACGTGTCACGCGCCCTCTTCCCCAAAGTAATGCGTGCCGATCGGGCGCCGAGTTCGCTCCGTTGTTCCGTGATACATGCCGTTACAAAAGTCCGGCCGGGCGGACACAGCGTTAATACACATAGGCGCTCAAATGGCTGCACTGGCTCCGAACGAGCCTCGACCAAGTGCACGAAAGGATGACCATATGAAAACGTCTCGGATCATGGCGGCTGCGCTGCTGATCGTTGGAAGCGGATTGGCGCTGCAAGCGGCCAGGGCGCAGCAAGCGGGAATACAGCGCACTGATCTCGTGCAGCACGATCTCGGTACGCCTGGCCGCGAGGCGATCCAGGTGCGGGTCGACTTCGAACCCGGCGCAGTCTCCATCAAGCACTCTCATCCGGGCGAAGAAGTGGCCTATGTCCTCGAAGGCTCGCTGGAATATCGGCTCGAGGGCAGAGCGCCGGTCACGCTTCATGCCGGCGAAGCTTTGTTCATTCCGGACGGAGTGGCGCACGTGGCGAAGAATGTCGGCAGCGGCAAGGCATCGGAGCTTGCGACATATATCGTCGAGAAAGACACCCCGCTCGTCGTTCCGGCCAAATGAATCTTCCAACAAAAGTGCGAACCAGATGGAAGGAAGTACGAGAATGACGGCAGAGGAAACCGCCAACGCGTCCGCACTGTCCCGCCGCGCACTGCTCCTGAACGGAGCCGCGGTGGCAGCCTTTGCGGTGCTTGGGCCTGCGACGGCCCTCGCCCAAGCGGACGCAACGACTTTGGAGGCCGATGACATTCACCCCTTCCGCGTAGAGATCCCGGCGGCAGCGCTCCTCGACCTCCGCCAGCGCCTGGCCGCCACACGCTGGCCGGATCCGGAGACGGTCGATGACCGCGCTCAGGGCGTGCAGCTTGCGAAGCTTCAGTCACTCGTCCGCTACTGGGAAACGGGCTACGACTGGCGCAAGGCAGAAGCGAAACTGAATGCCTTTCCACAGTTTCTGACGAATATCGACGGCCTCGACATTCACTACGTCCATGTTCGCTCGCGTCATGCGAATGCCTTGCCCCTCATCATGACCCATGGCTGGCCCGGTTCGGTCTTCGAACTGCTGAAAGTCGTCGGTCCGCTGACCGATCCCACGGCTCATGGAGGGAACGCGGAGGAGGCCTTCCATCTCGTGCTTCCGTCCATTCCCGGCTTCGGCTTTTCCGAGAAACCGAAGGGCACTGGCTGGAACCCGGGCCGTATTGCCCGCGCCTGGGACGTACTCATGAAGCGCCTAGGGTACAGGGAGTACGTGTCACAGGGCGGTGATTGGGGTGCCATCATTTCTGATGCCATGGGCCGCCAGGCTCCTCCGGGTTTGCTTGGGATCCACGTCAACAGGATTGAGCGCGCGACCACCATCCCGCCGGATATTGCCAAGGCCCTGAGAAGCGGTGATCCTGCACCGGCGGATTTGACGGTCGAGGAACGAGCAGTGTTTGATGAGGCCATGGCATTCCTTAGTAAAGGCTTTGGCTATGCGGCAATCATGGGGACACGTCCGCAAACCATCGGTTACGGCCTTGCCGACTCGCCGGTCGGACTGGCGGCGTGGTTCTATGACAAGCTCGCTGACTGGGTGTTCACCCGCGGAGAACCGGAACGCGCGTTGAGCCGCGACGAGATCCTCGACAACATCACGCTTTACTGGCTGACGAACACCGGGACCTCGAGCGGCCGGATTTATTGGGAGAACAGCGCCGGCAACAGCAAGTTGGCCCCTATCGCGATCCCGGCGGCGGTGACGATTTTTCCCGGCGAAGTTTACAGACCGCCGAAGAGCTGGGCGGAACGGGTCTACACCAAGCTGATTTACTACAACCGCGTGGACAAAGGCGGCCACTTCGCCGCCTGGGAAGAGCCGGAGCTATTCAGCGCCGAACTCCGCGCCGCTTTCCGTCCATTGCGTCGACCCTAGACTTTGCTTCGTGACAGGCAGCGAACCGGTGAATACTGCTACCACGGCGTTCTCAGTTTGATAAGAAATGGCAGTCGAACGGTGGAGATTGCGTCATGGAGCACATCGATCACATCTTGGTCGTCGATGACGATCGAGAAATCCGGGAGCTCGTGTCGAGCTACCTGAAGAAGAACGGTCTGCGCGTTACCGCCGTCGCCGACGGGCGCCAGATGCGCGCGTTCCTCGAGGCCAACACGGTCGATCTCATTGTTCTCGACCTCATGATGCCAGGCGACGATGGGCTCGTTCTAAGCCGCGAGCTGCGGGTGGGAAAACACAAAGCGACACCGATTGTCATGCTGACCGCCCGCTCCGACGAGATGGATCGCATCATCGGGCTGGAAATGGGCGCGGATGACTACCTTGCCAAGCCGTTCTCGGCGCGCGAGTTGCTTGCCCGCATCAAGGCGGTCCTGCGGCGTGCGCGCATGCTGCCTCCAAACCTGCAGATCTCGGAGGCCGGCCAGGTACTGCGTTTCGGTGATTGGAAGCTTGATACGACCGCAAGGCACCTCATCGATGCCGACGGCACGGCCATTGCGCTGAGCGGCGCCGAATACCGGCTGCTGCGCGTCTTCGTCGACCACCCGCAACGCGTCCTCAACCGTGACCAACTGCTCAATCTGACACAGGGACGCGAGGCCGAACTCTTCGACCGCTCCATTGATCTCCTGGTCAGCCGCGTTCGCCAGCGCCTTGGCGACGATGCCCGCGAGCCTACCTATATCAAAACCGTCCGCAGCGAAGGCTATGTTTTCTCAACGCCGGTCGAAATCCTGGAGCCGCGTTGATGCCGCCCGCGGTTCTCAAAGGAATTCGTGTATGGCCGCGCACGCTCAGGGCGCGGCTCTTCATTATTCTTCTTGCGGGCTTGGCGATCGCTCACGCCATGTCGTTTGCGGTGCTGTTTTCGGAGCGCTACGTCGCCGCGAGGTCGGTGATGTTCAATACGCTCGAGAACGACGTCGCGACATCGATCGCTATCCTCGATCGGCTGCCTGCGGCCGAACGCGCCGGCTGGCTCGATCAACTCGCTCGCGGCTCCTATCGGTTCGTTCTGGGGCCGGGCATCCCCGGCACCCCTGTACTCAAGCCGGACGACGCCGAGGTGGCGTCGAAGATCCGGGGTGCAATAGGTGCAAAATACCCGATCAAGGTCGAATCGATCCCGGGGGCAGGCCGCCGTCTTCAGGCGCATCTGCGCTTGAGCGACGGCGAACCGCTGACGATAGACGTCACCCCAAGGGGCGTCATGCCTGTGGCCGACTGGCTGCCTTACGTGCTCCTCGCGCAGCTTTCCCTCCTGGTATTGTGCAGCTGGCTCGCCATGCGCCAGGCCATCCGTCCTCTTGCCAACCTGGCGAGAGCCGCCGACACTCTGGACCCGAACAGGAATACGCCGCGCCTCAGCGAGGCGGGGCCGACGGAAGTGGCTTATGCGGCCACGGCCTTCAACGCGATGCGCGATCGCATCGCCCAATATCTTGAGGAGCGCGTGCAGATTCTCGCGGCGATCTCGCATGATTTGCAAACGCCGATCACCCGCATGAAGCTCCGCGCCGAAATGGCCGAGGATTCCGTCTACAAAGACAAGCTCATTCAGGATCTCGGCGAAGTCGAACGCCTCGTCAAGGAAGGGGTCGCCTATGCGCGCAGCGCCCACGGCAAGGAGGAAAAAGCCTCACGCATCGATCTCGCCTCGTTCATCGAGAGTATCGCCTATGACTATCAGGACATCGGCAAGGCGGTTACGCTCGGCGATTTGGCAGACGGCGCAATCGTGACCCGGCCGCAGGCTTTGAAACGCATTCTCACGAACCTCATCGACAATGCGCTGAAATTTGCATGCAATGCCGATATCGAGGTGCAGCGCCGCGACGACGCCGTGATCATCAAAGTGCTCGATCGCGGCCCCGGCATTCCGGAAAGTCAGCTGGAAGCTGTCCTGAAGCCCTTCTTCCGCTTGGAGCAGTCCCGCAGCCGCGACACGGGTGGGACCGGCCTCGGTCTTGCAATCGCCCAACAGCTCGCGACCGCGATCGGCGCAACACTCACTCTGCGCAACCGCGAAGGTGGCGGCTTGGCGGCGGAAATCGCCCTCCCCCAGTAGACTAGACTAGGCCATGTACTCGAAAACGATCCTAGCCGATGACCGTAATCGACATGGACCCCAAGGCTGATCAATTTGACCAAGAAGTCGGTATCTGGACAACGATGGCATAGCTGCGGACCACCATTCAGGGTTGTCCAACGACATTATTGGCAAAGTGACGCAACCAAATTTTTGTTCGAGATTTGTTGCGCGCTTCATAGTCTCGGATTGCCTGGCCGAGATCGCCGAAAACCGGCGTTTCTTTGTCAGCGCCGATCTCGGTCAGCCGCATCGTATACCACGCGGTCACCCCGCCCTCCGGGGGATCGGAGAATTTGGGAAAGAACGGTTCAAGTTTCCGATCTGCTTTCCAGAGGTCGGGAAGTGAAGGCTCGAGGACGAGCGCGCGCGCAAGACCGACTATGTCAACCGCCCCATTTGCCACAGCGTCCTCGGCTTGCGCGCGCGTCTTGAAACCGCCTGTCAGCATAAGGGGCTTGGTCGTTACCGCGCGGGCGCGCTTTGCAAATTCGAGGAAGTAGGGTCCGCGTCCCGTTCCGTCGGAGGCAGACTTTGCTCCGGGGAAGTAAGTCCCGCCGCTAATGTCGATCAGGTCGACCGAAGACCGGTCCAGCGCCGCCACCACCTCAAGCGCGTCTTCCTTGTCGAACCCGCCCTCAAGCTGGTCTGAGGAATTGAGTTTCACGGCGATGGGAAAATCCGGGCCGACAGCTGCGCGGGTTGCTTCGATAGCCTCCAGCAGAGGACGCATGCGATTGGCGATTGCCCCTCCGTATTCGTCGCTGCGCTTGTTGAACAATGGCGAAAGGAATTGGCTGAGCAAGAATCCGTGCGCCGCATGAATTTGCACGCCGCCAAAACCGGCCTGCTGTGCCAACCAGGCTGTCCTCGCGAACTCCGACGGCAGTTGACGCATTTCGTCCAATGTCATTTCCGCGCAGCGCAGACCCGGCAGATCGAGGGCACTCGGGCCCTTGGGGTTACTCGTCGGCGCGTACGCTAGCGCTCCGGCGTGACCGAGTTGCAGCCAAAGCTTGGTGCCGTTTTCGCCGCCATGTCGGGCAAGTTCGCGGAACCGGTCAAGCTCGGAGGCCCCATCAAGTACCAGATTGCCGGGGTTCTCGGCGTAACCGGCGGTGAGCTGCACCTCACCGATTATGGATACGGCCAACCCACCTGCGGCCCAGCGCTGATACAGCCTGATCTGTTCGGCAGTCGGATGGCCGGTCCCGTCGCCTAAGGAATCCGACATCGCTGATTTCGCAATCCGATTTTTCAGGATTAGCCCGCAAGGCAGTTGCAGCGGTTCGAACAGATTTCCACAGCGTTGCATTTGAATTTCCACGACCAAAAGCTTTCATTTTTATCCGCGAAGTCTCTCGGCACCACCCATCGTCATCCGGCTCTGGTTCCGGGTTTATGAGTCGACGGCGTAGTCCCAAGACAGCAGGGCGGCCGAGCCCGCCCTGCTGCTGCAACTCTTCATTAGCCGCCAGCCGATCATGACGGCTCCGGCGCGCCAGTTTGCTCTCGGACCATGTAGTCGGCGTACCAGCTAGGCCAGTCCTCGTCCCGATGGCCGAGCTGCTTTTCGTATTCTCCGTGGGCGGCCTCGGCACGGCGGAACGCGCTCGCAAGATCAGCGACCGAGGCGAATGTCGTGGCGGCCGCATCGATGCGTCCGGGCAACCGCGCGGTGACCTCTTGGAGGAGCCAGCCATTACCATCCGGATCCCTGAAGGAGGCGTAGGAGCGGTAGCTGCGGCGGTCGGGATCAGTACCGTCGACCCGGAGCCGCCCGAACAGATAGGGCTCGTCGTCCCCGGCATGCTCGTTGCCCGCGTGGAACACTTCGCTGATGTCGACGCCGCGATGACGGAAGTCCTCGCGGGCGGCCTCGATGTCTGAGACGATGAGGTACAGTCCCTGGGCGGAGCCGGGTTCCGCGTCGGTGATATTCTTCCCGAAGATGACCGAGGCGCCGGATCCGGGCGGGGTGAACTGAATCACCCGGTAGTCGTCGCCGTCGGCGAATTCGGCATCGAGCCGCCAGCCGAGGCTACCGTAGAATTCCTTCGCGCGATCGACGTCCGATACGGGGACAACGATGACCTCGAGCTTCATGTCGAGCGGCCGCGCTCTCTCGCTCTCGTTGTCAGTGACCATGGCTTTTCTCCTTCTGTTTTGGTAGACGCGCACAGCGCCACCAGTGTTTCCCTCGTGCGTTAGCTCAGGCTTAGGAGCTCCTCGGTGAACACCTGTGGCTGTTCCGAAGCGCCGATATGGCTAAATCGCCCGAGTCCCTCCTTGGAACTCGTGGTATCTCGACGATGGCGCCCCCGATCAGAGGCTCTCGGGTCGGGAGCATCCTCTTCACCTCAGACGATGTTGATCGCGACCTCGATATTGCCGCGCGTGGCCTTGGAATAAGGGCAGGTCTGATGCGCCCTGTCGACCAGCGCCTGAGCGGTGTCGCGGTCGATGCCGGGCATGCTCACATTGAGGCGTGCCCCCAGGAAATAGCCGCCGGCGCCGTTGCCAAGATCCACTTCGGCATCCACCGCCAGATCGGCCGGCAGCGTCACCTTCCGCTCGCTTGCAGCCTTCCCTATCGCCCCGATGAAGCAGGCCGACCAACCGGCGGCGAAAAGCTGCTCCGGATTGGTCCCCGGCCGCGAACTGCCGGGTGACGAGAGCTTGACGTCCAGGCGTCCATCATTACTGCGGGATGCGCCGTCACGACCACCGGTGGTGTGCGTCTTGCCGGTGTAAAGTACCTTTTCGATCGCGGTCATAGTGTCCTTCCTTGCGACAGGGTTGATGACGCCGAGGCGCGATTGCCTTGTCCGACTGTCGAGGCACATATGCCGCTGCGCACGTGTATGGCATGTTTCGTGATGCGGCCGAAAAGTAAGCGAATGCTGGCAGAACGCGGAATGGACACACTGCGATACGAAACCGGTGCTACATCGTTTCCGTGCAGTTGAAAGAGTGAAATGATCTACTCTTTGGAACTACGCGAATTCCGTACGAAAAAACCGCTACGCCCTTTTTCCTGGAAACGCTGTTTGGAAGCGCACGCTAAAGCGCGCAGCAACTGGGGCCCTTCCCGATTAACTGGAAGGGCTCCGAGAAGTGTACAGCGACCTTTGTGGGCCTGGAAGACACACGGGCAAAAGTGATCAGAAACGATCGACGTCAACGACGGCCTGGGCAAAGGCCTGCGGTGCTTCCTGCGGCAGGTTATGGCCGATGCCGCCCGTAATCAGCCGATGCTCGTACTTGCCCGGGAACTTCTTGGCATAGGCTGCGGGCTCGGGATGCGGGGCGCCGTTGGCATCGCCCTCCAACGTGATCGTCGGAACGCCGATCAACGGGAATTTGGCGAGCCGTTCTTCCAGAACGTCATATTTCCGCTCGCCGTCGGCGAGGCTGATCCGCCAGCGGTAATTGTGGATCGTGATATCGACGTGATCCGGGTTCTCGAACGCCGCCGCGCTGCGGTTGAAGGTGGCATCGTCGAAACTCCATTTCGGCGATGCGAGCTGCCAGATGAGGCGCGCGAATTCCTTCCGGTTTCTCTCGTAGCCGGCGCGCCCGCGTTCGGTGGCGAAGTAGAACTGGTACCACCAGGCATGCTCGGCGCCGGGCGGCAGCGGCATCTTGTTGGCTTCACGGCTGCCGATCAGATAGCCGCTCACGGAAACCAGGGCCTTGCAGCGCTCCGGCCAGAGCGCGGCGATGATGTTGGCGGTCCGCGCTCCCCAGTCACATCCGGCGATGATCGCCTTCTCGATCCCTAGCGCATCCATCAAGGCGATGATGTCGGCGGCAATCGCCGATTGCTGGCCATTGCGCGGCGTGTCGGGCGACAGGAAACGCGTCGTCCCGTAGCCGCGCAGATAGGGGACGATCACCCGATAGCCGGCCGCCGCCAGCAGCGGCGCCACATCGAAATAGGTGTGGATGTCGTAGGGCCAGCCATGCAGAAGAATGACCGCCGGCGCTTCACCCGCACCGAGCTCGGCATAGCCGACATTCAGGACGCCGGCGTGGATCTGCTTGAGCGAGGCGAAGGACGTGCTCGTCCCAGGCGCGGTCGCGGGAATGCGGATCTGGCTCGCTGATTGCGCTTGGGCGATACTCGTCATGCCGAGCTGCACGGCAGCAACGGCCAGTGTCGCTATCCCGATGAAATGCCGCCGCGGGCGGTTGATTTCCTCTGTCATCGATTTTCCCCGACTGAATGAAGACAGCAGCAGATGCGGGCACCGACTTACCTCCACTGTGTCCGCCGTCGGTGTAATTTGAAAGCCTATGTCGAAATCAGGCGGGCAGACACATTGAGATACAATCTCATGCCGCGCGTCTGCGCCCGCCGAGGTCCGGGTGAAGCTTCCCATCCAAGCATTCATTCGGCAGCTTCCTGGCTGCCTATGCGCTCTCACGCGCATTCCGTCGGATCGTTTGGGGCGGCTGGCCAAGCGCGCGAAGAAAGGCCCGGCGCATGCGATCGCGATCGGCAAAGCCGGTTTCCTCGGCGATCACGTCCATGGAATGCCGGCCCTGCTCCATCATCAGCCGGGCCGCCTCCACCCGGAGATTCTCCACGGCCTTGGCGGGCGACTGTCCTGTCTCGGCCCGAAACGCACGGCTGAACTGGCGCGCACTCAATCCCGCCGCATCCGCCAGTTCTTCCACCGACAGGACGCTGCTGAGGTTTGCCTTGGCGTAGTCGATCGATCGCTGAATCCGGTCAGACTTCGGGTCGAGCTCGAGCAGCGCCGAGAACTGCGACTGGCCGCCGGCACGCCGATGATAGACGACAAGCTTGCGCGCGACCGAGCGAGCGACCTCCTGGCCGTGGTCCTTCTCGATCATCGCGAGCGCGAGATCGATGCTGGCGGTCATCCCGGCAGACGTCCATATGCTGCCGTCGACGATGAAGATGCGGTCCTCTTCGACCTTTACTGCCGGGAAGCGCTCCTGCAACTGGCGCGCAAAGGCCCAGTGCGTCGTTGCACGGCGCCCATCCAACAGGCCCGACTCCGCAAGCACGAAGGCGCCGGTACATGGCGCTGCCACCCTCCGCGCCGTTTCCAGCGCGTGACGCGCGAACTCGATCATTCCCGGCGTGATCGGCTCGATAGTCGTCCCGGCGCCGAACATCACGGTGTCATAAGGGGTATGGTCAAACGATTTCGTGAGGACGCCGAAGCCGGCTGACGACTTGACCTCTCCGCCCCTCTCCGAAAGCAACTCTATCTCATAGACCGGCTCACCAAGGGCGACGTTCGCCATCTCGAAGGCAGTGACCGCCGCGAAGCCCATGAGCTGGAATCTTGGAAAGACAACAAAGCCGATCCGATGCATGGTGCAATTCCCTGTCTGGAATTGCGGGATATACGATATTTGCGACATGGCATAAACCACTATTCCACGCCGTCACGAGCAGACTTCCCCACGCGGCGGCGGTTCATCCGGAGAGATCTTGACCGCGCGGCGTAGTGGCGGCGAACGGCCTATCGCAAAGACCGCCACGGTGCCGAGCATCAACATGATGGCGACGAGAAGAAAGCCATCTGCAAAAGCGTGCGCCCATGCCTGCCGTTGTGCTGCGGAAGCAATTTGCGAGGCCGCCCAGGCGCCAACATTGTCGGCCGCTCGGCTCGCAAGAGCTCCGAGACTGGAGATCCGATCTGCCCCGAGGGCGTCGTCGAGCGACGCGCTTTCGGCAAGGGCGCTGGAATGGAACTTCTGACGCTCGATGACGAAGTTCGAAATGAAGCCGATGCCGAGCGTCGTTCCGACCAGATTGCTTGCATTGAATACGAGCGATGCCGTCGGGAGGTCCGCAGGCTTAAGGCTCGCCGTGCCGACAACCATAGCCGGGGCCAAGAGCAAGAGCTGGCCCGCCGAATAGATGGCGAGCGCCTGCCAATACTGTTCACCGGCAGAGAACGCCGTGCCATTCACCATGAGCATTGTACCGACGGCCAGCAGGGCGACGCCCAGTCCCATTGTCACGCGCAGATCGAACAGATGCAGGAACCACCAGACCAGCGGGAGAACGATCAACTGCGCCGCCGCCGCCCACAGCATCAGTTCGGCGACTTCGAGCGGGCGATAGCCTTGCACGATCCCAAGGAACTGCGGCACCAGATAGGAGCTTACCACCAGGCCGGCACGCAACAGGAAATTGAGTCCTATCGGAATGCCGAAACTCCGAGTGACAAGCAACCTCGGCGTTATAAACGGCAGCTGGGAAAAGCGGATCGCGAATATTATGCCGACCCAGGCCGCGACGGATACGAGCGTGCCCCAAACGATGATTTCGCTGTCGAACCAGAACCGGCGCGTGCCTTGATTGAGGACCAGCACCAGGCTCGTCAGGCCAAGCGACAACAGCGTAATGGTCACCCAATCGGCCTTGAGCGCCGACCAGCTGGACGCTTTGTGCGGTACCCATAGACGGGCGGCAAACGCCAGCAGCGCGCCGATAGCCCCCTGAATCAGGAATAGAGCTCTCCAGCCGAAACTGTCCTCGACGAAACCGGAGACCACAGGCCCTGCCGTTCCGGCAAAGAGGAGCGCAAATGCCAGGATGATGACTGCATAGGGCAGTCGCGGGCCGCCGGCGACCATAAAGATTGCCACGAACGCCGCAGGCCCGAACCCGCCCGCTGCGAAGCCCTGCACACAACGGAAAGCAATCATGGTGCCGACGTCGGTCGTTATCGCACAGGCGATCGCCGCACCTGCGAACAAAATTGAACTTACAACCAGATAACGGCCGATGCTCAATGCCCCAATCAACAGGCCAGACGTTACGACCCCGACGCAACTGCCCATGATATAGGAGGTGAGTATCCAGGAGCCCTCGTCCGCGGTGGAAGAAAGACCTCCCTGAATATCGGCGATGTTGGTCGATGCGAACTGCGCTGACAGGTTCACCAGGAATGATCCCGCCAAACCCGTGGCAAGGAACAGCGCATTTCTAACCGTCAAAGCTGGCGTGCTCATTTCAGATCTCCCTTACCGCCGCCGCAGCGCCGCCCGATTATCGAGCCGGCAGGTCAGACGCCTGGAAGGACGTCGGAACGCACGTGCCGGCCCGTTGCTCTCGGACTGCGCTTTAACTGATCCCGGCTCGGTAGCGGGTTGCAGGCACGTTGAGGGAAAGGTTCGGGATAAGCTTCTGGCGCGCCGCTTCGTAGGCATCCCAATCGGCGGCATCGGGCAGTGAAGGAATGGTGATCCGCTCTCCGAAATCGAAACCGGCGAGCGCGGCATCCACCATGTCCTCTGCGGGCATGACGATCTCGCTCGGCACGTGCTCCAAGGGCGTGCCGGCTATGCCCCAGAAATCGGTCGCCGTTGCGCCCGGGAGTACTGCCTGTACGCGGATATTTCTGTCGGCAAGTTCCTTCTGGAGCGACAGGGTGAAGGCAAGCACGAAAGCCTTGCTGCCGCCGTAGACGCCGTTCAGCACCTCCGGCGCGATGCCGACAATCGAAGCAATATTGATGATCGCGCCGCCGCCACGTTCAACGAAACCGGGGACCGCTGCATAGGTCAGCCGCGTGAGCGCATTGACGTTGAGCGTGATCATCTCTTCCATCTTGTCGACATCGGATGCGAGCAGCGGCGCGGTCGCACCGACGCCGGCATTGTTGACGAGTAGGGTGATGCTGGCGTCGTCGTGAAGCACCTTCTCGACGCGGCCCAGGTCAGCCTTGTTGCCGAGGTCTGCCGCAATCACCTCGATGGCGCGGCCGGTCTCGTCGGTCAGGCGCTTGGCCAGTTCATCGAGGCGGGCATGGCTGCGGGCGACGAGGATCAGATCATATCCCCTCCGCGCGAGGCGATTGGCATAAATCGCGCCGATGCCGGAGGAAGCGCCGGTGATCAGCGCGGTGCCTTTCGAATGCTGGGTCATGACAGGCTCCATTCGTTTTGAGTTTGGAGCCGCCATAGTAGGGGCAAAGTGCAATGTCTCAAATGTCATATATCCGGCATTTTAGGCCATGCTCTCACCAAGGGGGGGGTAGCAGGCCCGTTATTATCTGGCCAGCCATCAGGGGGACTGTTGCGGTTGGTTTCAGGTTTTGCCGGCACCGCACTCGCATCTGCCGGCGACATCGGCCTGGCGAATAGCGTCGCGACTGCGGACGGCTTTCGCGGATCGGTGTCCCAGGCACAAGGCGCGGCAGCGAGCCCGATGATTGCAATGATCATCACAAATTTGCGCATCAGACCTCTCCTCTTTTACTGACCATAGTGATTGTGATGTTCACGAAGTTCCGGATCGACCCACGGGCCGCATTCTTCACTGTTCGAGTTTCCTGTCGCTCATCCGAACGTGAAAACGAAGACTTCCGCGCCCGGATCGAGGAAGCGGATCTCGAAAGTGCGCTCTCGCACTTCACCCGACTGGCGCACGAGCTGGTAGAGGCGCGTCTCGCTCACCGTTCCGCTGCCGTCGGGGCCGATATCCGAACCGTGATGTGGACCCGGAGCGCCGCCGTCGACCGTCACCTGAAAACGGATCTGCCTGCCTCTCACCCCTGGGCCGAGGACGAGGTGCAGGTCGCGCGCGCTGAACCTGTACGTGACTGATCCCCCAGAGCGATTGATTGTCGCCTGCTCGGCGCCGACGGTCCAGTTGCCAGCGAGGCCCCACTGATTGAGGCGCGGCTTTCCGACTGTGTAGTCGCGCGCCTCATCGGCTGCTACACCTTCGGGCGACACGAAATTGCCGGCGCGCATGTAGCCGACATAGTCCTCGCCGGACTGGAGGTTGGCGAAATCGGGGGCTGCTTCGGCGCCCTTGGCATCGGGCGTCACAAGGCCGCCATCACCCCTGCGGCTGCCTGCTGCTTCCGCCAGTAATTCCTGAAGGACGCGCTCCGACTGCGCGTAATCACCCTCGCCGAAGTGATGGTGCCTGATCCGTCCTTCTGCATCGATGAAATAGTGCGCCGGCCAATAACTGTTCCCGAAGGCGCGCCAGATCGCATAGTCGTTGTCAATCGCGACGGGATAGCTGATCCCGAAATCGCGGACTGCCCGCTTGACGTTGTCGATACGTTTTTCGAAGGCGAATTCAGGTGCATGCACGCCGATCACCACCAGCCCCTGGTTCCGGTACTTCTCAGCCCAGGCTCGAACATAGGGCACCGTTCGGATGCAGTTGATGCAGGAGTACGTCCAGAAATCGACGAGCACGACCTTGCCGCGCAGTTGCTTGACCGTCAGCGGCTCGGAGTTGAGCCACGTTACGGCGCCCTCCAGCGGCGGGAAGGCCCCTTCGACCGGTAGGTTGCTACGATAGGTCTGCTGCTGAAAATCCGTGACTGGTGCGGCACGATGGCTCGCCGTCGCTTGGGAGGAGCGGCCGCGGAGCCGGTTCAGGAGCGACTGTTCGAGGCTCGTCGTGCCCGCATAGGACAGGCGCGCAAGCAGCCCCGTGTCGAGGCCGAGCGCAATTGCCATGACGCCCGCCAGCACCGCGATACCGAGGCCTTGGCGAAGACGCTCGCCGAGACCGAACGACCGCTTCATCGAGGCGAATACCTTGCCGCCGACGAGCACAGCCAGCGCCAGCGAAGTAGCCGCGCCCGCAGCGTAGGCTACCAGCAGAAGTGTCGTCCCAACGTTCGCCCCATGGAGCGCGGCGCCGGTCAGGACCAGCCCCAGAATCGGGCCGGCGCAGGGCGCCCAAAGAAGTCCGGTTGCGACGCCGAGAAGCAGGGATGCTCCGACGCTCGCCTTCGCGGCCGCCCTTTGGAAGAGGCGGTTGCCAAGCGCGACTGCCGGACGAGTGACCACCGCCGCGATCCGGGGCGAAAGCAGCATTAAGCCGAAAACCGCGAGCACAACAATTGCTGCATATCGGCCGGCTTCGTTCGCCTGCACCGCCCAATCCCCACCAATAGCGGCAAGCGTTGCCACACCCGCGAATGTCACCACTTTGCCTAGGAGCATCGGAAGAATACTTCTCGCGAATGGCTGACCAGCTCGAGAAAACACGAAAGGCAAGACCGGAAGGATGCAGGGGCTGACAATCGTCAGCACGCCGGCAAGATAGGCAATAATGAACAGGATCATCGTCGTCCCTCTGCAGAGGACCGATGCCTCAATCCGACACCGGTCGCACTTGACACGTGCAGCATGGGACCAGAGGAAAGTATCCCGCTTGTGTCGTCTCCCAAGTGGATCTGTACCAGAATGCAGACTGAGCATCGACGAGAAATGGAATCATGCCGGGCGTATTCGTGGACCTGCGCCTATATGAGCGGCCACAGAGCCGTCCAATAACACCGATAAAATCGGTCGCCTGACTGTCATTTCCTTGAAGTGAAGGAGTGGCCCCATGGCTTTCGATACGCAACGGCTCCAATTTGCCGGCCATTCCGGCGCAACCCTCGCCGCCCGCCTCGACCTCCCCAACGGACCTTTGCGGGCCTACGCATTGTTTGCCCATTGCTTCACCTGTTCCAAGGACCTGGCGGCAGCGCGCCGGATTGCAGCGGAGCTTGGGCGCGAAGGCATCGCTGTCCTGCGTTTTGATTTCACGGGGCTGGGATCGAGCGAAGGTGAATTCGCCTCGACGAATTTCTCCTCCAATGTTGCCGACCTTCTGTCAGCCGCCGACTATTTACGCCACCGCTATCAGGCACCGTCGTTGCTGATCGGCCACTCGCTCGGCGGCGCAGCGGTCCTGGCCGTCGCCAAGGACATTCCTGAAGTGCGCGCCGTGGCAACAATCGGGGCGCCGGCAGACGTGGGCCACGTGCTGAAGAAATTCGGAACGAGCCTCGAGGAGATCGAGAGGAGCGGTGCGGCCGAAGTCGATCTTGCCGGACGCAAGTTCCTTATTAGAAAGCAATTTGTCGAGGACGCGCGTGCACAGCGCATCAAGGATGCGGTTGCGCGTTTGAAAAAGCCGCTCCTCATCCTTCACGCACCGCTGGATCAGACGGTCGGTATCGAAAATGCAACTGAAATCTTCCTCGCGGCCAAACATCCAAAGAGCTTTGTTTCGTTGGACAAGGCCGACCACCTGCTCACGAATTCCGAGGATGCGGCCTTCGCCGGTCGGATCATTTCGGGGTGGCTGACGCGTTATCTGGCCACCGACGCGCCGCAAGGGACTGCGTCTATCGAACACGTGCGCGTGACGGAAACAGGCGAAGGCAGGTTTCAAAACGCGGTCCAGGCCGGCAGCCATCGGCTATTCGCGGACGAACCCGAAAGCGTGGGCGGGCTCGATTCCGGACCATCGCCTTATGACTTCCTGTCAATCGCACTTGGCGCCTGCACGTCGATGACGTTGCGTCTATATGCCGACCACAAAAAGTTGACTCTCGGGCGAATCGGGGTCGACGTCTCGCACGCGAAGATCCATGCCAGGGACTGCGAAGAGTGTGCCGAATCGGAACGCAGCAGTGGCGCCCGGATCGATCGTTTCGAGCGCGTCATTTTCGTCGATGGCGAGGTCTCCGATGAGCTTCGCGACAAGATTGCCGAGATTGCCGGCAAGTGCCCTGTGCATCGCACGCTCGAAGCTGTGGCGAAGATAAAAACTGTGGTGAAATCAGAATCCCGAGTGACAGAACGATAGCCTCGACGGCGTTGGCTAAGGACGTTTTACCGATATGTTATGAATATCTTGTGCGGTCTCCACAGAAAGAGAACGATCCCGTCAGGTCGAAGTGTCGGCTTCAGGCGTGCATTGCTGTCGCTCAGCAAGCTACTCACCAACTTCCGCCCTCCACCGTTGCGGACATTCTACGCCTCTGGCGCAAGTCAAAAGGACTGCGCGCGGGAAACCGACATACTCATGAAGTTCATTTGGCTTGGCGCCTACGCCGCCGGCGGACGATACCGAATCGACTTTGCCTTTCCCAGGGCGTCGATCGTATCCTCGACGCTGAGGAGGACAGTGGTTTCGATGGAGCTGAGCGCGCCTCCTGCGCCGATCGCAAGCGCGACCGCCGCCATCGAAACGTTGTCAGGCGCCTCCCACAGATTCCAACCATCATGCTCGCCGAAGGCGTACCAGAACCCATGGAGCTTTCCGCCTACCGACTCTATATACGTACGCGCCGCCCCACGCCGATCCTCGGGGTTTTCGATCATGCGCGCCCATGTCTCGGGCGTGTAGCTGAAGCGCGTGAGATACATGGCCATGGTTTGCCTCCTCTGTCAGAACAATGCAGTCAATGCCCAAGCCGGGAAGAACGCGAGACCGGATTCATCCTGCGCATGGTTTCAACCTTGCCGCTTCTCTGCCGCGGCGGCAATCCCTGCCTGGCCCCGAGACAGAAGACTGTAGAAATCACCCCGTCCGCGGCGGATCGAACCGGAAAGATCGACCCGAAGCAGTCCTCCGAACTGTCCCGCCTGTATGTCTGCTATTGCGCACTCAAACGCCTCCAACTTATCCCCGCCTCCCACCAACGTTGCGGCGACTCGAACCGCCTTCAGCCGGCGGGCCACCCCGCTGCTTGTTCAGCGGGGTGGCGCTGTTACGAACATTTTCCTCCGACTCGCGCTAACACGAAATCGTGCTCCACATCCCAAAAGTCGGCTTTGAAGCCGAAGTTCATTGCACGGGCAGGATCGCGGGTGTGCTTGAACTCAGCCAGCAAGCTTTCCTTCACGCCGAAGACCGCATCCGAGTTGATGTAAGGGTCATTGGGGTCGAAGATATGGGTGATCAGGGTCTCGTACCCTTCGGCCTTGATAATGTAATGGAGATGCGCCGGACGGTAGGGGTGGCGCCCGAGGTGCTCCAACATCTGGCCAACCGGACCGTCGTTCGGGATCGGGTAGTATTTCGGCTTGACCGCCCGAAACCAGTACCGCCCGTCGCCGCCCGTCCGGAAAACACCGCGTAGGTTGAATGCGGGCTGGATGCCGAGCTGCTGGACGTCATAGAAACCCTCGTCATTCGCCTGCCAGACGTCGAGCACCGCGCCCTCGATCGGCTTGCCCTCGGTGTCGAGGATCCTTCCCGAGATCACCATGTCTTCGCCCTTCTGGTCGAGGCAGATATTCGCGCCCATTTCGAGTTCCGGCGCGTCCTTGACGTGGAACGGCCCGAGCACCGTGCTTTCCGACGCACCCGACGGTTTGCGGTTGTTGATGGCATCGACCAGCATCGACACGCCGAGGGTGTCGGAAAGCAGGATGAACTCCTGCCGCCACTCGTTGCACATCTGACCGGTGCGCGTCAGGAACAGGATCGCCTCCAACCACTCCTCCTGCGTCGGTTCGATTTCCTTCACGGCCTCGTGCAGCTTGCGCGTTACCACCTCCATGATCTGCTTCATCCGCTCGTTCTTGGCGTTCCTGTTGCGACCGGTCACCACCTCGACCGAATTCTCTTCGGTGAAAAAACCTTTTTCATGCGCGTCCATCGGCACCCTCACTTCCCAAGAATTGTCGTCACGACACGGAGGAGCTCAGCAACCGGATCGTCCGAAATTGTCTCGCGCCGCCAGCATACGTGATGATCGGGGCGCACGAGCACGATGCCGCTGTCGCGCACCCCGCTGAGATTGGCCCAATCGCCGGTCAGGTCCTGCCAGTGCTGACGCGGTCCAATGACATGCGCCTCGATATCCATACCGAGCGCGCGGCCGACGACCTTCGCCGCCTCGATCCATCCCTGCCCGCCGATGCCGGTCAGAACGGTGAACCTCCCGTGCCCGGCAAGATCGAGCGTCGAAGCCTTCTGGCCGTCCTCGCAGAAGATCCAGGCATGCGGCAGGCGCGCGCCCGGCCAGGTGGTCTGCTGGAAATGCAGTTCCGGGTCCTTGGCAAACGGCGGCTCGGGCTGGCCATCCGTGACGACGGCATCCGAGCGGTAGCGCTGGTTCATCTCGACGCCGTGGGCATCGAATTCGTAGATCTTTGCCGCGATCGCCTTACGGATCGCCGCGCGCTGCTCCTCGCCCGCCGGCGTGTTGTTGCAGCGCGCGTCCATGTTTTGTTGCATCTTCACCGGGTCGATGGAATCGAGCAGACCCAGCGCCTTGAAGATGGGCCCGAATTCCTCGATCGATTTGTTGGCGCGGGTGACGATCTGCTTGGCGACCGGAGCGCGCTCGGTGCTGTAGCTGTCGAGCAGCTTCTCCCCAGCCTGGCCTTTGAGTACGAAAGCCAGCTTCCAGGCGAGATTGAAGGCGTCCTGGATCGAGGTGTTGGAACCAAGCCCATTGGAGGGTGGATGGCGGTGCGTGGCGTCGCCCATGCAGAAGACGCGTCCGTTCGACACGCTCGTCGCATACATGTTGTTGACCGTCCAGGTGGAGACCGACTTGATCGTCACCTCCAGGTCGGAAACGCCGACGAGATCGCGCACGATCTTCTTCGCATGGGCCTCGTCCACGTCCGGGACCGGCTGGTTGATGTCGTAACCCCAGACGATCAACCATTCATGCCAGGGCCGCACCATCCGCACGAGCCCCATGCCGATGCCACCGACGTCTGCGCCGGGCTGCAGCACCCAGTATAGCACCGAGGGACGATGGGCGACGTAGCGCGAAAGATCTGCCTCGAACAGGATGTTCATCGAGCCGGCGACGCCCATCCGCCCTTCGTAGGTCAAGCCCGCATGCTCGGCGACCTTGGAGTTGCCGCCGTCGGCGCCGATCAGATATTTCGAGCGGACAGTAAACTCCTTGCCGGTCAGCCGATCGACACAGGTGGTGGTGACACCGCTTTCGTCCTGCTCGTGGCTGACATACTCGGTCGACATTCGCGCCTGCGTGCCGCGCGAGCAGGCCGTCTTGAACAGAAGCGGCTCCATGAAGGTCTGCGGCAAATCGTTCATCAGGCTCGGTGATGAAAGCTGGTGCTCGGCGCGCGAGAGCGGATGCTTGCCCCAGCTCTTCATGCGGCCGATCTCCTCGCCGGCAAGCGAGGTGCAGAAGACGTTCTCGCCCATCAGGTCCTGCTCAGCGGAGAACATGTAAGCCTCATCCTCCACGTCGCGGCCGAGGTCGCGCAACACCTCCATGGTGCGCTGATTGGTAATGTGGGCGCGCGGCGTGTTCGCGAGCCAGCGGTAACGATTGATCACCATGTTCTCGACACCGTAGGTCGAAAGCAGCGCTGCGGTGGCGGAGCCTGCGGGTCCGGTGCCGATGATGAGCACGTCGGTGGTAATGTCAGCCATGTGGCCCTCCCTTATGCGAATGAGCGAGCGGACCGCCGACGAGCATGCGGCGGACCGGAAAGAGTTGTATGCCGGTTCTGTCGGAGAAGGCGCCCCAAAGACCGCGCGGCGCGAAAAGCATGATGAGAATGCCGATGAGGCCCAGCATTAGCAGATACCAGGAACCGTAGTCGGACAGCAGGTTCTGCAAGAGAAAGAAGATTACGACACCCACGATCGGTCCTTCGATCGTGCCTATCCCGCCGATGACGACGATGAAGATCACATATGCCGTCCAGTCGGTGACGGAGAAGGCCGCGTCCGGCGAGATCCGGGCCTTCTGCACGTAGATCAGCGCGCCGGCGAGCCCGGTCAGAAAGGCCGTCGTCAGATAGACCAGTGCCTTCGTCCGCCGCGCATCGACGCCGACGGCGCGCGCCGCCTGCTCGTTGTCGCGCACGGCCGCGAGCCCCAGCCCCTGCCTACTGCGAAGCAGGCGGTAGATGAGGCCTATGGTGGCGGCGGCGAGAACGAGTGCCAGCCAATAGGTAAGCGCGTCGCCCGCCTGGGTCGCCTTCATACCGAAAAGGTCGCGCAGCAGGCCGACGCCGGCCATGTCTCGCGTTGCTTCGCGCGGCAGCGAGGTTCCGGTGCCGCCACCGAGCGCCTTCCATTGGGCAAGAAGGAGCCGGACGACTTCGGCCACCACCCACGTGCCGATTGCAAAATAGGGTCCATAGAGCCTGAAGGTGAAGAAGGCCGTCGGGATGGCGAGAAGCGCGCCGAAGAGACCCGCAATCGGGATTGCGACGATCGGATCGATCCCGAACAGGATGACCGCGCCGAACATGGTGTAGGCGCCGAAGCCGACGAAGGCCTGCTGGCCCACGGAGATGAGGCCGGCATAGCCCGCCAGCAGGTTCCAGCTCTGCGCCAGCACCAGCATTGTGAGAATGAAAAAGAGATCCTGCACCGCGCCGCGAGGGACGAGGAATGGGGCTGCGACGGCGAGAGCCAGAACGGCAGCGCCGATCAGCGCCGAGAAGGACGAGGCTCTCGTGCGGGTTTCGACCTTGAAGGAAGGGATCGCGATGGACATAGAGGTACCTCAGTCGACCGCGCGCGGAAAGAGACCACGCGGCTTGATCAGGAGAACGGCGAGGAAGGCGAGATGTCCGGCGAGGATCTGCCATTCGGGATTGACGGCGGCGCCGAGGGTCTGTGCAACGCCAAGGATCACGCCGCCGGCGAGCGTGCCCCAGAGCGAGCCGAGTCCGCCGATGATCACCGCCTCGAAGGCGTAGATCAGCCGTACAGGCCCTGCGGTTGGATCGAAATTCGCACGGGTGCCGAGATAGAGGGCGGCGATCGTCACCACCACCATCGCAAGGCCGGTCGCCATCGCGAAGATCCGCTGCGGCCGGATACCCATCAGTCCCGCCGTCACCGCGTCGTCTGATGTCGCCCGGAAGGCACGGCCGATTGCCGACCGGTAAATCAGCAGATTCAGGCCGACGTTAACGGCGACCGCCGACAGGAAACCCATCAGGGGCATGAAGCCGACGGTGACAGGACCGAAGCCGATCGAGGCCGTTTCGAGCACGCCGGCGGAAATACGGCGGCTGTCGGCCGAAAACCCCTCGAGCAGGCTGTTCTGGATGACGATCGACAGGCCGAAGGTGACGAGCAGCGGCGGCAGGACGTCCTTCCCCAGTGTCCGGTTAAGGAGGACGTATTGCAGAGCCCAGCCTGCGCCAAACATCAGCGGTGCAGCAACCAGGACCGCGATGAAGGGGTGAAGCCCGAGACCCGTCACCAGGACGAGAAGTAGGAAAGCGGCGAGGACGATCAGGTCGCCATGGGCGAGGTTGACGAGCCGCATGATGCCGAAAACGAGGCTCAGGCCCGCGGCAAAAAGTGCATAGAGACTGCCGAGCAGCACGCCCTGGACGATCGTGTCAATGAAGCTCATGGCGTTCCGCTCCGAAATAGGCTGCATGGATCTGGTCGCGACTGAGCTCTTCTGAACGGCCGGAGAGGGTGATGCGCCCTTCCATCATGCAATAGACACGGCTCGCGACCTTCAGCGCCTGGCCAATGTCCTGCTCGACGATGACGATGGACGCCCCGGAAGCACGAATGCGAGGAAAGGCGGCGTAGATGTCGCGCACTACGACCGGCGCGAGGCCAAGACTGGTCTCGTCGCAAAGCAGGATGTCCGGATTGGACATCAGCGCCCGGCCTATCGCCACCATCTGCTGCTGGCCGCCGGACAGCGCCGTCGCCGGGTTGCTGCGGCGTTCCCTGAGGACCGGGAAGAGCGCATAGACGCTCTCCAGCGTCCAGGTGCCGCCGCCCCTGCGGTTATAGGCGCCGATCAGCAGGTTTTCCTCCACGGTCAGCGACGGAAACAGACGACGCCCCTCCGGGACCATCGCAATCCCGTGAGCCAAGATATCGGGCGCCGCCAGAGCACCGATCGGCTTGCCGCGGCAGAGGATCGCGTCAGGATCGCTTGCGAGCACGCCGGAAATCGCGCGCATCAGGGTCGTTTTGCCGGCGCCGTTCGCGCCGATGATGGCGATCGTTTCACCCTTGGCGACTGAGATATCGACCCCGAACAGTGCCTGGAAATCACCGTAGAAGGCTTTGAGCCCTCTGGTCTCGAGGAGCGCCATCATACTTCGATCCCCAGATAGATCTCTCGAACGGTGCGCGAAGCCATGATGTCTGTAGGCGCCCCAATGCCGACGACCCGGCCGAAATTGAGGACGAGAAGCCGCTCCACGACGGATGTCAGCGCATGCAGTACATGCTCGATCCAGATGACGGCGACGCCCTTCGCATGAATGGCGCGGATGGTAGCGACCAGCGCGTGGCATTCGGCCTCCGTGAGCCCACCGGCTATCTCGTCGAGAAGCAGGAGCCGGGGTTCGGTCGCGAGCGCGCGGGCAAGCTCCAGCCGTTTGCGCTGCAAGAGCGTCAGGCATCCGGCCGGCACGTTTGCCTTGTCGAGCAAGCCGGTGTCGGCAAGGATCCCGGCGCAGCGATCGTAGGCGCCGGCCTCGCTCCGCTGCGCCCCGAAGCTCCCCGCCACGAGAAGGTTCTCGAAGACGGTCAGCTTCTCGAACGGCTGCGGGATCTGGAAGGTCCGCCCCATGCCGTAGAGGCAGCGCGCCATCGGCGGCGCGCGAGTCACGTCGGCACCGCCAAAGCGGATCGTGCCGGTATCGGCCGCGATGTTGCCGGTGATCAGGTTGAAGAGGGTCGACTTGCCGGCGCCGTTCGGGCCGATAATGCCAAGCGCTTCGCCTTCGCCGACGGAAAAGCTGATCTCGTCGGCGACCGTCAAGGCGCCGAACCGCTTCGAGACGCTCTCGAGTTGCAACAGGGACATGGTTGTTCCTCCGAGCCGGTGGGGCCGCGGGCACGGCGCCGCCGACACTCCACACTCAGGCGATCGCTTCCATCTTGCCGGCGACCGGAATGTTCGGCGCCGTCTTGTTGTCGGTGATAACGAGATCGTAGCCGCCGTCGTCTTTCAGCCGCCATTGGCCGCCGACGAGCGGCGTCTTGGCGACGTTCTTAGCGGCGAAGGGCGGCAGGTTCTTGCCGTCCCAAGCGATCAGGCCCACGAGCGTGTCGAGACGCGTGGCCGCGATCGCCTGGGCGACCGCGTCGCCGTCCGTCGGGTCCTCCGCCCGCGACAGCGCGTCGACGGCCAGTTCAAAGAGCGCGTGGGCAAAGCCGATCGGCTGCGTCCAAGGTCGCCCCGTGGCCTTTGTGAAGGCCTCGGCCACTTGAGCGGAAGTCTCGCCGGTTAACGACGATGTGAACGGATGGCTCGGCGACCACCAGACCTCTGACGAGAGATTGTGGCCGGCCTTGCCGAGCGCCTCGACAGCTTGCGGAAAGAGAAGCGCCTTGCCGATCGACGCGACCTTCGGCACGAAGCCCTGTTGCTTGGCCTGGTTCCAGAACGTGGTGAAATCCGGCGGGATGACGACGCCGGTGATGATCTCGCACTGCCCGGACTTGAACGCATTGATCTGTGCCGAGAAGTCGTCCGTCATGTTCTGATAGCGGCCGGGATCGCTCAGCGCATAGCCCATTTTTTCGAGCACCGGCGGGAAGCCGACGGTCTCGTCGCCCCAGGCATTGCCATCGCCGTCGTTCGGAAACAGGCCGCCGACCTTCCTGTTGGTCTCCACCTGCGACCACATATTGGTAAAGACCGCGATGACGTCCTCGAGTCCCCAGAAGAAATGATAGGCGTAGTCGAACGGCTTCCACGAGGCGGGATCAGCGGCATTGCCCTGCTGCCCGATGAACCAGGGCTGCCACGGCGCCACCGTCGAAATGCAGGGCGTCCCCTCGCTCTCACAGGTTGTCGCGACAGGATTGGTCGTTTCCGGGGTCGAGGCGACGAGGACCAGATTGACCTCGTCGTCAACGATCAGTTCTTTGGCGACTTCCGCTGCCCGATTCGGGTTCGACTGGCTGTCCTTGACGACGACCTCGTAGTTCAACCCCCTCGCCTTGGCCGTGGCCAGAAATCCCTCGATCACGAATTTGTCCGCTTCGCCGAAGGCGGCCAGTGGCCCGGTCTGCGGGCTGACGTAGCCGAGCTTCACCGGCGCATCCTGTGC
The DNA here is from genome assembly GCF_008932245.1 of Sinorhizobium alkalisoli. Classification (NCBI taxonomy): domain Bacteria; kingdom Pseudomonadati; phylum Pseudomonadota; class Alphaproteobacteria; order Hyphomicrobiales; family Rhizobiaceae; genus Sinorhizobium; species Sinorhizobium alkalisoli. Next base: position 1,047,745 of record NZ_CP034910.1, on the reverse strand, counting down.
AATCGCCGGCATCGGCAATCCGGCTGTCACCGCGACGGCGCTCCCGGCAGCCGTCGTCTTCAGAAAGTTACGTCTCGTCAGCATGGTTCCTCCTCCCATTGCCTCTCCTCCCGAATGGCGTCATCAATCAGCCGGCCGCTTGCCCTCCCAGGCATCTTGCAGGAGCGCCCGAATGGATTGCCGGTCGATCGGCCGCCGATTCCAGTAAGGCTGTTCCGTTGCAATCTCGGCAGCACGGTCGAGATCGGCCTCGGACAATCCGAGTCCCTTCAGTGCCAGCGGCGCGCCGATATTCTTGGCGAAATCCCAGAGGCCGCCGCCGACCGCGCCCCGGAAAATATCGGCAACAGGCGCGAGCAGATCCGGCACGGCGAGCGCGTTGAACGCCGCCGTGTGCGGCAGCATGATCGCGTGGGTTTCGGCGTGCGGCGTGTCGAAGCTGCCACCGAGCGTGTGGCAAATCTTGTGATGCAGGGCCATGCCGACGGTGCCGAGGACCGTGCCGCAGAGCCAGGCGCCGTAAAGCGCCTCCGAGCGCTGTTCCAGATCCTGGGGCGTCTGGACGATCTGTGGCAGGCTGGTCTTAAAAGCACGCAGCCCCTCGACCGCCATCAGCGACGAAATCGGATTGCGGTCCTTCGCGTAGAGCGCCTCGACCGCATGCGCCATCGCGTTGAGACCGCTGGTGACGCTCATTGCGACCGAGAGACCGGTCGTCAACGACGGGTCGTAGATCACGACCTCGGGAAGGATGCTGGCACCGCGGACCGTCGTCTTCACGCCTCGCTCCGTCTGACCGAGGATCGGCGTCACCTCCGAGCCGGCATAGGTGGTGGGGATCACGATCTGCGGCAAGTCGGTGCGGTAGGCGATCGCCTTGCCAAGCCCGGTTGTCGAACCTCCTCCGAGTGAGACGACGCAGTCCGCGACGGTCTGCCGGACGGTCTCCATTGCCTGCTCGGTCACGTCCACGGGCGTATGCATCACGGCGCGGGCGAACACGCCGACGGCACGGGGGCCGAGCAGTGCCGCGAGCTCTTCGGCGTCCGCCTGCTGCTGCGGAGTCGAGAGAACGAGAGCGCGGCGGCAGCCGATTTTCTCTATCCATTCGCCGGTGGTGGCGCTTTTGCCCTCACCGAAGACGATGTGGGCCGGGCTGGTGCTGTAGACGAATTCGTGCTTCACCACTGCGCTCCCTGTTTCGACCGTGCCAGGACGAAGGTGAAATCGAGCCGCCAGGATGGCTTTTCCGCCGCACGCTCGAAGTGACACACAAGCTCCGGTTTGACGCCGAAGATCGCATCCTGGTGAAGATGCGGGTCGCTCCCATCATAGAGATGGGTGACGATCGTCTCGAAGCCGGCCGCCCTGATCATGAAATGCAGATGAGCCGGACGGCGAAGCGGCAGGCCCGCTTTCCTGAGGAGCCCCCCGACCGGACCGTCGTCCGGCACGCTGTATCCGGAGGGTCTAACAGTCAGATAATGGAAGCGGCCCTCGTCGTCCGTTCTGAATGTCCCACGCAGATTGAACTCCGGCTGGAGATCCGGCTGCTGGTTCTCGTAGAGGCCCGCGGAGTTCGCCTGCCAGGTAATGATCTCGGCACCGGCGATCGCCTCTCCGTCGAGATCCTGCACGCGGCCCGTAACGGCGAGCCGTTCGCCGACGCCATCCAGCGAGATGTCGCTGCCGAGGGGAAGCACCGGCGCATCGGCACGGAAAAACGGGCCGTGGACAGTGTTCGGCGTCGCCAGTTTCGGGCGCCGCCCGTTGACCTCCTCGACAAGCGCCGAAGCGCCTAATAGGTCCGACAACAACACCCATTCCTGCCGGCGCTCATCGCAGGCATGGCCCACTTCGGTCAGGAACGAGATGACGCTGCGCCACTCCAACGAGGTTGGCTTCAGTTCCCTCACGAGCGTGTGAAGATGTGCCACGGCTGCCACCAGCGCCTGCCGCAGCCGTTCGTCGCCGGATGCTGCAAGCCGCCGCGCAAAGATCTCCGACGAGTTTGATGCGCTGAAACTTGATGCCATCCGATCCGGCATGCTCTCTCCTCCAACCTGACTTGAAGGAAGGTAGCAGTCATGGTGATCGCGATTGATGATTATGTTCGACGATTGTATAACACATCGTTATGAAGATAGATGAGCGCCATTTGATCCAGCTCGCGGCCGTCGTAAAGACAGGTGGCGTGACCGAGGGTGCCGCCCTGCTCGGCCTTGCGCAGCCGGCGGTCTCGCGCACGCTGTCGATGCTGGAAAAGCGCCTGGGAGAGCCATTATTCATCAAAGGCCGTCGTCCCCTCCAGCCGACCCCGCTTGGCCGCGCGCTTGCCGATCACGGCCAGGTGATGCTGGCCGCCTCACGCAAGGCGTCCGACACGATCGAAAGTTTCAGGGTCGGCAAGGGCGGCACTGTGCGCGTCGGCGGCACGCCTTTCTTCATGGATGCGCTCATCGCCGGGATGATCGCGGAGTTCCAGAACCTGCATCCGGATGTGCGCGTCGATCAGAGTTATGGTTATTTTTCCGATCTGCGGGCCGCCTTGAAGGCGGATCAGGTCGATCTTGCAATTTGCCCGATCGACATCCTGGATGAAGGGTCAGGATTAGAGTTCCAGCAGATTTTGCCGGGTCGCAATGTGATTGCCTGCCGCGTTACCCACCCACTGCTCATGAAGCGCCGGCCGCAGCCAAGCGACCTCTTGGATTACCCGTGGGTCGCTCCGCCGCCGGGCAGCCCCTTGCTCGCCGATCTTCGCAGCATGTTGTTGTCGTTCGGAGCAACCGAGATCAGGATCCGCTACACGGGTGGATCGCTGATGGGCGTCGTGAATTACATGAAGGGGACCGACGCACTGACTATCCTGCCGCACAGTGTTGTCTTCGCGCTTCGCAAGGACAAGTCGATCACCGCGCTTCCGGTCGCTGTGCCTCATCCCGAACGGGCACTCGGACTGTTGAAGCGCGCGGATGCGCCGCGAATGCCGGCAGTCGATCACTTCGCCCGGCACATCCGCAGCGGCTTCGAGAACCTAAAGCACCTCATCAAGCGGCACGAGCAGTCGGTTGTCTGGGGCGTCTAGCCCAGGACACTTAAAGCGACGTCGACTCGCTGGGACCGGTCCCGCGGCGGATCTGGCCGGGGGTATGGCCAAGCTGCCGCTTCAAGACCGATGTCATGTGTTGCTGCGATGCGAAGCCGCACCGGAAAGCAATTTCGGCGATCGAAAAGTCAGATCGCATAAGAAGCTTTTGCGCTTGTTCAACCCGCCTTCTTAGAACGAACTGGTACGGCGGCAAACCGGTACGTGTCTTAATGCCTTCGAACACCACTCTCAGCGGCAGGTCGACACATCCGGTCAGGCGGGCGCAGCTAATGTCGCCCTCAAGCTCAGCGTCGATGAAGGCCGAAAGGCGGTCAAACTCCGCATCCGAAAGTGTGGAGGCATTAGCGGGCTTCACAGCATGAAGACCTCGTAAGGTCTCGAGATAGACCATGCCGCCGAGATACTGGATCTCCAGCGGATCGAGCGGCCGGCCAAAGCGGAGGCGCTCGCGGGCATAGCAGGCAAGATGGCGGAGCGATTTCAGCCGAATGTTATTGACGCTTCCGCCGCTTCGCACCCTGTCAACGCCTCGGTCGCTTATGGACCCTTGGAAATCATCGGAATACGAGAAGGCGATGAAGCCGTGACGAACAGTGCTTGCCGCGACACGGACACTGCCGTGGCGCGGGTGGAACGCGGCCGTTTCGCCGCGAAACAGCAGTGTTTCCTCGCCGTCGTTCTCGAACCTGGCTTTCGAGAAGATGTCTCCCAGCAACAAACATATGACATCGGACTCGTTGGTGAACTCAAGCGTATAAGGCTTCGCGCCCGCAATGCAGTGGTCGATACCTCCGTAGCTTCCATGCGCCGGAAATTGCTCGAACCCAGTATAGCGTAGCTCTCGCCCTCCCCTAAATATCGCTGTCATTGATCATCCTCCCCAGCCAGCGTCGGTTTCTTCTCGCACCATCAAGGTCGCTGCAGGCGCCATCTTTTAAGGACCATAGCAGCCGGAATCCTCAATAGCGTCTCATCGTCGCCGGTTAGAATAACGGATTGTTATGTGCTGGACGTGCACACCTCATCCATCTTGATGGCTGAAGGCGCTGATCCGGCTTAAGCCGCCCGGACGCAAGACTGCTTAGCCCCACCCCGTCCGAGTTAGAGGCAATGCTGCTTCGCCGCCAGCCAACTCCTCCGCAGGAATTTGTAAGCGCAAAGATTTGAAAGACCCGCACAGCGGGAATCGGCAGCCTTGGCACGGATCACCGGTGTGCAGAAGGTCGGGAGGGAAGCATATGTCGATTGCCAGGAAATCGGGTCTGCCGGTCAAACGGTCTCGCTTCGATGTGGAGGTAGATATCGTGATTGTGGGTGCCGGCGCGGCGGGGCTTGCTTCTGCGCTGTTCGCCCGCTGGCAGGGAAACGAGATCGTGCTGCTTGAGAAGGCCGACGAGCTCGGCGGCACGACCAGGAAGGCCGCCTTCTGGTACTGGGTGCCGAACAACAGGCACATGCAGGAGATCGGAATCGAGGACAGGAGGGATGACTGCATCCGCTACATGGCCCGCCTTTCGCGCCCGGAAGCCTATGATCCCGAGCACCCTACGTTCGGTATGTCGCAGTGGGAGTATGATTCCTTCGCTGCCATCTACGACAACGCCTCGATTGCAACCGAGCTGCTCGCCGAGAAAGGCGCGCTCGAATATCGGCACTGTGACTTCGTGCCCGACTACTGGGCAGAGCTGCCGGAGGACAAGGCACCGAAAGGCCGCGTGCTCTTGCCCAAGAATGCCCGCGAGTCCATGTCGGACGGCGGCGAGGTCGCGATCCGCACCATGAGCGCCAAGGCGCGTGCCGACGGGGTCGATATCCGAACCGGGCACCGCGTGCAGCGCACGAATGTCGACGAGAGCGGCGCAGTCATCGGCGTCGAAGCCGATACGGCCCTCGGCACGACCGTCGCGTTCAAAGCGCGCAAGGCGGTGATCTTCGCCTCCGGCGGCTTCACCCATGACGTCGACATGCGCAAGAACTTCCTGAGCGTACCGGTTTTCGGCGGCTGCGCCGTGCGCACGAACGAGGGCGACTTCGTCAATATCGGTGCGGCTGCGGGCGCCCAGCTCCGCAATATGAACTACGCGTGGATGTGTCCGATCGTGCTCGAGAAGGCACTGAACGACGATCCGTCGCTGATCGGCACCTTTTCCCCATCCGGCGACTCCATGATCTACGTCGACAGGAACGGTCGCCGCGTTACCAACGAGAAACTTGCCTACAACGAATCCGCGCAAGCCTTCTTCACCTGGGATCCGACGAAATCCGAGTACCCCAACCTCGTGCTGGTCGCGATCTGGGACGCGCGCAGCCAGCAATACTCGGCAAGCGACGAGTACGGCCGCTTCATCGTGCCGGAAGGCAGGGACGATGGTCACGTCATCAAGGGTGATAGCCTGGCCGAACTGACGAGCAACATCCGTGCGCGCTTCAACAAGTATGCGAACCGCACTGGCAATCTGACGATCGCCGATGACTTCGAAGAGGCCCTGAAGTCGACGATCTCGCGCTTCAACAAATTTGCCAGGGAGGGCAAGGATCTGGATTTCAACCGCGGTGAGCGGCAGGTAGAGCTTCTGTTCAACGGACCGGCAGCCGAAAGCCCAGCCGCGCCGAATCCGACTATGTATCCGATCTGCGACGAGGGTCCGTACTATGCCGCGCTCCTGGCGGGCGGCAGTCTCGATACCAAGGGCGGACCGGTCACTAACCCCAACGGCCAGGTCCTCGATCATACTGGTCGGCCGATCCGCGGCCTCTACGGCGTCGGCAACTGCGTGGCCTCGGCCTCGGCTCGTGCCTATTGGGCTGGTGGGGCGACCCTCGGTCCTATCCTCGCTTTCGCCTATCTCGCGGCCAGCGCCGCCAGCGGAGAGCCGCGACGCTGATCTTTTCACGGTTGCTTTCCAGGGAGGAAAACGTGGCAGTCACGAAGCAGACAATGACAGACGAGCAGCGCAAGTCGGTCGCGCTCGAATACCTGAAGGCCTTCGACAATGGCGGGGTGACGTCCACCGGCAGCTCTATCATCGAGCTCTTCGCCGAGGACGCGCAGGTGTACTTCCCCAAATGGGGTTTGGCGAGCGGCAGGGACCAGATCGGTAAGCTGTTCGGCGATGTCGGCGCGACCCTCAAGTCGATCGTCCACCACTACTCGCACTTCAACTGGATTTTCTCCGGCTCCGATCTCGTGGTTTGCGAGGGCACAAGCCATGGCGAGCACCGAGACGGTCCGTGGCGCGCTGGCGTTCCCGATTGGCAGGCGGGGCGTTGGTGCGACGTGTTCGAAATCCGCGACTGGAAAATACAGCGCTGCTTCATCTATCTTGACCCAGACTACGCCGGTAAGGACACCGCCCGCTACCCGTGGCTCGAAAACTAGCTTGCGAAGCAACAAGTATTTTGCTCGTTGTTGTTCTCGCTGCGGACGTCATCCGAAGCCGCCATTGGCATCAGATTGGTCAATAGCTTGTTTGAGCGCGGAGCCGGTCGACTCTCGCAGTCGGGTAAGACTTTTGCCCGCCTTCGTTGAACTTAGGTCCTATGGATTAAAGCTGGCGGATCGGTCTTAGAAACCAAGTCAGCACGTGAGCGTTGACCCGGTACGTGGCACAAGGAGACTGATGATGAAGATCGCAATCATCTTAGCCGCCGCCGGCGTAGCGTTTACCACCTTCGCGGGGGCAGCAGTGGCCGATCCTTGGAAAGACGAGAGCGGTCATGGTCGGTGACGCTGGCGCGGCTATTATGACGAGCCCCGATACGAGCGGAGAGCCTATAAGGAAGAGTACCGTCGCAGCCGCTGCAAGATCGAACGCAAGTGGGACGAAGACGAATACAAGGAGGAGATCAAGTGCAAACGCGGCGCACGACCGATCTATGGGTATTACCGCTATTGAAACACACCGCGGTCGGTGCAGGGCCGCTCGTCGAGGGTCATGTGTCGCTCAATCGAGCGCCTCGCGCACGGCGCGACGAAAGACAGAGCGCCGCTTGAGCGTCCGCCATCGGGGCGAATCCGACTTACGCCGAGGAGCAGCCGAACTTCTGCTGTCAACCCGCTACGGCCTTTAGCATCGGACCGCCGAATGGCAGAAATCTGCGCCACTACGTCATTCGGCACCCGCGCGATCGCGTGCGACAACATCAGCAATCGTCCTCTTGCTGATGGCCAGATCGCGTGCGATCCAGCGATAGCTTCGGCCTCCCGCGAATGACAGGAAGATTGTCGCCCACAATGCGGATGGTCGCCCCGTACTGTGCGAGTTCGTTTTGGCTCACTGTCAGGTCAGCATTTCCGCAAACTCTCAATGGGTGACGCCGCGCGCGCGATCGATGATGCGCTGCTGACGCTCCGATATGATTTGCTGGCTCGCCTGCATGCGGACGGTCTGCTGCAGCACCTTCAGCCGCTCGTGCATCGCCTCAAAGGCACGCCGCTGCGCCGCCGACACGCGATTGATGACGTCCTTCTCGCCGCGCAGGATGGCGTTTCTGCCGAAGCGCTCGTCGAGCGCCCGGCTGACCGCGGCGAATTCCTGACGGACGCGCGGATCGAGCGAGCCCGCGGCAACGTCGAGCTTGCTGCCCTTCTTTTTCATCTCCGCTGCCAGTCGGTGGAGGGCATCTTCGGCGGCGTCCGACAATCCGGGAATGGCGACTGCCATGCGGCGGCGCTCTTCCATGATAGCCTGGCGCTCGCCATCGAAGGCGCTGACATAAGCCGCGCCGAGCGAGCGCAAACGAACGGACGCCTCGGGCACGGCTTGCAGCGCCTCCTTCCGTTCCCTTCCGGAGGCGAGCATCCGGTCCATCAGGCGATCTGAGCCGCGCAGCGCACCATAGGCTGCCGGGTCATTGGTCACAGCGGCCGCGATCCGCTCGGCCGCAAAGCCGTTGACGATCAAGTGCTCAATCTTGTCGACGGCGCCAGCCGGATCGCGCCAGATGCGTGTGGCAGTCTCGGCGAGCGACGCGCGTTGATGGCGATAGTGCGCCACAGAAAGCGCTCGTGGGCGCGCCTCCTCGTCCACCGGCGTCCTGAACTCCGTCACGGCGGCAAGCATCGGCAACACGGCTTTTGCTTCCTTCCCGTACTCGACACTTGCACCGGCAACGATCTTCGAACGATCCTTCTTTTCAGCAAGGTGCTGCTCCTCGGTGAAACGACGGACAACCTGGAAGAGCCGCGTCAGCTTCCCGCGCCGTTCATCCGTGAGATCTTCCGGCATGCGCTCGGCGATATTGCGCTCGGCAATCGCATCGGCCCTCGCGGTGAAGGCACTCCAGCCGAAGCGGGCGGTCAGTGCATCGCTCACGGCCTTCACCTCCTGCACGAGCGAGCGATCCTCGGCTGCAAAGGAGAAGGCGGTCTTCCAGGCGTCGTCACCACCCTGCCTGCGCACAGCCTCGATTTCGACGAGGCGCGTCATGGCCTGCTTCGAAATCGCCGGGATCGACAGGGACATATGGGCACGGCGCGTCTGCTCGCGCTCGCGGAAGCGTTCGGCGTTCCGGCGGAATTCGGTCGCGTGCGCCCGGGCCAGTGGAAGCAATTCCTTCAATGCCGCCGTGGCGATGCTGCGCTCCTCGCGCGCCGCGCGGCCATCGACCATGAGGTCGGACCCTCGCAGGCGACTAAGGCGGCCTGGTGCTTTGGCGAGATCATCAGCGAGTTTGCGGGGTTCGATGGCGGCATCCGAGGCGAGCGCATTCAAGTGGACAAGCGCCGCGTCGGGATCGCGGTAGATCTTCTTGAGCAGCGGCTGGAGGACTTCCTCCCGCTCCTTCCACCGTTCCGAGGAGAGCTGAGTAAGGCGTGCATCCTCCTCGACGCTGCGGGCGAACGCGGTGGCGGGCGGGATCAGATACTTCCCATCCGACGGGCTTCCGGCTGAGAAAGATGCGGTCCGTTCCTCGTTGTACGAGACACGCCTTTCGCGCTCGATCGCAAAGCCGAGCGCCACACTCGCCCGCTCCCAGAGCTTGGCCACCTGCCCGCGCTTTTCCGCAATCCACGCCATCCGCCGGGAACCGCCCTTCTCCATCCCGGCCGCAACCTCGGCGAGCGTATCGATACCGCGCCGCCCCGCGAAATCGCAGGCGTGCGCCTGGTAGCCTTCCTCGCTCGCGAAATCGAGCGTCGTCGTCTTGGCGCCGGATCGCCCAAGGCGCTCGACAAGCTGCTTGAACAGTTCCGGCCGATGGCTTTCCCGCTCGATCCTCTCTTGGCGTGCATCGGCGGTTTCGATCTGCTTGGCCGTCCAGACGTTTCGATCGACCTCTCTTTCCTCGAAGCGCTTCTGCCCGGTTTTCTCGTCGACAATAGGAACCTGGACCTTGACCCGCTCCACTCCGTCCTTGCGCAGGATCACCGTATCGCCCTCGGAGACGCCCCCTTCCTCGAGCGCCTTCGGCAGGCACACGCCCCAGAGACGATGGACGGTTCGATCGTCCGTCTTCACGTCGGCATAGGGGCTCTCGTCCGCATCCTCGTCATCGGGCCGGAACTTGGCCTGCCCGGTTTCCACGAGCTCGCCGGTGACGCCCGCGGCATGATCGACGCGCGGCTTGCGAACCCATTCCGGCTTTGCCTCGAAGTCCTCTTTCGCCGCATAGAGATCGGCGCGGTCGCGATGGCGGGTCATCGCCACATAGGTCAGATGCTGGTCCATCATGCCGGTAGCCAGCACGAAGGTCCGGTCGACCGTCGACCCTTGGGACTTGTGGATGGTCGCGGCATAGCCATGATCGACATTGCAATAGCTCTCCTCGCTGATGACGACGTCACGGCCATTGTCGAGGCGGACCGCGAGCCGCGCATCGCCCCGTTTGTTGCCGGTGGAAACGACCGTGCCGAGCATGCCGTTCTTGACGTATTGTGGGCCGAGATGCCGCGCGCGCGGTTCCAGGAAGCGGGCGTTTTCGAGGAAGATGATGCGGTCGCCGGCGGCGAACTCGCGCAGGCCTCGCGCCGTCTGGAATTGGCGTGCGCCTGCCAGCGCACCCTCGTCCGCCATCACCTGGCGCAAGGCCTCGTTCAGCTTCCGGACGTCGTCATTGGTGTGGGCGAGCACGAGCAGCTCATCGCCACGAAGCCGACGCGCTTCCTCGCCAACGATGGATTTCTGAAAAAACGCACGGCGCGCACCCGCCCAATCGGCAACGATGCGAGCGATGATCTCGTCCCGCGTCTCCGTCTCGACCAGCCGGCTATGCGAGGCATAGGCGTCGAGGCCTTTCTCGATCTCGCCGCGGGCGAAGAGACGGGATGCATCGCGCGCCCACTCATCACGCTGGCGGCGCACACCGGCAAGTTCGGCAAACCCTATCCGTTCGGTGATTGCCCTGAACGCGGCGCCCGCCTGGATCGGCTGCAACTGCATCGCGTCACCGACGAGCACGACCTTCGCCTCCGCCTCCTCGGCGATCTTCAGGACGCGCGCCATCTGCTGCGACGAGATCATGCCGGCCTCATCGATCACCAGCACATCGCCGCGATTGAGCCGTTCACGCCCACCGGCCCACGCCAGTTCCCATGAAGCCAGCGTGCGCGACCTGATGCCGGAACTGTCCTCCAGACCTTCGGCCGCCTTGCCGGCAAGTGCTGCGCCGATCACCCGGCGGCCTTCACCTTCCCATGCGACGCGGGCCGCCGCCAGCAGCGTCGACTTGCCGGCGCCGGCAAGACCAACCACAGCGGCAATGCCATTGTCGCGCGTGACGTGCCGAACGGCATCAACCTGTTCCGTATCGAGCTTGAAGGTTTTTGCGGTATCGGCCGTTTCGATACTTTTTACGGCTGCGGCGACTTGGGCACCGGAGATGCCAAAGCCCTTGCGTTTCGACAGGACCTCAGCCGACTGCGCCATGTCATATTCGATGCGCAGGATCTCCCGCGTGGTAAAGACCGCTGGTTCCGTTGCCTTGCCGGTATGGGTATCAACCTGCTGCGGCTTGAGCAGCACCAGATCGTCCGAGGCCATTAGTCGTGCTGTTATATTGCCGAAGTCGACGGGATCATCGACGTAGCGATGCAGCGCCTTGGCGATATCCTTTTCGTCGAAGGTGGAGCGTTCGTTGCCGAGTTGCTTCAGCAGAAGCTCGGGATCAGCAAGCAGCCGGTCGGCCATCTCCTGCCGCCGCGCCAGATCGGCCGGCGCGAAATACATCTCGATGCCCTTGCGGGCGAGCGCCGCTTTCTCGGGGCCGAGATGTTTTTGCGCGATGCCGTCGAGGCACTGCTCGGCTGAGGGCCGCCCGTCGAGGCGGATCTCATGACCGGCGAGCGCCAAATGCCGGTTGGCGGTTTCCGCCCAGGCAATCTTCCACGCCTTCATGGTTTCCTTGTCGCCAGCCCAGAGCTTGTAGACGATCTTGCCGTTCGGCCTGTCCGGCGTGACGACGCGCAACGGCTCGCCGTCTTCGCCAAGCACCGGAACCTTCTTCGGCCCGAACCCCTCCTCCGCCAGGGGACGCAGCGTGGTCATCAGATGGATATGCGGATTGCCGTCCTTGTCGTGATAGACCCAATCGGCGACCATTCCCTTGGACGTGAAATTGTCCCGCACGAACTCGCGCACCAGGGCGATGTTCTCCGCCCGCGTCAGTTCCTCCGGCAGGGCGATGATGAGCTCGCGGGCCAGCTGCGCGTCCACCCGCGTCTCGAAGGCGTCGAGCGCATTCCAGAGCGCCTCGCTGGCCTTAGCGACGGATTGCCCCTGAATTGCCATCTTGAGCCAGGCCGGGATCTGGTCGGGCAGCGCTAGCTCCTCATGCACCAGTTCCCGCGACCCGCCGCGATAGCTGAACGACCTGCCGGCCTGCTCGTCCATCATCCGGGCGCGGTGACGATAGGCGGCGGCCGAGACGATGCTGCGTCCCGATCCCCTGCTGATCACCTGCGCTCTGACGAACATAATCGCCACGACTGCCTCCAGACCTCTCCAAAGCACGTCGCGCCAGCGACGTATATTGCGCCCTCAAACCGATCGGCCTGCCAAGGCCGATGCCGCTTCTCCGGAAGACGGCCATTTGCCGGAATTCCGGCTGCGACGTTTTCGGGATAATGCAACCTAGCCTATTTTACTATCATAAAACAGATAGTATAATCGCCACCGTTCTGATTGCTCCAACAAGGAAGGACGCTGGAATGGCTGTAAAATCTTCGATCACCGACATCGACGCCCAGATCGAGAAGCTGCGCGAGCGCAAACGCTCGATGATCGCAAAGTCCGCCGAGCGCTTTGCGCGGGCGGCGACGAAATCGGGGCTGGCGGAACTGGAAATCGCCGACGAGGAGGTCGATCGGATTTTCGAAGAGATCGCCGCGCGATTTCGCAAAGGAGAGAAGAAGGGGGTGGATCACGCAACTGCTTCGCCGCGTCGACCAGCAATTGGCGGGACTGGAGCGCCGGCGGAGGTATATCATGACAGCTGATCGCAAGCGTGACGCGCGGGAGAAATTCCTGCTCGGCGGCATCGTCGTCAGGGCAGGACTGTCGAAGGCAGACCGCGCATTCCTGCTCGGCGGTTTGCTGGAATTGGCAAGAGTCGCTCCGGGCTCCTCCGAGCATCGGCGCCTGCGCGATATCGGCGAAGAAGCGTTCAAGGCAGCGGCGCTTGACGGTCCTTCCACGCGCATGACGCAGGCCGCGGAATGACCGTGCGAGCGAAACTGCATCCGAGCCTGCTGCTCGTCTTGGTGCCGATCGTCGTCACCGCCTTTGCCGTCTACGTCGTCGGCTGGCGCTGGCTGGCGCTCGCCGCCAGCCTGTCCGGGAAGGCGGAATATTGGTTTCTGCGGGCCTCACCCTTACCGGCGCTTTTGTTCGGACCGCTGGCGGGGCTGTTGAGCGTGTGGGCGCTGCCATTGCACCGGCGAAGACCTGTCGCGATGGCAAACCTCGTCTGCTTTCTGGCTGTGGCCGGCTTCTATGGCTTGCGGGAGTTCGGCCGGCTCGCCCCATCCGTGGAAAGCGGAGCGGTGACATGGGACCGTGCACTGTCCTATCTTGATATGGTCGCCGTTATCGGTGCGGTTGTCGGCTTCATGGCGGTGGCGGTGGCCGCGCGCATTTCCACCGTCGTGCCTGAACCGGTGAAGCGCGCCAAGCGCGGAATCTTCGGGGACGCGGACTGGCTTCCGATGGCGGCGGCGGGAAAGCTCTTTCCGCCGAACGGCGATATCGTCGTCGGCGAGCGCTACCGCGTCGACAAGGAAATCGTCCATGAACTGCCCTTCGATCCGAACGATTGCGCTACGTGGGGACAGGGCGGCAAGGCGCGTTTGCTCACCTACAGCCAAGACTTCGATTCCACCCATATGCTCTTTTTCGCGGGTTCAGGCGGCTACAAGACGACCAGTAACGTCGTGCCGACGGCGCTGCGCTATACCGGACCGCTGATCTGCCTTGATCCCTCGACCGAGGTCGCGCCGATGGTGGTCGAACACCGCACCCGCGTGCTGGGGCGTGAGGTCATGGTGCTCGACCCGACGAATCCAATCATGGGCTTCAACGTGCTCGACGGGATCGAAGCCTCGAATCAAAAGGAGGAAAATATCGTCGGCATCGCCCACATGCTGCTGTCAGAAAGCGTGCGCTTCGAATCCTCAAGCGGTGCCTATTTCCAGAACCAGGCACACAACCTGCTGACCGGCCTTCTGGCGCATGTGATGTTCTCGCCGGAATATGAGGGGCGACGCAATTTGCGCAGTCTTCGGGAAATCGTATCTGAGCCGGAGCCTTCCGTGCTCGCGAGGCTGCGCGACATTCAGGAGCACTCGCAATCCGCTTTCATCCGGGAGACACTTGGCGTGTTCACGAATATGACCGAACAGACCTTCAGCGGCGTCTATTCGACCGCATCGAAGGACACACAATGGCTTTCCCTCGACAGCTATGCTGCACTCGTCTGCGGCAATGTGTTCAGGTCGAGCGACATCGTGACCGGCAAGAAGGACGTCTTCCTCAATATCCCGGCGCCGATCTTGCGCTCTTATCCGGGCATCGGCCGCGTGATCATCGGGTCGCTGATCAACGCGATGGTGCAGGCCGACGGCGCATTCCAGCGGAGGGCACTGTTCATGCTCGATGAGGTCGATCTGCTCGGCTACATGCGTGTTCTGGAAGAAGCGCGCGACCGCGGCCGCAAGTACGGCGTCTCGATGATGCTGATGTACCAGTCGGTCGGGCAGCTCGAGCGGCATTTCGGGAAGGATGGCGCGACCTCATGGATCGACGGTTGCGCCTTCGCGAGCTATGCGGCGATCAAGGCGCTCGACACGGCGCGCAACGTCTCGGCTCAATGCGGCGAGATGACGGTGGAGGTGAAGGGAAGCTCCCGCAATATTGGCTGGGACACGAAGAGCAGCGCCTCGCGGAAATCGGAGAGCATCAACTTCCAGCGCCGACCACTGATCATGCCGCACGAGATCACGCAATCGATGCGCAAGGACGAGCAGATCATCATCGTCCAGGGGCACAGCCCGATCCGCTGCGGGCGGGCAATCTACTTCCGGCGGAAAGACATGAACGCGGCGACCAAGCCGAACCGCTTCGTCAAACCGTTCCAGTGACTCGAGCAACTGACGGGCAATGAGGCTATCGCGAGCGGGAGGTCAGCGGAATCGGATGACCTCCTTGGCCGACCTGCGGCGATTGATGAACTCGCGCAGCGGCGGCAGGAAGAACGCCTTGCTAAAGCGGCCCGTTGGCGGCTCGGGCTCAAGATAGAATGAGCTGCCGATTATGTCGGTATTGAACTCATCGATGATGATCCAAACCCTGCGATCGACATCGAGGCCGGCGCGGCGCTTTTCGATCGCCGGTATTTCCACGGCAAACCGTAACGCCTCCGGCTGCTTGGTGGTGATAGGAAAGAAGAGAACCAGTTCACCATCGGACCGCGGCATTCTCACGCCGACGGCAACCGGCCGCTCCTTGCGTCCTCCGTCTCTCCGCTCCCAGCCTCTCGCGCCTAGGCCATGGTGCATCGCTGATGATCGAGTGGGCATGTTCCTCGATCTTCTGCGGCTGAAACGGGCGCGCGGTTACAGACCAAACGCAGATTTCCGGCGTGGCCCAATGGCGTGACGTCTGCTCGAGGCGCCCTCGCTGATCCACAGTTGTGATCATGGCGCGAAGCTGAGCTTCCAGCCTGGCCTGCCGGTCGATCCGCGGGTGAAGCTTGGCGACGCGGCAAACGCCGCCCCAGAAGGGCGGCGTGGCGTCGATGGTGCATCATTGCGACGGCGAAGAGGACGCGGTCCTTGTGTTCCTCGATCTGCTGCGAAACGGGCCCGAGTATATAGAGCGAGATCGTAGGCGGAGCGAGAGAGCCTATGTTGATCGACGGTAACGGGCGAGACGGCCGGAAGTGGAGCTTCGGACCCAACGCGCCGGTCGATCCGGCGTGTTGGGCCAGGGCGAGGGAGCGAAAGCCTCCCTCAGAAGGGAGGCTCTGCACTGACACGTCCTTCCTGTTCGGCCCAGATCAACTCGCGTTCGGCAAGCGCCAGTTCCAGTTCGGCCACGATCTCGCGGCGCTCGGTGAGGTATGCGGCGTTCCGCAGTTCCGCGCGCAGTTCCTCGATGTGTTGATCGATCGTCATCGTCGTCATCTCCATTCTGATGTGAAAGATGACGCCGCCGGGGTCGTGAGGGATCGTGCCGGGTCAAGGATCGCGTAGCGACCGCCAACGGCGGCGAGTGGGGGAGCCGATTTTGTCGCTTGCGCCAAAATTGGGGGAACCGCTCGTCCTTGAGGCGGCGCGAACGTTCATGGCACAATTGGCGATCTGAGCAGACAGTCCCTCGTTTCGTGTGGCACCAGAACCGCCCGCCGGCCGATGGCGACCGACCGGACGGGGTATTGGAGTAAAGATCAAGCTCGTCAGCGATACCAAGTTCGCGCAAGCGCTCGACGCTTCGAGCTTGACGATTTCGTACTCGTCCGACCTCCCGCTGAATTCGCCGCTGTCGGAGGGGGTGGCCGGCCCCGATTGCTCGGGACCGGCGGTTGGGGCTCAGTTCGGGTTGTTCCAGAGGATCACCTTGCGGTTCGGATCGCCGCCTGGGGCCGGAGCGAGGTTGCCGAAGATCACGCCGATCTCCGGGGCTTCCAGCTTCACCGAGAGGTATTCCTCGCCGGTCTGCCGGGCGATGCGGTTCCAGCCTGCGCCGATCTCGAAGCCCGTGCGGCGGTGGATGACGCGGTAGTCGGGCGCTTCTTCGGTTGCCTTGCCGGCGTTCGGGACGATGGCGATCGGAGCGTTGACCCGGATGGTAGCGAAGATGCCTTCGAGGGTGCCGTCGGTCTTCTGCGTCAGGGTTGCGATCGTGGTGGCCATGGTACTGTCTCCTTCGGTTGCTCGGGACCATTCCCGATGGCGCGCGAAGAGACGGCCGATCTGCTGCGGTCATCTCGGCGAAAATTCTGTAAAATTCTATTTTCCGCCAAGAAGCGGGCGCGCTTCCACCCAGCTTGCGGGTGGAAAGCACCAGGCGCGCGCATGAAGAACCGAAATCGAATTTTGCGGAATTTTCGCCGAGACGTACCCCTTCAGGGGTTGACCGCAAAAGCGGGCGGTCGGCTAAAGGGCGACATAGAAACGGGAATGGTCTCGTGCAACCGACGCCGGCGACAAACCATTGAGGCCACCCGGTCCGGCACAGCAGGAGACTGCCAGCACCTTCCATTGCGGACACACCAGCCGGCGCGATGTTCCCTCGCCCCGGCCAAGCGCAGTCAACAAGGAGTGTCGACTGGCCGCCACATCTCTCGGGCGCACGTTGAGACGACCGCGGTGACCATATCGCCAGCATACGGCGCCGCAACATCTCGCGACGCTGCCCCCGCCGACATCGGCCAGGCGGTCTTCAACGATCCGCCCGCCGTCCGGTCTGGGCACGACCGCGGTCACCTCGACAAACACCCGCCTACTCCGATCCGTCGGTCCTAAGCAATTGGGGCTAGCCTCGCTGGACGTCGGTGAATTCGCGCGAGCAGGAGCTCACGGTTCGGCGTCATACCCCTCGCCGTTCGCCAGCCGGTCGATCGCCGCGGCGAAGAGTTCCTTGTGTTCTTCCGGCATCTCGGAGACACGATGGCCGCGTCGAGGATCTCCCCCGGCTCGCATTCGCTCGTAATGCTCGTAGCTCATCAGCACGAACCGGGGTTTCCCATGCCGGGTGAGCACGACGGGTTCGCGGCCGGCGGCGGAGGTAACATCGCTAATATGCTTGCTGAGGTCGCGTGTCGTAAACTGCCGCATTGCCCACTCCTCTGTTGATCCTCCACACTATCCAGATTTTCCCGATGTACAGGAACCCCGAAGGGTCGAGCGCCCTCATTCTCCGCCCGCATGTCGAGGCGGGCGAGCCGTGCTCGTCGGGCAGCGCTGGCGCGTGGCATGAGTGAAGACTTCATGGAGAGCGGACGCGAGCAGCCGGAACAGCAGGATCGGCCGGACACGGTGTTTCAGTGATCTCGTGTCTCTTCTCCTCACCAACTGCGGACGAGTTCAACCGGGTTTGAAAGCCTGCCGGTGGAGGAGTGGTCGCTATAAGCTTTGGCTCGCTCGCGCCAGTGCCGTCCGAGAATCTAGTGCGTCGTGTCCGCCAGCCAGAGGCGGACGTCCTGAATGGAGCGCATGAGGACCGATGGATTGCCCCGCGAGGCGATGAAGCCCCAGCCCGGCCAGTAGCGTTCGGCTTCGGCGTCGATCGCCCGGACGACGACGGCGCGGCCGCCGACGATCTCGGCTCCGGCGACGCAGCGGCGTAGCGCATCCTTGACCAGTCCGCTGCCGATGCCTTGTCCGGCATAGCGTTGATCGACGGCAAGCTGCCCGATGAGGAGGCAGGGAATGGGGTCTGGGGGGCGCCCGGTGCGGATTGCGCGCGGCGCGCTGTTTGGCTGGATCACGCTTGGGGCGAGCCCGTAATAGCCGACGACGGTGCCATCGTCGTGAACGACGAGAACACGGGTGAAGTCGCGCGCCTGATTGGCCCGGGCAAAGCCGCTCAGCCACGCATTGAGGGCCGGCTTGCCGCAGTCGAAAGCGTCGAGCCGATGCGTGTCGTCAAGGAGTTCGACACCTGAAAGCGCCACCTAGCGCTCCCAGGGCGCTGACCGGCGCAGCCGCTCGGCCGCCTTCGGCGGCGGAGAAGCCGGCGGGGCGGAGATCGCCTGGATGAAGGCGTCATAGGCGTCGGGCGAGAGGCGGATGACGGTTTCGTTGAGGATCGCCGCCTGGGCCTCATGCAATGCCGCACGGCGCATGAACTCCGTGCGCGACAGGCCGAGCAACTCCGCGCCACGATCGATGATCGTCAGATCATCGTCACGGAACCGCATCGAGACGGGTGTTTCCTTCCTGGGCGTTGTCGTGGCCATGGCTCGCTCCTGTGTTGCGAGCATATATACAATTCCGTAATGCGGATTGCAATACTTCGATTCAGCAGCGTGCCGCCGCGCTTCGCGCGGCGGGTTTCCAGCACGCATGCGCGCGACGAACCCGACGATCGTCGTCCCAAGAACAGAGGGAAAACGGCGCTCACGCTCCGTCTCCTGAAACCTGCCAGACCGGGATACCAAAGCGACGCGCCTTGTCGGCGAGATTGCCGGTGATGCCGGAGCCAGGGAAAATGACGACGCCGGCTGGCATGACCGACAGCATGTCGTCATTGCGTCGGAAGGGCGCGGCCTTGGCGTGCTTGGTCCAGTTCGGCTTGAAGGCGATCTGCGTCACCTTGCGCGCTTCCGCCCAGCAGGCGGCGATGCGTTCGGCCCCCTTCGGCGAGCCGCCATGCAGCAGCACCATGTCGGGATATTTGGCAAGGGCCTGGTCGAGCTTCGCCCAGATCCGTTCGTGATCGTTGTAGTCGATGCCGCCGCCGAAGGCGATCTTCGTGCCGCCGGGGATCAGCACTTCGGTCTCGGCGCGGCGGCGCGCGGAGAGGAAGTCTCTGGACTCGATCATAGCTGCGGTCATGTTGGCGTGGCTGACCTTCGAGCCGGTGCGCGGCCGCCATGCCGAGCCGGTCTGGGCTTC
Organism: Sinorhizobium alkalisoli; assembly: GCF_008932245.1. NCBI lineage: Bacteria > Pseudomonadati > Pseudomonadota > Alphaproteobacteria > Hyphomicrobiales > Rhizobiaceae > Sinorhizobium > Sinorhizobium alkalisoli. The sequence continues at coordinate 1,028,579 of NZ_CP034910.1, read as the reverse complement.
GAAGAGATCGGCCGCATAGTCGCGCATGAACTCGAAGGCGTTGCGGCGCTCCAGAAGCGTGATGCCCTCGGCGATGTGGCGCTCCAACTCGACGCTCTTCACTTCGCTGCCGTCCTGCTCGCGCTGGCCGGCGCGCTGCGCGTCCTCATTGCGCTGAAGCTCCCGCTGGATGCGCTCGCCGGCACGGTGGAAGAGGTTGACCGTCGACCAGAGCAGGTCTTCGAGATCGGGCTCCAGCCGCGTGTCGCCAAGCATCTCGAACATGGCGTCGAAGACTGCAGTCAGCGCCGACTGGACAACCGGCTCTTCGGGCAGCGGCCTCGGGTCCGGCTCGTCCTGGAAGGGGCGATGGCCGTAGATCTGGATCTCGTAGATGAAGCGGTCGGTCGGGGAAGACGCATGGTGGGGTTCGAAGGCGTCGTCGAGGGGAAGGGTAAGGTTCATGATGGTCTCCGTCGGTTGCGGCCGCGCCTCTCGCGGCCTGACGGCGATCCCTCTCCATGGGGTGGCGGGCCGGAACCGCGGCGCTTGAGCGCCGCGGCCCAGCGAAGCGCCGGGCGGCGGAAGAGGGTTTCTTGGCCCGCGAGGAGCGCCGGCTCAGCCGGCGCGGGGAAGAAACCCGACTGACCCGCTGAAGGCCCGACAGCCACATGGTAAGGGTCGCCTCCCGGCAGGCCCGCGGGCGCGCCAACCAGAACGGCGACCGGCAAGGACCTGCCTCGCCTGCAACGTACCTCACGGCCGGTTCACGGAAGGCAGGAAGGCCTGCTTGTCTTCTGGCACGAGTTGCACCCGGAGGCTGGCGGTGAGCCGGTCGGGGCCGAGCCGGCGCAGGTCCTCATTGAAATCGCCTAGTTCCGGGGCGAGCACGAGCGGCAGGATCCCGAGCGCCTGCGCGCGGCGGCTCAATCCCTCGATGCCATGCCTGCCGGCGGCGTCGGCGTCAGCGGCGATGTAGAGGCGCAGGCATCCGGCCGGAAGGCGGAAGGCGGTGAGGTGATTGGCCGTCAGCGCCGAGACCATCGGCATGCCTGGCATCACGTGCGACAGCGACAGAATGCTCTCGATCCCCTCGCCGGCGGCCATCACCGGCACGGGCGCATTACCGGGAAAGTGGAAGCGGACGGCATTGCCGAGCAGGTCGCCAAGGGCACGGCGGGGGGTATCGACCTTCGCCTTGCCGACGCCGTCCAGATCAAGGTAGGTACGATGGACGGCGGTGACCGCGCCGAACCCATCAGTCACGGCGGCGATCAGCGCCGGAAAGCTCGCCGTCCAGCCGGTCACAAGATCCCGGTAATAGCAGGACGGGTGGAAACGCAGGGCCGGGTGCAGGGACCCTCGCAGGACGGCGCGCTGGCGCAGATAACTGTCGGCAAGCGTTCCCGCGAGGGGCTGTGTCATACGAAGTAATCGTCTCGCGCGCTCCGCAGCCGGCCTATCAACCGGCGGATGGTCGCCGGCACCGCCCCTGCGGCACGACACCGGGTCGGGTTGCGAAAGCGTGAGGAAGTGTCGCGCCTCATCGGCGACATCGCGAAAATCGACAAGCCCGCAGGTTTCGCGCACCAGATCGAGCAGGTCGCCATATTGGCCGGTCGCGCTGTCTGCCCAGCGGCCGGCGCGCGGGCCGGTCAGACGCACATAGAGCGAGCGGCCGTTGTTGTTGGCGACGTCGCCAACAATCCAGTAATTGCCGGCTCGCCGGCCGGCGGACAGGTAATGTCGGCAGACCGCCTCGGCATGATGTGCGAGACGATCCGCCAGATCCGAGGCGGAGAGCATGAGGTGACCTCCATCACGACCGGCTAACGATGTCGAGCAGGCGGTAGCGCTGCATCAGTTTCGAGAGGATCGCCGGGCGGTCCTCGGTCGTCGGCACGAAGAAGCGGGCTGGAAAGTCGAGAAACAGGTTGCCCAGTGAAGGCATGAGCGACTGCAGGCGATAGATCATCATCGATAGACTCCAGAGCGGGCCGCCGGAGACCTCCCCTCCAGCTCCTCTCCCGCCCACTCCCGGCCGGCCACTCTCTTCCTCTGGCGCAGACCGTGCCGCCCCCGCCTTTCGCAGCCGACCGCAGGCACGCCCCAGATACTATCAGATTTGAGATAGTATAGGGGGCGGTGTTCGTGTACATACTTCCGAGGATGACCGAAGGGTTTTGCCTTCCAGCGAGACGACGAGGAGGAGAGGCATGCGCAAGTTTGTGATCGGCGACCGAGTGCTGGATGAGCGCGACCGGGAACTCCAGACGCTGCTTCCGCACGCTTACGACCAGCGGCTTCGACCGATGTGCATGTGCACGGTGTCACCGGTTCCGATGTATATCGCACGGATGGACGACCAGTATCTCATCAAACGCATGCCGTTGTCTGGACGTGACCACGATCCTGCCTGCCCCTCCTATGAGCCGCCCTACGAGCTCTCCGGTCTCGGTCCCCTGATCGGCACCGCGATCCAGATCGACGCCAGCGGCAAGGCCGGCCTGAAGCTCGATTTTTCCTTGACGAAACGCGGGCCACGCTCGGCGCCGACCGCACCGACAGAGCCATCGGAGCCAGGCATTCGCAGCGAGCCCAAAAAACTGTCACTCAAGGCGATGCTGCATTATCTGTGGGAGGCGGGCGAACTGACGGAATGGCGCTCTACCTGGGCCGGCCGTCGCGGCTGGGGCCGGGTGCGCACCAGCCTTATCAATGCCGCCTCGCAGATGACTACAAGGGGCGTTCCCCTGAGCGATATGCTCTACGTGCCGGAGCTGTTCCAGCCGGAGGACAAGGACGGAATCGCCGCTCGGCGCGCCGCGGCGCTCAAGGCTGTGCAAGCGACGGGTTCGGGACCGCGCAAGCTGATGATCATCGTGGCCGAGGTGAAGGAGTTTTCCCCGGCGCGCGAGGGACAGAGGATCGTCGTGCGGCACATGCCCTTCCCTCTGATGATCGAGGACGGCGCATGGCGACGGCTTGCAGCCCGCTATGAGACCGAACTCGAACTGTGGCGATCGAACGAGGCGTTCCATCTGATCGTGATCGCCACCTTCGGCATCTCGACCGCCGGCATCGCGTCGGTCGAAGAGGTCGCCCTGATGGTGGTCAACGAGCACTGGCTGCCATTCGAGGACATCCACGAATTGCGATTGCTGGAAAAGCTCGGACATCTCAAGCGAAAGAGCGTCAAGGGGCTGCGCTTCAACCTGCCGCGCGATGCGCCGATCGTGTCGGTGACATTGCCGGAGCAGAAGCCCGCCCCCATCGCAATGTTCATCGTGCCGGCGAGCGCCGGAGTTGAATACGAGCACGCACTCACCGGTATGATCGACACTAGACCGGAGATCGCACCCTGGATCTGGCGGGTGGCCGAGGGCGAAATGCCGAAACTCCCCTGATATCTGCAGGAACGGCTCGGGGCGTTGACAGAGCGAGGCGAACAAGAGCACCTCATCCCTGTCGAAGCCCCCTCTCTCCCGCGGTGCTTCATGAAACCTGAGAAAAACCGTTCATCGTCGAGATTAAGAACCGGCGCAGTCTGTCCCGAAAGGAGCGCCCCACTTGGGGGAAAGATCGACCTGAATGTGGCCATCGATCAGGTCGCGAGCGAACACGCCGGCCAGGATGACGACGGCACGATGAGGCCGATGTCGTCTGGATCGGTAGCAAAGCAGAAGCCCACGGATATCATTGGATAATCGCTTTGGACCTGCGTCCAGCACATTCGATCGGGACAAACGTAATTGGGGCGCGACGATCAGTTGCTGTTTTCGCTGACGACCTTGGGCGAGTTGCGCTCGATTCTCACCTCCATGGCGGCCAGCCGCGAGCCGAAGATAAGCGGGCCGCTCAGTGTTTCGAAGACCGGATGCAGCACCGGCCTGACGATGGTAAGACGGGCGGCAATCTCGTCGATCTCGGTTTCGACATCGATGGTCTCGCCGTTGTCGTCCGTACCGGTGATCAGGAGATTGCCGGCCAGCGGAGACGCATAGCCCTCAAGTTCCGCCACGCAGGGCAGGGTTTCGCTGAGACCGCTATCGTCGACGACGATGGCGTGGCGTTCGTCGATACGGACCATGTCGATAAGGTCGCATTCGATCAGGCTGCGGATGACGCCCAACCGGTTTTCGGCGGGTATCGATACGATGCGGATCGTGCCGATCAGCGGTTCTACGAGATAGGTCTTGGCGGTTCTCATGGTGTGTCTCCCGAGATTGGTCATGGCATTGTCTTTCCGTGAATGCGAAAACCCGGCGCAACGGCCGGGCGATGAAGGAGGATGGGGACGTGCTGGTGAGCGGACCGCAATCAGGCGGCGCTTTTGAGCAGCTTTCGTGCCTTGCCTTCGAGTTCCAGCCGTGTGTCCTGGTGGGCCTTTCCGCGGGCGAGCGCCGTGATGCCCTGGACGAAATCGAAGATGGATTCCGGCGGACGTCCTTCTTCGGAAAGCACCGTTTCGATGATCTTGCCGGTCTCGGCCTTCGAGAAGCCGCGCTTGCGCAGGAAATCCGAGCGGTCCTCGTCGTTGCGCGCAACGACCCGTTCGCGCGCCGCGCGTATGCCGGCGATGAAGGGCGCCGGCGAGGAATTGGCGAAATTCGCCAGCGCGGGTGCTGCCTCGTGGGCAAAGCGCTGCGCCGCGAACTTCGAGTGCCGGATGGTGATTTCCTCGAAATTTTCGGTGCCCCATAGATTCCTGTTGGCACAGACAGCGCGCAGGTAAAAGCTTGCAATCCCAAGCGTTTTCGAACCGACTTCGGAGTTCCACGCATAAAATCCGCGGAAGTAGAGATCCGGTTCGCCGTTCGGCAGGCGACCGGCCTCGATCGGGTGCGTGTCGTCGACCAGGAAGACGAAGACATCGCGGTCGCTGGCATAGAGCGTCGTCGTGGCCTTGGTGATGTCGACGAAGGGATTGTGGGTCATCGTCGACCAGTCGAGGACACCGGGCACCTTCCAGATCGAATCCCCGGTGCCGTTGCCGGCGATGTTCATGATGGCCGCGATCAGTTCATGGTCCCAAATGCGGCCGTATTCGGGGCTGGTCACTGCCCGCAGTTCGACGTGGCCGTCATCCATCTCCAATGTTTTCACCAGTTCTGAGCGGTTGTTGAGGAGGCCGTGCTGGAGGTTGATGGCGGCGAGCGGCGCGGGCAACTGGCGCATATAGCTTGCCGGCGCACCGACCAGGCTGCAAAGCTGCCCGTAGCTCCAGTGCGTGGGCGCCAGCGGCTGACGTTCGCCTGGGACGATGAGGGAGATGCTCTCGGCATTGTCGCGGGTCGCTTCCACGCGGATCTCCGCGCTTTCGACCGTTCGAACCCGGGCGCGCTCGGTTCGGGCGCTGACCGCGCGATGAAGGTCGGAGAGCGACAGGAAGCGCTCGTCGTCGGGGCGCGAGAACCACTCGGATGAGACGCGGCCAATGCGCTCGCCGCGCGACATGTCGACCTTGAAGCCGCCGGATACGGACCGGGAACTGGAAACCATAGTGTTCATGATGAAGTCTCCTGAAACGAAAGAGCCCGGTTGCCGCACTTGCGCCACCCGGGCTGGTGAGGTGGATGCAGGATCGGCGCCGCGGCACCGGATCGGCGCGGCAACGCAAGCGAAGGCGGAAGACTCTCTCTCGGGTCTCCCGAAGCCGCATCTGTCACCTGCCCTCCTCCCCCTCTCTCGGCATCGGAGGATGCGCGGGTTTGCAGCTTCGCAGTCACTGGTTCGGGATGGGTGCGTGATGATCTCAGGCGGCGTGACTGCGCGCCGCGGTCGCGTCGGATGATCGCCCAACGCCGGTAATAATGCGGACGCTGGCGGCAAGCGCGGGTATGTCGTCGAGCAGCTGGAGCCCGACGAAGTGGTTGGGGCCACCGGTGAAATCCTTCCGCCCCTTGCAGGTGCGGATGAGGATGCCGTGGCCGGGCGACAGGTCGAACTGCCCGACCTGCAGGTAGAATTGCTCGTGGTGCAGCGTGATCTCGCCACTGGCGGCGATCCCCGCCTTGTTGGACCGGATCTCGTAGGAACCGGCTGCAAGATGTTCGGCCGCCAGCTTCTTCAGCCGGGACCGGGTGGTGGAATGGAAGCGACACTTCTGCTCGTCGTCGTATGAGCAGGATTTTGCCCATTGAATCATCTCGATGCTCCTCGAAATGGCGACGGCCCGGTCTCCTGTCGGAGCCGGGCCATGTGATTGAAAGCATGGTGGAAAGTGGCTCAATCGCCGCTTTGTTGTTCGTCGTCGGTTTCGTCCTCGTCGGCGGCAAGACCCGAGAGATGGTCAATCAGGCTGCGGGAAAGGTCTTTCTCCTCGGCCCCCAGACTAATCAGCAGCGGGAAGCTGTCCCAGCCGGCTTCGCCGGCGATGCGCTCGATTTCCTCATGCGTGTCGTTGTGCATCACGTGGCTCGTCCTTCGACGGCATCCGCGCTGACCTCGTCGGCCGCGACCTCTTCAATACGAGCGCGGCGATAGCCGGCCTGGCGAGCCAACGTTCGGCGGCGTCGCGATTATCGGCCAGATGCAGCAACTCGACGTTATCGCCGACTACCTGAACGACGCAGACCTGACCGGGTCTGAGGCGTTCCAGCACCCGGAAGCTCAAATCGCTTTCGATCCCACAGGTGCGCATGACCGGCACCAGGACGCCGCCCTCGCCGAAGTTTCCTTCATGCAGGCTAAAGCATGGCGAGCTGCTGTAGGTCGGCCGCTCCCGACGAGGCTCCTTGCGCACGATGCGGCCGACGCCATTGCGTCGTTCCCACGCGGCGAGCTTCTTCGTGAAGCGGGCGGGCGCTTTGGGCTGCCCGTCGGAACCGGCGGGCCAACGAACCGAGCGCTGCAATGTCGAAAATGAGTGATGCGGACATACAGTTTTCTCCTAGTCCGGAAAAGCAAGAAGGCCCGGCGCGGTTCCGGGCCTTGGGTGGAGTGGTTTGAGGACGGGGTCACTCCGCAGCGTCGAGCTGGCGATGCTCTTCGTGATCGGAATCCTCGGGAGCCGTGTCAGCGCCTTCGGCGCCCTCGGTCAGGAATGCCGGTGGGTCGACGCCGGCGCCTTCGGTCGGGTTGTCCTCGATGACCTCATCCGCGCCGTTGTTGCCGTCCTCGGCTGGAGCTTCATCGACCACGAGCCGCAGCGGCTCGGGGAGCCATCCGCTGCCTTCCAGCAGCCGGGCGGCTTCGCGCGCCATGTCCTGTTTCTTCAGGTGATCGATGAGCTGCGCCGCCTGCTCGCCCTTTGCTTCGCGTACCGCCTGCAGGATATGGGCCTTCGTGACGCGACCGAGGTAGTTGTCGACCGTTGGCGACCAGCCGGCCCCGACCATGTCGAAGCCGATCGAGCGGGCGACCTGCTCGGCATGCACAATCGCCGCAGGCCGCCGGTTCCACGGCTGGACGACGGCATTGAGGGACAGCGAGACGCAATGTGCGAACAACGCCTCCTGGCTGACCTCATCGAGCGCGATCAGATAGTCCCAGACCTCGCTGGCATTCTTCGGAAGATCGTGGCCCCACGCCTCATGGCGCTGCTCGATCTCCTTCGCCCAGGCCGTATCGCCCAGTCCCTGCGTCTGAGTGAACTTCGCACTCTGAAGCGTGACCTCCAGGCAGGAGTCCGAGCCGTAGCCGTAGGCGAAGTACGTCTTCAGGACGAAGATATGCAGGACGGCAACGAAGGCCATGACCGGATCGTTGGCGAGGGCGTTGCGGAGCGCCACGGTGCGCGCCGCCGTCAGGTCTTCGATGACGCGGTCGGACAGCGGACGAATCCTGTCATCGTCCTCCTCCGGCGGCTCGACGGCGACCGGCTTGCCGTTGATCGACACTCCGCCGGCCGTGGAAGCCGCGTCCGCATCATCGCCCTCGCCATCGTGACCATCCGCGTCAGTTTCTTCGGTCTCGACGACAGGCTCGTCCTCGGGCCTAACAAAGCCGCGTTCGATCTTCAGCTCGCCGCTGGCGCCGAGCGAGATGAAGGCACCACCGCGTGCGACCTCGTCCCTGTCGAAGACATAGGTACGGTCGTTCAGCCGATCGAGCTCGTTGCCGAGTTCCTCCAGGCGGGTTTCCGTTTCCTCGCAATAGTCTGCCGCTTCAGCATATTCCGCGTCGAGCTTGTCGTACTCCGCCTTCACTGCATCATGGCGAGCGAGTTCTTCTTCGGTGAATTCCGCCCGCTCACCGTAGAACCGGCGCAGGCCCGACGTGTGGCCGTAGGGAAAGTCGATTGCAGCATCAACCCACTTCCAGCCCTCTCCGGCCTGCAATTGTTCGGCGTCGGTCTTCAGCTTCTCGAACACGAGCTGCTCGAGCAGTGCCGGATCCTGGAGCCATCCTCCCTGGTCCTCATCGAAGAGGTCGCGCATGACGACGCCACCGGCAGCCTCGTAGGTTTCGAGACGGACATAGACAGCGCGGCGGTCGGCGGCGCGCACCGCGGATTCGGTGAGCAGCCGGCGGATGTAATACGGTTCCTGGACAGTTGACCGCGACACCGTATCCCAGACCTGCTCCTGGCGAACATGGTCGTTGGTGATCGAGAAAGCCATCACCTGCTCGAGTTTCATCTCGTCGTTCGCATAGAGCTCGAGCAGCCGCGGCGAGACCGAAGCGAGCCGCAGGCGCTGGCGCACCGTCGAGACCGAGACGAAATAGCGGGCAGCGATTTCCTCCTCGCCAAGGCCCTGGAGGTGCAGGGTCTGGAACGCCCGGAATTGGTCGAGCGGGTGGAGCTGGAGGCGATGGACGTTTTCGGCAAGCGAATCGTCTTCGACCGAGGTCGCGCCGCCGCGCTTGACGATGCAGGGGATCGGTTCCGTCTTCGCCATGCGCTTTTGCTTGATCAGCAGTTCGAGCGCACGGTAGCGGCGGCCGCCGGCGGGGACCTCGTACCGACCGCTTTCCTCATCATTCTCGCCGATGATCGGCCGGACGTTCAGGCTCATGAGGAGCCCACGCAGGGCGATATCGCTGGCGAGATCCTCGATGGAAACGCCCGCCTTGATGTTGCGCACGTTCTTCTGCGAGAGTTCGAGCTTGTCGAAGGGAATATCTTCCGACCGGTCGAGGGTGATTTTCTGAATGGCCTTTGCCATATCGCTTCTCCGTGGCGGGCCGGCCGGAGCCTCTCTCCGAACCTTTCAACCCGTCACGGTTTCCCCTCCCTCCTCTCCCTCTGCCGCCCTCCATTTACCATCCCTCGCTTGCCATCCCCTCCGGCCGCGGCGGCCACGCCGCGGCTTCCGCCAACAGTTAACGCCAGCGAAAAAGGCATAGCTACCCTGCACGATAAAAGATTGCCGATCGCACGATCGCACACGAAATGAGCATATTGACTGCGGCTGATGCAGGGTGATGGCTTTTCTTCCCAGTGCCACCGCGTCGGCTGTTCCCCTCTGGAGGTTATATACCTTCACATCTCAAACGGCCTCGGTCTTCCCGCGGCCCGATTTTTTATCTCAGGCAGGACCAGGGACCAGGTCGTGTCGAGCCGGAGCAATAACCGGGCGCTTTGGACCGCTTGGTTTACCTTCCAAGCATCGGTGACGCTATCCGGCAAATTCCAGATCTCGGCGCCGGCAGCGGCACAGGCTGAAGCAGCGTCGCGGAGCGGATGACGATGGGGCTAGGGCTGGGGATCGGGACCGAGGCGAAGGCGACCACTAGGTCACCCCGGGCAACGAGCTCGAATTCCAGGTCAATTCTATCTATCACTAAAGGCCGGCGGCGATGCATTCCGCCTTCAACCCTTCAGTCGGGCCGGAAAACCTGGCATTTCCGATGGCGATGACAATGCCGTCGCCGTTGCGACGGCACGATAGACTCAGCCGTTTCAATGCCCCACGCCAGCGGTGCGACCTCGCTATTCGGCACCAAATCGTTCAAGCATCTTCTTGAGCCAAAGGTTCTGTGCACTAAGCTGTTCAGCCAGCAATCTCTTCAGGCGCCTGTTGTCTGCCTCGAGGGCGACAAGCTCGTCCGCGGAGATCCGATTGTCGACAGTCCCGATCTGCGCAGTTAGATCCTCGTGCCTCACCTTCGAGCTGAGCGTGATCCTCTGAGTGGCGATGTGCTTGGCGCGCTTTCGAGGAGTGGCAGTTGATGTTGTTCGAGGCTGCGATGCAAGTTGGCTCTCCTGCACCTGCCCAACTGCTTCGGCTGGATGATTGGCCTCGCGTTGCTTCACAATGTCAACGTCTTCACTGTTGGCAAATGGTATCGCTGCTAGTGCAACGTCGACATCGTCGGCGCGCTCGTTGACAGACTTTGCATTGATCGGATCAGCCCGCCTGGTTTCACCTGGGTCGGGCGCAGGTGCTTCATTTGAGTTGAACAGATGCGACGCCGCATATTCCACTTCGCGGGTCAAAGCCTTGAGATCTGTGTCTCCCCAAATTGAGGTCGTCTGGGCTTTTGGCCGGCGTCGCCCCGACTTGAATTCGACAACGAATCTCCGTTGTGGCGTCTTCATCTACTTTTGATCCCAAGCAATCATAAAAAATGCAACACCGATTGGCGCCGCTGCATCCTGCTGGCGCAGCAATATAACCTCTGCTTGCCCGCATCAACTCTTCGCCAACCTCGGGAGCTGCCACGCCTTTCACCGGCGAGAGCGGCAAACAGCAGAGCGTTGTTTGCAGCGGCGATGCCAATGGGGAGCAGAATACAAGCTTCTGGCGTAACACGGAGGACGCTAAAACTGTAGCCTGCATTCTCGATCCTGGTTAGTCCAGACCGAGCCTCTTGCGCAGGTCGGCATTTTCAGCTCTCAGCTTTTCCGCCAGCAGCTTGCGGAGCCTCTGATTTTCCTCTTCGAGCTGGACAAGATCTGCCAAGTCATCGCCGGCCGGTAGGGGTTTGGTGCTCTTCGTGTCCTTCTGCTCGACAGGTTTCGCAGCACCTTTCCAATGGTAGTAGGTTTGCTCTGATATGCCGGCGGTCTTGATAGCATCCTTGAGAGTGCTGCCTCCGGTGACCTGCGCCGCGATCGCCTTGAGCTTCTCGCTCTTCTCTTGCTCGGTATACCCCCTGCGTTTAGCGGCCGGCTTTGATTGTTCCGGTCCGGAAGCCGCCTTCCGAGGTCGTGGCGACCGCCGCTTCTCAGCCGTTGGTGCTTTCACTTCTGCTTCCGCCGATACAGCCCCGGCTACTGGTCCCGCATTACTCTCGTCAGCCATCAGCAATTCCCTCCTTTAGTGATCGTCTGTTTTCGGCGGAGTGTTCCACAGAGTCAACACAACCATGAGAGTCCTGCTTTACCGATTGTTGAGACCTGGCCTGTGCACTGACAGGCGACGGTGAGAGGCTCCCAACTCTCACCTGAAATAAACGCTACCCTGCCTGCCACAATCCCCCAACTTAATCGTGGCGACCCCCCATAGATTGGGAGAGCAGGTTCGGATCGGGCACGCAGTATGATACCGCAGGGCACGGCCTTCTCGAGAACACAGCCGTCACGACTAAGGAGTCGGCGGGGGCTTCGCCGCCAAGCTCACGAAACGTCGAATCGGTCAAGCATCTTCTTGAGCTGGACGTTCTGCAGATGGAGCTTTTGAGCGAGTTGAGTCCTCAGCATTTTGATTTCTTCATCGAGTATCGCCACTTCGTGGAAGAACAAGTCACGTGGAGACGAGGGTTGCAGGTTTTGCCGATTCTTTATCGCGACAGCGCTCTGCGCAGTCCGGCGGCCGTTGGCTCCCTTCCCACGTTCTCGACCCTTCAGCAGCGGTTTGTTTTGCGAGTTTGCGATTGCCTCGCTTTTCGGATCTTCGGCACCCGACTGTTCGGCTTCATGACGCGCAGTTGCCGGAGTCTCCTCAGCATCGATCAGCGGTTTTAGCGCCTGTGCGACATCGTCGTCGCCTTTCGCCTTATCCGATGTGACCGAGCCTTGATTAACCGAGACGTCCTCATTGTCTGCAGGTGGGCTGGCGGTTACCGTCGAACCGTGCGGAATTGCGGACCTAGGCTCCACTTCGCTTTCGAGAGCCTTGGAATCGGCATCGGTCCCAACCGAACTCTCTTGCGCTTTCGCGGACGGTCGCAGCGACGCCAATCGAGCAAGGAATTTCCACGGTGATTTCATATGTTCCAACCTTTGAGGAGCCGGACTGTGGTCCCGCTGCAGCTATTGCTTCCTCACAACGGCGACACCGTCGCGGTAACGAGCCTGTGCAACCTGCATGCCACGGCCCCTGCGCGGCAAGGCCATCGCGTCAAGCCTTGTACCGATCAAACGCCGTCAGCCTCTTGACCGGTGGATCGGCCTCTTCCCACCGGTAGATCTCTGACCTCAGGAAAGCGAGCTCCGCGGCGAGCTGCTCCTCGTCGATTTCAATCCACCAGGATTTCGGGCGGCCGTCGCTGCCATCCGACCAGCGGTATCCCCGAGCCTTCAGATGATCTTTCATGTCGAAGGGGCTGTGCTCGGCGAAGATGCGCACGCGCGAGCGCTGACTTGACTTGAGAAGTTCCGCAAAAGCGCTTGGGCCCGTCACCCCGTCGGCGCCGGCTAGCACCTCGAGCAGAGCAAAACAGTCCTCGGCGGCGCGATGGCCATCGTGGAAATAGCCACTTTGGCCAATCAGATAGCCGAGCTTCGTGCCCTCGAAACCACGCGCCGCCCAATCGACTTCCCTGACGGAACAGGCCCATGCCTTTCCGGAAAACATGCTTGAGAACGCCTCGCAGAACGGACGATCAAAGCCGGCATTGTGGGCGATCACCAGGTCGGCCGGGTCGAGCAACGCCCGAAGCGACCCGACATCGATCATCTGTCCCGCAACCATCTCGTCGGTGATTCCGGTCAGGCGGGTGATTTCAGGGGGTATTGGGACGGTTGGCTGCTGCAGGCCGCCGAAAACTCCCGTGACGTCGCCGATATGGCCATCGTCGTCAAACGTGAACGCGACTGCCCCAATTTCGATGATTTCGTCCTTCGTGTGGTCGAGGCCCGTCGTCTCGGTGTCGACGATCACTCCAATGCGAGGAAATCCCGGCCGCGGTATATCGACAATCTGACGGCCGATAAGCTTGCGCAGCACGCGATAGCTGCCGCTCTCCTCCAAAAGCCGGGCCATACCCTCGTCATCGAGTTGCGTCTGCCGCCGCAGCTTCAAGGGTCCTCGCAGCTTTACGACCACGTCATCCCCTGGCTCAGGCGGCGAGGCAAACATATCCAGCTGAGATGCCATTGGGCTTTTGGGTCCTCGGGCTTGGCGCACCAGTGCGGTGCGGATGATGCGTCAGGATAGAAACCGAGTGAGACTCTGGCAACACGAATGAGCTCGGCAGTACAGGACACACGAGTCTGAATGCCAAAAAATCTGTCGAAAAGACACCGACCATTCGGCGCCGCCACCCGGCTACACCTGCTGTGGGGACACGACCCTATCGGTCGATTGACGGTGGGTTGTGCAAGGTTGGAGTTGACCGTTTTCGATAGCAAGGCGACACTTCTGCAGCAAGGCAGGAGGAAAGATGATGGCCGAGCCAGACCACTGGCGCCACATGGCGAGCGCGCCAAGAAACGGCAGTCGGATTCTCGTCACGATCCGCCCGTCCGAACAGGGTGCGGCAGAAGTTGACCTCGCGTATTGGTCGAATGGCGATCAGTTCGGCCCAGAAGGGTGGCGCGCCGCTGATTCCTCGCCCGGCCGCATCATCGAATACGCCGAGCCAGAATTGAAGTGCTGGATGCCCATGCCCTCGGCCAATCTCAATCGCACCTCGATGCCCTCACCCTGGGAAGGCGACGACGAGCAAGAGCTCGATGGGTCGGGGATTTAAGGACGCGCTCCGCCATGTTGCGAAGAGGATACGCAGCGAGTGGCAAAATCCGAGGCGACGACAGCGTGCGCCGCGTCGCGGCTTGCACTCAGCGCTTCAGGGTTCAAGGCGGGACATTATGGATCTTTTAGCTCCAATGGCACAACCGGTCGCACTTGACGTTTCAGAACGCCCCGAAGCTGACTGCACCGCGCGCGGAACACCGCAACGTTGCAGCGATTGGGCATAGGAAACGGGAGGCAATCGAATGTCGGCCGGCGGAGCAAAGAAACAGTCCAGGTAGTCTTCGTTCGGGTGAAGGCAAATGTGAAAGTCGCTGTCTCCGGATGGAAGCTCGTTTCCGTAGGGTACGAAGAACAAGTGCTCTCTCGTCGCCGCGTGATGGTCACCGGGATGGAGGTGAACCGAAAACCCTTTCCGCCCTTTCTTGATCTCGGCGCCAGGTATCGGTTCGCAATCCCCGCCCACCTCATTCCCTCTGCAGCACGCGGGCGGGTATTTCCATTGTCTTTGGGTATGGTGGGCGTTGCCAACCGTGGGGAGGCTAGAGCCAGCAACGGGTATCAGTATGAAGATTAGGAATCTCGTACGGGTCATCGAGGCCACTCCAGCTCGTGGAGACCCTTGGAAATCGAGAGTGTAGGCCCAGCTGCTCAGCCCTAGGTCTGCTTTATCCGGTTCAGATACCGAAAAGTCCTTATGGGGACTTCACGCTTTGAAATGAACGGTCACTTAAAATGACTTCCCATTCCGGGTCAGTACGGCCATGTGATTATCGAAGCCTGTCTGAGCCACCGCTCGACGACTAACGGACCAAAGAGCTGACTGCATGGAAAAACCGGTCGCATTGACTCGCATCGCCGAAAACAGCGTCTTTCGTAAAGGTGATGTTTTCGTCCTCTTCGGCGAACTATTCGGTCGCGGATATGCGACTGGTTTGCTCGCCGAGGCCCGGCGGGCTGGAATGGACATCGTGGGCATCACGGTTGGGCGGCGCGACGAGAACAACGCACTGCGGCCTCTGGACGCCGAGGAACTCTCTGCCGCCGAGGACCGCCTGGGCGGCAGGATTATCAACATACCTCTTATGGCTGGCTTCGATCTCGACGCTCCGACAGGAGGCCCCACTCCGACGGATCTCCTCGCAACGATGACGCTGGAGAGCTGGGAACATGACAAGCTCGACTGGGACTACATTGAGCAGTGCCGGGAGATCGCCACCTCACGGTTCACGGCTTCGCTTTCACAGGTCATGGCCGTTCTCGACGGAATGATTGCCGACGGCCGCAATGTCTTCTTCGCCCATACAATGGCCGGAGGCATCCCGAAAGCGAAGGTATTCCTGGTTGTTGCCAATCGTATCTACAAGGGACGCGGTCACCGCCACATGTCTTCGCAAGCGCTGCTCGATAGCGATATGGGCAAGCTCATCTTGCAGAATTTCGATGAAGTCTCCGCAATCACCTTTCGACATCTTATCGACTTCAGCGCGGCGATCCGTGAGCGCGTAGAGGCTTCGGGTGCTCAGGTGCGGTACACGGCCTACGGTTACCATGGAACAGCAGTCCTGATTGACGGGAGCTATCGTTGGCAGACCTACACGAACTACACCCAAGGTTACGCCAAAATGCGGCTCGAATGCATCGCGCAAGAATCCTGGGCAGCGGGTGTCAAGGCAACCGTCTATAACTGTCCCGAAATCCGAACCAATTCGTCCGACGTATTTACGGGTATCGAACTTCCCCTGATACCGCTGCTGCTCGCCTTGAAGAAAGAGAACGGTGGCCAATGGGCAGAGGACCAATGGCAGGCATGCCAGGAGCTTCTGGCAGACGGCTACACGATGAAGGATGTGTTCCAAAAAATTACCGATATGCAGGCCAACAAGGTCATGCGTCCGTTTTACGACTTCTCGGCGTGGCCCATGGCAAACAGCCAAGCACAGGCCGATCTGACCATCGGCACGTCCAACGAGATCACGCTGATGCATCGGGACAGCAAGGCGATGATCAGCGACCTCCTGAGTGCTCTCGTGGTGGAGGCGACCGGGCAGCTAATTTTTGGCGCGTCCTCAGATCCCTCCGGGCCCGTCCAGTGGCTCAACCACGATATCGTGGCGCGCCGACTGAACGCTTCCCACCTACAAAGGAAGTCTCCCGCGCCGTTGATCGCAAAAGGGGCGAAAGACTCTCAACTTGAGTTGGCCTGACAGCCTCCCAATATAGCTCGCTCCAGTAGCCTCGGCCTAGCTCGCTCCGACTCAAGGTCCGTTTGCTGAAGGCGGCGAGCGGGAAGAAAAGCTGCGGGCAGACAGGCGCACCGCAAGTGGGTCTACACCGGCGGTCTCGCCGCCCGCTCTTAGCCGCCCGCCAACCTCGGCAGTAGATAGATTTCCGCTCCCGGCGGCAGTTCCTTCGACCAGGTGTCGCGATAGATCGTTCCGTCGATTGCAACCGCAATGCCTCGATCCATGAGTGGCTCGAGCTGAGGAAACCGTTCGCGCAACCTCTCAAACAGTTCCCTGATATTCTTTGCCTCGATCTCGATCTTGCTGTTACCCTCAGCTGCCGCGGCGAGAGAGCCCCAGAGCGTCACCTCGACCATGGGACCTCCTCAGGCGTCAAGTGCTGCCAGGATCCGCGGCGGCGACATGGGAATATGCAGCATTCGCACGCCGACCGCATTGGACACGGCATTGGCCACCGCTGCAAGCGGAGGGACGATGGACGTTTCCCCGACGCCGCGAACCCCATAGGGGTGGTTGGGGTTGGGTATCTCCAGGATCTGCGTGTCTATCATAGGCAGATCCGAGCACACCGGGATACGGTAGTCGAGGAAGCCCGCATTCTGCAGCCTGCCGTCTTTGCCGTAGATATATTCTTCGTTGAGTGCCCAGCCGATGCCCTGCGCGGCGCCGCCCTGGTACTGTCCTTCGACATAGGTCGGATGCACGGCTTTGCCGGCATCCTGCACCACGGTGTAGCGCAGCACCTTGGTGGCCCCGGTTTCGGGGTCGACCTCGATATCGCAGATATGGGTGGCGAAGGATACGCCGGCGCCGTCGGCGACGATCTCACTGTGCCCCGCAATCGGGCCGCCCGTGGTGCCCGATGCCGCCGCAATCTCCTTCAGAGACAGTTTCGGAAGGTTTCCGTGCGTCTCGCCCTTGGCGACGGCATGGCCCTTTTCCCAGGTTACGTCCTCGACCAGAATGTCCCACATCTGCGCCGCACGCTCTCGGAGAATCTTGATCGCGTTGCGGGCAGCAGAAATGGTGGCCATCGAGGACGAGAACGTTCCCCGGCTGCCATCGGTCATGTCGTTGTAGCCGAGACTAGACGTGTCGGCGATCACCGTCCGAACAAGCGCGTAGTCGATCCCGAGCTCCTCTGCGGCCACCAGCGACAGCGATGCGCGCGAACCGCCCACATCCACCGTGCCAACCGCGAGCGAGACCGTCCCATCCATCCCGATGTTCAGATCGGTGCAAGTCTGGCCCCCGAAGTTGAACCAGAACCCGCATGCCATGCCGCGCCCCTGGTTCTTGCCAAGAGGTGCCTTCATGTGAGGATGGTTCTTCACGGCCTCCAGTGTCGGGCCGATGCCGATCGGGCCGTAGACTGGACCGTAGGATGCCTTGGTCCCTTCCTGTGCCGCGTTCCGGATCCGGAAATCGACCGGATCCATGCCGACTTTCTTGGCAAGTTCATCGACGGCGCTTTCCACTGCGAACGCCGCCATCGGCGCCGAAGGCGCACGGTATGCCGCGGTCTTCGGCCGGTTTACCAGCACTTCGTAGCCAACCGTCCTGACATTCTCGAGCTTGTAGCACGCGAATGCGGTCATGGCACCGATCTCGGCCCATGATCCGGCATAGGGGCCGCAGGAATAGCGAAGTGTCGCTTCGGCGGCGATGATCGTTCCGTCCTTCAATGCGCCGATCCTTACGTCGATCGACGTGGCGCTGGTCGGGCCGGACGCGCGAAACACTTCGTCGCGCGACATGACCAGCTTGACCGGCCTGCCGGCCTTGCGCGACAACGCCAGCGCGACCGGCTCAGCCCAGACATGGGTCTTGCCGCCAAAACCGCCGCCGATTTCCGAAGACGTGACGCGCAGCTTGGAAGCATCCATGCCGAGCAGTTGTGCGCAGTGCTGGCGATAGACAAAGTGGCCCTGGGTGCAAACCCAAAGGTCCGCTGTGCCGTCCGAACTGACATTGGCGACGCAGGCGTGAGGCTCAATATAGCCCTGGTGGGTCTGCTCGGTCTTGAATGTCCGCTCGACAACGAAGTCGGCCCTTGCCATGCCGGCATCGACGTCGCCATGCCCGAACTGGCTCCGCATCGAGACATTCGAAGGGCGATCGGGCTTGGGGTCAAGGCCTGTTGTGATGATCGTGTCGTTGACGAGCGGAGCATCCGGCGCGAACGCCTGGTCAACATCGGTAACGTGCGGCAGGAGTTCATACTCGACCTCGATGAGCTTGAGCGCCTGCTTGGCGGTTCGCGCATCGATTGCCGCCACGGCGGCCACAGCGTGACCGTCGTAGAGCGCCTTCTTTCGCGCCATGCAGTTGTCGAGAATGTCATACATCGCCGCGTCACCATCGGTGAGGTCGGGCAGGTCCGCCGCCGTCAAAACCGCCTTGACGCCAGGAAGTCGCGCGGCCTTCGACGTGTCGATCTTGCGAATGATGGCATGAGCGTGCGGGCTGCGCAAAATCCGTCCGACCAACTGGCCGGGCATGTTGAAGTCCGCGCCGTAGCGCGCGCGGCCCGTCACCTTGTCGACTCCATCCGGCCGGATGGGACGGGTACCCACGGAGGAGAAGCTGCGTTTCGAGTGGCTCGGATCAAAATTCATGGTCAAGCTCCTCTCATCACGCCTGCTGCGTCCTGAACGGCGCGCACGATCTTGTCGTAGCCGGTGCAACGACACAGATTTCCGGCAAGACCGAAGCGTATTTCCTCTTCGGTCGGATCCGGATTCTTCGCCAGCAGATCCTTTGCGGCAATGAGGAAGCCGGGTGTGCAGATGCCACATTGCAAGGCGGCATGCTCGAGAAACTTTTGTTGCAGCGGATGAAGCTGGTCACCCTGTGCCATGCCCTCGACGGTTTCGATGCGCCGGCCGTCCGCCTCTGCCCCAAGCACGAGACAGGAGCAGACCAGGCGATCGTCGAGAATGATGCTGCAGGCGCCGCAGTCACCCGTGCCGCAGCCTTCTTTCGCTCCCATGAGCCCGAGGCGATCACGCAACACGTCAAGCAGCGTCTCGTCGGCGTGGCAGAGAAACTCGGCGTTGTCGCCATTGATGTTCGTTGAAACCGCTATGCCTGCCATCATTTCTGTCCTGCACGCTGATAGGCGGCCAGCGCGACCCGCTTGGCCAGCACTCCCGCGACTTTCCTTCGGAATTCTACAGTGCCTCGCTTGTCGTCTATGGGACGACAGGCGCCTGAACAGGCCGCGGCCAGGCGGTCAAGCGTCTTGTCGTCGACGCGGGAACCAGTGAGGATTTCGGCCGCTTCCTTGACCAGAAACACCGTCGGCGCCGCCGCGCCAAGCGCGACGCGCGCCGACTGGATGACGCCCTGATCATCAAGAGTGAGATTCACCGCGGCACTGACGACGGCAATATCCATCTCGGTGCGTGGGGTGAACCGTTGATAGGCGTCGCCCGAACGCGGCTGGCGCTTGTCGAGCAGAATGGCCTCGATGATCTCGCCGGGCGCAAGCGACGTCTTGCCCGGCCCGACCGGCACCATTTCGACAGCGATTGTGCGGGAGCCGGCCGGCCCCCTGATCAGAGCCTTTGCACCGGCAGTCACCAGCGCGGGCACGCTGTCGGCCGCAGGCGATGCGTTGCAGAGATTTCCGACGATGGTGCAACGCCCCTGCACTTGCTTGGAACCGATGAGATTGGCCCCTTCCAATACGCCGGGCCACGCCCGCCGGAGCGCTGCATTCTCGCCGAGGACCGCGCAAGGCACCGCAGCGCCGATGACGAAGCCATCCTCGCTTTCAGTTATGTGTCTCAGGACGTCTATAGCTTTGATGTCGATGATGAGCTCGGGTTCGATGAAGCCCCCCTTCATTCTCACGAGCAGATCACTTCCGCCGCCCAGAACGGCTGCCTTGCCTGCCGCTTCCGCCAAGAGAGCAACGGCATCTTCGATTGAACTAGGACGAATATAGCGCAAAAGAACCCTCCTCTTTATGCATCGGGCCGAGACGCTAAACCCGCAGACCCAAGTGTGTCGAGCTCCAGCATGATCTTCCTCTTCACGCTATGAGCTGCGCTGTTTGGATGCAAGCCGTGTTGCGCTGGGAAGCGACGGCCAGCACCAACAGCTGAATCAAATGAAATAGCATCAATGGGAGTATAATAATGGCTATTTCGGCAGAATCGAAAAGAATGCCAGCCGTAGGCAGCCCGGTCGCGAGGTTCTTGATCGAGCCACAAAACAGTAGCCCCAGGCGATCAGACCTTGGCATACCAGCCAACGGCCCGCCGTAAGGACGACGGTTAGAATGCAAAGAGCGATCAGAAGCGTTATGACGGACCAAGAAAGACAATTCCAGATTCCGGCGACAACACCGGCCGAGAAGGCGGAATAGACGATCAGTAGCCTGGATGTTTGTGGATTGGATCGACCCAATAGAATGTGGAGCAGGCCACTCCTGACTCCGCGACACCATCATTGTGAGTGACGACCACCGGCCCTTCAAACCTGGCGGGCCGGGTTCCGCCCGTTACACCATCTTCTTGACTCAGAACGTGAACATCCTCGCACCAGCCATGCACGGGACTCGTGAAGAACGGCTGCCTTTTGACCCTTTACGGAATTTCGGAACAAGCGCAGGTACGGCATTGCAGCCAATCGATTCATCGCAAAAACGAGCCTCCTGCCCCGGTGTTTCCGAACGGACAGTCACCTGTATTTGAACCGCCAGCCCGGCGAGAAGCAGGGAGCGCACCCCCATCTCGCGAAGCCCGGGCCATCAGGGGAAACGGTGAGCGCCGAAGTCGCGCCGGCGGAGCCTGATGGCGAGCGCGATCGAAGCGAGAGCAAAGCTAAGCAGGCTGACGCCGCTCCAGGCGTCGTAGCTCCATAGAGCCACGGCTAGCGCCGATCCAGCCGCGGCGCCAAGAAACATGCTCGTCATGAAGATAGTGTTGATGCGGCTGCGGGCCTGCGGATCGAGCGCGTAGATAATGTGCTGATTGGCAATCAGGGCGACCTGAATGCCGACATCGAGAACGATAGCCGATCGGCGTGGCCCCCATTCGGGCGTGGGGCTGGGGGCTGCGCTGACACTGTTCGCGTGGGCAGTGCTCGGCTTCTGGGCCTCGATACCAGGACTTCTCATCGGCGTCATCGTCCCAGCCAGGGGCGCGGCAAGCACGCCGACGGCACCGAGGTCCGGCAGAGCCATATACATCATGGCCGCGCCGACCAGCGCGAGTGGCGCGCTGACCCAGAACATGTCGCGCCAGCTCAAATGCTCACCGACGAAGCCGGACACAGTGCGGCTGAGCAGGATGCCGGAAAGGACGCCGGCCATGACCGTACCAATTGCCACACCGCGCCGCTCGGGCTAGGCAAGCGCCGCAGCCATGGGGACGATCTGCTGGGCAACGGTGGCACAATTCACCGGGTTCCGCTGCTTTGAATGCTCAAAGATCGGCGAGCGACGATGCAGCCGCGGCTCCTCCAAAGGAGCTTATGTTCACTTGGTTTGACGACGGGGTTAGCACCTTTTGCGGGCGGCGTCACGTGCCCATACCAGGCCTGAATGGCTCTACCGTCCGCGGTAGCTCAAAGTGGCCGATGACATCGCCGAAAGCCGGTCCGTTTCCCGCGTCAAGCGGTCGCGCAGCGGCGATCGGATGCAAACCGGATCGGTTGCGCGCGCATCGCCAGCAAGCGCCATCGCCTGGCAACGGCAGCCGCCGAAGTCGATCTGTTTGCGCTCGCAGCTGCGGCAGAGCTCCGGCATCCAGGCCTCGCCCCGATAGGCGTTGAAGGCGTCGCTCGCGTACCAGATCTCAGAAAGCGTGTCGTCGCGGATGGTCTTGAAGGTGAGGCCCGGGATCGTTTCGGCCGCGTGGCACGGAAGCACTCGGCCGGACGGGGTGATATTGAGGCCGACGCGGCCCCAGCCACCCATGCAAGCCTTCGGGTATTGGGAATAATAATCGGCCGGTACATAGTCGATCACCAGGATGCCCTGATATTTCTCCCGGGCTGCAGCGACGGTGCGCGTCGCGTGCTCGACCTGTTCGCGCGTCGGCAGCAGCGCCGCCTTGTTGCGCTCGGCCCAGCCGTGAAACTGCACCGTCGCGATCTCGATGCGGCGCGCCCCAAGCCGGATCGCCAGCGCGATCATGGCGTCGATCTCGCCCATGTTCTGCCGGTGGCAGACGGCGTTGACCGTCAGCGGAATGCCGGTGGCCGCGATCCAGTTTGCAACGGCCATCTTTCGCTCATAACCGCCCTTGTAGCCGGCGATCCGGTCGGCGCCTTCGGAGGAAACACCCTGGATCGACAACTGAACGTGGTCGAGACCGGCATCGGCCAGGTCGTTGATCCTCCCCTCCGTCAAACCGACGCCCGAGGTGATCAGATTGCTGTAAAGCCCGAGCGAAACCGCCGCCCGCGTCAGGTCGACGAGATCGCGCCGCGCCGCCGGCTCGCCGCCGGACAGGTGCAGATGCAGCACGCCGAGAGCGGCCGCCTGGCTGAAGACGTTGATCCATTCTTCGGTCGACAGTTCTTCGTCCCCCGGTGTCAGGGCGATCGGGTTGGAGCAATAGGGGCAGGCCAACGGACAGCGATGCGTCAGCTCCGCCAGCATCGCCATCGGCGGCGGCACGCGCGCGACAGCGGCGCCGGCATGGTTTGTGGCGGCGATGGCGCTGCTCATGCGACGATCTCCAGCAGGCGGCGATTGGCGAGTTCCTCGACGAAAGCCCTGACGTCGGCGGCGATATCGGCGGCCGGGGCGTCGAACTTTTGGGCAAAATTGTCGACGATCCGGTCGAGGCTGCGCTGGCCGTCGAGCGCCTCGACGATGGCAACGGCAATATCGTCGAGCGCCATCGCCCGCTCCGGGGCCAACAGCACCGCCTGGCCGCGAACCGGATCCTCGTGCAGGCGCACGCCGCGGGCCAGTCTGACGACGCTCGTCCCTGAAATCCCCGCCCCTGAAGTCATCGCCGCATCGGCGCTCATTCAGCTGCCTCCCGCGCCGTCGGGTTAACGACGACACCTTGCTCGCCGTCCCAGCCGCCCGGCGGGATCAGCCCGGGCGTCACATAGGCGGAATAAAGCGCGTCGAGCTGCGACCACAGAACGTCGGTCTTGAAGGTCAGCGCCGCGGCGGCGGCATCCTGCTTTTCAACCGTGTCGGCGTGATCGAGCACATAAGCAAGGCCGAATTCGACGTCGCGCGGCGCCTCCGCCAGTCTTTGGCGGAAGTAAGCGAGCGCCGCCTGGTCTGCGAACGCATAGTGCGCCAGCAACCCTGCAATGCGCTCCGAATGGATTTTGGGCGCAAAAAGCTCCGTGAGTGATGAGGCCACCGCCTCGAGTAGCGGCTTCTCCCGCACGAACGACACATAGGCGTCGACGGCAAATCGGGTCGCAGGCAGGACGCCCCGCGTCGAAGCGACATGGGCCGGGTCGAGTCCGACCGCTTCCGCGAGACGCAGCCAACGGCGGATGCCGCCGCCCCCGTCGATACCGCCGTCGTGGTCTTCAATCCGGGAACGCCAGGCCCGGCGCAGGTCCGAGTCGTCGCAGCGCGACAGAAAGGCCGCGTCCTTCATCGGAATGCGGCTCTGGTAATAGTAGCGGTTGATCACCCAGGCGCGGACCTGCGTCATCGTTGCGCGGCCGCCGTGGAGCATCGCGTGGAAAGGATGCTTGTCGTGATAGCGTTCCTCCCCGATCGCCAAAAGGCGAGCGTGAAAAGCTTGCTTGTCAGTTGCCGTCGTCACAGGCTGACCTCCATGCCGTCGAACCCGACTTCGAAGCCACGGCTTTCCACCGTGGTGCGCTCGGGGCCAGGCCGCCAGATCGGGTTCGTGTTGTTGATGTGGACATAGATCTTTCGGCGAATGTTCAGGCCGTCCAATGCGTCGAGGCTGCCGCCCTCGCCGGCGATCGGCATGTGGCCCATGCGACGGCCCGTCTTGCGCCCCGTGCCGGTCGCAATCATCTCACGGTCAGTAAAGAGCGTGCCGTCGAAGAACAGCGCGTCGGCACCCGCGAGGCGCCCGCCGAGACCGGAATTCATCAGGCCGCAGCCCGGGATATAATAAACGCGCTTGCTGCCAGCTCTGAGCTCGACCCCGACGGTATTTTCGCCCTCGACGTTGAGATCCGGTTCGTCGTCCTCGAGAAACAGCGGCACCTTGCCGGGAACGGAAAAGAACCGCGCCTCGAGGTCGGGAAGTGGAAAGAAAACTTCCTCGATCGCGACGCTCCGCCGTGCAACCAGGTCCGGATCGAGCACGCCGAAGACCGGATTTTCGGCGATGATTTCGCCGACCGAACCGGTGGAAAACAGCATGAACGGCTGCTTTTCCCTGAGGACCAGCAGTCCGGCCAGATGATCGATGTCGCCGTTGGTCAGCACCACGCTCTCGATCGGACTGTGGCGCAGGCGGCGCGGCTGCAACGAACGATTGTGCTCAATCTGCTGGCGGATGTCGGGCGAGGCATTGAAGACCGCCCAGGCTTCGCCATCGC
The DNA here is from genome assembly GCF_008932245.1 of Sinorhizobium alkalisoli. Classification (NCBI taxonomy): domain Bacteria; kingdom Pseudomonadati; phylum Pseudomonadota; class Alphaproteobacteria; order Hyphomicrobiales; family Rhizobiaceae; genus Sinorhizobium; species Sinorhizobium alkalisoli. Next base: position 1,004,035 of record NZ_CP034910.1, on the reverse strand, counting down.
GGCTGACGGCCAGCGATGATTGGCTTTGCGACTTGAGGCCGGAGCCCGGATCACGCGCCAGCGTGCAGTTCAGGCAGCCGCAATTCCACTGCGGAAGGCCGCCGCCAGCGGCGGCCCCCAGAACGATGATACGAAGATCGGACGTCTCTGCCACCGGAGCACCTCCGTACTGTGAGCCGACCATCGTAGGGCGGCGTGTCAAAAAAGGACCGGCTCGTCCCCGTCTGCGGGAACGTAGCGGTTGATTTCCATAGCGCAGCTTACGTCGATGAATTTCGGTTTATGCCAGGACATGTTTTCTCCTCTGCCATGACCAGTTGGTGTGCTCGATCCGGTATCCACATGCGCGCTCGCGGCCGGTCGAACACGAGACGAGCTTGCCCGTAAGAGCTCTGCTCGGGTGAAGAGCCGGAACGGCTGTTTGCTGCACCGGCAGGCCCGGCGACCGCGCTATCGCTGGACTTTTTGCAAATCGTTTCCTGCGCCGCCTGAGGGCGTGCACCGACGGAGCCCGTGAGGACTTCGCGCATCCGCCCGCTTCTCCGGAATATTCCCGGCGAAAGTTGCCGATCGCAGAGCGTCATTTCAGCGCTTTAACGCGCTCCTCACCTGAAGCGGTAAATGAAAGCTCTTGGCTGGTCGCCTTCTGAGATCGGTCTGACGAACATCACGGAACCTCCCCTTCCGTAAGCAAATGGTAACGACCACGCAGATCTCCGCAATACGACCTACGGACAATCGACATCGGGCCTGCCGCGGGTAACGCGCGGAGCTGCGAGGTCGCCGACACTACGACCAAGGTGCAATAGCCCGTAGCTTTGTCGCAGGAGGATGATCAGTGCCGCTAGACGGTTGCGCCTCACGCGACCATTGTGAGGGAAGGAGATCAATATGAACAGATTGATGCTGACTGCCGTGACGGTCCTGTCACTGGCGGGACTGGCCCAGGCGGAGGTGACGGAGGAAGACCTCGCCAAGGACGCCACTACGGTCGGCGATGTACTGACAAACGGCATGGGGAGGGGTCTGCAGCGCTTCTCCCCGCTCGAGACGCTCAACAAGAACAACGTCAAGAACCTTGTGCCCGCCTGGGCATTCAGCCTCGGCGGCGAAAAGCAGCGGGGGCAGGAAAGCCAGCCGATTGTCTACGACGGGATCATGTATATCACGGCCTCCTACAGCCGCCTTTTCGCCATCGATATCAAGACCGGCAAGGAGCTCTGGCAGTTCGATGCCCGCCTGCCGGAAGGCATCCTGCCCTGCTGTGACGTGGTGAACCGCGGTGCCGCGATCTATGGCGACAATATCTACTTCGGAACACTCGACGCCCGCCTCGTCGCACTGAACCGCAAGACGGGCGATGTGGTCTGGAACAAGAAGATCGCCAATTACAAGGAGGGCTACAGCTACACCGCCGCGCCGCTGATCGTGAACGGCCTGGTAATCACCGGCAATTCCGGCGGCGAGTTCGGCGTCGTCGGCGAGGTGCAGGCGCGCGACACCAAGAACGGCGAGCTTGTCTGGACTCGGCCCGTCATAGAAGGGCACATGGGCACCTACAAGGGCAAGGAAAGCACCATGACCGGGACGTTGAACGCGACTTGGCCCGGCGACCTGTGGAAGACCGGGGGCGGTGCCACCTGGCTCGGTGGCTCCTACGACGCCGATACCGACACGCTTGTCTTCGGCGCCGGCAACCCCGCCCCCTGGAACAGCCACCTGCGTGGCGCCGGCAAGCCGGTCGAGGGCAACAACGGCGACAACCTCTACGCCGCAAGTCGACTCGGCATCAATCCCGAGAATGGCGAGATCAAGTGGCACTTCCAGACAACGCCCCGCGAAGGATGGGACTTCGACGGCGTCAATGAGGTTGTTCCCTTCATCTCCAGGGATGGCAAGAAGCGGTTCGCAACCGCCGACCGAAACGGCTTCTTCTACATTCTCGATCGCGAGGACGGGAAGTTCGTCGCCGCCTATCCTTTCGTTAAGAACATAACCTGGGCCAAGGGCATCGATAAGAACGGTCGCCCGATCTATGTGGAAGAAAACCGTCCCGGCGATCCTACCGCGGCGGCCGACGGTGGCAAGGGACAGCAGGTTTTCGCGGTACCGTCGTTCCTCGGTGGCAAGAACTGGATGCCGATGGCCTATAGCCAGAAGACCGAGCTCTTCTATGTGCCCTCAAACGAATGGGGCATGGACATCTGGAACGAGCCGATCTCCTATAAGAAGGGCGCGGCCTATCTCGGTGCCGGCTTCACCATCAAGCCGCTTTTCGAGGACTATATAGGCTCGCTGAAAGCGATCGATCCCAACAGCGGCGAGGTCAAGTGGGAATACAAGAATAGCGCTCCGCTCTGGGGCGGGGTGATGGCAACGGCGGGCGGGCTTGTCTTCGTCGGGACGCCCGAGGGTGAATTCAAGGCTCTCGACGATGAGACCGGCGAGGTCCTCTGGACTTTCCAAACCGGTTCCGGGATCGTCGGCCAGCCCATCACCTGGGAACAGGACGGAGAGCAATATGTGTCGGTCATTTCCGGCTGGGGCGGTGCCGTTCCGCTCTGGGGCGGCGAAGTCGCCAAGAAGGTCAATTACCTCAACCAGGGTGGCATGGTGTGGACCTTCCGTTTGCCAAAACAGTTGGCTTTGGCACAATAGGCACAAGGGGTCGGGCTTTGGCAGCCCGGCCCTCGAACGCCGTGACTACGGCAGAATAATGCGGAGCGCTCGCACATGATCATCATCCGCAATTCCTTCCATACACCGCGTCCGAACCTGGCGGTGCCACCTCTACTCAAACCGGTCGAGTTGCGATCGGCGCTGATCGTGGACGATCACCCCTTGTTCTGCGATGCCCTAGCGATGACATTGACCGGTCTTGTCGGCATCGGATCCATCGATTCCGTGGGGACGCTGGACGCCGCCCTTGCACGGCTGGACGGCGATACACCGCCGGATGTCGTGGTGCTCGATCTCAATCTGCCGGACGTCAATGGACTTGACGGCGTCGTCCGGCTGAGACAGGCGGTTCCCGGGGTCCCGATCGTCGTTGTCTCGTCGCTGGACGAATTGAAGATCATCCGGGCCTTGCTCAAGGCGGGGATCAACGGCTTCGTGCCGAAGCATGCGGTTCGAGACGAGTTTCGTGCCGCCTTCGCAGCGATTTCTCGAGGCGAAATCTATGCCCCCCAGATGGCGTTGGAGCCGGGCAGCCCTTCCTTGTCGGACGAAGCAATTGCCCGGCTGGGGCTGCTGACGCGCCAACAGGCGAAGATCCTGCAGCTCGTCTGCGCCGGCCTGATGAACAAGCAGATCGCCTATGAGCTTTCCATCGCCGAAACCACGGTGAAAGCGCATGTCACCGCGATTATGCGCAAACTCGGCGTCCAGACGCGGATGCAGGCGGTATTGTTCGCACAGGAGGCTAGTTTCACGGCACTGACGCCGGAGGAATGACGCCCCCCGGTCTGCCGCCCTCGAAAGTTCGCTGGATTCCGGACCGATTACGATTTTACTGTAGTGTCGGGAGGAAGAGGGAATGAGGATATTCGCTGGGAGCGGCATCGCATGCGAGGCGATCGTCCCGCGCGGCAGCGTTTCGGCGCGCGATCCGAACGCCTTGGAGACATTGGCACGACAACTGGGGCCGGGACCTTTTTCGCTGATCATGCTTTTCGTTTCGCCGGCGGCCGACCTGGAGCGTCTGCCCAGCCAAGCAGCGCGGGTCTTCGGTGACATCCCGATCGTCGGTTGCACCACCGCAGGCGAAATTTCCGACGCTGGGTACAACGAGGACTCCATCGTCGCGATCGCCCTCCCCGCAGCGTACTTCCGCGTCGATACGCTGACGATCCCCGACCTGTTGCGGCTTGACCCGCCCGCTCTCGCCGCCGCCCTCGTCCGAACGCGCACGGCGATGGCTGAGCGCCATCCCGAGCTTGCGCATGAGTTCGCCATCCTCCTGGTGGATGGGCTTTCGCAGAAGGAAGACGAACTGACCTCGGCACTTGCGGCAGGCATGGGAGCAACGCCGATGCTCGGCGGTTCGGCCGGCGACGGGACGCGCTTTACCCGGACCTTCGTGCTCGACGGCCACCGGCTATCGGAGAACGCGGCCGTGCTGGCGTTGGTGCGCACGGAGTGTCCGGTGCGCGTTTTCAATTTCGATCACCTCGTGCCGACCGAAAGACGAATGGTGGTCACCGAGGCCGATCCCCGCCACCGCATCGTCCGCCAGATCAACGCGGAGCCCGCCGCACGAGAATACGCGCGTCTCGTCGGCATGGATCCCGAGCAGCTCAGTACGTTTACGTTTGCCGCCCATCCCGTCGCGGTCCGCATGGGAATGCGGCATCACGTGCGCGCCATCCGTCAGGTGATGGAAAACGGCGACCTTATTTTCTTCTCGGCTATCGACGAGGGTGTGGTGCTGACGATCACCGAGCCCGGTGACATGATCGGCCAGCTCAACCGCGAGCTCACACGCCTCTCTTTGCCCGAGCGTCCGACAGCGATCCTTGCCTTCGACTGTATCCTGCGCCGGTTGGAGGCCGAGGAAAAGCAGATCGTTGGCCGCGTCTCCGAGCTCTTGCGCCGCCACAGGGTAATCGGCTTCTGCACCTATGGCGAGCAGTTCGGCCCGATGCACGTGAACCAGACGATGACCGGCGTCGCCATCTATCCGCCAGGCACCGTGCTACCCGAAAAGGTTCCGTAATGGCCCGCATCTCTGACTGGCTGATTGATCCCGACGGCCGTCCCGAGCGCAACACCGAGAAGCTTCTGACCATCGCCGAAGTGCTGATGCGTCAGGTCGAGCAGGCATCTGGCGAACGTGGAATCGCCTACGAGCAGTTCCAGCGCTCCGCCCAGCTGGAAGAGCGGGTGCGGCAACGCACATCCGACCTCGAGGCGACGCTGAAGGTGCTCAACGATACGAACGCGCGGCTGGCTGAGGCCAAACATGCGACCGAGCGCGCTCGCCGCAACCTCGCGGATGCCATCGAGGCTGTGGAGGAAGGGTTTGCCCTCTTCGATGCCGGCGAAATCCTGGTGATGTACAATTCGAGATTTTGCTGCGATCTTCAGGACGTGCGAGCCGTCCTTCATCCCGGCCTGCCGTTTGCGGATTATATCGAAGCCTGCAGCCGTTCGCGCTTTCTGGCGCTGCCGGAGGGCGAGGCGCCGGCCGGCTGGATGGCAACGAGAATGCAGCGCCATCACGCGCGCAGCGTGTTCCAGGTGGCGCTTGCCGGTGACCGCTGGCTCCAGGTGAGCGAGCAGCCCACATCCGACGGCGGTACGGTCGTGCTCCAGACGGATGTCACCGAGATCATTCGCATGGAGCGAACCGAGCGCGGAAGAATGCTGGATGATCAGGCCCGGCTGATTCGCGCGACGCTGGAACATATCAACCAGGGAATCTGCATCTTCGACGCGGCCGGCCGGCTGGTGGGCTGGAACGAGCGGCTCCGCCTGCTGCTCGATATTCCCGTGACGGTCCTGCGCACCGGCATCGGCTTCGACACGCTGCAGCGCTGGATCCGTCGCGACAGCGAACTGGTCAGCGCCCTCGCTCCTTCGGCCCTTTCCGCCTGGGCAGCCCAAACGACAACGCGGCCCCCCTTGTTCCTGGAGATCCGCCGCACTTCGGGAATGATTCTCGTCGTGTTTGCAGAGGAGACGCCGGATCGAGGCTTCGTGATGTCGTTCAGCGACGTGACGCGCGAACGGCAGGCGATCCAGGCAATGCAGCGCGCCAACGCCTCTCTTGAGGCGCGGGTGGCCGCCCGCACGGAAGACTTGCGCGCCGCGTTGGCCGATGCGGAACGGGCCAATTCCACGCGCACGCGTTTCGTTGCAGCGGCCAGCCACGATCTCTTGCAGCCGCTCTCCGCCGCGAAGCTCTTCGTAGCCTCGGCCCGCGACGAAACGCATGACGATCACGCCGGCAGCACACTCGACAAGGCCCACAAGGCGCTGGCAAGCGTCGAAGCGATCCTCGGGGCGCTGCTCGATATCTCGCGGCTGGATGAGGCGGTAGTCGAGATTTCGCCGGTGCGCCTCGCATCGCTGATCGCGCAACTCACCGACGAATTTGCGCCGATCGCCGAGCGCAAGGGTCTGAAACTCGCCATCCTGCCCTGTGCGATGACGGTCTTCAGCGATCCGGCCTATCTCAGACGCATCCTGCAAAACCTCATCGGCAATGCCATCCGCTATACCCGCACCGGCCGCGTGCTCGTGGGTCCGCGGCGCATACCGGGCGGCGTACGCATCGAGGTGCACGATACTGGTCCCGGCATTCCGGCCGAGGAGCAGCAGGCGATCTTTCGTGAGTTCCATCGGCTCAATGCCACCGCTTCCGCTTCGGAGGGCTTGGGGCTTGGCCTCGCCATCGTGGAGCGCGCCTGCACGCTGCTCAATCACCGACTTACGCTGCGCTCGATGCCGGGGCGCGGCACATGTTTTGCAATCGAGCTGGAGCAGGCACCCTCGCGTACCTCGGCGAGTTACCCTGGCGCCGACGCTGCAGATGCCGACCCGTCGAACGACTGCGGCGACCGCATCGCGCTTCTCATCGAGAACGACGAGGAACTGCGGCACGCGATGAGTCTGCTCCTGGAGCGGCGCGGAATCACGGTCCTGGAAGCGGGAAGCGGCGAGGAAGCGCTGGAACTGGTCGATGAAATGGGCATCGTGCCCGATCTCTATCTGGTCGACCAGCAGCTCGGGGAGGGATTGACCGGCGTCGAGACTCTGACCGCGCTCAAGATACGCCACGGCGAGCGCCCGGCGAGGATCATCACCGCCGATCGATCACCGAGTTTGCGCGACGCCTGCGCTGCAGCCGAGATCGAGATGATCTACAAGCCCATCGACCTCGAGGTGCTCGAAGCCTTCGTTACCAGCGCATGACGAACGGCCGCCGTCCCGAGCTCCACAGGTACCCACCTCAGGCCTCCTCCGGGGCATGGCTCGCGTTTCCGATCGCCATCTCCCCCTCAACTTATTGAAATTGAACACACTCGTGCGGACGGTCGCTTCGACCGGCACCAAGGTCGCATTGTATCGCCCTGCCCTTTCGATATTTGATTTTGTCAGCTTCAAACCGCAGGGAGAGATGAATGCTGAGAAGAATGGGTATCATGGCCGCAACCGTGCTCGTTGCCGGCGGGGCCCTTGCCGAGGAACACGAAGTAAAGATGTTGAACAAAGGCGAGAGCGGGGCGATGGTCTTCGAGCCGGCCTTAGTCAAAGCCGCGCCCGGTGACACGATCCGCTTCGTGCCGGCGGACAAGGGCCACAATGTCGAGTCGATAAAAGGCATGCTGCCCGACGGCGCGGGCAAGTTTAAAAGCAAGGTCAACGAAGAATACGTGATGATCGTCACCGTGCCGGGCCTCTACGGCGTCAAGTGCTCGCCGCACTTCTCCATGGGCATGGTGGCATTGATCCAGGTGGGCGACGTGCCGACCAATGTCGAATTGGCAAAGGCCGTGAAGCTGCCGGCGAAGGCGGACGAACGCATGAAGGCGGCGCTCGCGGCACTTGCCCCTTAGCGATCCGGAAATTGCCGCGCCGCACGCCTGTTCAGGTGCGTGGCGCGGTTGCATCTTGCATGGCGCCAAAGCGATTAGCGATTGGTCAGTCCTGCGCGAAACAATCGTGGTCTAACTAGGTCCTCCGCGCCGCTAGTCCACGCGCCGGGTCGTAGCCCCAAATAGCTGCGGCGCCGAAGACGGCAAGGGCGGCGATCGTGACGGCAAGTCCGAGCGGGTCGAGTTTCGTATAAAGGGCAAAGCGGATCAGCTCGACTGCATGCGTGAACGGATTGATGGCGCAGATGTCGCGCAGGCGCGGCGACGCTTCCGCCATCTTCCACAGCGGATAGAGGGCGGACGAAAGAAAGAAGACGGGGAAGATGACGAAGTTCATCACGCCAGCGAAGTTTTCCAGCTGCCGGATGAACGAGGAAAGAACAAGCCCGAGCGCTCCCACCATCAGCGCGCCGAGCATGATGGCAGGAAAAGCAGCAAGGTAGCCGCCGGGTGAGAAGCGGACGCCCCAGGCCGCTGCGACAGCGAGAAAGACATAGGCCTGCAGCACCGAGATCAGGCTGCCGGCGACGAGCTTGCACGTCAGCAGCCACCAACGCGGCAGCGGGGCCGTCAGCAAAAGGCGCATAGAGCCCATCTCGCGGTCGTAGACTAGGCTCAGCGAGGACTGCATGCCGTTGAACAGGAGGATCATGCCGACGAGGCCAGGGACGATGTATATCTCGTAGGTGATGTAAGTCTGGTAGGGCGGCGTGATCGAAAGGCCGAGCGCGGCGCGAAAACCGGCGGCGAAGACGATCAGCCATACCAGCGGGCGCACGAGCGCCGCGAGAAGCCGACCCCGCTGGCCGAGAAAGCGCAGCGCTTCCCGCTGCAAGATGGCGCTGAGGGCGACAATGGCGCAATGAAAAAAGGCGAGCGCAGCTCTCCCCTGCGCATCCCGATCCAGCCCGTCGGTATCGACGACGTTCAGGGTCTTTGGGGGGTTCGGCGCGAAAGCATCCAGATCTGGCACAGCGTTCATGACACAGCTCCGGTTAACGCAATGAACCGCCCGCTGAGATCTGCACCGCCGATCTCACCTGCTTCGCCGGAGGCAAGAACGCGGCCGCAGTGAAGAATGATGAGTCGGTCCGACGGGCGGATCTCATCGACGAGGTGAGTAGCCCAAAGCACGGTCAGGCCATCGTCCGCAGCAAGCCGGTGCACGTGGTCGATGATGGCGACGCGAGCGGCGGCATCAAGGCCGACCGTAGGCTCGTCGAGGAGCAGGACCGAAGGGCAGTGCATCAGGGCACGGGCAATCTCCATCCGTCGCCGATGGCCGCCGTTGAGCGCTCCGGCCCTTTCGCCGGAGCGTTCCGCCATGCCAAGTCGCTCGAGCACCGCCATCACTCGCGCCTCGGCGCGGCGGCCGAAAAGGCCGTGGAGGGCGGCGAAATAAAGAAGATTGCGCCGGACGGTGAGATCGAGGTCGACGGTCGGCTGCTGGAAGACGACGCCGATGTGCCGAAGGGCGCCGTGCGGTTCGCGCGCGAGATCATGACCGGCGATCGAGATCGCTCCAGCCTGCGGCGTGAAAAGCCGCGTCATCAGGCCGAACAGCGTCGACTTGCCAGCGCCGTTCGGCCCGAGGAGAGCGCAGAACTCACCGCGGCCGACGGAGAAGCTCACGTCTTCGAGTGCCCGCTTCGCCCCCCACATATGGGTTATCGACTCGATCGCCAGTCCGCTCATGCCCGCCCCCATGTCCGATGGTTTCCTGTCCGTCACGGGCGAGCAGCAGCCCCCCAAGGAAAGCGGCCGACCTTGATCGACTTGACCGGTTCCCGCGCTGCCACATCGATCACCGTGACGTCGCCGGAAACACCATTCGTGGTGAAGAGCTGCTTGTGGTCTGGCGAGAAGGCCATATGCCAGACGCGTCGACCGACGAGGATGTATTCCTCGACCGCCAATGTCTGCATGTCGATCACGGCCACGTGGTTCGATGGGCCGAGCGCGACGAACGCCGTTTTGCCGTCGGGCGCGAATTCAAAGCCGACGGGCTGAATAAGGTCTGCATTGATCCCGGTGATGCCGAACGCGATCTTGCCCTTCTCCGCCTGGGTCGCGACGTCGAAGACGGTGACCGTTCCGCCGATCTCGGAGGATACCCAAAGCTCGCGGCCGTCCGCGGTGAACTCCGCATGCCGAGGCCGGCTGTCGACCAGTGTATTGGCGAAAATCGTCATCGTCGCCGTATCGATCCAATGGGCCATGTTTGTCGTTTCGGAAGTCGTCACGACGATCTTGCCGTCCGGCGAAACAGCCATGCCCTCGGGCTCGATGCCGACATTGATCTGCGCAACGACGCTGCGGGTATCAACGTCGACCACTGTCGTCACTGCGTCATCTTCGTTAGCGATCCACAGGTGCTTGTCGTCGGGTGCGAGCACGAACTGCTCCGGATCCTCGCCCGAAGGAAGCTCATGAAGCATTTCACCGGTTCGGGCGTCCATTACCTCGACCGCGTCGCTGTCGGATGCACAGATGTAGGCACGCGAATGGTCGGAATTGAACGTGATGCCGCGCGGGCGTTCGCCCGTGGCGATTGTGCGCACGACTTCGAGCGTCGCGGTGTCTATCACCGAGATGTTGTCGTCCTTCTCATTCGTAACCCAGATTTCGCCGGCGGAGGCGGCGATCGGAAACGCGGCGATGGGAAGCGCTAGGAAAAGAAAGATTCGTCTCATCTCATCCTCCGAACGCCCGGCAGGCGCTTTCCGCACGGTCGAGGCCGAGCGTGTCCATGTCGTTGTCCTGGTGCAGATATCCATCGAGCGGCGCGAGCTCGACGAGAGCGCGGGCGTTCACCACCGGCATCGGCTGACGCAATTGCCCGTTCCAATCGCGGTAGCTGAGCGAGCGGCCCTTGAAGCCGTCGAGGGCAAAGGCATCCGACAGCATGTAAGTCCGCAGCTTCACCGGGTCGGCCGAGTTCGTCCGTGTCACCGCCTCGCCCACCGCGCGCAACGCCGTCCAGGCGGCGTAGTCGCGCGGCCGCATCTTCCGCTTTGCCGAGCCCTCGAAGCGGTTCTGCAACTGCACGGCCCCCCATTGTTCCAGAACGGGCGCCCATCCCTCGCCGCTTAAGCCGTCCGAGCCGGCGACCGGACGCGGCAGCCAGGTATTATCGGCGACATAACGAGCAAAATCGTCGGCAGCGTCGGCAATCAGTAGCACGTCGTGGTCGGGAAGGTCCTGCGTGAACAGCGGCACCTCCTTGCCGGCTGCGCGCCTCAGGTCAGTGTCGAAGGTCCAGGCCTTCTCGGCGAGGATTTCGACGCCGAACTTCGCCGCCGCGGCTCGCAAAGTTGCCGCGAAGTCCTCATCCTCTGGTCTGGGGCCGACGATCAGGGCCGTGCGCGTCCAGCGGCGCGCCCTCAACACCTGCATCAACGCATCGGCGCGCATCGCATCCTCCGCGATCGTGTGCAGGAGATTGGCACGACAGTCGCGGTCGCGCAGGCGGCGTTCGCCGGATGCGACATTGAAGATCATTGCGTCCCTCGCCTCGGGCAGGTCGGCGACGATCAGGATGCTTTCGGAGGGCGCATCGAGGAGAAGTACCGGCGAGGCAGCGAGCGCCGTTTTCGCTGCCGCCGCAAGGTCGCCTCCCGGCTCGACGGAGATGACCTGTAGCCTGTAGTGATGGCCGAGGAAGCGGCCGGTCGTCTCGCTATCGGCCAGAGCGACCTTCGCTCCTGCGATTCCCAGGTCCGCTGGGATCGGATCGAGATTGGAAAGCACCGGCGGCGCCTTCTGCTCCTGGCGCAGATAGGTCACGGCAACGGTGACCTCCGCCTGAACCGGCCCGGCAGCGCCGAGAAGCGCGACCAGGAGGCATGCGGACATTGTCCGTCTGATGCGGATCTGCGGCATTGGACACTCCTCCCGCCGAAGACGTTAAAGCGGCGCCGCGGAGGGCGGAATACGACCTAGGTACCATGCCGGGCCGCGACCTAGGTCGTATTCCGCGGCACGGGCGACGAGCGTTAAAAAACCTCAGTGAGATCGTGGAGGAGGAAAGATGTCCAGAAACCATATCCGAGCGGGGCTTGCGGGGCTCGCACTGTTGGCAACAGCAACGATGGTCGTCGCGCATGGCGATGTCGCGCCCCAGCCCGTCAACACCGACGCGTTGCCGGAAATAGGCGAGGAGTGGCTGACGGAAAACCCCTATCGGGAGGCCAAGGTCGGGCACGATGTGTGGCTGAAGGCGGTCGAGATCGGTGCATCCGGCTTCAACCAGAACTGTGCCCGCTGCCACGGGCTCGGCGCCGTATCGGGCGGGCTTGCCCCCGACCTTCGCTTCCTGGAAGCGGAAGAATACGGCGACGAATGGTTCATAGAGCGCTTCCGCCACGGTTACACCCAGGACGGCACGACCAAGATGCCGGCCTTCGGCGATATTCTCGGCCAGAAGGCGGCCTGGGCGATCCGGACCTATATCGAGACACGGCCCGCGGACGGGGCGCTCGACGCTCACGCGGACCGGCTTCATGAAATGCGAAATGAGCTTGCTTCGACCAAGGTGGCGGATCCCAAGGCGCTGAAGAGCGAGCTCGAAAAGATCGCTGCCGAGGTGGAGACGGCTTCCGGCGCACCGGTCGCCGACAGCGTCGCCTACGAGGCGGCCCGCATTCTCGGTGAGACACCGGAAAGCTGGAAGAAAGCGAGCGAAATCCTGACCGTCGGGCTTTCGGCGACGGAGTGAGCCATGCATCCTCTCAGGGCCATGGCGCTCGCAGTATTGGCCTGCGCCGTCGTGCCGGCCGTGGCCTTCGCACGATGCGAAGGCCACGTGCCGCAGCCCAAACCGCAGAACACCTTTCCACAGGACGTCGGGCGCTCGTTGGATCGGGTGCTCGAGGAGGGCTGGATCGAGTTTGCGATCTATGAGGATTTTCCGCCGTGGTCCTATGAAGAGAACGGCCAAGCACGCGGGATCGATGTGGACATCGGCCATTCGATCGCTGAGGCACTCGGCGTCGAGGCTCGTTTCCGGCTGGTCCAGGCGGGGGAGACGCTCGACGCAGACCTCCTCAACTACGTGTGGAAAGGCGCGGCGATCGGCGGCCACGTCAGTGACGTGATGCTCCATGTGCCCTATGACAGCGAATATGCTTGCCGGATCGAGCAGGTGTCCTTCACCGGCCAATACGCGACCGAGGCCATCGCGATCGCCTACGACAAGAAGGACTATCCAGAAGAAGGACCGACGCCACCTTTCTTCCGCTACGACACGGTGGCCGTGGAAAACGACTCCATTGCCGACTTCTACCTGACCTCTCTCCTCGGCCCGGTGGACAAGATTCGCCGCTACCGCAGTACCGCGCTTGCCATGGAAGGTCTGGCATCCGGCGAGACCATGGCCGCGATGGCCCCGCGCGCGGAGCTTGAGGCGGCCATCGCCGCGCATCCCCCAGCGAGCCTCGCAGTGCACGAACCGGCACTTGTGGGTTTCGCCCGCGGGGAATGGACTGTCGGGGTCGGCGTGAATTTTCAGCACAAGGATCTCGCCTATGCCGTCGACGACGCCATCGCAACGGCACTGGGCAATGGAACGATCGCCGCGATCTTCAAGAACTGGGGCGTAACCTTCGAGCCGCCGACGAGATGACGCCTGGCAACGCAATCCAGGTTTGGCGAAGTGCGGTCGCCGCCGATCAATCGTCTGGATGCCACGTGTCAGATACTGCCCGATGAGCCGTATATCGGCGAGACAGAATTGAATTCCAGTCGCAGTGCCGTGTGGCAGCCTAAAGTGACATTTCTACTTTGCGCCACGGCGGACAATTCAACCTGGCCGCCACATTTGAGCACAGAACGGGAATATCTACCGGAATACACCTTGCATAAGCTCCGTCGGATCAGCAGCCGCTGTCGGACCCAAAGCCGCCGCTCGTGACCGATAGAGTGAAGGTGACGATTTGCCGGGAAAAGCGGTCAATCGTGTACCTCACTGTCGAGACTCGCCCAATCCGCCGAAGGCAATATTCTGCTGCCGTGCGGGCGTCGTGTTGACGCCCGCGGAGTTGTTGTTTCAGTGTACCGAATGTTGCAAATGCTAGTCTCGCCAGACGGAGCTATAGCTCCAGCCTTCGCAAGCATCGAAGCGGGTCGCGTCGGACCGTATCAGTTCCAGCATCGTGAGTGTCGTAATTTTGTAGGTTCGGCGAGTGCAGCAAACTACGCCGTCATTGGCGAACATCTCGAGTACGCCACGATCGAAAAATAGCGTGAGATTTTGAAGCGAGATCGGCGTTGAGCGGTACTCGATGCCGCCGGCGTCTTCCGCGACGCTGACCTGCAGCCGTCCGGAGTCGTGTGCGATCGTAAAGCTCTCGCCGTCGCCACCGCGGCCGACAATGCGAATACCATCGAGTGCGCCCGCCAGTGACAGTTCGATCGGCTGTCCAGGTTCGCAGACAAAATGGCCGGAGGATTCTCGCGTCAATGCGCCGGAGCGCAGAGCTCGATAGCCCGCCTCAGGCAACATCGTCAGGCGCAGTTGAGTGTCGAGACCGAGCACACGGGGGAGCGAGAGCTCGCCGCTGTAGGGCGATCCTGCCGGCTTCCTGAATTCCCAATTGAGGAGCCAGGCAAAGGCGATCTGCCGCTCCTTGGCCCGGAAACTCTGCATCGCATAGAAATCAGTGCCGAAGTCCAGTTCCTGCAAGGCAGGTGTCAGGGGCGTGAAGCGGTCGTTTTCGAACGTGCCGACCTGTGCATATAGCAGGTTGTGGCGGCCGGTTTCCGGCTCGGTGTAGCCGACGAGACCCATCACCAGCACGAAGCGCCCATCGATTTCGAAGAAGTCCGGGCACTCGACGCAGCGTGCGCCATGCTGACGGAAATGTTCGGGAGCGCGGTAGAGGACTGACAAGTATTTCCACTCCGCACCATCGTCGGAGCCGTAGAGCAATACCGCCGGGTCGCCGTCGATCGCGGCTCCGAGCACCATTCGGTAGACCCCACGCGATGCATCGTACCAGACCTTGGGATCGCGGAAGTCATGCGCACTACCGGACGGGCCATCGACGAGAACCAGACGATTGGCCTCTTGATGCAGCAAGTCCGTCGATGGGACCACCAGCTTCTGCAACTCCTTGTAGTCCTTGAAGTGGTCATAGGCTGGCAACCGCTCGGTGTAATAGAAGCTCAAATGCCCGTCGGGGCCGATGAACGCGCTTCCGGAGAATGCGCCGCCGGTCGCGCCCAGAGACCAGAGATTCTGTTCCGGGTGCAGGAACACGGGAAGATGCGTCCAGCGGTAAAGATCGTCGCTTACGGCGTGGCCCCAGTGCATCGGTCCCCATTCGGCCTCAACCGGATGGAACTGGTAAAACAGGTGATAGCGACCGTCGACGAAACAAAGGCCATTGGGATCGTTCATCCACGCGCGAAACGGCGAGAACCGTAGCTGCGGCCGGTCAGGGTCGCTCTGGTACCATGCCGGCAAGGCCTCCTTCGGGCGAGCCACGAGGCGGCCGCCCCGCAGATCCAGGAAGGTCACCCCCTCCTCGGCCACGCTTTCCGGATGAAAGCGGTAGAACAGCGACAGCTCGATGGCGTTTTCGTCCCATTCCAGCGTGAGGGGCTCGTTCGTGTGATGGGTATAGGCGTAGAACTGAAAATAGGGCGGCAGCGCCGCAATCCGGTAGACGAGGAGCGCGCCGGCGCGCAACGCGAATGCCTCCCCAACGGAATGCTCCGCCTCTGATTTCGCCGGCTTCCGACGGGCCCAAAACTCGAAGCGCGTTCCACGCGCCGCGTCCAATTCCGCGATGTTGCTCATTACTTCTCCCTTGCGCCGCACAGCGCCCCGAAACTTTAAGACTTGACAAATGTCGACGTCGATATCTAATTTCGACGTCGACATTTGGCAAGTCCGTACAGAACGCTGCGTCACGGAGCCAGGTCGAGGGAGGAGAAAATGGCTGATTTACACCTTGAGGGCGTCACAAAGTCGTATGGTGCCGCCACGGTGATCCGCGGAATTGATCTTCAAATACCATTTGGCGAATTCGTCGTTTTCGTCGGACCGTCTGGGTGCGGAAAGTCCACGTTGCTGCGGATGATCGCCGGTTTGGAACCGATTTCTGGAGGCGTGATCCGGATCGGCGGAACGGTGGCAAACCTGCTCGAGCCGGCCGAACGTGGCGTGGCGATGGTGTTCCAGTCCTACGCACTCTATCCGCATATGACCGCCTATAAGAACATGGCCTTCGGCCTGAAGATCGCCGGCTTGGACAAGGGCGAGATCGACCAGCGCGTCACCCGCGCTGCGAAAATGCTGCAGATCGAGGAGCTGCTGCAGCGTATCCCGAAGGACATGTCCGGTGGCCAGCGGCAACGCGTTGCAATCGGACGTTCGATCGTCCGCGAGCCGCACCTCTTTTTGTTCGACGAGCCGCTGTCGAACCTCGATGCGGCGCTCAGGGTTCAGACACGCATCGAAATCGCGAAACTCCACAAGATCGTGGACGCGACGATGATCTACGTGACTCACGACCAGGTCGAGGCGATGACGCTCGCTGACCGTATCGTGGTGCTCAATCAGGGCAGGATCGAGCAAGTGGGCACGCCGCTCGAACTTTACCGAACGCCGGCAAACCTGTTCGTCGCCAGCTTCATCGGCAGCCCTAAGATGAATTTCCTTCCGGTGACTCTTGAACGCGAAGGGCTGGCGCGAGGCCCGCTCGGGAGGGCCATCCCGGCGCCCGCCGGTCCGACCGGGCGTGCGACGCTCGGGGTGCGGCCGGAAAGCCTCGCTCTGTGTGAATCAGATCAGGCTTTTCTCAGCGCGCGGCTGCAGTTCGAGGAGCACCTTGGCGAGCATCGCCTGATCTACGCACGAACGAGCGACGGTATTGATTTGATCGCCAAGGAGCCGGACGGGCCGGCACTTCCCGATGGCGCCCCGCTCCACTTCCGCTTCGCGCCAGAGAGCGCGCACTTCTTCGGGCCGGACGGCAATCGTCTGGGCCATTCAACCAAGGGAACTCATTGATGACGAGCAGCCACCCAGGACATTCGATGCTTGCCGACCTCGCGCGCGTCAAGGACGCGCGGACCGGACGCCTTTCCAGTTGGGACCAAGAGGGCAAGAACCAGGACTACTGGCTGATCCCGGCTAACTCCACCGTCCGCCTCGCCGAAATCGAGGGTCCGGGCTGCATCACGCATATCTGGATGACGCAATTTTGCCGACGCGTTCTTGGGGCCGGCCTGATTGATCCGACGGCCGGCAATTACGTCGCGCCGGTCTTTGAGATTCACAACGCACTCGGTCTCAACTGGGAGATTGCCGACCCGCACTACTACCGCAAGGTGCTCCTGAAGATCTATTGGGACGATCAGGATTCTCCGTCGGTTCTGGTGCCGCTTGGCGACTTCTTCTGCACCGGTCATTCCATGCCGGGCAACTTCTCTTCCCTGCCGATCTCCGTCTCGACCAAGCCGGAGGAGCGCTATCGCTTCGGTGGGAGTGCTGCGTTCAACAGCTATTTCCAGATGCCCTTCGGCAAGCGCGCCATTGTCGAGATCGAAAACCAGAACGACGTCCCATACGGCCAGTACTTCTATATCGACTTCGAGCGCTATGATGTACCGCTGGCTGACGATATCGCCTACTTCCACGCGTCCTGGCGGCGCGAAAACCCGTGCGGTGGCTGGGGTCCGAATCTGCAGACCAACAGCCCCGAGACCAACATTCCGAATCTCGACGGCAACGAGAACTATGTCATCCTCGAGACCGAAGGACGCGGTCAATATGTTGGCTGCAACCTTTCGGTAGCGCATTTCCAAGGCTCCTGGTGGGGCGAAGGCGACGAGATGATCTTCGTCGACGAAGATACCTGGCCGCCGTCGATTCATGGCACTGGCACAGAGGACTATTTCAATCACGCCTGGGGGATGCAGAACAACGCCTTCCTGGCGAACGGCTCGGTGATCCACGAGAGCATCGTTCCCGGCTATCAAGTCTCCTATCGCTTCCATCTCACCGATCCCGTTCGGTTCAAGAATCGGATCCGTGTGACGATCGAGCACGGCCACGCCAACCACCTGAGCGACGACTGGGCCTCGACCGCCTATTGGTACCAGACGCTTCCATCGCCGAAGCTGAGCATCCTGCCGGTTGAGCAAAGGCTGCCAACGCCGCCCGGCGACCGCACTCCGGAGAGGGTCGCCCGCGATCGCCTGACGCCCGAACAGGCCAGGCAGATCGATGCAGCCGACGAGCGTTTCCGCGCCTATGCGGAACTCCGCGACATCGAAATCGAAAGGAAGTTGGAGACGACGCGGCGCCGCTCGGCAGCGAATGTATCGAAAGGAAACTGAAAAGACGCCGAAGTGCGGCGCATTCATCATGCGACGCGCTTCAGGTTCTTGTTCTTGTGCCTGTCGCTACCAAAACCGCTGACATGCACTTGGCGCTCATCCTGAGGAGGAGAAGGAAATGAGCATGAACAGACGAGACTTTTTGACCAAGGCGACGGCGTTGGCCGCAGCCGGTGTCCTGACACCGGCCATGTCCCCCACAAGGGCAGCGCAGGCAGGCGCCCCGGCAAAAGACACCACTGCACAGCTAACCACCTACAACTGGGGCAACCCCTCGGAGGCGAAGGCCTATGGCGAGGCCTTCGAACGATTTCGTAAGATCTATCCGAACGTCACGGTGCAGGACAACATTGCTCCGATCTCCTCATGGTCGGACTATGCAGACAAGCTGGTGACCCAGATCGCCGGCGGGAATCCCCCTGACATCATCAACATCGCGGTCGAAGGGTTGCGGCTCGCCGTCGACAAGAAACTGCTGATGCCGCTCGACGATCTGATCGCCGCCGATCCGGAAGCCAAGGCCCTTGTTGACAAGATCCCGGCCAAACTAAAGGACGCGCTCACCGTCGACGGCAAAATCTATGAGATCCCGAACGGCGGCCAGACGATGGTCATCCACTACAACACCCGCATCTTCAAGGAAGCGGGTGTGGAGCCGCCGAAGCCGGATTGGACCTGGAACGACTTCGTCGCGATCGCCAAGAAACTGACAACCGGCGAAGGCGACAAGAAGATCTATGGCTATGGGTTGCCCTGGTTCAATTTCGCCATTCATCCTTGGTATCTCACCAACGGCACATATCCGGTTACCGCGGATTTCAAGCATTCAAACCTCAACGATCCGAAGATTCTCGAGGTTGCCGAGTTCATACACGCTCTCGTCTATGAGCACGGCGTCTCGCCGGACCCAATCGGGCTCAATGTCTATGACCAGTTTGCTGCCGGGCGTTTCGCCATGGTCGGTGCTGGCCGCTGGCCGGTGACCGGCTGGGTCGCGAACGGCTTCACCGATTTCGACATCGTGCCTTGGCCGCGTAAGGCAAGCGCCGAAACTGTGTTTGGCTGCGGCGGCTGGGGCATCAGCCCCCAATCGAAGAATCCCGAGCTCGCCTTCCAGGCGATCAAGCAGTTGATCTCACTTGAGACCGTGACAGCCCTGATGGAGATCGGCCAGCAAATCCCCATCTACGAGGAAGCGGCGAGAAAGGAAAGCTTCCTTGCCGCGCCGAAGAGCGCGCCGGTGTTCTTCGATGCCTTGAAGACGGCGAAGCCCGTGGCGGCGCCCGCCTTCTTCAACGCGCTTGACCGCATCCTGGGCCGCACATTCGATCAGATCATCACCGAAGAGTTGACGGCGGAGGAGGCGCTGGCCGAGGCCCACGAAGAACTCGAAGCCGAGATCCAGCGGGGGTGACCCATGACCAAGACCGCTAACAATGCGGCGGCGGGTTGGTTCTCGCCGCAAAACCGCAAGGAGACCGTTGCCGGTCTTCTGTTCATCGCGCCGGCCTTGATTGGCTTCGCGGTCTTCGTCGCAGGGCCGATGGTCGCCACGGTGGTTTTCAGCCTGATGAAATATGATCTGTTCAGCAGTCCGAGCTTCGTCGGGCTCGCCAATTTCGAAGCGATGCTGGACGACCGGCGGCTTTGGAAGGTCCTAGGCAACACTGCTTTCTTCGCGGTCTTTGCCGTGGCAGGCAATGTCGGACTCGGCGTGGTGCTGGCGGTCCTGCTCAACCGGAACATGTCGAAGACGGTGCAATATGCGTACCGCGCGGCCTTTTTCTTCCCGTCGCTGGTCGGCCTGATTTTCGTTGCGGTGATCTGGCAATTCCTGTTTCAACGCGACATTGGGGTAATCAACTACTACCTCGGTCTTGTCGGCATCGAGCCCGTGCGCTGGCTTTCCAGCGCCCGCAACGCGCTGTGGTCGGTCATCATCCTCGACATCTGGAAGAATGTTGGTTTCGCGATGCTGATCGCGACGGCAGGGCTGCAGAGCATCTCGAAGGACTATTACGATGCGGCGCGCGTCGATGGCTCGAGCAGCCTACGGACATTCTGGCAGATCACCGTGCCGCTCCTGTCTCCAACGATCTTGTTCCTGCTCACCATGAACACGATCGGCGCTTTCAAGGTGTTCGAATCGATCATCGTGCTGACAAATGGTGGGCCGGGCGATGCCTCCCGCAGCCTGGTCATGTACATCTATGAGCAGGGTTTCAAGTCGTTCGACATGGGCTACGCCTCGGCGATCTCGCTGCTGTTGCTCACGATCACGGTCATTGTCACGGCGATCCAATTCGCCCTTTCCAAGCGGTGGGCTTTCTATGAATAAGCCAATGCACATCTCATGGGATATGACGCCGGTCCGGCTGTCGGCGCGTCTCTCTCCGGAGACACGGGCAATGATCTCGCGGCTGCGCACCGCGCTGATATATGCGGTGCTCGGGCTCGGCGCGCTGGTGATGGTGGCCCCGTTCTTGTGGATGTTCACCACCAGCTTCCGGCCTGTGGCGGAAGCCTTCACGCTTCCGCCACGCTGGCTGCCGGGACTGAATTCCAGCCTGGAAAGCTACCGCCGGCTGCTTGCCTCGGATGTCCCGATCGGCCGCTTCTTCTGGAACTCGACCGTGCTTGCGACCACAGTCACTCTCGGGTACGTCGCAACGACCACGATCGCCGGGTACGCCTTCGCGCGGCTCCGCTTCCCGTTCAAGAACGCGCTCTTTGCTCTGCTACTGGTCTCCCTGATGGTTCCCATCCAGACGACGCTGGTGCCTCTGTTCCTGCTGATGCGCTGGCTCGGATTGGTGGACAGTCAGTGGTCGATCATCCTTCCCGGCCTCACCGGCGCTTTCGCGCCGGGCATGTCTGGCGTGTTCGGCATCTTCCTGATGCGGCAGTTCTTCCTCACCCTTCCCAAGGAACTGTTCGAGGCGGCGCGCGTCGACAACGCCGGGCATTTCCGCACCTTCTGGTCGATTGCCGTGCCTTTGGCTGGCCCGCATATCGCAGCACTTTCAGTCATCATCTTCACGATGACCTGGAACGACTATTTCATGCCGTTGATCTTCCTGAACTCGGTCGACCAGATGGTGCTGCCGGTCGGCATCATGTCGATCCGCGATCCGGTCGGGAACTCATCGGCAACCTCGGAGGTCATCGCAGCGGTGTCGCTGTCGATCCTGCCGGTGCTGCTGGTCTTTGTGGTGGCGCAACGCTGGATCATCGATTCCTTCGTACGGGCCGGCGTGAAGGGCTGACGTCGTGGTTGATCAAGGGAAGCCCATAGCTATTCGTGTGACCGCAGTGCTATCGAAGGCGTCAATAAAGCTATTTTTG
Source organism: Sinorhizobium alkalisoli (assembly GCF_008932245.1). NCBI lineage: Bacteria > Pseudomonadati > Pseudomonadota > Alphaproteobacteria > Hyphomicrobiales > Rhizobiaceae > Sinorhizobium > Sinorhizobium alkalisoli. The sequence goes on along the minus strand of NZ_CP034910.1, from coordinate 982,742 downwards.
CGGTGAGAGGATGAGGATGGTCAGTATCAAGGATGTTGCAGCACTTGCGGGCGTGTCGGACCGAACGGTATCGCGCGTCGTCAACGGCGAAGGCTTGATCCGTCCGAAGACCAAGAAAAAGGTCCAGAGGGCGATCGAGACGCTCGGTTACGTGCCGAACCAGGCGGCGCGACTGATGCGCACCAGCCGTTCCAGCGTCCTTGGCCTAATCACCGATGTCGTATCGACGACGCCGTTTTCAACCGACATCGTGCGCGGCATTCAGGACGCCCTCGACGACACGCCGTATACGCTGCTGACGGTGAACACCTCCGCCGATCCGGCGAAAGAGCAGCGCGCCTGGCAGATTTTTCGCGAGCATGGCATCGGCGGCGTTTTCTACGTGACGATGTTTCATCGCCATGTCCCGTCCGATACGGAGTTTCCAAACACGCCGACGGTGCTGGTGAACTGCAGCGCCCCCGAACGCGCGCTGCCCTCCGTCGTGCCGGACGACTATCAAGGCGGGCTGGATGTGGTCCGCTATCTTGTCGAAGAGGGACACCGGAAGATCGCCTATGTGATGCTGAACGAGTTGCTTCTGGCCGCGGACCTTCGTGGCCGCGCATTCTTCGACGGATTGGCTGCGGCCGAGATCGAAGTGCGGAAGGACTGGGTGGTCCCCGGCCGTGTCGGCCCGATCTTTTCCGATCGCTTCGTCGCCTTCGAGAGTGCCCGCCATCTTCTAAGTAGCCCCGACCGGCCGACGGCGATCGTCTGCGGAAATGACGAGACCGCGCTGCAAGTATACTGCGCGGCCGCGGATCTCGGCCTCAGAGTGCCGGATGACGTTTCAATCGTCGGGTTCGACGATTTCGAGATCGTCTCGACCGGTATTCACCCGCCTCTGACGACGATGGCCTTGCCTTACAGAGACATGGGCGCTCTCGCCGTGCGCATGCTGGTCGAGATGATCGCCGGGCGCGCGCCGGCTGAAAGCCATTTTAAGTATCGCTGCGAGCTCATCCGTCGCGGCTCGGTTGCGCCACTGAAATAATCCCACGCTAAGTCCGCTCATTGGCGCGCATCAGACTTGACCCGAGGGGCGGTCGGACTTCCGCTCACCACCCGACTGAGACGATCGGAAAGCGGCAACATGCCGCCCAGCCCGGAAGGTCGCCCCCCTCGCCTTGATAGGAATCGAACCACAAGTCCACAATCTCACGCCCACGCCCATGCGGAAGGGACGGTGACGCTGTACAATTCGGCCGCGAGCCCGCGAACGTCGAAGCGGCCCTAACAACGCACCGCAACGAGCGGTCACCAATCATTGAACATCCTTGAACAAGTGGGGGCTATCAAGGTCGGACTGTTGTTCCTATGACTCGCAATGGGTCGGCGACGGACCGCACCGATGCCTTATGCCCTTGTGTCGTAGCCTGCCCGGCGCGAATCAACGGAATGCCGCGATGTCATTCAAACCCTTGCTTGGCGACGGACGTATTCGGGCCCGGAACGAAGAAACGGCGTCGCTGCAGACTGCGTCCTGGATCGGCTCGTCGGTCGTATTCGACAGTCGGCGCTGGGCGTGCCAGGAAGCGGAAATTCGCTGGACGGCACCGCATCATCTGATCGTGCTGACAGACGGGGGCAGCACGTCCCGGACATCGATCCGCACCGATGGCAAGACCCTTTATGACGGCCAGGACCGACCCGGAGTCCTCACCTTTGTTCCCGCGAGCGCAGAACGCGTCGGCTTCTACCGCGACGTCGACCTCTCCTACTCCGCCGTGTGGATCGATCCCGAGCTCGCGCTTCCGGGATTGGAGTTGCTGCGCGACATGCCGGTACTGGTGAACCGGAGCGACGCGGTCATCGGCACGCTATTGCGATCGCTTCGCACCGAGATGTCGCTCGGCCACGTGCCGGAAACCGTCTATGTCGAGCACCTGGTTGCCCTTATTGGTCTGCGAATGACCAGCCTGGAGGGAAGTCCGCGTCTGGCCGCAAGCCGAGGCCGCCTCAGCCGCCGGAAATTCGAGCGAGTGCGCGACTACATCGAAGCCAACATCGCCTCCGATATCTCGCTGAGCGAGGTGGCAGCCATTGCCGGCATGCCCCTCGATACCTTCGCACGGCGTTTCAAGGAGACGACCGGGCGGCCGCCCTACGCCTATATTCTCGAGGAACGTATAAGACGGGCGGAATTGCTCCTGCGCGAGACCGGCATGGCCATCGGCGCCATTGCATTCCGCCTAGGCTTCTCCAGCCAGAGCCATTTCACCACGACGTTTCGTCGGCTGAAGGGCATCACCCCGCGCGCCTACCGGCTGCAGTTTTCTCCGGAATCCTGACAGGACCTCCGGATTCCTGAAAGAAAGCGATCCCCCGCGCACCCAAATCCCGCCTGTAGAAGATAGCAAGGGGCCGGCTCGCCGGAGGGCAGAAGCCCCTCCCGGCTCCTGCCGCTGCGACCAGGAGATCATTCATGGCTGAAAAGGACTACAGGATTACCCGCCGGGCGGTTTTGGAAGGCGGGGCGGCAACCTGCCTCGCCCTCGCATCCGGCTTGCCCGTCGATGCCGCGGAGACTGGCGCCCCCATTACGGCCGGGCCCGCCGCGGCGCCGATATCGAGAATACCGATGCGCTTCAGGATCAACGCCGAGGAGCATGCCTTGAAGCTCGATCCACGCACGACCCTGCTTGATGCCTTGCGAAACCATCTCGGCCTGACCGGCTCGAAAAAGGGCTGTGACCACGGCCAGTGTGGCGCCTGCACGGTTCTCGTCAACGGCCGGCGGATCAATGCCTGCCTCTCGCTCGCCGCCCAGCACGACGGCGACGAGATCACCACCATCGAGGGGCTTGCCGATGGCGACCGACTGCACCCGGTGCAGGCGGCTTTCGTCGCCCATGATGGCTTCCAGTGCGGCTATTGCACACCGGGACAGATCTGTTCGGCCGTGGGAATGCTTAAGGAAGTTCGGGCCGGCTGGCCAAGCCATGCAAGCAGCGATGTGGCGGCCGGGCCCGCGGCGCTGACCGACGCGGAGATCCGCGAGCGCATGAGCGGCAACATCTGCCGCTGTGCCGCCTATCCCAACATCGTCGCCGCCATCCGCGACGCAGCCGAAGAGGTGTGAGCCCATGCGACCCTTTACCTACGAGCGCGCCAGCAACGCGACGGCGGCGGCGGCCGCCGTAGCAGCCCGGCCCGAAGCGAAGTTCATCAGCGGCGGCACCAATCTTCTCGATCTGATGAAACTGGAGATCGAGCGGCCAACACATGTCGTCGACATCAGCCGGCTGCCGCTCGACAGCATTGAGGAGACGCTGGAGAGCGGCCTCAGGATCGGGGCACAGGTCCGCAACAGCGATCTCGCCGCCGAGCCGCGGGTGCGATCACGCTATCCCATGCTCAGCCAAGCGCTTCTCGCCGGCGCGTCCGGCCAGATCCGCAACAAGGCCTCGACCGCCGGCAATCTCCTCCAGCGCACGCGCTGCCCCTATTTCTATGATCGCAACATGCCTTGCAACAAGCGCGCACCCGGATCGGGCTGCGCGGCCCTCGGGGGCTTCAACCGGATGCACGCCGTGCTCGGCGCCAGCGACGACTGCATCGCCGTGCATCCCTCGGATATGGCCGTGGCCATGGCCGCACTCGACGCCCAGGTCGAGACCACCCTGCCCGACGGCACGGTCCGTACGATTCCCGTCGGCGACCTCCACCGGTTGCCGGGCTCGACGCCGAATGTCGAGACGGACCTCGGCCACGGCGAGTTGATTACCGCCGTGATCCTGCCGCCTCCGCCTCTCGGCCGGCAGCTCTACCGCAAGGTGCGCGACCGCGCTTCCTACGCCTTTGCGCTCGTCTCGGTCGCGACCGTTGTCAAAAAGAGCGGCGACCGCATACAGAGCGCCCGCATCGCGATCGGCGGCGTTGCACCAAAGCCCTGGCGCCCGATGGACGCGGAGTACGTGCTTGCCGGGGCGGCCGCCGCCGACGCCGCCTTTACCGAGGCCGCCGAGAGCGCACTCGCCGGAGCCATCGGGCACGGCGGCAATGATTTCAAGATCCCGCTGGCAAAACGCACGCTACGGCAGACACTCGCCGCGGCTGTCGAAGGTGCATGAGGTGCGATGATGACAGATACCATGATCCCGGAAAACCGTTCTTCTGAAAGCAGCAACGGCCTTGTCGGCCAGCCGATCGCGCGCGTCGATGGGCCGCTCAAGGTCACCGGCCGCGCGACCTACGCCTATGAGCATGCCGTGAAGAAGGCGGCGTATGGCTACATCCTCGGCGCCGCGATCGCCAAGGGCCGTATCGTCGGGATCGACAGCGCGGAAGCCGAGCAGGTGCCGGGCGTCCTTCATGTTATGACCTATCGGAACGCACCGGCTCAGCCGGATTTCGGCCCAGCGGTGACGCCTACCGTGCCGGAGGTCTTCACTCGTGCGCGCCCCGTGCTCAACAGCGACCGGGTTCGATTCTACGACGAGCCCGTCGCGATTGTCGTGGCGGAAACATTCGAGGCGGCGAGTGCCGCGGCGGGGCTCATCAGGGTGCGCTATCGAGAGGAGCGCGGCGTCTTCGATGTGCCGGCGCGTCTCGCCGACGCCTACACGCCCCGGCGCACCAATGCCGGCTTCGAGACGGACAGCGCGATCGGCGACTTCGGAGGCGCTTTCGCCGCCGCTCCGGTCAAGGTCGACGCGACCTATCGGACGCCTTACGAGCACCACAACCCGATGGAGCCGCATGCGACGCTCGCCGTCTGGTCAGCCGACGAGGTGACGATCTACACGTCCGCACAGACGCTTGCCAACTTCCAGGCCGGCCTCGCCAGCACGCTCGGCATTCCGCGAGAGCGTGTTCGCATCGTCAGCCCGTTTATCGGCGGTGGTTTCGGCTCCAAGTTGATCGTCCATGCCGACACCGTGCTCGCGGCGCTCGCCGCAAGGGTGCTGCGCCGCCCTGTCAAGGTCGCACTGACGCGGCAGCAGATGTTCGCCAATGCCGGCCATCGGGCGGAGATGGTCCAACAGGTGCGCCTCGGCGCGGACCGGGACGGGCGGCTGACGTCGGTCGGCCATGACGTCTGGTCCGCGACCTCCGGCTTCGAGGAGTTTTGCGAGCAGACCGCGGTCTTCGGCCGCTCGCTCTATGCCGCGCCGAACCGGTTGACCCGCCACCGCCTCGTCCCCGTCGACCTCAATCGCGGCGAATGGATGCGTTCGCCGGGCGAGGCGCCAGGCATGCTCGCCTTGGAATCGGCGATGGATGAGCTCGCCGACAAACTCGGCCTCGATCCGATCGAACTCAGGATCCGCAACGAGCCGATCGTGGATCCGGAACAAGGCGTGCCGTTTTCAACGCGTAACCTCGTCGCCTGTATGCAGGAGGGCGCGCGGCGCTTCGGCTGGGAACGCCGCAACCCGAGCCCGAGACGCATCCGCGAGGGCCGCAAGCTTATCGGCTACGGCATGGCGGCCGCCATCCGGCCGAACTATATCGGCGCGGGGACGGCCAAGGTGGCGATCGATGCGACCGGCCGCGTCACGGCTCGTCTCGACATGACCGATATCGGAACCGGCACCTACACCATCCTCACCCAGATCGCGGCCGAAAGCCTCGGGGTGCCGATCACCGCGGTCAAGGTCGAACTCGGCGACAGCCGCTTCCCGCGCACGGCCGGCTCCGGCGGTTCCTGGGGCGCGGCGAGCGCGGGTTCTGCACTGCACCACGCCTGCAGCACCCTCAAGGAGAGGGTCATCGAGGCGGCCCGATCTAGCGACCGCTCCCCGCTTCGGGGTGCGAACGACGTCACTCCGATCTTCGTCGGCGGGGAGATCCGGGTCGGCGACCGTTCCGTAAGCTTGGCCGATCTCATCGGCAGAATTGCTCCCAACGGCATGGAGGCCACCGGTTCGGTCGCCGCCGCGCGCGACACGGAAAGCTACAGAGCCTACTCGCAGCACTCCTATGGAGCGCACTTCGCGGAAGTCGCGGTAGACACCGACACGGGCGAGATCCGCATGCGCCGCATGCTGTCGGTGATCGGTGCGGGCCGCATCCTCAACCCCAAGACCGCACGCTCGCAGATCCTCGGCGGAATGACTTGGGGCATGGTGCTGCACTGATGGAGGAAACCGTGCTCGATCCCCGCTACGGCCATTTCGTCAACCACGATCTGGCCGAGTATCATGTCCCCGTCAACGGTGACGTTGCGGAGATGGAGGTCGTCTTTCTTGAGGAATACGACGACAAAGCCAACCCGCTCGGCGCCAAGGGGCTCGGTGAACTCGGCGTCTGCGGCTCAGGCGCCGCCATCGCCAACGCCATCTACAATGCGACCGGTGTGCGTGTGCGCGAGTTCCCGATCACCCTGGACAAACTCTTGCCCGGCCTGCCGCTGACTGCCATTTGAGCCCGCCAATCTGTACCCTATCCTCCGCGTCCGCCACGAAGCCGCGCATTGGCCATTGGAAACGATGGGGCCAATGCCCGCCGCTGCATCGCAGCGCGCGAGCGAACGGTTCGCTCCTTCTACAGATAGGGTCTGAAGTGCCGCTGCCGGACGCCGCTTGTGACGTCAGGAGCCCTGGCTTCCGCGAGCTGAGAGAGAAATTCATCCATGAGCGGAGAATTGCCAAAGCGACGATTGGCGCGCTCCGTGGCAAGTGAGAACTGGGGTTCGACCTGGGTGAGCTGTGCCATCGCGCGCCGCGCGCCCTGCACGTCTCCACGCTGTGTGAGGACTGCCGTGTGGATCAGTAGGCAATCCGCCTCGCGCGGCGCGCGGATCAGGCATTCCCGCAAGACCCGGTCGGCCTCATCGAGGCGGCCGGCAGCATAGAGTGCCTGGCCGTAGACATAGGTGTAGTATTCCGGCGCCATCGGGTGGAGCCGCCGCGCCCGCTCGGCGTTTCGGACAGCCTCATCATAGCTGCCGAACCGGACCTGAGCCTTTGCCAACGCCATCAGGCTGTCCGGGTCGTTCGGATTGAGCTCGACGGCACGCCCAGCTGCCTGCATGGCGCCAGCGTAGTCGCCAGCGGCCGAAAGCCCGAAGCTCAGGACCTGATAGCCGACCGCGAGATTGGAATCGAGGCGAACGGCCTGCCGCGCCTCGCTGAGACCGGTTTCCACGTCGGTACGGGTCGCCCTGCCGCTGACATTCTGCAGGAAGTCGACAATATAGGTCATGCCGAGATTGGCGCGCGCCGCGGCGTAGCCGGGATCGAGCTCAAGGGCACGATGAAGCAGCGCACGCGCGGCCATCAGCGACTCGGCATCGTTCGAGCCGTGCTTGTAGCGGTCACGCGCCTTAAGCACGAGGTCGTAGGCCTGAAGGTTTTCCGTCGGGCGTTCGGCCGCGTTCGATACCTCCGATTGGCGCACATAAGACACCAGATGCGAGACGATTTCGGCCGTCAAATCTGTCTGAAGCGCAAAGACGTCCTCGACCCGCCGGTCGTAGGTGCGCGACCAGAGGTGGGCGCCGCTGCGCGCATCGATGAGCTGCGCCACCACCCGAAGCTGGTCGCCGGCGCGTCTGGCACTGCCTTCCACCACATAGCCGGCCCCAAGTCGTTCGCCGATCCTACGGATGTCCTCCGCCTGGCCGCGGAGCGCAAAGGTCGAGTTGCGCGCGATCACCTGAAGCTCGGGGTTCCGCGCCAGGTTGGCAATGATGTCCTCGGTCAACCCGTCGGCGAAATAGGCCTGATCGGCCTCGCCACTCATATTGTCAAAGGGGAGCACCGCAACGGCCGGCCGGCCGGCCGCGGGCTCACCGCCCGTGAGATGCACGAGGCCGTTGGTCAGATCCGCGCCGATCGCCCGCAACGCGGGCACCTGGGTGAAAGCGGCGACGACGACCAGTCCCGCAGTCCCGACCGCGACAGGCAAAGCGGCACCCCGGCGGAGCACCATCCGCCGTAGCCAGCCCCGGCCGGGCGCCGGCTCCCGCTCGAGCCGCACGGCATAGACGGCGAGCGGCTCGGCTATGTTCTTGGCCTGCCTTCGCCCGATACTGTAGAAAAGCTTGCTGCGGCTCCGGTCGGCACTGCGGACCACGGCCTCGCTCACGAAAATGCTGGCCGGCGCTGCCATGGCTTCCAGTCTGGACGCGACGTTGACACCATCACCGAACATGTCGCCATTGTCTTCTATGACGTCGCCTAGGTTGATGCCGACACGCAGGCTGAACGGCCGCTCGACGAATCCGTTCTGGATTTCGATTGCCGCATCGAGCGCCTCGTTAACGCTCGGGAAGGTCGCCAGGAAGCCGTCGCCGGTGGTCTTGAAGGTGCGGCCACCATGCTTCTTGACCAAAGGGTTGATCAGCTCGCTGAAGGCAGCGCGCAGGGCCGCGTAGGTCGAGGATTCATCCTCGGACATCAGTCGCGTATAGCCGACGATATCGCCCGCTACGATTGCTGCGAGTTTACGTTCCATCACGAGGCCTCGGCAGTTTTCGCAAGCATCTTCCCGACACCGCCCCTGCCCGTCCACTCAAAACTCTGTGTGTGTGCACTCCCCGCTTTGCGGACGCATTCGCGATACTGCGCCGTAACACGAAAACTGAAACGATTACCCGTCGCACCAGCGTTCCAGTCGATACATTATGCGATCTTTTGAACACGGAACGAAAACGGGTCACCCGTAGCCGTTCAGGTCGGCATATCGCGACTCTACGTCCAGAGCCTTGCGAACTGCCAGCTCACAATCCTTGATGCCATGTCTTCGGTTTCCCTTGTTTCCGCCAAGAGATCGCAGCTTGGCCGAAACAAGGGAAACGGAAGAAACTGGTAGCATCATCGGGAATTCCGATGGATGACCTACACGGCCGCGGCTCTTTCTCCAATATCCCAGAAAAGCCCTGCCATCATCGCCAGCGCCTCCCCTGTCATCGAAATGAGCGCGTGCTCGTTCGGCGCGTGCTGGGAGCAGCCGGGATAGGAGTGCGGCACCCAGACGGTCGGAAGCCCGAGGATATCGGCGAAGGTCTCGTTGGGTAGCGAGCCCGCGAGATTGGGCAGGATGGCGGGTTTCTTGCCCGTGGTTACGACAATTGACTGCTTCACCCGCGTCACCCACGGATGGTCGGGGTCGAGCCGGGTGGCATGGAAGAAGCCGCGATCGGCCGGAACAATCTTCACCTCCGCAAAGCCCTGGCTGTCGAGATACCGGCGCAATGCTGGCAGAATGTCGTCCGGGTCGGTGCCCACCACATAGCGCAGCTGGCAATGGGCGCGGGCCTTGGCGGAAATAGCATTAACAGGCGCTTCCGGCACGCCGCTCGTCTGCGCCAGCACGGCAAAACTGTTCCACCCGAAGACACGCTCGGAAGGCGTCAGGCTCTCCTCGCCCCAGTCGGCGTCGATGGCGGGACCGTCGTAGCCGCCCACCGGGCAGTCTTTCAGGGCCTCGCACACGGCGGGCGTCAGGCTCGTCGGCCGCCATTCGGGAACCTTGATCTGGCCGCGCCTATCGACGATGCTTGCAATCGCATGGGCCAGCACGATGGCCGGATCGCGCAAAAGCCCGCCCCAATTGCCCGAATGATGCGCGCCTTCCCTCAGATCGACGCGGAGGTCGAAATTGACGGCGCCGCGCGATCCCATGAACAGGGTCGGACGATCCGGATGCAGCCTCGGACCGTCGGAAGCAATCAGGACATCGGCGGAAAAGAGATTGCGGTTCTGCCGGAAAAGCTCTGCCAGTCCGGGCGAGCCGCATTCCTCGCCCATCTCTATGACGATCTTGCAGTTGAAGCCGAGATCGCCTCTTTCGGCAATTATGGCCCGCAGCGCAGCGATATTGATGCAATGCTGGCCCTTGTTGTCGGCGGTCCCGCGTCCATAGAGACGGTCGCCTTCGCGCACCAGCTTGAAGGGATGCAAGCCCTCGCGCCATTGGTCGGCCTGGGCGCGGATCACATCGCCATGGCCATAGACGAGGATCGTCTCGAAGGCGGGATTCTCGATGCGCTCGGCAAAAAGGAACGGCACCCGTGCGTCGGCGGGGTTTTCCAGAATGCGATGGGTGAAGCCGAGTCCGGCGAGTTTGGGTGCCATCTCGTCAAGCAGATAGCGCCTGAGTTCCGGCCGCTTCGCCGGCTCCTGGCTTTCCGTTTCGAAGGCCACCATGCGGCCAAGCTCCTCCTCGTAACCGCCGGAGGCAAGATAGTCGTTGATGCGCGCGATAGCGCTGTCGCGGGTGGCCACGTCAGGCTCCTTCCTTCTCGTGTACGGCGTCGCCCCACGGCGACATGATTTCCGTGCAGCCCATATTGATGCCGTTCTCCCGCATGACGCCGGCCGGACAGGCGAAGGCATAGGGGAAGACGGTTCTTCTGGCCGTCACCACCGGCAGGACGCCTTCCAGCGCTTCGATGATCGGCCGCGGCAGGGTTTCGTCGGCGACGATCGTTCCGCCGCCGCTGTTGTCGACGCGCGGATGGTGGAAGGCGTCTTCCAGCGACATGCCGAAGTCCATGAGGAAGGAAGTGAGGTTGAGCACCGCCGGCAGGATCTTCCGCCCGCCCGAGGCGCCGATGGCGAAGCGCCGCCCGTCCTTCTCGCCGATGGTCGGGCAGACATTCATCAGGCACGCCTTGTCCGGCGCCAACGAATTGGGCTTGCCGGGCTCCGGGTCGAACCACATGATGCCGTTGTTCATCAAAAGGCCAGTAGAAGGCGAAACCACGCGCGAGCCGAAGATGGACAGCAATGTCTGCGTTACGGCGCACATATTGCCGTGGCGGTCAACGACGCTGAAATGGGTCGTACAGGAAGGGGCATGAGAGACTTCCGCATCGCCCATTTCGCGCAGACGGCGTTCGTAGGTCCGGCCGAGCGCGCGGACCATTTCCGCGAAGCTCGTGCCGTCCGGCCTACCGCCCGGCGTGAAGGCATTCTCCATCATCGCCAGACATTCGGCCAGATTGGCGCCGGCGGTCATCCCCTCGGCGGCATGGACCACGCCGCCGCGATAAGGCACATCGATGGTGGATGTGAGCCTCGCGCGGTAGGCGGCCAGGTCTTCGCGGGAAATGCAACCGCCCTTGGCCCGAATGTCGGCAACCAGCGCCGTGGCGATTTCGCCCTCGTAGAAGTCGCGCGGTCCAGCCTCTGCCAGCCGCGACAGGGTTTCCACCATTAGGCTCTGGTCGAGCCTTGTGGTGGCAAGCGACGTCCAGCCGGCGACTTTCGGCCATTGCCCCTCATCGAGGAACAGCGCCGCCGCATCCGCGTCCTTCGCCAGTTCCCGAGCGGTCGAAGCGATCAGCAGCGAGGCGTACCAGTCGACCAGCATGCCTTTCCGCGCAAGGCCCACAGCCGGCATGAGCAGGTCGCGCCAGGGGAGCGTGCCGTAGGTCCGGTGCGCAAGCTCCATGCCCGCCACCGTTCCGGGCACGGCGATGGCGGTGGCGCCTTGCACATTGCGATCGTCCACCACAGCGGCCCATGGGAAGAGGTCGGGGGATTTGCCATTGCCGGATAGCGGATAGTCCGCTGGGTCGAGGGTCGAGGGCGAGCGCATGCCGAACTGGATGGTGCGGGCCTGCCTCTCTCTTTCGCGCCACACGACCATGGCTCCACCGCCCGCCGGACCACTCATCCAGGGTTCGACCACGCCGATGGCGAAGGACGTGGCAACGGCCGCGTCGATGGCGTCTCCGCCGGCCTCGAGCACGGCGGCGCCGGCCACAGCCGCCATTCGGTGCTGCGCCGCAACGACACCGTTCTTTGTGGCAGCCACATGTTTGCGTACGGTCTGCGTCCGCGAAAAGTTGCTCATCGCCTGATCCTGACTAGTGTGCGGCAGAACTGCCGTAGAGATGACAGTCCACATGGCCCCCTTCCCCGCCGACACGCGGCGGCGGCGCGGTCTTGCAGATGTCGCGGAGCTCGGCGCAGCGCGGGTGGAAGCGGCAGCCCGAGGGTGGCGAAATCGGGTTCGGATACGATGCGCCGAGATGCGTGTCGGGCAGAGAAAGAGAGGGGTCGGGGGTCAACACCGATTCCAGAAGCGCCCGCGTGTAGGGATGGCGCGGACCGGCGAAAAGCTCCGCCGCCGGGGCCTCTTCGACAATCTGGCCGAGATACATCACCGCTACCCGCGTCGCCAGATGCTCCACCACTGCCAGATTATGGCTGATGAAGAGATAGGTGAGACCCAGCTCCTCGCGCAGATCGCCCAGGAGATTGAGAATCTGCGACTGGACCGACACATCGAGCGCTGAAGTCGGCTCGTCGCAGATGACGATCTCGGGCTTCATGATGAGCGCACGGGCGATTGCCACGCGCTGGCGCTGGCCGCCGGAAAGCTGATTCGGATAGCCGCGCCTGAGGCGCGCCGGAAGCCCGACGAGATCGAGCATCTTCGTCACCGCCTCGGCCCGCGACGCGCTGTCGCCGACGCCATGCACCACCAGCGGCAGCGCGATGATATCCTCGATGCTCTTGCGCGGATTGAGCGAGGAATAGGGGTCCTGGAAAATTGGCTGGATACGTCGCGCCAGAAGCCGGCGTTCCCGCGCGCCGATCTCCCTGCCATCCACCAGCACTTGGCCGGATGTGGGCGCTTCGAGACCGAGCAGGATTTTCGCGAGCGTCGACTTGCCGCAGCCGGATTCGCCGACAAGGCCCAGCACATCCTTTTTATTGATGCGGAGCGAGACGCCGCCCAGCGCATGAAGCGGCTTCGGCCTGGCGAAGATGCCCTGCTTGACCTGATAGGTCTTGGTGACGGCGGCAAGTTCCAGAACGGGCGGCATGGTTTCCTTCGTCATGCCGACGCCCCTTCCCCGCTCGCATGGACGCAGCGCCAGACGTGCCCGCTTTCCAGCCGCCTTTCGGGTATGGCGGCGGCGCAAGCCGCCTCCGACACATCGCACCGGTCGCGGAAGGCGCAGCCCTCCACCCGACCGACGAGCGAAGGCACGATGCCGGGAATGGAGCCCAGATGCTCGCCCGGCCTCGTCTTGCCAGGCACCGGGATGCAGCGCAGAAGCCCCCTCGTGTAAGGATGACGCGGGTGCTCGAAAATCTCCCGCGCCGTGCCCTGCTCCACCACCTCGCCGGCATACATGACCGCCACCTTGTCGGCAATGCGCGCCACGACACCGAGATCGTGGGTGACAAGGATCATCGCCATGTTCATCTCGCGCTGCAGGTCGGCGAGAAGCCGCAGGATCTGCGCCTGGATGGTGACATCGAGCGCCGTCGTCGGCTCGTCGGCAATAATCAGCTCGGGCGAGCACATCAGCGCCATGGCGATCATGACGCGCTGGCGCAGACCGCCGGAAAGCTGGTGCGGATATTGGGTGAGCCGGCTTTCGGCGGCGGTGATGCCGACCTTGCCCAGAAGCTCCACGGCGCGGGCGCGCGCCTCCGCCTTGCTCGCCTTGTTGTGCAGGAGATAAGCCTCCGCCAACTGGTCGCCGATCGTATAAGCGGGGTTGAGCGAGGTCATCGGCTCCTGGAAGATCATGGCGATGCGATTGCCGCGCAGATCGCGCATCTCTCGCTGCTTCCGGCTCATAAGGTCTATGCCGGCAAAGTCGAGCCGCGCTGCGTCGCGTTTGAACTTCTTCGACAGGAGGCCCATGATCGCCAGCGACGTGAGCGACTTACCGCTGCCGGACTCGCCGACGATGCAAAGCGTTTCGCCGCGTTTCAGATCGAAGCCGATGCCGCGCACGGCATGGAGCGTGCCCTGCGCAATCGGTATGTCGATGGTGAGGTCGCGGACGCTGAGAAGGGGCGCGTTCATCACAGTCTACCCTCTGTTCTCTGGCGCGGTGACGTCGCGCAGGCCGTCGCCGAGGAGATTGATGGCGAGGACGAGCACGAACAGGGCTACGCCGGGAATGGCGATCAGCCACGGCTCGAACAGCATCATCTGCTTGCCCTCCGATATCATCAGGCCCCAAGAGGGCGTCGGCGGCTGGACACCGAGGCCAAGGAAGGAAAGCGCGGCTTCGAGCAGGATTGCATGGGCCATTTCGAGCGTCGCCACGACGATCAGGTTGTTGACGATGTTGGGCATGATCTCGGACAGGATGATGCGCTGTGTCGAGCAGCCGATAGCCTTGGCGGCGTTGACATATTCGAGGTCGCGCACCTGTAGCACGGAAGAGCGCATGACGACGGCGAAGCGGTCCCACAGGAGAAGCCCAAGCACCGTCACCACCACTTGCAGCGATCCGCCGAGGACGGCCACCACCGCAAGCGCCACCAGCACCACGGGCATCGCCAGCCTGACATTGATGAGGAAGGTCACCACGAGATCGACGCGACCGCCGAAATAGCCGGCGGCGACGCCCATGGCCGTCCCGATAAGGCCGGAGATCAGGGCCGCGATGGCGCCGATGGAAAGCGAGATGCGCGCACCGTATAGGAGCCGGGCGAGATAATCGCGGCCAAGTTGGTCCGTGCCGAGAATGTGGTTGGGGTCGCTCCCCGCCATCCAGAAGGGCGGCTTCATGCGCGCCATCAGGTCCTGCGTGTAGGGATCGTGACCCGCAAGCAGCGGTGCGAAGAGCGCGATCAGGACGATGAGGGCGAGAACGACGATGCCGAAGACCAGCCCGTAATGGCCGAAGATGCGCCGGCGCAGCTGGGCAGCGGGACTCGGCGCGTGGATTTCCTCAAAAGCCGTATCGATTGTGCGTGCCATGTCAGCCCACCCTGATACGCGGGTCGAGCCAGGCATTGGCGAGGTCCGACAGGAAGGTGAAGACGATGTAGAAGCAGGAAAAGATCAGGATCAGCGCCTGCACCGTCGGCAAGTCGTTGCGGGCGATGGATTCCCAGGCGAGAAAGCCCGCGCCGTGGAGCGCGAAGATCGATTCCACCACGATGGAGCCGCCCAGCATGAAGCCCATCTGCACGGCGGCGAGGCTGACGACCGGCACCACGGCATTGCGCAACGCGTGCTTGAACATGACGCGCATCTCGCTTGCTCCCTTGGCGCGCGCGGTGCGGATATAGTCGGCATTCAGCACCTCCAGCATTCCGGCCCTTGTAAGCCGCATGATGGCCGGCATGGCGTAATAGCCAAGTACGACGGTCGGCATGACGAAATTCTGCCAGCCGCCGGAGCCCGATGGTGGCAGCCAGTTGAGCCAGATGGAGAAGATGACGATCAGCACCAGGCCGAACCAGAAGCTCGGCATCGCCTGGCCGAGCACCGACAGGAACAACGCTGCCCGGTCGATGAAGGAATTGGGTCGCATCGCTGCCGCCACGCCGAGCGGCACAGCGGTCAAAAGCGCAAACGTGATACCGCAAACGCCGAGCAGCATGGTGATTGACAGTCGGTCGGCTATGAGCGTCGAAACGGGCAGCTTGAAATAATAGCTCTGGCCGAAATCGCCGCGAAGAGCACTGGTCAGCCAATCCGCATATTGCACGAGGAACGGCCGGTCGAAACCGTAGAGCGCGCGAATGGCCTCGATGTCGGAGGCGCTGGCGTTTTCGCCCGCGATGGCCGAGGCCGGATCGCCGGACATGAAGAGCAGGCTGAAGCTCACGAGCGACACGGTAAGCGTCACCAGCACCGCAAGCCCCAGCCGTTTCAATGCGAAAGCAAGCATGTTTGACCCCGATCCGCAAAGACCGGCGCGCCAGATGGCAATCGCCCGACGCGCCGCGAGGATTGCTATTTCCAACGCATCTGGAAGAAGCGGACCACCTCGTCGGGGGTGGGCGTATATTCCGCGTCAGCGGTGAAGACGTAGTTGGAATTGAAGGAGAACAGCGGAATCCAGTAAGCCTCGTCCGCGATCTTCTTCAACGCCTTGGAGTAGTTCTCCTTGCGCACGCCGGTATCGACCGACGTGTCGGCCACATCGAGCCAGCCCTTGACTTCGTCGTCGCGGGCGAAGTCCTCAGCACCGTGCTTGAAGAACTCGCTGGTAATGGCGGAGGCGTCGTTCACCGAATAGGAGCCCCAGGTCTGGAAGCCCAGGCTGGTCTCGCCATTGCGGCGCAGGTCGCGCAGGGCCGAGTACTGCAGATATTTGAGGTTCGCGGTGATCCCGACTTCGGCGAGATAGGCCAGCATCGCCTCGGCGTATCCACGGTCGCGATAGGCATAGAAATCGATCGCGAAGCCCTCCGGATAACCGGCCTCGGCGAGCAGCGCCTTCGCCTTTTCCGGGTCGTAGTCATAGACCGTAACATCCTGCTCGCAACCGAACTGCGAGGGGAAACAGGCGGAGTTGACCACCTTGGACTTGCCCTTGAGCAGATTGTCGACGATGGCCTGCCGGTCGATCGCGTGGGCGATAGCCCGGCGCACGGCGGACTTGGTCATCGGATTGTCCTTGCCGCTGCGGCCGGCGGCGTCGAGCTCCAGATAACCGATGCGCATCGTGCTTTCGTTGACGACGTTGAATCGGCCCATGGCCGCGAGCTTCTCCGCCTGGTCGGACGGCACGCCCCAGACGAAATCGAGACCGCCGCTGAAGAGTTCCGCAAGCTGGGTGTTGACGTCGGGAATGGTGCGGATGTCGACCGTGCCGATCGCCGCCTTGCCCTTCGGCCCGTCGTGATAGCCGTCGAACTTCTTCAGGACGAAATGCTTGCCGGGCTCGACGCTTTCCACCTGATAGGGACCGGTGCCGACCGGCTTCAGCGCCATGCCGGCGGGACCGACCTTGGCGTAATATTCGTTCGGATAGATGGAAACGGGGCCGGCCAGATATTCGAGCGCCGCCGGGAACGGACCGTTGGTGGTGATACGCACCGTGTATTTGTCGACCTTTTCCGCCGACTTCATCCAGTTGACGTTGCGCTGGACGACGACGCCGTTTTCCGGATTGGCGACAAAGTTGACCGTATAGACCACATCTTCGGCGTCGAACTCCTCGCCATTGTGGAACTTGACGCCCTCGCGCAGTTTGAACTCCAGCGTGGTATCGTCGACCCACTTCCAGGAGGTGGCGAGATTGCCCTGGTATTCCCCGGTCTGGGGGTTGCTATAGATCAGCCCATCCCAGATGGAACGCTGAAGGATGACGCCCTCGCGGGCCGAATTGAAATAACTGTCGACCGACTCCAGTTCCTTCGTGAAGGCGGCGTTGAGCGTGTCGCTGGCCTTGTCCGCCATGGCTTGGCCGCTCGCCAGCACGGCGGCCAGCGCGACGGAACTCATCAAAAGACGTGTTTTCATCTGCTTTTAAACCGGCGCGAACCGGCCCCTCTGGTTGACTTGTTATTATTATATATTAATACTTACAACTGTATTATGGTTCAGCGTATTAATCAGATTTCTGCTTGTCAAGAAACCAAACGCCGGAAACTCCAGCGGGCGCGCAAAATCTGGATAGCGATGAAAGAAGAGACACGGAATTGATCAAGGAAAAACAGGACACACTGTTTGTCGGATCGCTCGAAAAAGGGATGCGTATTCTGAGCGTTTTCGACGAGAGGCACAGCGCGTTGGGGCTGACGGAAATCGCCGCGCTCACCGGGCTCGACAAGAGCGCGGCACAAAGGCTGACCAACACGCTGCACAAGATCGGTTATCTCAATAAGGATCCGGAATCGCGGCGCTACAGCCCCTCACTGAAGTTCCTGGAACTTGGCAACGCCTACCTTTGGTCCGACCCGCTGGTGCAGCTTGCCATGCCCAAGCTGATCGAGCTTGGGCGCAAGCTGGGCGAGCGGGTGAATGTGGCGCGCCTCGACGGACACGAAATCGTCTATGTGATCCGCATACCGACGCAATTGACGAGCTTCGGCGCGATGATCGCGGGCCGGCGCCTTTCGGCGCTCACCACGTCCAGCGGACGCGCCATGATCGCCTGCTTCGCCCCGGAAGAGCGCAAAAAGGCCGTAGAGACCTGGCCGATCACCGCCCTGACATCGAAGACGACGCTCGACCGGGCGAAAATCGCCGCCGCCATTGAAGAGGCGGCGGCTTGCGGCTACGGGCTGACGCAGAGCGAGAATATCCTCAACGAGATCGGCATCGCCGCCCCCATTTTGGCAGGCGACCGCCGCCCGGTGGCGACCGTGCAATGCTCGGTGTCCAGCCTGAAATGGAGCATCGAAAAGGTGCGCAGCGAAATCGCTCCGCACCTCATGGAAGTGGCAAACTCCATTCATCTGCCGTAGGGAGCTGGCTCAGAGCTTTTCCTTCGCTCGACCTTTGCGCCGGTCTAAACCGCGACGCGGTTTTGATCTGTGCTGAAGCGCGGAGCCGCTAAGGGAAGACCAATGACGCCAGCTCCATCGCTCGTCGTCCCTCAGTAAGCGCCATGACCGATGCCGCAATCGCGTTGCGTTCGAGCCGGAAATGCCGGTATAGATCGCCGACCGTGCCGGTCTGGCCGAAGTGCTCCACGCCATGCGGAATGGTCCGGTGGCCGGCGACGGCGCCGAGCCAGGAGAGCGTGGCCGGATGGCCGTCGAGCACGGTGACGATGGCGCTATGGCTGGGCAGCGGATCGAGCAGCCGCTCGATATGGCTCGTGGCCTTCGGATTTCCGCGGGCGCGCTCGCGTTGTGCCGCCGACCAGCCGGCGTTCAGCCGGTCGGCCGAAGTGACGGCGAGCACGCCGATGTCGCGCCGGACCTCCGCGATCATGCCGGCCGCGGCAATTGCCTCGTCGGCCACCGCTCCTTGGTAGGCGATCACGACCGCGCAGTTCGGTCCCGGTTTCCGAAGCCAGTAGGCGCCGTCGATGGCCCCTTGGCGGAAATCGTCGTCAACGCGCTTCAGGGGCTGTTCGAGCGGCTTGGTCGTGAGCCTCAAATAGACCGAACCGCCCGTTTCGTCGCGCAACCACGTGCGTTCGTCCGGATCGTTTTCGCCGTCGCGCTGCATGTAGTCGAAGGCCCATTCCATAATCACCACGAGTTCGTCGGCGAAGGCGGGTTCGAAAGCCGCCAGACCATCCTGGCTCATGCCGATCAGCGGCGTGCCGATCGACTGATGCGCGCCGCCTTCGGGCGCCAGCGTCACGCCCGAGGGCGTGCCGACGATCATGAAGCGGGCATCCTGATAGCAGGCATAATTCAGGGCATCGAGGCCCCGGCAGACGAAGGGATCATAGACCGTGCCGATCGGGATCAGCCGTTTGCCGAACAGCGAATGGCTGAGGCCGGCGGCGCCCAGCAGCAAGAAGAGATTCATCTCGGCGATACCGAGTTCGATATGCTGCCCTTCCGGCCTGAACTCCCATTTTGCCGTCGAGGCGATGCGGTGTTCGATGAATGCATCGGCGAGCGGCTGGCGTGCGAAGAGTTTCCGCCGGTTCACCCAGGCGCCAAGGCTGGTGGTACCGGTCACATCGGGTGATGTTGTCAGGATGCGCTCGGCGAGCTCGGATTTGTTTTTGGCGAGATCGTCGAGGATCTTGCCGAAGGCCATCTGCGTCGATATCTCCCGCTGTGTGTCGAATGCTATGCTTGGCACCTCCAGCCGGCGATCGGCATGACGGCGCGCACCCTCGGTGAAAAATGGGACCGAGGCGAGGAATTTCTTCATCGCCTCGCGATCAGGCACGCCGGCGAAGGGCTCCCACTCCTCGCCGGGCGCGACACCCATATGCGCCTGCCATTCGGCGAACTGCGCCATCGTCATCAGACCGCCGTGATTGTCCTTGTGACCGGCGATCGGCGTGCTCCAACCTTTCACCGTATAGGCAAGGAAGCAGGTCGGCCTGTCGTGATCGATCGCGGCAAAGGTCTCAGCCATGGTCTCGACGCAGTTGCCGCCGAGATTCTCCATCAACGCCGCGAGTTCGGCATCGCTTCGCCGGTCAACGAGGGCGGAGACGTCGCCCTGGTCGCCGAGATCGTCGGTCAGGCGCTTGCGCCATACCGCGCCACCCATGAAGGTAAGCGCTGCATAATCTTGGTTGGAGCAACGGTCGATCCATTCGCGAAGCTTCTCGCCGCCCGGCTCGGCGAAGGCCGCGCGCTGCAATACTCCGTATTTGACACGCACCACATCCCAGCCGAAAGCCTCAAAGATCCTCTCGACGCGCTCGAACAGCCCCTCGCGCACGATGCCGTCGAGCGATTGGCGGTTGTAGTCGATGATCCACCAGCAGTTCCTGAGGTCGTTCTTCCAACCCTCCTGCAGCGTCTCGTAGACATTGCCCTCGTCGAGTTCGGCGTCGCCGACGAGTGCTACCATGCGGCCGAGTTTGCCGCGGCCCCATTCCTTGGCTCGAACGAAATCCTGCACGATCGAGGCGAGTGCGGTGATGCCGACGCCGAGGCCGACGGAACCGGTCGAGAAATCGACGTCGTCGACATCCTTGGTCCGGCTCGGATAGCTCTGCGCGCCGCCAAACCCACGGAAGTTCATGAGCTTCTCGCGCGTTTGCCGGCCCATGAGATATTGCATCGCATGAAAGACCGGCGACGCGTGCGGCTTGACGGCGACGCGGTCTTCCGGCCGGAGCGCCGAGAAATAGAGCGCGGTCATGATCGATACGATCGAGGCCGAACTCGCCTGGTGCCCGCCGGTCTTGATGCCGTCGACCTTCGGCCGAAGGTGGTTCGCGTGATGGATCATCCAGTGGGAGAGCCAGAGCAGGCGCTTTTCAATGGTCTTGAGTTGGCTGGTGTCGGTCATCGCCGTGTTCCGATGGAGAAGGACGAAAGGGGACAGAATTCGGCAAGGGCTCAGCCGTCCTTGTAGTAGTAGCTGTAGCCGTTCAGCGCCGGCGCGCCGCCGAGATGGGCGTAGAGAACCCGAGACCCCTCCGGGAAGAAACCCTTGCGCGTCAGGTCGATCAGTCCCTGCATGGATTTGCCCTCATAGACCGGATCGGTGATCATCGCCTCGGTGCGGGCGGCAAGCCGGATCGCCGCATTGGTTTCCTCCGATGGTACGCCATAGGCGGGATAGGCATAATCGGGATTGATGACGATCTCGTTTTCGCGGATCGCTCGGTTGAGGCCAACCAGGTCGGCAGTGGAATCGACGATCTTGCGCACCTGCGCGCGGGTCTGCTCGAGCGTCCCCGATGCATCGATGCCGATCACCCGCTCGGCCCGGTCGTGTGCGGCGAAGCCCACGATCATGCCGCCTTGGGTCGAGCCGGTGACGACGCAGACGATAATGTAGTCGAAGATGAAGCCGAGCTCTTTCTCCTGTGCGGCGACTTCCTCGGCGAAACCGACGTAGCCGAGTGCGCCGTATTTGTGCACCGAGGCGCCGGCCGGGATCGGATAGGGTTTGCCGCCGGCGTCCTTCACCGACTGGATCGCATCCTCCCAGCTCTTGCGGATGCCGATGTCGAAGCCGTCGTCAACCAGCCGGCTGTCCGCTCCCATCAGCCGCGTCATCAGGATATTGCCGACGCGATCATAGACCGAATCGTAATGCGGCACCCATTTTTCCTGAATGACAACGCATTTCATGCCGATCTTGGCGGCGGTGGCCGCAACCATGCGAGTATGGTTTGATTGCACGCCGCCGATCGACACCAGCGTATCGGCGCCGGAGGCGATCGCATCCGGCACGATATATTCGAGCTTTCTGAGTTTGTTACCGCCCATGGCGAGGCCGGAATTGCAGTCCTCGCGCTTGGCGTAGATCTGCACCTTGCCGCCGAGCGCCGCCGTCAACCGCGGCAGATGCTCGATCGGCGTCGGGCCGAAAGTGAGTGGGTAACGTTCGAACTTCTCAAGCAGTGACATCGATCATGGCCTCCGTGCCGATTTTCGAGGCCGGAGGATAGGAGAAAAGGCTTGAAAGGTGCTCTCTAAATTCGTTGCCGAACTTACCTATATGGAATAGGTTTCTAGCAGAATGATGCATTTCTTCTGTTGGTAGGTGACATTGTGAAAGAATCTTCCACAGGCGAATTTGACAGGATCGATCTCAAGATCCTGCGCGCCCTGCAATCCGACGGCCGCCTCACCAATGCCGATCTGGCGCAGCGCGTAAATGTCAGCGCCGCGACCTGCCACAGGCGGACGCAACGGCTATTCGATGAGGGCTACATCACCGGCGTGCGGGCGGAGGTGGCACCCGCAGCAGTCGGGCTTGGCGCCTTGGTCATGGTCGGCGTGGTGCTCGATCGCTCGACGCCGGAGAGTTTCGCGGCCTTTGAAGGCGCCGTGATGGAGTTGAAAGAAGTTCTTGATTGCAATCTGGTCGCCGGTGACTTCGACTATCTGCTGAAGATCCGCGTTCGCGATATGGGGGATTTCAACAAGTTGCATGGCGAGAAGCTGATTGCGCTGCCGGGCGTCCGGCAGACGCGAACGTTCTTTGTCATGAAGGAAGTCAAGGAAAGCGCGCGATTGCCGTTCTGAACGATTAACGACGGGTGCCGTGTTGCTGATCTTTGCCGATCACGTTTCCGGCTCCGTGCTGCATATCGCTGAATTTTTCGGACCGGAATGGATTGCATCGAGTTCTCAAGCACGCGACTGACAATCATTCCGGGTTATTTGCACCACAACCTCGCCAGGGACCGGAGATGGCGAGAGTGATAGAGACATTCCTCACACGACCCCCCGTCGCTAACGACACAGTTCGGACCCAAACATCCCGCCGAGTGGAGTGCGCCCCTTGGGGTGGACATGGGTCAGTCTGCCCCAAGGGGTGCACACTCCAGAGGCCGTCACTTTGGTGCAGTCGATTGAGCATCCCTCGCATTGATGGGGATCGAACCGAATACCCGTTCACGTCGAAAAAGAACGCGTGACAGGCCTTCGCAAATTACGATTTCTCGTGCGAACGATGACAAGACTCGGTCCCTTGGCGTGATGAGAGCTACCTTCGCGGCGAGCCGCACATGCGCCAATCGTGCACTTCCACAAGCCTCTCTTGAAACGCCCCATTAAGGTGGCATATAGGGCATGGAGAAATTGCGCCCGACCTACGATCTCGAGGCAATCAAGGCAGCGCTCGGATCGGTCGAGACGCTTGCGATGACCTCAACCGCGCTACGCGATGCCACCACATTGGGCTTCGACCGGGCAGGTGTTGTGGAAGCGATCGCCGGGATCGAGCGGCGGATGTTTTACGATGACGACCTTTGCGGATCATCGCGCTTGGCAGGACGTTTATCATGTGCCAGCACGCGGCATGGTTCTTTACGTGAAGTTCCAGGCGGACGTCATCACCGAGTTTGTCGTCATGTCGTTCAAGGAGAAATGAGCATGGCAGCATCGAAAAGGGATCTGCCCGACACGATGGTCTCCCCAGAGACCGGCGAGACGCTACGTCGCGGGGTGCGCCCCTTCGTGGTTACCTACAAGGGCAAGAGCAAAACCGTCGAACTTCCGGGCTACTATCCGGAAAACGGTGATGAAGGCGTTCATTTCGGTGATGACATGGCCGTTACCGACGCGGCCTTAAGGGCGTTGAAGGAGGAGGTCGAAGGCATTCCCTCGCCTGCCACCATAAAAAGGGTACGCAAGAAACTGAAACTGTCTCAGCGCGAGGCTGGCGGCCTGCTCAAGGTGGGGGAAAATGCCTTCGACAAGTACGAGCGGGGGTTGGTCGAGCCAAGCGGCCCGACCAGCCAGTTGTTACGTCTACTCGATCACCATCCCGAACTGATCGAGGAACTCCGTCAAGGCGCAGCCTAGTCGTTCATGATGCCGGTGTGGAGCAACGCGGTTCCCCTTGATACATTATGCGATTTTTCGAGCGCTTAAGCGCAATTATCCCCAAGCTGCGACAGCGAAACGATGTCCGTGCCCCGGGCTTGTAGGGCGCGGAGGATTTCCCTAGCCAAATCAACCGCGCCCGGGGTGTCGGAATGCACCAGGATAGACTGCACATCCATATTGATGGTTTGGCCATCGATGGTTTCGACGGTTTGATCCCGCAGGAGTCGGAGAAGCCGCGCAACCACCAGGTCTCTATCCTTGATCACCGCGCCGGGGAGCGAGCGCGGCGCCAGTTGACGGTCTTGAGTGTAGGCGCGATCCGCCAGGAAGAGGCGGTGACACTTCATGCCGGCGGCCGACGCGGCCCGTTCCAGGGAGGACCCGGGGAGCACGAGAAAGCGGATGTCCGGATCGAAAGCGTATGTCGCCTTCACCAGCGTTTCGGCAATACCCGCATCAGCCGACGCCTGATTGCCGAGCGCACCATGAGGATTGAGATGGGTGATGCGGTGTCCAGCAGCCCTAGCGATCGCATGTAGCGCTCCCAATTGGAACAACACGTGCTTCTCTAGCTCGTTGGCATCCATCGGTATGACACGCCGCCCGAAGCCCATACGGTCCGGATAGCTGACATGGGCGCCAATATCGACCCCGTGCTCTTTTGCGAGCCGCACCGTCCGGTCCATGATGACCGGATCTCCGGCATGATAGCCGCAAGCGACATTCGCAGAAGTGATGAGCGGCATGAGCGCCGCATCGTCGGCGATCGTATAGGGGCCGAAACCCTCGCCGAGATCCGCATTAATGTCGATCCGCATTGTAGAATCTCCGCTAGCCGTCCTCATGTGACCTGAACTCGAAGACCGGCGTGCCGTATCCCACGACGTCGCCTTCCTTGCGGAGCTTGCGGCCAAGCACGCCCCGGCGGTCCGCCGTTACCGATGTGATGGTGGCGCCCGTAGTCACATAGGCAACCTTTGCCCCTGCTCCGACCGCGTCTCCCTCGGAGCAGCTTTCTCCCGGCCGTGCCGGATGCACGAAGCTGAGCCATCCAATAGAGACTGTAGAGAGCGTCTCCGGCGCGGCGTCGGCGACCGGCCCCTTTTCTTCCGCCTGATGCGTCTCTGCGGCCGGCCCCAGCCGCATCGCGACGCTATCCTTGCCGTCAGAAAAGGAACCCTCTGCAAACCCATATTTGAGCATCAGGTCCAGAATTTCGTTCAGCGCCTCTGCAGTCATCAGGTCCTCCATGCCGCTGAAAGCCGGTGCTGCCGGCCCGCATCGTGTTCGAGGCCGTCGAGGTAGGCTTCCGTCTCCTCGTGGACGAGCGCGGCGCCCGCCACGTCCGTTTCGATGAAGCGCAGGCTGTCCCCTGGTCGCGCCTGCGCTATTCGCCAGAGATCCGCGTCGATCACCACACCAATCTTCGGATAGCCGCCCATAGTGGCCGCGTCCGCCAGTTGGATTATCGGCTGCCCGCCGGCAGGCACCTGGATTACCCCGGGCACCACGCCATGAGACCGCAACTCGATCGGGCGCCGCAGTTGCAGTTCCGGTCCCTTGAGCCGATAGCCGGCCCGGTTGCTTTGCACCGTCACCTTCCAGTCCGCGGCCCAAAAGGCCGCCCTCGAAGGTTCGTCGTAGTCAGCGTGTTCCGCGGCTGGGATCACGCGCACTGTGGTTGCCGGAGCATCTGCGTCGGCCAGAGCCGCGGCCGGCGGCACGGCTCCGAGACCGCCCTCTGGCAAGACAACGTCATTGCCCACTTCCTTGATGCGGTCGCCCTTGACGAGTGCGCGTCCATCCAGGCCGCCGAACGTCTCGCGCAATTGCGTGCTGCGCGAGGACAGCACCTCCGGCACGTCGACGCCTCCGGCCAGGCAGAGATAGGCACGGCAGCCGGCGCGCGGCGCGGCGAGCGTCAGCACCTCCCCGGCGCGGGCCCGGGCGGCCCAGAAGGGCGGCAGCGGGCGGCCGTCGAGTTCGGCGGAGCAGTCTGCGCCTGTCACCGCAAAGTTCACGTCCGCCTCGAAGCGCAGCCGAAGCGGCAGGATGGGAATTTCCAACCCAGCGGCGTTTCGGTCGTTGCCGAGCAGCAGGTTGCCGATGGCAAGTGACAACCGGTCCATGGCGCCCGACCGGCAGACGCCGTAGCGGTAGAAGCCGCTCCGGCCGAGATCCTGCACTGTAACCAGCGATGGTGTGGAGAGAATCTCGATCATCCGACGACCCGCTCCCGCCTGAACCGGATGACGTCACCCGGTTTTAACAGTGCTGGCGGCCGACGCTCGGGATCGAAGAAGCTGATCTCGGCACGACCGATGGTGTGCCAGCCGCTCGGCCCCGGCGAGGCGGAAACGCCTGTCTGCATGCCGGCAACCGAGAGCGAGCCGGCCGGAATGCTGGCCAGCGGCACCTTGCGACGCGGCATGAAGAGTCGCGCATCGAGGCCGCCAAGATAGCAGTAGCCTGCATGGCTGCCGACGGCATAGACCGTGTAATCCGGTTCGGTGTGGATGCGGACGACCTCGTCGACGGAGAGCCCGGTTCTGTCCGCGACTTCGTGAAGATGAGGACCGCCCTCGCCCCCATAGACGATCGGGATCGTCAGCACGGTCGGCTCGACGTGCTTTTCCGCGCCGGTCTCCCAGGCCGCCAGGAGCAGCGTCCTGAATTTATCAAGGTCGCCCGGTGGACGGGAGAGGATGAGCATGAGATTGGTCATGCCGGGCACGGCCTCAACCACTGAACCCCAGGTGACAGCGGCATCGGCGAGCGCCCAGATCCGGCGCTGGTGCTCGATGTCGAAGGCACCCTGTGCCTCGAACAGGATGGCGCAGGAGCCGAGCGGCGTTATGCGTGGCTTCTCCAGGTTCACGGCCGCGGCACTCATGCAGCACTCCTCTCCGACAGCAGTCTTTCCAGGTGATGGATATCCACGCCACCGGCGACGAAGTTCTCCTCGTTGAGTAACTCCATGTGCAGCGCTGCGTTGCAGGCGGGGCCATCGATGACCAGCTCGGAGAGGGCACGGCGCATGCGCGCCAGCGCCTCGTCTCGGGTGCTGCCGTGCACGATCAGTTTGGCGATCATGGAATCGTAGCTTGAGGGGATAGTGTAACCGCGCGTGACATGGGTATCGACTCGCACGCCGGGGCCGCCGGGCAAGACAAGCTCGTCGATCCGGCCGGGCTGCGGCGCAAAGTTGAAGGGATCCTCCGCGTTGATTCGGCATTCGAGCGAATGGCCGCAGATGCGGATGTCTTGCTGGCGAAAGCCCAAGGGTTCGCCGCGGGCGATGCGCAACTGTGCGGCGACGATGTCGATGCCGGTAATCATTTCCGTCACAGGATGCTCGACCTGCACGCGCGTGTTCATCTCGATGAAGTAGAACGCGCCATCCTCATAGAGAAACTCGAAGGTGCCCGCCCCGACATAGCCGATCTGCCGGCACGCTTTCGCACAGCGCTCGCCGATGGCGGCGATCGCCTCGCGGTCGATACCGGGCGCCGGCGCCTCCTCTATGACCTTCTGGTGACGCCGCTGCAGCGAGCAGTCGCGGTCGCTGAGCCAGACGGCTTCTCCATGGCCGTCGCACAGCACCTGGATCTCTACGTGGCGCGGCCGCTCCAGGAATTTCTCGATGTAGATATCGGGATTGGCGAAGAAACGCTGAGCCTCCTCGCGGGTTATGGCGGCCGCCTTGGCGAGCTCGGCTTGCGATCGAACGACTCGCATGCCGCGCCCGCCGCCGCCACCGGCCGCCTTGAGGATAATCGGATAACCGACTTCTTCGGCGATGCGCGCGATCACCGCGTCGTCGCCGAGCGCCTCGCTGGAGCCGGGCACACAGGGCACGCCGGCGGCGATCATCGCCTTCTTCGCGGCGACCTTGTTGCCCATGGTTCGAATCGCCGATGCCGCAGGACCGACGAAGACGCGGCCCGAGCGAGCGACCGCGTCGGCGAAGTCGGCATTTTCGGACAGGAAGCCATAGCCGGGATGAATGGCCTCAGCGCCGGTGATTTCGGCCGCAATGAGGATAGCCTCTACATTCAGATAGCTCTTCGTCGCCGGCGCCGGGCCGATGCAGATCGCTGCGTCGGCGCTCCGAAGGTACGGGGCGTCTCTGTCGGCCTCGGAATAGGCGCAGACGCAGCGCAAGCCGAGCGTGTGGCAGGCGCGCTGGATACGAAGCGCAATCTCGCCGCGGTTGGCGATGAGGACGGTTTCGAACGGCCTGGTCTGCGGATCCCGAGTCATTGCGCTTCCGATTCGATGAGGAAGAGCGGTTGTCCCATCGCCACTTCGCCGCCTGCCTTGACGAGGATGTCGGATATCACGCCGTCGCAGGGTGCCTCGATGGTTGTAAAGACCTTCATTGCTTCGATGAGGCAAAGCGTGTCGCCAGACTTTACCGAGCGCCCCACCCCGACAAAGGCAGGCTCGCTCGCCGAGGTCGACAGGTGGACGATGCCAAAGACAGGGGCATCGACGAACTTCCTGGAAACACTTTCGGGCTGCGGCGTCGTCAGGGCCGAGCCAGTGCCTGGATCTCTTATTGGCGGCATCGCCCGGGAAGGCGTGCCACCCGCCCTGACCAGCTTGATATGCTGGTCACCCTCGGTGAGTTCCAGCTCCACCAGCGGGGAAGCCGCCATCCACTGCATCACGGTCTTGAGCTTTTCGATGTCCATTCTCAACCTGCGCTGCTGCCGGTCGGTCCAACAGCGGCGGGTGGCGTTGCAGGACGAACCGAGGATTGAGAAACGCTATCATAAGCCTCGGACGATGGGGTCAGATCAACTTTTGATGACGGTGAACCGCAGCCGCGCCATTGCCCGTGGCTATTACGCCAGACCGAATCCGTCTTAGCCCTCACCTCCTGCGCATCCTATGATTCCGCGTGACCTTTCCACACGCAAAGAACCGGTAATGAGGTGACCCATGGCCGACTTCCAGCCCGCCGCGCGAGTCGAGCGCATCAAACCCTCCCCGAGCACCGCGGCAGCAGCCCGCGCACGCGACCTGAAGGCGGCTGGCCGTGACATCGTCGACATGACGGTCGGCGAGCCGGATTTCGATACGCCGGCAGCCGTCAAGGAGGCGGGTATCGCCGCAATTCGCGCCGGCGACACCAAGTACACACCCGTCAATGGCACCCAGGCCCTGCGGCGGGCAATCGCCGCACGGCTCGAGCGCCATACGGGCCAGGTCTATCCGCTCGACGCGATCACCGTCGGCGGCGGCGGCAAGCAGATCCTTTTTCTGGCCCTGATGGCATCGGTCGACAATGGCGCCGAAGTCATCATTCCGGCGCCCTACTGGGTGTCCTATCCCGACATGGTGCTGGCAAATGAGGGCAAGCCCGTCATCGTCCCCTGCACCGAAGCGGACGGCTTCAAGCTGAGGCCGGAGGCGCTCGAAGCGGCGATCACGGCGAAGACGCGCTGGCTCATCCTCAATGCGCCTTCCAACCCGACGGGTGCCACCTATTCGCGCGCGGAGCTGGCGGCGCTCGCGGCCGTCCTGGAGCGCCATCCGCATGTCTGGGTGCTGACGGACGAAATCTATGACGAAATCTGGTTCGGCGACGGCAAGGCCGTCAGCCTCGTAGAAGCCGCCCCGCACCTCGCCGACCGAATTTTCCTCGTGAACGGTGTATCGAAAAGCTACGCCATGACCGGATGGCGCATCGGATACGGCGCGGGACCCGCAGCGCTCGTCGCCGCCATCAACAAGCTCCAGTCGCAGATCTCCTCGTGCCCCTCTTCGATCAGCCAGGCCGCGGCCACAACTGCGCTCGAAGGGAACCAGAGCTTCGTTGCGGAGAGCGTCGCAGCGTATCGCAAGCGTCGGGATCTCGCCGTCGAGCGATTGAACGCCATCGAGGGCATTTCCTGCACCGCCCCGAGCGGCGCTTTCTACCTGTTCGTCAATTGCAGCGGTGTCATCGGGATGTCCGCGCCGGATGGCCGGACGATCGCCAACGACCTCGACTTTGTCCTTTATCTTCTGGATTGCGGCGTTGCTGCCATCCATGGCGCGGCCTACGGGCTGTCACCCTATTTCCGGCTGTCGATCGCTACATCCAAGGCACAAATCAACGAGGCATGTGACCGCATCGCCAAGGCGTGCGCCTCGCTCTCCTGACGTTTCGAATGACCCGATGCGGCCAGCGCCGCTTTTTCCAAGGAGGAATCCCATGGTCCATGTCCGGACAAAAATCGAGCGCGCGTCTCCCGAAAGCGTGGAGGTGCTGTCGCGCCATAGCGTTGCCACCATCCATGAGGCGCAGGGGCGGCTCGGCGCGCTCAACTCGCGCATCAAGCCGGTGGATCGCGCCATGTCGGTCTGCGGACCGGCTTTTACGGTCAAATGTGCGCCGCGCGACAACATCATGCTGCAGGTGGCGATCGCCTATGCGAAGCCAGGAGACGTGATCGTCGTTTCAGCCGGCGAATACGAGGAAGCCGGTTCGTTTGGCGACGTGCTCGCCAATGCCTGCCTGGCCAAGGGCATTGCCGGTGTCGTCACCGACACCGGCGTTCGCGACAGCGCCGACCTCATCAAGCTCGGCTTGCCCGTGTTCTCGCTCAGTCTTTGCGTCAAGGGAACGGTCAAGGAGACGCTGGGCCAGATCAACGCCGACGTGATCGTCGGAGGCGAACTCATCCGCCCGGGCGATGTCATCCGGGGCGATGCCGACGGCGTGGTCGTCGTTCGGCGGGAGCAAGCCGACGCCGTCGCGGTCAAATCGAAGGAACGCGAGGAAGCCGAAGCAGGCTATATCGCTGCCTACAAGGCGGGAAAGAGCGTGATTGAAGTCAGCAATCTTGCAGCTGTGCTCGCCGCCAAGGGCCTCACGACCGACGAGTGATCGCCTGTCAGACAGACCCTGGAATCACGATGGGCGGGTCTTGGACCCGCCCATTCTGTTTGTGCAGTCGTGAGCGATTATCCCAAGATCAGGTCCGGCAGGAATGTCACGATCTGCGGAAAGAGTGCAAGGAAGACGACAAAGCCCATCATGATCAGAAGATAGGGCATCGTTACCCGAGCGATATAGCCCGTGCCCCGCCCGGTGATGTTCTGGATCACTGCGAAATTGAATGCGACGGGCGGCGTGATCTGGGCCATCTCGACGACGAGCACGATAAAAACGCCGAACCACACCTTGTCGAAGCCGGCCTGCTCCACGATCGGCAGGACGACCGGCAATGTCGTGGCGATCATCGAGAAGCCTTCGAGGGCGGTGCCGAGGATCAGGTAGAGCACCATCAGTGCGATAATCAGCGTGATCGGTGACAGTTGCCAGGCCGAAACCGTCGCAGCCACCGCATCGGGAATACCGAGCGTCGCGCTGATATTGCCGAGAACGGTTGCACCGAGAATGATGATCCCCATCACAGAACAGGTCTGAACGGCGCCGAGGGCAATGTCGCGCAACACTCCGATCGACAGCGCTTTCTGTGACCAGGAGAGGATGAACGCGCCGAGCACGCCAAGCGCTGCCGCTTCCGTCGGCGTGGCAATGCCGGCATACATTGAGCCCAGCACACAGACGATGAGGAACAGGGCCGGCCCGAGCTCCCTTAGCGCCCCCAGTCGCTGCGAGAATGGCATGTGGCGCAGAGCCCGCTCACTTTCCGGCACGAGATCCTTGCGCATCGCGGTGTGCAGCATGATCCAGGCACTGAACGTCCCGGCGAGCAGCACCCCGGGAATGAACCCGGCCGTAAACAGGCGCAGCACAGATTCCTCCGCCAGCACACCGTAGATGATCATCACAGTGGACGGGGGGATGAGGAAGCCCAGCGTACCGGCTCCGGCGAGGCTGCCGATCGCTATGTCCGGCGAGTAGCCGCGACGCAGCAGTTCGGTCAACGTCATGCGGCCGACGACCTGGGTCGTCGCCGCCGACGACCCGGAAATGGCGGCGAAAATCGAACAACCGACAATGTTCACATGCAGGAGCCGGCCCGGGAGCAATCCCGCCCAGGGAGCCAGGCCGGAGAACAGCGCCTTCGACAACTTGGTGCGGAAGAGAAACTCTCCCATCAGCACGAAGAGCGGCAGGGCGACCAGATCGGGTGTTGTCAGAATATTGAACGCGTATTGCGGCAGCAGCCTGTCCATTGGCGCGGTCAGGAAGAGGTAGCCGAGGCCGAGGGCGGTCGCGAGAAGCGCAACGCCGATCCACGCCCCAATTGCAAGGAAGCCGAATAGAAAAGCAAAAAGGCTGCCCATGATTGCAGTCATGTCGATGTACTCCATGTTGCCGCCCGCCTGGGCATTGGCGGCGAGACGGCATCTATCCCTCGATAGCCGTCGCAGCGCCGAGTTCCGGCCGGTCCACCGGCTGTCCCACGAGACAGCTCAGCGTGCGAGCAATCATCTGCAGCGCCAGGATCAGCGCGCCGAATGCCAGCACGGCCTGAGGGATCCAGAGGGGCGTGAAGCTGTCCTGTGAGACCTCGCCGAAGCGATAGGTTCGCAGCGACAACTGGATCAGCGCGTAGGCCAGGAAAGCCGATACGGCGGAGCCGAGCGCGCTGGAGAAAATTTCGAGCAGACGCGCAAAGCGGCCGTGACCCGCACGCATCAGCATCTCGACCCGGATCTGGAGACCGGCACGCAACGTCATGCCAGCGCCGAGCAGGAAGGACGCACCCATCAGATAGGCGCTATACTCCCAACCGACATGAATGCTGTTCGGAACGACGGGCATAATCTTCGAAAGCGTCGCTACGGCGATTTCGGACAGCACCAGAAGCGTCAAGGCGGCAATACAGCCGGCGGCGATTAGTCCGCCGGCAATCGAGAGCATGTCGGCCGCGCGCTGGAGCGCGGCCACCGGTCCCGTGTGATTTATCGCCCCGAACGCGGATGAAGGCGCCTTCGCCATGTCACTGCGCCTTCATGGAGGCTTTGTACTGCTCGACGAGCGGTGCTGCGTCGGGAACACGCTCCAGAAACTCCTTCTGCAGCGCTTCTGCTCGCGCCACCATCTCGGTCCTCATCTCCGGCGAGATTTCGACGAGCTTCATGCCCTTTTCGGTCATGGCCGTGATGCTGTCCACGTCGCCCTGGCGTGAGACGCCCC
Source organism: Sinorhizobium alkalisoli (assembly GCF_008932245.1). Lineage (NCBI taxonomy): Bacteria > Pseudomonadati > Pseudomonadota > Alphaproteobacteria > Hyphomicrobiales > Rhizobiaceae > Sinorhizobium > Sinorhizobium alkalisoli. The sequence goes on along the minus strand of NZ_CP034910.1, from coordinate 950,042 downwards.
AGAATTCGGGTTCGAGGTCGCGCGCCGCCTTCTCGATGGCGGATTGTTGTTCGGCCGGAATCTGGTTCCAGACGTCGAGGTTGATCGTTACCATGTTCGAACCCCACGTGTGGTTCGTAGGATAGATATATTCCAGGAACTCCCAGAACTTGCCATCGACCCCAGAAGTCGCTGATGTCGCAACGCCCTCGACTCGGCCGGAGGCAAGCGCAGGGATGAGCTCGCCCCATGGCATGGCCACACCGGCCAATCCCAGTGCGTTGACAATGTCGACCGTGTTCTTGTCCGCACCACGGACGGGAATGCCCTTGAACCCCTCCAGATTGTCGACTTCCACTTTCAGATAGATGTACTGGGCCGGCGACGGCACCATGTAGAGAATCTTCTGGTTATTCTGCTCCGCGAGCTTCTCGAACACGGGGCGGATGACCGCATGATATTGCTTCAGTTCCTCCATCGAACCGATCAGAAACGGGATACCTTCCACACCGAACAGCGGATTGACGCCGACCTGCTGGGAGATGTTGATGTCGGCCATCTCGACGAGGCCGTCGCGCACGGCCGTGAGTTGGTCCGGACCCTTGAAGCCGAGAGACCCACCCGCCTTGACGGAAATCACCACCTCACCATTGGTTGCCTGCTTCACGGCATCAGCGAACTTCGCCGCGTTGCGCACCATGAAATTGCTTTCGGGCAGAACGTCTGCCAGATTGATACGCATTTCCGCTAGAGCAGGGAATGCGGTAGCAGTAATAAGCGCCGCAGCGGCGGCGGATTTCAGAAGATTGCGTTTGCTGATGAACATCTTGTGTTCCCCTTGTTTTGATTGGTGCTTTCCGGCTCCGTCAGTCGCCGGATCGCCTTTCGAAATTCAGGCCGCCTGGGACCTGGAACGTTGGAAGAATTTCGATATGACCGATGTTGACGTGCCGCGGAGCAGCGATTGCAAAAGCGATCGCATCGGAAATGTCTTCCGGTTTCAGTGACTCATAACCGTCGTAGAAGCGACGCTGCGCCTCTTCCATGTCGCCAAGAAGTCTGCCGAAAATCTCGGTTTCCACCCGACCCGGACAGATTTCGGTGACGCGAACGCGCTTCCCATAGGCATCGACCCGCAACTGACGCGAAAGCTGGTGAACGGCCGCCTTCGTCGCGTGGTAGATCGTGTTGCCGCCGAAATTGTAGGTTCCTGCAATGGAACTGATGTTGATGATATGGCCGAGGTCGCGCTCGACCATGCCTGGCATCAGCAGCCGGATGAGATGCAGCACCGCCTGGATGTTGACCTCGACCTGCTCGTCGACCGCGAACTCGTCCGCCGTCAAAATATTGCCCGTGCGGGAAACGCCGGCATTGTTGACGAGAACATCAATTTCGAGACCGCCGACCGCAGCGGTGAGCGCCTTGGTGTCCGATATATCGACCACATGCGGGATGCAGCCACATCGCTCGGAAAGGGCGTTCAGACGCTGCGGATTGCGCGCCAGGGCATGAACCGTCAACCCTTCGCGCTGGAGCCGCTCGACGATGACTGCTCCCATGCCGGTGGATGCCCCGGTTACAAGTGCGGTATTATAGTCGGAGAATGCCATTGAGTGCCTGTCCTTCGCATTTTCGCTGAAGGTAAGGCTAAACCTCGCCCATCTCCGTGCAAAAGATCACTTGAATATGGGGTGATCGGTATTTGTTATACTTCCAATAAAACAGGCTGTTGGCATGTTCGTCGGTGACCACGATTGCTATGATGCTTTGGTGTCGGAGGAACTTCGCTGTTGGATACACGCCGCCTACAGGCATTCGTGAAAATCGTCGATATCGGTAGCCTCACACGGGCGTCCGATATCCTGCACGTCGCACAGCCCGCGCTCAGCCAGCAGATCATTGCGTTGGAAAGCCAGTTCGGAAAGAAGCTGTTGATTCGCTCGAAACAGGGGGTCGTGCCGACGGAAGCAGGCCGCGCGCTCTACCGCCACGCACAGATAATCCTGCGTCAGCTCGATCAGGCACAGGCCGACATCAGGTCGTCCGGCAACGTGGTAGCGGGACGCGTATCGGTGGGGCTAGCTCCCTTCAGTACGGCTTCGGTCCTCGCCCTTCCCCTGCTGCAGACCGTTCGCGCGCGTTACCCAAACATTCTCCTCCATATCAACGAGAATTTTGGCGGCGTCATCAGCGAGATGATCATGACCGGAAAGCTCGACGTCGCATTCATCTATGATCCCGGTCCCATTCGCGGGGTGACCTTCGAGCCGCTCTTGGACGAGAACCTCTTCCTGGTCGCACCACGCAGCCGGATCGAATTCCTGAGCGGAAAGGAAGAGATCACGGTTCAGCAACTGGCGGATCTCGAACTGATGCTGCCGACCAACATCCACACGGTAAGGAAGGTCGTCGACACGACCTTCCGACGCGTCGGCCTGGTTCCTAAATTGATTGCCGAGATCGAGTCCTTACCAACCATGGCAAAGGCGATCAGCGCGGGCATGGGCTCGACGATCCTGCCATGGTCGGCCGCCAATGCCACCCGCGATTCCGATGAAGACGTGGCGGTTCTCCGGATCACCAAGCCATTGATGAATGTAAGAATTTCACTTTGCGTCTCGGATCAGTTTCCGCTGTCCGAGCCGGCATTGGCTGTCAACGATATTCTGACCGAATTGGCGCATCTGTTCGCCGCCAGTGACGACGCACAAGGTGTGCAACGGGTGTAGCTTTAATCTTTTGGCATAGATTGCGGGAGCAACGCTGACGAACGGTCGCCTTGAGATCCCATCAGGGGTGAGTAGCGGCCTGCACCGTGGCAGAGTGAGGTCGCTAGAAAACTCTCTGGAGGCCAACCATGCCGATGACAGCAGATCAATCTCAAGCGCAAACCGCTACTCTCGTCGATCTTGGCGCAATTTTCGTCTCGTTGGAATTGAGCAAATCGACCTGGCTGGTGACAGCTCTGTCACCTTGCAGCGAGAAGATTTCCCGACACACCATCACCGGAGGCGACATTGCTGGCCTGTTTTCGTGTTTTGCCGCGCTTCGCCAGAAGGCCAAATGGCGAAAGAACACACTTTACCCAATGGTGGTGATTCAAGAGGCAGGACTGGATGGCTTCTGGCTGGGACGAATGCTGAGCAAGGAAGCTTGGATAGAAACCCACATCGTAGAGGCCGCATCGATTGCCATGCCGCGCCGGCATCGCCGGGCGAAGGACCGTATCGACGGCGAAACGCTGATCCGCGCATTGATGGCATGGAAACGTGGCGAGCCCCGTGCGTGCTCAATGGTCAAACTTCTCTCGCCCGAGGAAGACGACAACCGACGGATTGGACGGGAGCGGAAAACTCTGATTGCGGAACGTGTCTTCCACGTCAATCGCATAAAGGGGCTGCTCTTCACGCAAGGAATTCGGGATTACCAACCTGTCAATCGAGATCGCCGCGAGCGTCTGGACGAGCTTCAGACTGGCGATGGTCGGCCGCTCTCGAAACATTTGAAAGCAGAAATCTGCAGAGAACTCGATCGCCTCGAATTGCTGCTCACACAAATCAAGGCTGTAGAAGCCGAGCGAGATGCCTTGATCGTCCGCGAGACGTCGGAGACACCGAAGGAAGCGACCGCCCTTTTGGGCATCAAGGGAATAGGGCCAGAATTCGCTACTATACTCTACACCGAAGGGCTGTTCCGACACTTCGACAATCGACGCCAAATCGCCTCGTACGCAGGCCTTGCCCCTCCCCCTGGCAAAGCGGTAACGTCAACCGCGAACAGGGTGTATCCAAGGCGGGAAATCCGCGTTTGCGAGCCACCATGGTCGAGCTCGCCTGGCTATGGTTGCGGCATCAACCAAAATCGACGCTGACGTTATGGTTCAAAGAACGCATCGCTCGGAACGCAGGCCGCTTAAAGACCCCAATGATCGTGGCGCTCGCGCGTAAGCTGCTCGTGGCCCTCTGGAAGTATGTGAGCTCCGGCGTCGTGATCGAAGGTGTGATCATGAAAACCGCCTGAAACACAAACTGCTGCGAAACACAGTTTCTAATCCGCAGGGCCTGATCAGCCCTGACGGATCCAGGTGAACGGACCGGGAATCCTTTTGGCCTTTAAATGCCGATCTTGAGTTTGGTCCCGTTCTCCTGAGCCCGTGCCCGTCGAATGCGGGATAATGGTGCAGCCGCGTGAGAGCGGCGACCGGATGTGAGGTTGTATAGGCCCGGGAACGGGCCGGTATTGCTATGGGCTCAGACCGCGGATCCGCTCACCCAGGAGAAATTCGATGCCACTCGGATGAACAATTGACAAAAGACCTGATGTGAGTGGATGCGAACCGCAGCCCCACAATCTTTCAAGGCCCCACGGCTGCGGAAAAGTTGCATTCAATGATTATCTGGCTCCTGCATCCCCTGCGGAATGTCGCGTTTGGCATGAAGCACACGCCAGACGTCGACATGATCTGGCTGGTCACGATAAAAGATTAGATAGGGATATCGCTTCAGCGAAACGCTCCGCAGATCAGGCAACCCCAACTCGATACCGAATCAGAACGCGGCACCTAAACTCCCCCTGATGCGGTGAGCGGCATGGCCCGCGCTGTATGAAGGATCTTTGGCTCGCTGCGACGAAATCGCGCTTTCCCTCGCCAAACTCGCGCATTAAAGTGGTATCAACAATACCTCTTAGAAGGGATGCACGGCGAAGATGCGAATGACACTCCACACCGACTATGCCCTGCGCATGCTGATCTATGCCGCGACGCGAAGCAACGGCATGTGCACGGTCAATGAGGTGGCGGAAGCCTACGGGCTTTCGCGCAACCACCTCCTCAAGGTGGCGCAGACTTTGCGCGACCTCGGCCTCGTCGAGACGACGCGCGGGCGAGCCGGTGGCATCCGCCTCGCGAAGGCGCCGGAAGAGATCGCCGTCGGCGCGCTGGTACGGGCGACCGAGGAGGAATTCGCGCTGGCCGAATGCATGCAGGCGGGAGGGCACACCTGCGCGATTTCGCCAGCCTGTCGGCTCAAGGGCATGCTGCACGAGGCGCTAGGCGCGTTCCTCGCCGTGCTCGACAGATACACGCTCGCCGACGTCGTGCAGAATCGGGCAACGCTTGGCCCGCTGCTCGGCATCGACGCGAACGCCGCGTGAGAGAAAGGAGGAAGGATGGTATGGGGATTGACGGTTTCGGGGAGCCACACGGCGCTTCTCGTGCTCGGCGCGTTTGTGCTCGTCGGGCTAGCCATCGCGCGCGCCGGGCGCGGTGATCCGCTCGCCATGGTGCTCGGCATCGCGACGGGGCTCCTTGGCCTGATGGTCACCGTCCCGCCGCTCGGCCACGGCACCTGGCAAAGCTACAGGGCAATCCGATGAGAAGCCGTCCCGCGCCCGAACGCACCATCGTCATCGACGGCAAGCTGCTGCCGGACATACTCAATGAGACAAAGATCCATGCCATCGTGCACGGTTTCTACGGCAAGATCCGCAAGGACAACCTGCTCGGCCCCATCTTCAACGGCGCAATTGCGCCCGAGGAATGGCCGGTGCACCTTGCCAAGATGTGTGATTTCTGGTCGGCGACGCTGCTGCGCACCGACCGTTACGAGGGACGTCCGCTTCCGCCACATCTCGCCATTCCGGAGCTTGAGGAGGTGCATTTTCATCGGTGGCTTTCACTGTTCCGCGCCACCGTCGAAACGCTCTGCCCGCCGGAGATCGCCGATCTCTTCCTCGACCGGGCGCTACGCATCGCCCATTCGTTCCGTCTTGCGATCGCCTTCCGCCGCGGCGAGGATTCCATGCGTATCACACCGATTTTGCGCGAGGCGCTGTCATGACCGAAACCGAAACCGGGGCGCTGCTTCTTGCCCACGATGCCGCAGGCGAATTCCTGCTGCCGGCAGAGATGCTTGCCGAACGCTTCGGCTGGCCGACGCGAACCCTGCACGACTACATGCGCCGCGGCCTCGTCGCCTCCCGCGTGGAACGCGGCGAAGGAGAGGATGCCGGCCGCTGGCGCCTTTCCGTGCGCTGCGGCAATCGGCGCTGGCAGGCAATCGTCGAGGCGGACGGCACGGTCGGGACGCAGCGCGTGGAGGTTCTTCCCACAAGCCCACGCATCACGCCGCAGTAAAAACAGGCCGCCAACTCGAAAACGAGTGCGCCGAGGTCAATTTGACGTCTTGGTTGCGGCGGCGGGCTTCGGTGCCATTGCGACGGCGATAAGCGCAACGATGCCGAGGAGCCACGGGCGAGTTCTTGATCTGCTCCTTCGCGCCGCGCAGATCGGACTCGTCGTTCCATTTGTACGGAAAAAAGGGAGCAGCCAACCTCGAAACTGAAAGAATGGAGAAAGTTTCCAGTGCCTTTCTCTGAGCCGGAGGAAGTCCACAAGCCGCTCAGCTTCGGGACGGCGAGGCGGGCCGGGGTGCCTTCAAGCGGGTGGGATTGGTCTCGATCCTGCCCGCGCCGATCAGATCGAGGCAATAAGGCACCGCTGCAAATAGGGCATCAAGACTGCAACGGATTGAACCCGGTTCTCCGGATAGCTTGACGATCAGCGTCTTGCCACGCTTGCCGGAGATGCCGGGAGAGAAATGCGGTCGGCGCGCGCCTGAGGTACACGCCGAAGCCCGGTAGTTCCCTGATCATGACCTCACGCGTGGCTTCCGGTGTGCCGTCGCGGGGCGCCGGTCCGTCCCACCGGTCGTGAGGATCAGATCGACATGCCTTGATCCGGCGGGACGCATGCGGGTGGCGCCGGCCTCGTAGATCACGTCGCCATCTCGCCCCACCTAAACGGCAGCCTGGACAAAGATCATCACTGCCGCATAGCTTACTGCAATCAAGACGAGCTCTACGGAGACGCAGCGCGCTTCTGTTGCAACTGGAGAAGGTCAACGGGAGCGAACGGGAGGAAGATCAATGACCGACGACAAGAAGGCCATCCGGCGGCTGCGCTCGCAGAACTGGTTCGACAACCCCGAGCACCTGGACCTGACCGCTCTCTACCTGGAGCGCTTCATGAACTACGGCACCACACCGGAAGAGCTGCGGTCCGGCAAACCGATCATCGGCATCGCCCAGTCGGGCAGCGACCTCAACCCCTGCAACCGCCACCATCTGGAGCTCGCGCAGCGCCTGCGCGATGGGATCCGCGATGCGGGCGGCATTCCGATCGAGTTCCCGACCCATCCGCTGTTCGAGAACTGCAAGAGGCCGACGGCGGCGCTCGACCGTAACCTCGCCTATCTCGGATTGGTCGAGATCCTTTACGGCTATCCGCTCGACGGCGTGATCCTGACCACCGGGTGCGACAAGACCACCCCTTCGGCACTGATGGCCGCCTCGACTGTCGACATTCCAGCCATCGTCTTCTCCGGCGGACCGATGCTCGACGGCTGGAACGACGGCGACCTCGTCGGCTCCGGCACCGTGATCTGGCGTTCGCGCCGCAAGTATGCCGCCGGCGAAATAACCCGCGAGCAGTTCCTCGAAGCCGCCCTCGATTCCGCTCCCTCGGTCGGCCATTGCAACACCATGGGCACGGCGTCCACGATGAACGCCATGGCCGAAGCGCTCGGCATGTCGCTAACCGGCTGCGCGGCGATCCCGGCAGCCTACCGCGAACGCGGTCAGATGGCCTATCGCACCGGCCGCCGCGCCGTTGAGGTCGTACTGGAAGACATCAAGCCGTCCGACATCCTGACGCGCGAGGCATTCCTGAACGCGATCAAGGTCAACTCCGCCATCGGCGGCTCGACCAATGCCCAGCCCCACCTGATGGCAATGGCCAAGCACGCAGGAGTGACGCTCAACCCCGACGATTGGCAAGTTCATGGCTACGACATACCCCTGCTCGCCAATGTCCAGCCGGCGGGTGCCTATCTCGGCGAACGTTTCCACCGTGCCGGAGGTGTGCCCGCCATCATGTGGGAACTGCTCAAGGCCGGCAAGATCGACGGCGGCTGTCCGACGGTGACCGGCAGGACCATGGCAGAAAACCTCGAAGGCCGCGAATCCGACGACCGCGAAGTGATCAGGCCTTTTGCCGAGCCGCTGCGTGAACGCGCGGGCTTTCTCGTCCTCAAGGGCAATCTCTTCGACTTCGCCATCATGAAGATGAGCGTCGTTTCCGACGGCTTCCGCAATCGCTATCTGCAGGAGCCGGGACGCGAGGGGGTGTTCGAAGGTCGCGCCATTGTCTTCGACGGGTCTGAGGACTATCACAAGCGGATCAACGATCCCTCGCTCGACATTGACGAGAACTGCATCATGGTGATGCGCGGCGCCGGTCCCAAGGGTTGGCCGGGCTCGGCCGAAGTGGTCAACATGCAGCCGCCGGATCACCTGCTGAAGCGCGGCATCATGAGCCTTCCGACGATCGGCGACGGCCGCCAATCCGGCACGGCCGACAGCCCGTCGATCCTGAACGCCTCGCCCGAAAGCGCGGTCGGCGGCGGCCTTGCCTGGGTACGCACCGGCGACACGATCCGCATCGACTTCAACAAAGGCCTCTGCGACATGTTGGTGGACGATGCCGAGATCGTGCGCCGCAAGGCCGAAGGTATTCCGAAGGTACCGGGTGACGCCACTCCGTGGCAGATGATCTACCGCCAGACCGTGACCCAGCTCGCTGACGGCGCGACGATTAGGGAGGCGGACGAGTTCCGTCAGATTTCCAAGACGCCGCCGCGCCACAACCACTGATGATCGCACTGAGCCACCACTCCGTGCGATCGCTAATCGAGAGCCTTCTCCTGTTTGATTTGGCCGGTGGACACCCCCATCCACTGTTATTTGGCATCTAATGAGTCGGCCGTGAACAATAAGCGGGCTTAAACGGCGCGGCTTTTGTTCCGCTGTGGAGGCAAGCCAGCAGCAGCCACAAAGGCATCCTCAGCCAGTTGAGGAGGAGCGAGAAGTTGTAGCCGGCGGCGGCCAGTCGGCGTTGATGGCGTCGCCGTGTTCGCCGGCGAGATAGTTGCGGCCCATGCGGTGCTCGGCCTTGAGATGACCGATGACCGGCTCGATCACCGAGTGCCGCCGCATCTCGCGCTTGATCGCCGGAGCGACTCGGCGTTTCTGGCCGCTGGTGAAGACCAGGAACCGATGGCTTTCGGCGGCATTGTGGCCGCGGTAGCGGCGTCGGCAAATCTGCCCCACGTACCCCTCTCGCTCTCAAAGGGATAGCCTCGCTCATGGGCTTGCAGTGATGCGACACGCACGAGTTCGTCCCGCAGCTCGGCGAGCAGGCGCCAATCGAAAGCTGCTCGCGGTGGCGTCCCACCGGCGTTCGTCGGCTGCCCTGTCAGCCGGGCCAGAAGCCCTAGATAGCGTCCCTCGGCGTTTAGTACGGGATCCTGCTGGCGGGTGCGCGCCAGGAATTCCGTACGATGTTCCCACAGGGCCTGTAGGGTGCGGATGGCCGTGGCGTCGTCCACCTTCAGAAGGAAGCAGCGCAGTCGCTTTCCCTTCGAGCCGCCGTGCTCGGCATAGATCGAATCATCGATATCGATGTCCAACTCGGCGGCGAAGAATTCCGAGAAACTTGAATCCGAGAAATCCAGCACGTAGCCGCGCCCTCGAGCGAAGTCGACGAGGTCGTCAATCAGGCGCAGGTCAATGGATCGTAACGAGCTAATGGACTTTTCTCCCCACCGGGTCGCCTTGTGCTATTTGTTTGTCGTTTCTTGGAGGGCCGCGAGTTTCGCAAGTATTTCGTCGAGGGATGGCGGGCTCTCATCGAACATCATGGGGGCCATTGCCCTGTAGTCGGCGCGGAGAACCTTGGTCCGCCTCTCGTCCGGCAAGAGCCGTAGCGCGCCTGGACGGGCGGTGTCGTAACTGGCCCAGCCGGAACGAAAGAAGGTTGCCTTGTGCTTGGCGACCTGAGCGAGAAGCTCGAAATCGGTGGCGGCGGCTTTGCCCTCGTCCGTGCCGACGAGCATCGCCAGATCGTAGTAGTGCCGCGAAAGATATTGCGGCGTCGGAGACTCGGCGGGGCGATGCGCCTCCGCATGTAATGCAGTCGCCTTCTCCCAGAAGGTGCGGCGGGCGGAGAGGACGGTGACGGTGCTTTCAGGCTCTTCAAAGAAGTCGGGATAGTCCTCCGCCGCATATGGGCGAATGATCCTCTGTTCAGTGGGCCATGGATCGCCGCGCGCGCCGAGTTCGAGCTTCATGCTTCCGACTCTTCGATTCGCCATCGTCGAGCTACTCGGCGAGCCGACCAAAGGCGAATGGTCGTTGGAAATCGACGCCACCGACGCGCAGACGGTGAACTTCCACTATCCGACTGTGCTACCCACCTCCGAGTACGAAGGCATGGCCTACATCACCCCACGGGTAGCTTCTCCGCAATATGCTTCTCGACATCGCTCACCAGGGCTTCAATAAGTTTGTTCGCCTGCTTCTTGCTGATGCCTCCCTTCTCGGGATCGCGTTCGCCCGTATAGCCGAGATCCGCTCGATCGAAAGATAGGTCGATATCTTCGGAAAAGCGGCGGATTGCGCCGAACGCCTTGGAAAGGGACGTGCCACCCTTGAAGATAAGGGTGGCGGTATCCTTCTCAGGCAGGCCGAAAAGCCGCTTCAAGGTCCAGCAGACCCAGAAGTCATTTTCGATGATCGTATTGGCGACTCCTCGGCCAGCGCCTGTTTCGCCAAAGAGGGCTGCCCGATCGCCGGCTGGAAGAAGAGCTACCTTATCCATCGATCTCACCCGACGCTGTATTGGCTATCGAAACGAGCGTCGGCCGCATCCAGGCGGGAGCTTGGACCGCAGTCGATGCGAGCGTCTTCTTGTCGCTGACCGAAAGACGACGCGCCGCGACCTGCGCGACGTCGCGAGCACGTACCGCCCCCACGTGACGAAGGGCCTGTACGACTGTGCCAGCCGCGCTGCCCGGAGCGATCAGATGCTTGGGCGAGGCGTGACGCAGATCGACCACGCGCTTGCCCAGTACGACGCGGCGGGAGGGGCCATCGGTCAGATAGATGCTCTTTGCCGGAACCTGAGTGGAAAGACCGAGCGCGTTCGCTGCACGCGCACCCGCGATCTGCACCTGGGATCCGGTTTCCCGCGCCAATGCTTGCGCGACATCGTCGGGAGTCGGCGAAAGGGGACCAAGTTGCGGATGGACCTTCGGGAAGTCATACAGGCCTCGCGCTAGGCGCCGAAGCTTTCCAGCCTTGACCAGTCGGGAGAGCGCCTGGTCGACAGCCGCGCGTTCAGCCACATCCAGGAAGTCGCTAGGCGTGAAAACCCCACCACGCCCGCGTGCACGGGCGCGCCGCATGATCTGATCCGGGACTGATGTCGCAATGGCTTTCATGTGTCAGAAAAAAGGCCTTCTTTTTCTGACATTCAAGGTCGGAATGTTGCGCGACTCCAAGCGAAGCGAAAACCTGCACTTTGACCTGTTTGGGAGGCACCGAAAATCTATCCAAAAACAGCTCCCCTGCCCAAACCGACGAAAAAGCCTCATTGTCGAACATGATTTTACAAGGCGATCAAAATCGCGACCTCGCCAAGTCCGAGGTCAGAAATTTTTCGACCCGCGCTCCGACTGCCGGAAACATGAATTTCAGAAAAGGCAGCGTCTCGGAATCTGACAGAAAACGCTCATCACCATCCGGGATCGCCTGTCGCATGACCTGTGATCGTCTCGCCCATTTTCCCCTTTTGTCCTAGGCTTTTATCAGGTCATCGCATTCGTATTCTCGAAGAGCAAAGCCCATAGTCAGCGCGTGTTCCGGGTACCCATCACACATCCGATGAACGACCTGGATCAAACTTTTGAAATCCCATCCCACGGGTGTCTTCTCACGCGCGCTCAAGACGCCATTCATAAGACCGGTAACTGCGCGGTCATAGCGATCATTGATCGGCGTGGGCACACCCCTCGCAGAGAGCTCGGCAACAAGATCTTGCCATGTTTCAACTCGCGACACTGTTTCGGGCGCCTTTTGGTTTCGCGTGAGCCAGAATGAACAGATCCGCTGGCGCAGATCTTCCTCGGCCTGGAGCCTGGAAGCTTGCTGCTGATGCAGCAACATCGTCACTATCGATAGGTAACAAGTATCGATAGTGACGGATTTCCACTCGGAAATCGCCTATGTTCGCGCCAAACCGCAGCCGAGAGGAGCCAATGTCGGACCACCTGACATTTGCGCGCGGGAACTCAGTTTCAACGAGATTCGAGGTCCAGGCGCTTGCGCCGGCGCCAGGACGAGGTAGAATATAGACGATCAGGAACCAAGGAACCACGAAAATGGCGCTCAGCATCAAAGACGTCGAGACGGAACGCCTCGCCAAGGCGTTGGCCGAGAAAACTGGTGAAACCATTACCATGGCGACTCGCCGGGCACTCGAAGAACGGCTGCGGCGCCTGGCAAACGCCGGAAATCGCGATGTCCTACTCGACGAGCTTGCCGCCAGCCGGAAGCGCTGGGCCAGGCTGCCGGTTGTCGACAACCGCTCCGCCGACGAGATCTTGGGGTATGACGAAAACGGGCTCCCCAGCTGATGGTCATCGACACCTCCGCCATCGTCGCGATCGCCTTCAACGAGCCGGAAGCAGAAACCTACGAACAAAAAGTCGTCGACGCTCCACGGCGCTTCATCTCGGCGGCGACAGTCCTTGAACTCGCCATCGTCATCGAGGCGCGCCTCGGCGAGGCAGGTGCCGCAGAGCTCGATCTATGGCTTTACAAGGCGGGAGTCGAAATCGTCGCCGTCGACGCGGAACAGATCGCGGTGGCAAGGCGAGCCTGGCGCAGCTATGGCAAGGGCCGACATCCGGCCAGTCTGAACTATGGCGATTGTTTCTCCTATGCGCTGGCCAAGATGCGCAATGAACCGCTGCTCTACAAAGGCAATGATTTCTCGCGCACGGACATCGAGGCGGCATGAGATTTCATCCGTTGCACCCGGCAGCCGTTACAAGCCGCGTGGTGGCTCGAGATTCGAGTCGGCAGCATGCTTGTCCGTCAGCAGCTCGGCATTGAGATGATCGAGGCCCGGCTCCATTTCGGACTGCTCGACCGCGGCGAGATCGGCATCGCTCAGGTCGGGCGTTGCCTCGACGCGACTGTCGCGCCGCGACAACCGCAGATAGTCCTCATAGACGAGGAGCACGGTGCGCGGCCGGCCGTTCTCGGTGATGATCAACGGCTCGCGCACGGCGGCATCCTGATAGGTTTCGAAATTCCTGAAACCGCCGCGGCGGTGACGATCGACGCCATTTCAACACTTCCCCCTTCCGGAATACACGGATTTTCCGGAATGCTCACAAGAGCGTCGGAGACTAAACCCATGATCGACAATCATAGCGCCGCCGAATCGGACAGCCAAGCGCTCCACCGCCGCGCCGAAGAGCTCGATGCGCTCAACGCCATCCTGCCGTTCGACCGGCGAGACCAACTCGCGGCGCTTTTGACCGATGACGACGTCGCGACACTGAAGCATCTCGCCAGCGAAGGTATGGGCGAAAACACGCTCAGGGCGTTGGCCTCCGACCTCGGCTACCTCGAGGCCTGGTGCCAATTCGCGACCGGCTCCCCCCTCCCCTGGCCGGCGCCGGAAGCGCTGTTGTTGAAATTCGTCGCCCATCACCTTTGGGATCCGGTGAAGCGCGCCGAGGATCCGGGCCACGGCATGCCGGCGGCGGTCGAGGCGGGGCTGCGTGCCGAGCGCCTGCTCAGGGCCTCAGGTCCGCACGCGCCGGGCACGGTGCAACGGCGGCTGACCTCCTGGTCGATCCTCACCCGCTGGCGTGGCCTCACCGGCGCCTTCGGCGCACCGTCGCTCAAATCCGCCCTGCGCATTGCCGTGCGCGCCAGTGCGCGGCCGCGCCAGTGCAAGAGCAAGAAGGCGGTGACCGTCGATATCCTGACGAAACTGCTTCAGGCCTGTGCCGGCGATCGACTGGTCGACCTGCGTGACCGGGCGCTGCTGCTGACCGCATTTGCCTCCGGCGGTCGTCGACGCTCGGAAGTGGCGGCGCTGCGCGTCGAGGATCTCATCGACGAGGAGCCTGTGCACGCCGATCCGGCCGACAAGTCCTCCCCTCCCCTGCCCTGTCTCAGTATTCATCTCGGCCGCACCAAAACCACAGCGAACGACGATATCGAGCATGTACTCTTGATCGGCCGACCGGTGACCGTATTGAAGCGCTGGCTCGCCGAAGCTGGGATTAAGGAGGGGCCAGTGTTTCGACGCATCGACCAGTGGGGCAACGTCGACCGGTGGGCGCTGACGCCACAATCGGTTAATCTGGTCCTGAAGGCTCGCGCCAAACAGGCCGGCCTCGATCCGGCGCTGTTTTCCGCGCACGGCTTAAGATCTGGTTATCTGACCGAGGCAGCCAACCGCGGTGTTTCTCTGCCGGAAGCGATGCAGCAGTCACTGCACAAATCGGTGACCCAAGCGGCGAGCTACTACAACAACGCGGAACGAAAGAATGGACGAGCGGCCCGGCTGATCGTCTAGGTGTGGCTACGCGCCGGGCACCGCTCTCGTACATCTCGCGCTGCAAACGGCCGGGTGAACCCGGCCCTCCCGCGATCGCACGCATCAGGCTCAGGCCCGCAGGTTATCCGCCGACATCTTGCCCGATCTGCGATCCTTTATCAGCTCATAGGTGATCTTCTGGCCGTCGCTCAGACCGCGCAATCCTGCCCGTTCGACTGCGGAAATGTGAACGAAGACATCGGCGCTGCCGTCGTCCGGCTGGATGAAGCCGAAGCCCTTCGTTGCGTTGAACCACTTTACCGTACCGGTCGCCATAACGTCTTCCTTTGATCATTGTCTTGCAGAGCCTCGGAGCTCGGCTGACGCTTTTCCTTGCGCCAGCACTGATAGACACTTCTGACCTCAGGGGAAAGCCGAACCATCTGTGGCCGCATTCCCGCCTCCGCAACCGCTGCGGCGGTAGCGCTTGTTTCATTGTTTCACCCGGAGTGCTGATGGGACCGCCCCTCGGCCTGGCGAACTTCGAATTGGTTCGTCTTGCGGATAAGATCGCTGAGTTTTCGGAAGTCGAAGGTGCAGGGCTGGAAATCCGGTGCCAGGCTCTCGCCCTGCCCGCGTGCGCCAAACCCGGACATTCTTCGTCATGAAAGAGTTGATATACGCGGCGGCCCTGGAGTTCTAGGTTCGACCATAAAGGGGTTTCGTCAACAGTTGCATTATGACTCACGGCTTCCGAACGGAAGCCGTTGATGATTCGAGACTAACGCCAGACTGAGCAACGAGTGATTAGCGCGGCTGGAGCCGCTCCTTCAAAACGGACCGCAGCACCGGCGGACAAACGGCGCGAACGTCCGCAGGATGGCCAACAAACCGGTTCTCAAGAAGGTTCTGGACATCGGTATTGCATGGCCCGGGGCCACCGACCGGGACGATGTTGTTCACCTGTACCCTACGGCCGCAAACTTGGACGTTGTATTACAGATGCCGCCGCTGTCCGGACATTGGAAGCGACGGCGCCGGTGACTATTGGGGCGCGTCCTCAGCCCATCCGCTCGGACGCATAGCTTCCCGGGCTCGGCGGGAAGACGACGACGCGGTTGCCGTTGATGAAGGTGCGGTGGTGGATATGGGCGTGGATGGCGCGCGCCAGCACCTGGCTCTCGACGTCGCGGCCGATCGAGACATAGTCCTCGGCCGACTGCGCATGGGTGATGCGGGCGATGTCCTGCTCGATGATCGGTCCCTCGTCGAGGTCGGCGGTGACGTAATGCGCCGTCGCGCCGATCAGCTTGACGCCGCGCTCATAGGCCTGCTTGTAGGGATTGGCGCCCTTGAACGACGGCAGGAAGGAGTGGTGGATGTTGATGATCTTGCCCGACATCTTCTTGCAGAGTGCGTCCGAGAGCACCTGCATGTAGCGGGCGAGCACGATCAGTTCGGCCCCGGTCTGCTCGACGATCTCCATCAGCTGCGCTTCGGCCTTCGGTTTGTTCTCCTTCGTCACCTTGATGCAGTGGAAGGGGATGTCGTGGTTGACGACGACCTTCTGGTAATCGAAGTGATTGGAGACGACGCCGACGATGTCGATCGGCAGCGCGCCGATCTTCCAGCGATAGAGCAGGTCGTTGAGGCAATGGCCGAAGCGCGAGACCATCAGGAGCACCTTCATCCGCTCCTCCTGGTCATGGAGAGAGATCTCCATGCCGAATTTGCCGGCGACCGGCTTCAGCCCTTCCTCGAGCGCCGCGCGGTTGATCCCCTCCTCCGAGATGAAGGAGACGCGCATGAAGAAAAGCCCGGTTTCGAGGTCGTCGAACTGGGAGCTGTCGATGATGTTGCAGCCCTGTTCGGCCAGATAGCCGGAAATGGCGGCGACGATGCCGCGCGTCGATTTGCAGGTTACCGTCAATACATAAGCGTTCATGGCTGTCCTTACTCGTCTCTTCTTTCCGACCCGCGGGCCCCCCGCATGTCATTCCGGATCGACGTCGATCAAGGACAAAGACATGCAGCAATTTTCGTGCGCCTCGCCAGACTCACGAGGGCTCACGCTTAACACCTTCCTGAGAAAGCGTCCGCTCCCAAAGCGCCGTGCATCTCACCAGATGCGCCAAATGCGACATGGCGGTCACGCGATCTTCGCCAGAAAGTCCTCCAACTCCTCGGGCGCGATGCCGACCCTATGCGCCTTTTCCGGATAGGCCCCGGAGCGCACGTCCTCGACATATTCGCGAAAGGCGGCGATCCGCTCCTGCTGCAGCCGATCGAACTCGGCGGCAAAGTTGCGGTAGACCTTGGCATGGCGCGGCGTGTGGCCGCGATTCTGCCCGAGCACGTCGTCCGCGAAGAGATATTGCGCATCGCAACCGCTGCCGGCGCCCATGGAGAGCATCAGCAGCGACGTGCGCTTCGAGATCGCCGCCGCCACCTCGCCGGGCACGACCTCGATCTCGGCTGCAAAGGCGCCGGCCTGTTCCAGCGCCTGGACCTGACGCCAGATCTCCAGCGCGCTTGCGGCGGTCTTGCCGACGGCGCGAAACCCCCCGGTCCAGGTCGCCTTCGAGGGGATCAGCCCGACATGGCCGCAGACCGGAATGCCCTCCGCGCGCAGCCGCCGCACCGTCGAAAGCCCGGCCGCGCAATAGACGGCATCGCCGCCGGCGCGCATCGCCTTGAAGGCGGCGCGCAGATATTCCTCGGCCGTGACGCAGTCGCCATATTCGAGCCCGGGAAAGGCGAAGACGGAAGGGGCCGCCTCGCGGAATTCCGGCCCGAGCAGCGCCGGCGGCACCGAGACGAGATCGATCCCCGCCGCCTCGGCGGCTTGAGCCTCCTCAAGGGAGACAACGCGCAGCATGGTGAGCTGCCTCTCACCCTTCATCGACAACAGATCGGCTACGGTCGGGCGACGGTGTTTCATCGGGGTCTCCTGGAAAGGTGAGAACGGGAATGAGTGCTGGCGCAAACCCCTCCACACTCAAGCCGCCAGCAGCTTCTTGAGCTTGGTCTCGGGCGAGGCGAGCGCTGCCGGATCCGGCCTTGCACCGGCGGCAATCAGCATCTCCGCAAGGCGGATGTCGCGGGCGACGGCATTGCCGGGGCCGATGCCGCTTGCGGCGATCAGCCGGCCATCACCGTCGAGATGGAAGAGGATGCGGGCGTCGCCGAGATCGCGCCGGACGGTCGTCTCCGCGCCGTCGGCAAGGCCGGCGATCTGCAGCGTCAACTCGTACTGGTCCGACCAGAACCAGGGTACTGCCGTAATCGGCTCGGCTGCTCCGAGCAGATTGGCGGCGGCGAGCGTTCCCTGCTCCTGCGCATTGCGCCAGGCCTCGAGCCGCACGCGCCGCCCGCCATAAGGCGCGAGCGGGAAGGAGCAGCAGTCGCCGGCGGCGAAGATGTCGGGGTCGGATGTGCGCAGCGTCTCGTCGACGGCGATGCCGTTTGCGATCGCCAGCCCCGCAGCCTCGGCAAGTTCGACATTCGGAACCGCGCCTATGCCGACGACGACGAGATCGGCCGCGACGCGGCGGCCGTCGGCGAGCAGCACGGCGGCACCGTCCTCGTCCTCCTCGATCGCCGAGATCCGCGCGCTGCAGAGGATTTCCACCCCTTCGCGCCCGTGACGTTCGGCGATGATCTCGGCAATCTCCTCCGGCACGCCGCGGGAGAGCACCCGCGGCAGGCCTTCGAGGAGCACGACCTCGGTTCCGAGCTTGCGCGCGGTCGCGGCCAGTTCGAGACCGATGAAGCCGCCGCCGATGATGACGAGCCTGCGCTCCGGGAGAAGTGCCGAGCGGATCGCCGCGGCATCCGCATGGGTCCTCAGCATCCGGATGCACCGGGCATTGTCCGGTACGCCGGGAAATGCCCGCGGCCGCGCACCGGTTGCAAGCAGCAGCCGGCCGTAGCGGATCGCCCCGCCGGCTGCGAGGACGACCGCCTTGCGCTCCCGGTCGATGCTGGCGACCGGGGCGTTGGTCAGCACGGAAATGCCGGCCTCCGCATAGCGTCCCGCATCGGCCACATATTTCGGCGGCGCGGCACCGGCAAGTCCGTCCTTGGAGAGCGGTGGCCGCTCATAGGGGGGATGCGGCTCCGCGCCGACCAGCGTGACCTGGCCGTCGAAGCCCTTTTCCCTCAGCGCAAAGGCCGCCCTCGCGCCGCACTCGCCGGCGCCGACGATCACGATATGCATGCCGCTCTCCTCCCCTCGCCTCCGGTGGATGCGGGCTCCCTCAGGAAATCGAAATGAAGACGGACCCGTCCTCGACCCTCACCGGATAGGTCCGGAGATTGACGCAGGCGGGAGCGCCCTTGGCCTGGCCGGTCTTGTAGTTGAAGCGGCCGTTGTGCTTGGGACATTCGATGATGTCGTCCATCACCAGCCCGTCGGCGAGGTGGATCTGCTCATGGGTGCAGAGCCCATCCGTCGCGAAATACTCGTCCTCGGGGCTGCGATAGACGGCGAAGGTGCGGCCGTCGTGATCGAAACGGATCACGTCTTCCTCGTCGATCTCGTCGGCCGCGCAGACTTCGATCCAGTTCGAGCTCATGGTTTCCTCCATTCCGATGTGGTTGTTCCGATTGCTGGCTCGCCTTACTCGGCGGCCGCTGCGACCCGATCGCCGTGGAGCTCTTCGCGATAGGGCTTCGCCGTCGGCGGCAGCTCGCGCTTGAGGAAATAGTCCTCGTTGCGCAATTGCCGCAGGAAGGCCGGGATCATCTCGCGGTAGCCGTGAAGGATCGACGGGTTCGGCGCGGGCAGGTCGTGCTTGATCATCGCGTGCAGCTTGGGGAGCGCGTGATAGGGCACCATCGGGAACATGTGGTGCTCGACATGGTAGTTCATGTTCCAATAGATGAAGCGGCTTACCGGGTTCATGTAGACGGTGCGGCTGTTCAGCCGGTGGTCGATGACGTCGTCGGCAAGGCCGCCATGCTGCAGGAGCCCGGTCAGCACGTGGTGCCAGGCGCCGTAGAGACGCGGCAGGCCGATCAGCATCAGGGGCAGGATCGAGCCGAGAAAGGCGGCAAGCCCGATCGTCGCGAGATAGATCAGAAGCCAGATGCGGGCGATGAGGATCGCCTTCGACCGTTCCATTTCCGGGATGAAGGTCTTTTCCTCGGCGCTGATCACCCCGAAGGCGTTGCGCAGCATGTCGATGAGCGCGTGCCAGACGTCGAGAATGCCGAAGAAATTGAGGATCAGGCGGACGAGATCCGGTGGCCGCATGACGGCGATTTCCGGGTCGCGACCGACGATAATCGTATCCGTGTGATGGCGGGTATGGCTCCAGCGCCAGGTCACCGGGTTGCGCATGATCATGAAGGAGGCGATCTGGTAGACGACGTCGTTCATCCACATCGTCTTGAAGGCGGTGCCGTGACCGCATTCGTGCCAGCGGCTGTCGGAGGCCGAGCCGTAGAGCACGCCATAGGCCAGGAAGAACGGGACCGCCCACCAGCTGCCCCAGAAGGCGAGGCCGAGGCCGCCGAAGACCACCAGGCTGCCGAGCCAGACGATCGTGTCGCGGATGGCGGGGCCGTCCTCGCGCTTCATCAGCTCTTTCATCTGCTTGCGGGGAAGTTCGGTGTGGTACCACTCGGCCGCGGCAAGGCCGCTCTCGACTGCCGCCTGGGCATTGCGGCCGAGCAAATTGTAATCTCGTTTGGTCGGAACTGTCATTGCCTGCCACCTCCCGAAGCGCGCTCCGGGCTGCGCCTCCCGTTCGATGCCAAGAAGAATAGTTTGACTTCTGACAGCCGACAATGCAGTCATGATGTATTCTCTCAAAATGCATCAGAACGCACATCTCATAGATGAGGTAAAACTGTCAGGGAGGAGGATCATGGCCAGCAGGCCGACAATCGCCGATCTCGCGCGCGCCGCCGGCGTGAGCGTCGCGACCGTGGACCGGGTACTGAACGGCCGCCACCCGGTGCGGGAGGAAACCGCGCGCCGGGTCTATGATGCGGCAAAGGCGATCGGCTATCACGCCGTCGGCCTGCTTCGCCAACGCATCTTCGAGGATCTGCCGCAATACCGCCTGGGCTTTCTGCTGCAAAAACCCGAGCAGGCCTTCTATCAGGCGGTTGCGAAGGAAATGGAGAATGCGGCGCTGTCTCTGACCCATGTCCGCGCCGTTCCGCAGGTCGATTTCGTCGCCAGTTCGACGCCGGCGACCATTACGGAAAAGCTCAAGTCCATGGCCGCGCGCAACCAGGCGATCGCCTTCGTCGCGCCGGATTATCCGGCCGTCACCGCCGCCGTCGAGGAATTGCGGGAGCGCGGCATTCCCTGTTTCGCGCTTCTCTCCGATTTTGCGAGCGGCGTGCGCGAGGGCTATATCGGCCTCAACAATCACAAGGTCGGGCGGACGGCCGCCTGGATGATCGCCAAGGCGGCGAAGCGGCCGGGCAAGGTTGCTGCCTTCGTCGGCAGCCACCGCTTCCATGGCCATGAGCTGCGCGAGATCGCCTTTCGCTCCTACTTCCGCGAAAAGGCGCCGGAATTCGAGGTTCTCGACACGATGGTGAACCTCGATACGGCCGAAATCACCCATGAGGCGACGCTCGACCTCCTGCAACGCCATCCGGACCTGCTCGGCTTCTATGTCTGCGGCGGCGGCATGGAGGGAGCGATTTCGGCGATCCGCGAGGAAAAGCTCGAAGGCAAGCTGCATGTCGTCGTCAACGAGCTGACGCCGGAGTCACGCGCAGCCCTTGCCGACGAAGTGGTGGTCATGGCGGTCGCAACGCCGGTTCAGACGCTCGCGAGGGAGACGATCAACCTGATGATCGGCGCGGTCGAGCGCGGTCACGCCGGCGTACCGGGGCAGACGATCTTGCCGTTTGACATTCATACGCCTGAGAGCGTCTGACCAACCGCACACTCAGCGTTCACCCGCTCGCCGCATGCGTGCCTATCGTGTTAGCTTTCCTGCTCCACCTCCCTGATCGGTGCCGTGATGTTCGACCTCATCATTCGAAACGCAAATCTCCCGGACGGCAGCAGCGGCGTCGATATCGCTATCAGAGGCGACAAGATCGCCGATGTGGCCGCGACGATCGAAGCGGCCGCGCGGGAGGAAATCGACGCGACTGGCCGGCTCGTTTCGCCGCCCTTCGTCGACCCGCATTTCCACATGGACGCGACGCTGTCGCTCGGGCTGCCGCGACTGAACCGCTCCGGCACGCTTCTCGAGGGCATCGCGCTTTGGGGCGAGCTCCGACCGACGCTGACGCGCGAGGCGCTGGTCGAGCGGGCGCTCCGCTATTGCGACCTCGCGGTCGCGCAGGGGCTGCTCCATATCCGCAGCCATGTCGACACGAGCGACCCGCGGCTGGTGACGGTCGAGGCGCTGCTCGAAGTCCGCGACAGGGTCGCCCCCTATATCGACCTGCAGCTCGTCGCCTTTCCGCAGGATGGCTACTACCGCTCGCCCGGCGCCGTCGAGGCCTTGAACCGGGCACTCGACATGGGCGTCGATGTCGTCGGCGGCATCCCGCATTTCGAGCGCACGATGAGCGACGGAGCCGCTTCCGTCGAAGCGCTCTGCCGCATTGCCGCCGAGCGCGGGCTGCCGGTCGACATGCATTGCGACGAGACCGACGACCCGATGTCGCGCCACATCGAAACGCTGGCGAAAGAGACGATCCGCTTCGGGCTTCAGGGCCGTGTTGCCGGATCGCATCTGACCTCCATGCATTCCATGGATAATTACTATGTCTCCAAGCTCATTCCGCTGATGGCGGAGGCTGCGATCAACGTCATTCCCAATCCGCTGATCAACATCATGCTGCAGGGCCGCCACGACACCTATCCGAAGCGGCGCGGCCTCACCCGCGTGCGCGAGCTGATGGAGGCGGGCCTCAACGTCTCCTTCGGCCACGATTGCGTGATGGACCCCTGGTACGCGATGGGCTCGGCCGACATGCTGGAGGTCGGCCATATGGCGATCCACGTCGCCCAGATGGCCGGCATCGAGGACCGCAAGAAGATCTTCGATGCGCTGACCGTGAATTCGGCAAGGACCATGGGGATCGAGAGCTACGGCCTCGACAGGGGCTGCAACGCCGACCTCATCATCCTCGAGGCGCGCGACCCGTTGGAGGCACTGCGTCTGAAACCCAGCCGCCTCGCCGTGATCCGCCGCGGCAAGATCATCGCCCGCACGCCGGCACGCGTCAGCGAACTCATGCTCGACGGGCGGCCTCGGCTGGTGGATGGCTCCGACTACGCGCCTGTCCTTTCGGCGGATGCGGAATAGGCGGAAAAAAAGCGGGATCGAGGGCGCTCGCATGTTAGTATTACGCCCAAGCTCGCTCCGCAGGGAGAGGAGACCGGCCGTGTTCAATAGTTTTCGCGACTATCCCATACACCCGGACGAACTGGTGATCCTCGAGGAGGTGCTCGACAGGGCCCTGCGGGAGCGCAACCTGGCGATCGGCAGCGAAGAGGCCGACCAGCTCGCCAGAAAGGTCATCGAGCTATACCAAGCGGGCATCAGGGATCCAGAGAAAATCTGGGAGATGATCCGGACCGTCTGACCAGCCTTCATGGGGGACGGTGCCGAGAGGTTGAAAAATGCCCGGCTCCCCGAAGGGGCCGGGCAGTGGGCAGGGCATTTGGCGTGTCCCTGCGGGGAAGGTGAGAAGGATTGCGTGCTGACGCGGCGGCCGCCTGTGCGGCCGCGGTCGGCTGGACGCGTTCGAAACAGACTATCGAGCGAAGGCGCCGGCCGGGGCTGCCTCCGGGTTCCGCTTGAACTGCCGGATCGAAGCGTTCATCCAGAGGAGCGAGATGGCAACGATGGCGAAGAGCAGCATGAAGCAGCTCGACCAGAGGCCGGTCATGTCCTTGAGGACGCCGAAGGCGATCGGCAGGACGAAGCCGCCGAGGCCCCCCATCATGCCGACGACGCCGCCGACCGCGCCCACGTGCTTGGGGTAATAGGCGGGGATGTGCTTGTAGACGGCCGCCTTTCCGAGGCTCATGACGAAGCCGAGCACAAAGATGGTGACGACGAAGAGAGCCGGCGTGACGTCGATCGGGACCGCCCCGCGGCCATGGCCTGCCGGGACGGACAAGATGAGCGTCGCCACGGCGGATACGGCAAACACCGCATACATGATCCTGCGCGCGCCGATCCTGTCGGAAAGCGCGCCGCCATAGGCGCGAAAGATGCTGCCCGGGATCGAATAGGCGGCCGCGATCATGCCCGCCGTCTCGATGCGGAAATCATAGACGCTGACGAGATAGCGCGGCAGCCAGAGCGCAAGGGCGACGAAGCCGCCGAAGGCAAAGAAATAATAGAGCGCGAAACGCCAGACCTGCACATTCCGGAGCGGCGCGAATTCGGCTGCCAGTCCCTTGCGCGGCGCGCGGCCAGAGCGGCGGGCGCGGAATTGTGGATCATCATTGGTCGTGAACCAGAAGACGATCGCCGTCAGCAACAGGACGGCGGCCCAGACCTCGGCCACCACCTGCCAGCCGAAAGGCACAAGGAGGAGCGGCGCGAGGAACTTGGTCACCGCCGCGCCGACATTGCCGGCACCGAAGATGCCGAGCGCCGTGCCCTGCCTTTGCGGCGGAAAGAAGGGCGAAACATAGGCGACGCCGACGGCAAAGGAACCGCCCGCAAGGCCAACGCCGAGGCCCGCAAGAAGCATCTGCGGATAGGTCGTGGCATGGGCGAGCAGGAAGGTGGCCACTGCCGCAGCGACCATGGTGACGGTATAGACGAGCCTGCCGCCGAAGCGACCGGTCCAGATGCCGAGGACGATCCGCACCAGGGAGCCGGTGAGGATCGGCGTACCGATCAGCAGGCCGAACTGCGCCTCGCTGAGACCTAGCTCGTCCTTGATGCGCACGCCGATGATGGAAAAGATTGTCCATACGGCAAAACAGATGGTGAAAGCGGCCGTGGAGATCCACAGGGCACGGGACTGGTCGTTCAGAGAGATCTTATGGGTCTGGTGCAGAGCGGACATCGCTTCTCCCGGCGCGCGTCGCAATCGCGCCATTCAACTCGTTGACTACTGGGGATGCCTCGAACAGCGGTCTGCACGCATCGGCGCCTGACCTCACCAGCGACTCTGCTCCTGGCGCCCGCCATTGGGCGCCACCGGCGGCTTCTGCCCGGGCTCGTCAAAACGGAAGCAAGGAGCATGCCAAAGCGACAACACCTACAGCTCCGCGCGTCGTTTCAGACGCGCAATGGCGCTGTAACTCTTTGAAACTGCGCATCGAGCTTTGGGAGAATCGGCTCCGATTTTTCGGACCGATGCGCTAACGAATTCGAACGGCGCAGGTGATGGCCACGGCCGAGCTGCTCAAAAATTGGCAACTGTTGGCATAAGTGCCCACTTAATAGGCGCTCATTCCGACTGCTTGAGCCAATCCGGACTATCCCGCCTGCGCATCCCTATCCGTATAGCGCGACAATAGAAAATTTATACAAGAGAAAAGAGTAAATTAGTAACCATTGCGGTCAATGTATGCGAGCAGGTCGAAAACGTGCGACCTCGGGTTGCGGCGCTGCGGCGACGCTTTTCCACGGTAAACGGGCACGACCCCAGCCGGGCGAATGACTCGATCGGCCCTCTTTCCCACTCGCCTGCCAGAAGCCATGAAACCTTTTTGCAGCGATCCAGAAGGACGGTTGCAATGCTTTCCAAAATTTTCACGCGCATCACCGCCAAGCTCGCACTCATGTCCGGAGCGGGCATACTCGCAATGGTCATCATCACCATTGCGAGCTGGCACCTGGAGCAGAAAGTCAATGATGCGATCACGCGTGGACGTGTCCAGGCAGACATCGCCCGCAGCCTGGTCGACGCCAAGGCCTCCGTGCGCGGCATGCAGATCGCCACGCGCGACCTGCGTCTGGCCCAGACGGCGGGAGAGGTAGCCACGGCGAAGATCGCCCTGCAGGAGCGCTACGCTTCCGTGCAGAAATATCTCGACGAGGCGTTCGCTCAGCTGACAATCCGGGCCAACCAGGACCGGGTGAAGTCGATCAAGGAAGAAGCCGAATCGTATTTTGGCGCGGGTCAGGAACTGGCCAAGGTGATCGAAGCCAAGCTTGGCACGGTGTCCGCCGATGCCAGCCTCGAAGCCAAGGAAAAGGAGCTTCGCTTCTCGCTCGACTCGACGGCGGAAGTCATGACGAAGACGGTCGACGTCGGGGTCGAAACTGCCAAGACCAACACCGCGGCGGCAATCGAAGAGCGCCGGCAGATCCAATCGACTGCCAGCCTGGTCAACAATGCCATGGCATTGGTGATGGTGCTGCTGTTGATCGGATCCGCAATCTTCGGCGCACGGTCGATCGCCCGTCCGATCGGCAGCCTGACGGGCAGCATGAGCGAGCTTGCCGAGGGCAATCTCGAGGCGGACATTCCCTTCACGAAGCGCCAAGACGAAATCGGCGAGATGGCCCGCGCCGTCGAGGTGTTCAAGGAGAACGGCATCAAGGTGCGTGACCTGAACGCCCACGAAGCCGCACTGCAGGCAAAGAGCGCCGATCTGCAGTCGAACATCGGCGAGGTGGTCCAGGCGGCGGTTGCCGGCGATTTCACCAGGCGCATCACCAGGGACTACGACAATGCCGACCTCAACCGCTTCGCCGCCCAGGTGAACGAACTGGTGACCTCGGTCGACAAGGGCGTCGCCGAAACCCGCCGGGTGATCTCGGCGCTGGCCGAGGGAGACTTGACCGAAACCATGCGCGGCGAGTTCCAGGGCGCCTTCGGCGAGCTTCAGACCAACGTCAACCAGACGATGGCGAACCTGCGCTCGGTGCTTGGCGAGGTGCGCGCTGCGATCGACACGATCAATGGCGGGGCCGGCGAGATGCGCGTCGCCTCGGGCGATCTTTCCAAGCGCACCGAGCAGCAGGCCGCCTCGCTGGAGGAAACCTCCTCGGCACTCGAAGAGATCACCGCGGCGGTGAAGAGCTCGACCGAGCGGGCGACGGAAGCCAGCCACATGGTGGACGAGGCGCGCAAAAGCACCGAACAGTCGAGCGCCGTCGTCAAGGATGCGGTCTCGGCGATGGGCAAGATCGAGCAGGCCTCCGGCGAGATCGGCCAGATCATCAACGTCATCGACGAGATCGCCTTCCAGACGAACCTGCTGGCGCTCAACGCCGGCGTCGAGGCGGCCCGCGCCGGAGACGCCGGCAAGGGCTTTGCCGTCGTCGCCCAGGAGGTGCGCGAGCTCGCCCAGCGCTCGGCCAATGCCGCCAAGGACATCAAGGCCTTGATCTCGCGCTCGGGCGACGAGGTCCATTCCGGAGTGAAGCTGGTGACGGCGACCGGCGAGGCGCTCGGCCTGATCCGGGGCCATGTCGTCAAGATCAACGAGCATGTGCATTCGATCGCCACCGCCGCCCGCGAGCAGTCGACGGGGCTTTCCGAAGTCTCGACCGCGGTCAACCAGATGGACCAGACGACGCAGCAGAACGCGGCGATGGTGGAGGAATCGACGGCGGCGACCAACCGGCTCGCCGACGAGGCGGCGAACCTCGCGCGGCTGATCGCCCGCTTCAGGATCGACGCCGGCACGGCGGCACCGCGCATCGCCGCCCCGGACAGCAAACCGGTCACCTCACCCGCCCGCGCGCTTTCCCGCAAGCTCGCCGGCGCCTTCGGCGGCCGCGGCACAGCCGCAGCGGCGGTTGCCTCCGATTGGGAGGAATTCTGATGCCGGCGTCAGCTTCGGCCTGCGGCGGCTGTACCACTCCGGGCCTCGAAACCGAGGCGACCTGAAGCATCACGGCCGGCCCCAACGCGCATCCGGGGCCGGTCGTCTGTCTTCCATTGTGACGACGGCGCCGCGCGCTCGACATACATCAGGCTGTGCGCGTGCGCCCGAAGGCGCGCAGCAGCAGGTTCACGGAGACGGCTACTTTGTCGATATCCGGAATGTCCTGGGAATAGCGCCCCGTATAGAGCTTGACGATCATCTTGTCCCGCTCCGCGCCTTCAAGCCCGAAGTGAAGATGGAGATAGTAGCGCCGCTTGTCGCCGGAGCGGCTTATGTCGCCGCGCCGTTGCGTCACCTGCCTGAGTTCGGCCCCGATCGGCGCAAAGCCGTCGATGTCGAGCCGCACGCATGTGGATTGGAATCGCGCTTCGGTCGGAACCGCGACCACTGCCTTTTCGAGGGAAAGGCTGACGAGGCGGCCCTGCGAGCCGTCGACGCTGACGGGCTCGTCCAGTTTGAATGCCTGAAAGAGGCGCCGCGGCTTCTCGAAACAGATCAGGGAAGCGATGACGAGCACGACGATGTTGATCCCGGCCCACAGCGCCGCGATCACCGAAAAGGCGCCCTCGATGCGCGCCGTTTCCGGGACGATGTTGATCACGAGACCGACCGCGGTCACGATGATGAAGCCGGCAATCCAGGTGAAGGTGTAAGCGTCGAAGACATTTTCCTCATTGCCGCTGCCTTTGGGAGTCACCTTGAACGGCTTGCCGAACGGCCGCACCAGGCTCGAGATCACCGTCGGCAGCATGCGGAAGGCCGCGAAGGTCCCGACGGCGCTGGAGACCACCGGCAGGTAGCGGGTCGGCGTGATCCACAGCATCAACAGGAAATAGGCCGCAAGCAGCGGCACCTGGTGGGACACATAGTCCTCAACGCCGGTGAAATAGAGTGGCAGCGCCCCAAACCAGAGATAGATGACCGGCACGAGGAGGACGACGAAGCGTACGAGATACTGAACGAGCCAGGAGAGCGGTAGAAACATGATTCTCTGGAAAAGGGAAAGTCCCGGTCCGAGGAGCGGGCCATTGTGCAGGTAGAGCGTCTGGATGCCCCCCTGGCACCAGCGTTCCCGCTGCACGAAATAGCCGGTCAGGTTTTCGGCCGCCAGCCCCATGGACAGGCGCTCGTTCAGGTAGCGGGTCTTGTATCCCTTGTTCAGCATCGACAGCGTGGTGAGCAGGTCCTCGGTGATCGATTCGGTCGGAAAGCCGCCGATCGCGTCCACGGCCTTGCGTCGCGCGATCGAGCAGGAGCCGCAGCAGAAGCTCACGTCCCAGCCGTCGCGGCTAGGCGCGATCTCGTCGAAGAACAGCCGCTGCTCGTCGGGCCAGATGTTCTCGAGGCCGAGATTGGATTGTACCGGGTCGACGTTGAAGAAGTGCTGGGGCGTCTGCACGATGCCGATCGTCTCATCCGAAAAGAAAGGCAGGGTCCGCCTGAGGAAATTCCGATAGGGCACGAAGTCTGCATCGAAGATGGCTACGAAGTCACCGGAACGCACCTTCAGGCCGTTGTTCATGTTGCCGGCCTTGGCATGCGCATTGTCGCTTCGGGTTACATGGATCGCGCCGCGGCCCTCGCAGAAGGCCTTGAGCCAGTCGCGACGTCCGTCGTCGAGCACATAGACCTTCAGCTTGTCCTTCGGATAGTCAAGTGCCAGCGCGCCGACGATCGTTCTTTCGAGGACGTCGAGCGGCTCGTTGTAGCTCGGGATGAAAACGTCGACCGCGGGCAGTTCGCTCTGCCGGCGCTGGAAGAACGACCGCCCGAGCCGGTCCGCCTCGGCGCTGCGGTCGACGTAGCGGCCCATCAGGATCAGGAAGAGCACGACCTCGATGAAGGCGAGCGCTTCGACGATGAAGACGAACCACACCCAATAGAAATTCACACCGTCCCGGGGATAGGGAAGTACGGTCTCGGTGAGACGCCAGGCCATGTAGCGCAGGGCGACCAATCCGACGAAAGCACAGGTGACGGTGCGCGCCCAGCTTCGATGACGCGACCAGTTAAAGGGTCCGATCAGGAAGATGGCGACGACCGCAAGGGTTGGCACCAGAGCTAGAAGAGACTGAACCACAGGCTTTCAATCCATTGCGAGAACCGGACCGTGCGCTTCGAAATGCGCACGTGTACCGTCCGGCCGACCTGGCAGAAATTGGCGAAGTCGGTATTGAGCGCAGATGGAGCAAGCAGGATCCGGATCCGGGCGTTGCGCTCGTCGGCTTCCGGTATGGTGGCGGCAACCAGATCCTTTTCCACGACGGCGGAGCTGCCCTTCACCGCTTGCACCTGGCCCTTGAACACGTCGCTGCGCCCGAGGAGCCGAATCTCCGCCTCGCGCCCCGGATAGATCTCGTCATAGTCGACTTCCGGAACGAGGATATCGACGTAAAGGTCGCGGCAGTCGAGAATGCGCATCATCTCGTTGTTCAATACGACGTTCGAGCCGCTGACGATGTTCCTGCTCCATACGACCCCATCGAAGGGCGATGTCACCGTTGCCGCTTCCAGGTTTCGCACGCGCCGGTCCTCCTCGGCGATCTGCACTCCGATCTGGCTCGCCCGCGTCCTGTTTTCCGCGATCCGCGAATTGAGGTCGTTGATGCGAACGATCACCTCGTCCTGGCGCTGGCGGGAATACGGCACGTCGTTCTGTCCGTCGCCGAGCACGAATATGCCCTTGCGCACGGCGGCGAGGCGCTGCTCGAGCAATTCGGCGGTGAGATTGTTGATCTCCACCTCACCCCCCGCGGCGGCACCGGCGGCCTGAGCCGCTTCCACCATCTTGCGGGTGAATATGCCTCTGGTTTCCAACTGCTGGCGACGGTCCAACTCGACCTGGGCGACCGTATCCTGCGCTTCGGCCACCTCGACCCGTTTGCGTAGTATCTCGAGCTCCCTCTCCAGGCTGGCGATCGTCGCGCTCTTGAAGACTTCCAGCCGATCTGCGAGCTGATCGCGCAGCCGGACCAGCGCGTCACGCTCGCGCTCGAGCGCCGCTATGCGCCTCAGCGCGGTTCCGTGTTCGGCGCGCAGGGAAGCAAGAACCGATCGACTGACGCGCGAATTGCGAATGGCCGCGATCGCCTCGCCCTCGCTGACCGGCGTCCCGATTCGCGCGGGCGGCCCGGCGATCTCGCCGTCGATCGGCGCGTTGACGACTGCGAGGCGCGCATTGACGGTACCATCCAGACTTGTAAAGCCGGTCAAGCCGGGCAGCAGCACGACCGCCACAAGCACCAGCAGCAGAACGCCGATCGTGATGCGCGTAATGCGGTGGTTCAGGATCATCGAGCGTTTGTCCGTACTCCAAACAGTGGCAAGCTCTACGACGAGGCCAGCCTTCTCGCCAGATGTAACCGGCTCCGGCCGACCTGCCCGCCGGATGCGAGTAACTCCATGCGGACCTTCCGCCTGCGTCCCGGCCGCTGCATCGTTCTTCGGCCGGAGATCACGAGGAATTACGCCGCAATTCAAAAGGTTACCTCGGCGCTCCAATCTGCCGCGCCTATGCGGGAGCGATCACGATGATCCCGGGTCGCGTCACCCGGGATCATCGTGATCCGTGCGCGGGCTCGCCTCCTCGACCTTGCCCGCGCGCCACTCCGCAACAGGATTCATCGGTATTCGGCGCGGGACAACCCTCAAAACTGCGGGCTTTCGAGCCACAGGTTGAAAATCATCTCCCTGCCCCTGAAAGACACAGGTGTGGCCAAGTGTTTCGAAATTCGATACCTCTACTGCTCGAACAGCATTGACCACGACATCTTACGCGGTAACTTTTGAGGGGTAAGGCTGCGCCGGAAAACAACACTGAGTTGGGTCACGGGCGTGTTGTCGCGTGCGGGCCGGAAGGGCGATGCAAGCGGCAGGCGACGGAGATTTGGAGGAAAGAATGCCCGACGTTGGTGC
This sequence comes from Sinorhizobium alkalisoli, assembly GCF_008932245.1. Lineage (NCBI taxonomy): Bacteria > Pseudomonadati > Pseudomonadota > Alphaproteobacteria > Hyphomicrobiales > Rhizobiaceae > Sinorhizobium > Sinorhizobium alkalisoli. The sequence continues at coordinate 918,891 of NZ_CP034910.1, read as the reverse complement.
GAGCATGCCAGCTATCGACCGTCAATTCCTCGCCGATACCGACGAGATCGTTTCCTTCTATGACGAGAGCTTCACTCTGGTCGATGCCTCTGCCATGCACGAGGAGACACATGCGATCGACGGCCTGATCGAAGCGTCCCTGTGGCATGTCTATCCGGAGCTGCTGGCTCCTGGGCCGAGGGCGGCCGTCGACTTCGTCGTCGCACACGGCCTGCCCCGAAGCATCGAGGTCGCGGATACGACCCGCAACACACGCCTCACCCTGATCGTCTTCCGCACCGGCAGTGGCCTTGGGGTCGTCGAAGCGCAAGGCAGCGCCGTCTGCCGCGAGACGTCGACCCAAGGAGAGAGCGACCGCGCGCTGCTCCTGCACCAGGCGACCCATGATGTCCTGACCGGCTTGCCCAATCGCCGGCACTTCAGCGATCAGTTGCGCAGCGCCCTGCCGGTGCCGAGCGGCGCGAGCCTGGCGCTCATGCAGATCGATCTCGACGACTTCAAGCCGATCAACGACACGCTCGGCCACGGCGCCGGCGACATCGTTCTCAAGATGGCCGCCGACCGTATCAGGGGCGTGCTGGGGGAACACGAAATCGCCTACCGGCTGGCCGGCGACGAATTCGCGGTGATCCAGTGGCGGGCAGACCAGCCCAGGGAGGCCGAGCAACTCGCGGAGGCGATTATCGGGGCCTTCAGACCGCCATTTACCGTCGACGGCATCAACGCCTTCGTCGGCGCGAGCGTCGGAATAGCGGTAGCCCCGGCGGACGGCAACGAGATCGAGCAACTGATGAAAGCAGCCGACATCGCGCTTTATGCGGCGAAGACGGATGGCCGCAATCGCGCACGGACCTTCACGCGCTCCATGCTCATCGTGCTGGAGCAACGGGAAATGCTCCGCCGCAGCCTGCGCACCGCCCTTGAGGAGGACCAGTTCTTCATCGAATACCAACCGCTGGTCAGCCCTTCCCGCGCGGTCGTCGGCTTCGAGGCATTGCTGCGTTGGCGGCACCCTTTGATCGGCATCATACCGCCGAGCGTCTTTATCCCCATGGCGGAGGCGGATGGCCTCATGAGCGGGATCGGCCAATGGCTTCTGGAGCAGGTCTGCCGAACCGCGATGACATGGCCGCCCCATTTCACCGTCGCGGTCAATCTGTCTCCGGCGGAGTTCCTGCACGCGGGCCTTACCGATCGGGTGGCCCGCGTCCTCGATCTGGTCGGCATCCGCGCCGAACGCCTGGAGCTGGAAATCACCGAGTCCGTACTCCTGGAGCGAACGACGAATAATCTTGATACACTCAACACGTTGAATGTGCTCGGGGTGCAGATCTCGCTCGACGACTTCGGCACCTATTACTCCTCCCTCAGCTATTTGAAGAATTTCCCCTTCGATACGATCAAGATCGACCAGTACTTCATCAAGGACCTGGAGCACGACAAAAAAGGCCAGACGATCGTTCGATCGATCATTGCGCTTGCCCACGGGCTTGGTATGCATGTGACCGCCGAGGGCGTGGAGACGGAGGGACAGATGAACTGGCTGCGCAAAGAAGGATGCGATCGGCTGCAGGGATATTTCCTTGGCTTTCCTCTGCCCGCGGAGGCGATCGGAGACTTCCTTCGCAACACGTCGACAGCGCCCGCCGATTTTCCGGGGCTTGGCGCAGACCGGAATCAGGGCTTGCGTCCCGGGACGCGATGACAGCGGAGGAAGCCGAAAAGAGGCCGGACCTACGGAAAGGAGGATGCGGCATGAATGCAGCCCAAGCGAAAGCGCATTTCGAACCTCTCATCGAGCTCGAAATGGAGATGGGGACCTTCCTGTCCGATTGGGATCATTGCGATCACCTGTCGTCTTTCATGGCGCGGATGATCAGCCACAACCGAACGGATCCCGTTCGACATTCGAACTTCTTCTCCTCCGCGCTCAACGAGCTTCTGGAAGTCTCGTTCCGCGGCGGCTCGCCCGAGGGCCGGATCGGCTGTACTGTCTATCGCCAAGGTCCGAAGGAGCGGGTAAAGCTCACCTTTCCCTGTCCGCCCAGCCAGCGACAATTTTACCGCGAAGCGGTGTCCAAGACGCGTAAGCAGGATGCCTACGACCGCTATCTCGACGCCATTTCCAACGATCTCTCCCCGAGCCGCGAGGTTATTCTTCTGGATCTTGCGATCAACTTCGAGGCCGAGATCAGCCTGGACGAAAAGACTTCCCCGTCCATCACGCTTGTCGTCGATCTGCCACTCGAAGGAATAGTCAGTTGAATACCGCCGTCCTTTCCACCCCCTATCAGGCGGAGTTCGACGCCAACAGCCAGGAGTTTTCCCTTGCAGGCGTGATCCGTCCACGTACCGTCGATGAGATCGCGGCAACCGTTACGGCTCTCAGGCACGCGGTCGATGGCGCGCGCGGCGTGCTCTACATCAATGTCAAGCGGCTTGCGCAGATGAACAACACCGCCTTCCACGCTTTTTCGCGCGTGGTGCTCGATGCGTGCCGGGCGCGGACGGACCTGCGCTTCGTCGTCGTCACCTCCAGCGTCGTCGGCTGGACCGAACGCATGTTCCGGCATCTCGGCAAGATTGAGCCGCAGATCAGCGTCGAGGTCTACGACTCGAAGTTCTATCCCGGCCAGGATTTCGTCGAGGATACGAGCTTCATTCCGATCCTGCGCACACAGACGAAGATGACCTGGCGGCATGAGCGCACGATTCTCCCGCGCCATGGTATGCGCGCAGGCATCGCGATGGCCGACATCTGCTGCGGCATCGGAGACTTCGCCGCGCTCGTGCGCAAGGAATTCCACCCGGCCCGGATCGTGGCGCTGGACCATTCGAGGGCGAGTCTGGCCTATGCGCGCAACGTCGCGGCTGAGTTCGGAATCACAGATATCGAATATACCTATGGCGACGCGTCCGAAATGCTGCTCGAGTCCGACCAGTTCGACCTCGTGACCTGCCGTCATTCGCTGCAGATCTTCAACCAGCCGGACGTCTTGCTGAAGGAGCTCTACCGGATCTGCAAGCCAGGCGGCCGCGTCTACGTCACCAACGAGAAGAATTCTCACTGTCTCGGCGAGCCCCGGTCGCAGAGCATCCAATGGACCTATGAAGAGGTCGCCAAGCTCTTCGGTCATTTCGAGATGGACGTGGAGCTGGGGCCGAAGAGCCGGCGCTATCTGGCCGATGCCGGCTTCGAAGACATTCGCGTCGAATCCTTCATGGTCAGCAACCTAGATGGCGACCCGCAGGACTTCGCCGACATAATCGCCGCCTGGGAGAACGTCTATGCCGGCGAAATGGCGGTGAAACGCGGCGACTCGCCTGAATTCATCCGGCGCTTCCGCCAGGGATTCCAGGATCATATCTTCGCCGCCCTGCACCCCAAGGGCTACGCCGGCTGGCCGATCTGGGCGGCCTCCGGACGCAAACCGCTATGAAGGGGGCCGCGCAAGAGACCCCGGGCATCGGCTTGCGTTCATTCCGCGCCAAATTTGTCCTGGTCGTCGGCGGGGCGGTGCTCTTCGACCTCCTCGTCACCGGCGGTCTTGCGCTTTGGAACGTGCAGAGGCTGTCGCGCGATGCCGCCACCGAGGTCGGCCAGGGCCTGGAGCAGGCAAACCAGGACTATATCCGCTCCTATGCCGAATCGACGGCGGCTCGCGTGAACCTGCTTCTGAGCCAGGTCCATTCCGATGTGGGCACGCTGGCGGGCGTTCTTCAGGCACAGATCGACCGTCCGGTGAGAAAATCCCAGATCGGCGAGGCGATGGCCCGTGGCGTGCCGGGCACCGTGAACGTCGTATACAACGAGAAGGGCGGATGGGCGCAGAACCTGCCCGGACCGCTGTCGGTCGTCAGCGTCTGGGGCTATCTTCTCGATGCGGGCCACAATCCGCTCCCGGAAGTCCAGACAGAGATCGAGAACAGTGCCGTGCTCGATCTCGTCGCACCGAGCCTTCTGGCAAACGGTCAGCAGAAGCTGCAGATGTACTATATCGGCCCCAAGGAGCGGCCGATCTTCAGGACGGCGCCCTATACGGACCAGGCGCAGACATTCGATGAGCTCTACCCGGGGCACAACAGCGAGAATTTCTGGACCTTTTTCTTTCCCGGGCTCTACGAATCCTGGGAGCAATGGGCGATAGATCCGCAGTCGCGCCCGGTGCAGAAGGACATCACCCAGACGGCGCCCTATACGGATGCGATCACCGGCAGACTCATTGTCAGTTTCTTCGAGCCGCTGTGGTCGCGCGACCGTCGACAGGTCGCCGGCGTCGCCGGCGCGGATATCACGCTCGATCAATTGGCCGAAATCGTCGAAAACGTCCGTGTCGCCGACAGCGGCTTCGGTTTCCTGGCCATGTCGGACGGCAACGTCGTCGCGATCAATCCAACCGGGGAAAGGGTGATGGGCCTCCGGGCGGCGAACGAGACGGGGAGCCAGGGCGTCACCGGCCTGGATCGGTCACTGCGCAGAAGCGCCCAATCGGCTATCGCCAACCTGCCGCTCGATCGCGACGGCCTTTTGCAGCACGTCTATCTCAATGACAACGGCGAGAAGGTGCCCTACCTGATCCTCCTGAAGCAGTTGCAGCCGAGCAATCTCTGGGTTTCCGGGCCGGTTCGTCGCGAGACGATGCAGCTCGGCATCGTGGTTCCCGAGCGGGAGATTTATGCGTCGCTCTTTGCCGCCCAGGCCGGTATCTCTGAAGCGACGAACAGGATCCTGATCTATCAGGTCCTGGCGCTGCTCGTATCGCTGCTCTTCGTCATCACTGCGGTGTTCGCCATATCCAAGCGGATTACGAGCGGCATCAGCGCGCTTGCCGAGGCCGCCAAGCGCATTCAGGTCAAGGACTATTCCGTCCGGGTGGCGATCCCGACCCGCGATGAGGTTGGCGAAGCCGGCGCGGCCTTCAATCGCATGGCCGAACAGATCAGTTACCACACCGAAAACCTCGAACAGCTCGTCGAGGATCGCACCAGGGAGATCGAAGACGCGAACCTGCAGATCTCCGCCCTCAACGAGCAATTGCGCAGCGAGAACCTGCGTCTCGGCGCCGAACTGGCTGTTGCCCGCCGCATTCAGATGATGGTGCTGCCGAAGGCCGGCGAGCTCGAGGAGATCAAAGACCTGGAGATCGCGGCCTATATGCGCCCGGCCGACGAGGTCGGCGGCGACTATTACGACGTCCTGAAGGACGGGTCGAGACTGAAGATCGGAATCGGAGACGTCACCGGGCACGGGCTTGAAAGCGGCGTGCTGATGCTGATGGTCCAGTCCGTCACCCGGGCGCTGCAGGAAGCGGGCGAGATGGATCCTGCGCTGTTCCTCAATCGCGTGAACCGCGCCATTTACAAGAACATAACCAGGACCAGCACGAACAAGCACCTTTCCCTCGCCTTCCTCGACTACGAAGGCGGGCGCCTGACGCTGTCCGGTCAGCACGAGGAACTGATCGTGATCCGCGACCCGGGAAATGTCGAACGTATCGACACGCTCGATCTGGGCCTGCCGATCGGTCTCGAGCCGGATATCTCGCCTTTCGTGGCGATTCGGGAAGTTCCCTTCGGTTGCGGCGACATGATCATCCTCCACACGGATGGAGTGACCGAGGCCGAAGATCGGAACGGCGAACTCTTCGGCATAGAGCGGCTCTGCGAGAGCGCCCGCCGCCGCTATGGCCGAAACGCCGAGGAGGTCAAGATCGGGATCATCGAAGATCTGATGGCACATATCGGTGCGCAGAAGATCCACGACGACATAACGTTGGTAGTGATGAGACACAGGTAAGCGGATGACGACCCTATATGGATTGGCCGATCTCGCGATCGGCAACGGCGATGACGTGACCACGCTTCGGCTGTTCGAGGGGCCGCTCGACTTGAGCTGGAAGCACTGCGCCATGACCTCGGATTTCGTGGCGGAGTTCGTGGCGCTGCGCTATCGCGCGTCGCGTAAGCTCTACAAGGACGTGCGGCACAATGTCGGCTACCTCACCAATGAACTGATCGAAAATGCCGTGAAGTTCCGCGCATCGGGCGAGATCATCGTGGAGGCATCCGTCACCGACAGTGCCTTCCGGACCAAGGTCACCAATTTCGTCGACAAGGACAGTGCGGAGCGGTTTCAGCATCTCTTGTCCGAGATTACGGCCGGGGACCCGGGCGACCTGCTGATCGAAAGGATCGAAGCGAACGCCGCTACGGGCGCCGGCGGTTCGGGGCTTGGACTTCTGACGCTCATGAGCGATTATGGTGCTCACTTTGCTTGGGTTTTTGGATCCAGCGATGAGGACCGCAGAATCCCGCTGGAGACCTACGCGTCCATTGCAGTTCCAGATTTGACGAATTGATGGGCGGTGATCATATGGAAATTAAAGAAGAAGAATATCGCGTTTGGTCAGAGGGCAAGGACGTCTACTTCGACGGGACGATGCGCCTGCCCAGCACGGAGGCCTATGCGCCGATCTTTGCGCTGGTGCTGGGCATTCTTGAATCCGAGCCGGAACGACTGACCGTCGATCTTACGGGGTTGCAGTTCCTCAATTCGTCCGGCATCAACTTGCTCGCAAAGCTCACCATCGAGGCGCGCAAGCGACCGAACGTGCAATTCACCGTCCGCGGGAGCTCGGAATATCCCTGGCAGACGAAGTCCCTGCCCAATCTCAAGAAGTTGCACCCGGGGGTCGATCTCAGGCTTGCTTGAACGCGCGGGATCGCCCGGCGTTGCGGATTTCACCTTCCAGGGGGATCAAGCCAGTCGCCGATTGTTGCGCCACGGTTTTGCCTGGTAGGAGTGACGGCCAAGATCGGCCGGTGGGTGGCGGCTGCCTTTCGGATTTCGCGCGGGCTCAACCCGAATTCGTGACTGAAGGCACGCGTGAAATTGGCCGCCACGTCGAAGCCGGCGGCTTCCGCGATTTCGGCAATCGAACGGCTATCGGTCGGGTCACTTAGGGCCGCGTATGCGTGCTGGAGCCGACGCTTGCGAATATAGTTCAGCACACCGCCACTCTGCTCGAACAATTGGTAGAGCCGCGTTCGCGATATACCGACCGCTCGGCAGATGGCGTCGGGCGTGAGTTCGGCTGAGTTGAGATGGAGATGAATATACCGATGCGCGCGCTCCATCATCCCCTTGTTCGTCTCGACTCCGACGGGACTCGGCGTCACCGACGCGGCGACGCACGAAACCACCATGTCGCGCATTGTCTGCACGATCCGCGGAAGCTCTTCGGCCCTGAGAACGCCGAGGCTCGCCTCGATACCGTTGATAAAGTTCAGCAGCAGATCGGCGAGACTGCCCGAAAGCACCGAATTGTTTGCGGCTTCCAGAATACCGGCATCGTCGGCCAGCAACTCATAAGGCATGAACAGAAACACGCCCGCGGCCTCAGTCGTTCGTCCCCGATAGGGATAGCCAAGGGAGCGCAGAAAGAGGTCGCCTGGAGCGGTCTCCGTGACGCGTCGGTCGACCTCCGTCCAGGCCCGTCCGCTTCGTAAAATGCCTAAGCTCCAGTGATCGATCGGACTCGAGCGCAGCATGGCGCGGGAACGGGTATAGCTATGCGCCGGTGTGCGCTGTTGAACGATCAGTAAACCGTCGAGACGCCAGCCGGTCTGTTCGGCAGGAAAGCCTTGATCTGGAGGCACGCCATCAGGCAAGCGAACTTCGAGCAGCGGCGCCATGTGCGCACGCCATGCGGCAAACTGTGCCGCGGCCGGCAGTTCGCCCGTCGAGAAGTGCAAGGGTACAAGCGCTGGCGGACCGCTCGGGTGGCTTTCCTTCCCGGCCGTCGGTTCGCGGGGCCAGCGCCGTCTTTCCTTCGCCTCCGGCCAGGACGGGGCATCTGTCGGGTCGTCTCCTGATCCGGACTCACTCGTCATCGAATGCCTCCAGTGCCGGGATTTGTCGAACCCACAATCGCCGGGGGTTCGCTTGCTGATACTCCGCCGAGTGGGCTCCACACTCAGGTCTAAAAGCCGAGGCGGATAAGCACCACCCCAGCGATTATACCTCTTTTTCGGTAGAAATGGACGGGGGGATAACTTTCAGGATGTAGCGATAATGACATTTGCGACCTATGTTTGTATTTAAATAACCGTCGCTATCGCCAGATCAATTTCGGCGAAATGACCAATAAAGACCGACGCTCCTGCCGCCCTATCCGGCCGCCGTGCAGTGTCATCGATATCAAACGACAATCGTGTATCTCGTTAGATGGAGGTAGTCGTGAGCTATCTGCGAAAGTTTCACGCGCGTTATTTGGGTGCGGCTTCCGGTGTCAAACGCAATGCTTTGCGTAAATGTGATGAACATAAAATCATCCTGGTGGCCGGTGGCGCGGGTTTTCTGGGTTCACATCTTTGCGAACGCCTTCTGCAAGCCGGTCACCAGGTCTATTGCGTTGACAATTTCACGACGGGGCTGGAGCGCAACATCGCGCCGCTCTTGCGCTTCGACGGCTTCAGCGTCATAGCCCAGGACATCGCCGAACCGATCGATCTCGATGTCGACGAAATCTATCATCTCGCTCACCCGGCCTTGCCGCCGCATTATCAGGCCGACCCGATCCAGGCGATGCGAACCTACGTGACGGGGTCACTGAACCTGCTGGAGCTCGCGGCGCATCGCGGCGCGCGTATCCTCCAGGTTTTGGTCGCCGACACTCACGACGATCTGCAACTCCATCCTCGTACGGAAAGCGATTGGAGCGACTCCGCCTTCCTCGGGCGACGCTCCTCGTACCAAGAAGGCAGGCGCTGCGCGGCGGCGTTGTTCTCTGATTTTCACAGGCTCTATGACGTCGATGTTCGCCTCGTCCGCATCTTCAATGCTTACGGTCCCGGGATGCGCGCGGACGAAAGCCGCATCATCTCGAACTTCGTTCTCAAGGCCCTGACAGGAAAAGACATCACGATTTACGGGGACGCTTCGAGGACCCGCTCCTTCTCGTTTACCGATGACCTGATCGACGGCTTCGTCCGCATCATGGCATCGCCGGCATCGCTGCCGGTTCCGATCGACCTCTGCAATCCTATGGAGTTTTCGATCGGCGACGTGGCAGAGCAGGTAATTGGACTTGCCGGCGCGCGGTCAAACCTCATCCTGCGTCCGCAGTCGACCAACGCACCTCGCCAGCACCGCCCGGACATCTCGCTTGCCATGCAGGAGTTCGGCTGGTGCCCGAAAATGGACCTCTCGGGTGGACTACTGCAGACGATCGGCTATTTCGATCGCCTTCTCGCCGGATCGAAGCGCCTCGTTCCTGAACCCGCCTGATCAAGATCGCCTCGGTCCGCGCCGCTCGGCAGGACCAGAGGCAAGGTCCGGTACGGTCGGAGTACAGCGTGACCGTCACCGGAAGGAGTTGCGCATCTCGATGCCAGAAAAGGCTCCGCAGACGAGCCCGGCATCGGTGCGCAGCTCCACCTTTTTGAAGCCATGCGCAGTCAGCGCCGCCAGAACCACGGCTGCAGCACGACGAGGAATGTTACCAGCTCCAATCGACCGACGATCATCGAGATGGCGATCAGCCACTTGGCCGTGTCGGGTATGGCCGCGAAGTTGGTGGCGGGCCCGACGAGGGGACCGAGGCCCGGCCCGGTATTTCCCATGCCCTGCGCCACCGACGAAAGGGAAGAGAGAAAATCGAGGCCGGTCGCCATGACCAGGAGGGAGAGGATCAGCGTCGTCACGAGATAAAGGAAGAAGAAATTGCGGACGTTGCCGATCGCCACGTCATCGACGGACCTTCCCTGGAAGCGCACCGGCACCAGCGAATTTGGAAAGAGCATCTGCCGCAACACTCTTCCCGATCCCGCAAACAGAATCTGCCAGCGAAAGATCTTGATGCCACCTGCCGTCGAGCCCGCACAGCCGCCGATGAAATAGAGCAGGAAGAAGAGCCCCATCGCAAAACTTCCCCAATTGGAAAAGTCGGCCGTGACAAAGCCTGTGCTCGTGATGACGGACGTGACGTTGAAGGCGGACAGTCGCAACGCCGTCGGCGGCGCCATGCCTTGTGAAATATTCCATGCAGTGCAGGCGAGCGTCACCGCCGTGACGACGAGGAGAAACGCTTTGATCTGGCCTTCAATTGTACTGCGCTTGCCCCGGTTCACGAGGAATACCGCATAGAATGCCAGCGGCAGAGCACCCATCAGCATGAAGACGATCGCCACGATTTCGATCGGCAGAGAGCTGTAATAGCCGATGGACGCGTCCTTAGTGGACATGCCGCCGGTCGCGATTGTCGTCAATGCATGATTGACCGCGTCGAAGGTCGTCATTCCGGCGACGTCGAAAGCTATCGCGCAGAGAAGGGTCAGCGACAGGTAGACGATCAGGATGTTTCGGGCGATCTGCCTGACCTTCGGGAAGGGTTTTTCCGAGACGTCGGAGGACTCGGCGCGGAAGAGCTGCATTCCGCCGACGCGGAGGGCAGGAAGCACGCTCAGCGCCATTACGATGATCCCGATGCCGCCGAGCCATTGCAGCAGCGAGCGCCACATCAACAGGCCGGGCGGCATTTGATCGAGCCCGAAAAGAACGGTGGAGCCCGTTGTCGTGAGAGCCGACGCCGCTTCGAAGACCGCATCGGTCCAACTGATGCCAAGATGCGAGTTGTAGAGCGGAATGGCTCCGATCAGGGTGGCCGAGAGCCAGGCGCTGACCGTGACCAGGAGCCCCGTGCGGCTGTCCTTTGGGTCGACGTCCCCCTGGTTGAAGGCCGCCACGAGCAGCAAACCGATGCCCGCACTGACGACGAAGCCGCCTGCAAAAGTCATCGCATCACGGTTGTTGCCGGCACCGAAATCGACGATCGCCGGAACAAGCATTGCGAGGGCCATAGCGAGGATGAATACACCGTTGAGGAAGAGGACAAAGCGGAGGCGGTCGGCGGTCATCTCGATTCCTGCCCGTTGAATTTGGCCAGAACGCGAGTACTACAGGCGCCGACCTTGCGCTAGCCCGGCAACCTCCGGTTAGCCGAAACTTTGCTGGCCTGGTGTGGCTGGAAAGCCTCTCTCGTCATGCCTCCGACGCCATCCGCGCAATACCCACGGCTGCGGCTTGCTTGCCGCGATCGCCCTGTGGGCGAAGCGGACGCGCTTCACGCTGCCGAAGACTCTGGATGTCGCCCCTATGACCGCACGAGCCCGATCGTATAGCTTGCCTGCAGGACACCGGGATCGAGCTTTTCGAAATCAAGGATGAACTGTGCCGCCTCGCTGGAGGAAAAGACGCTGTCGCCGCCGTTCATCGTGTTGCGTTGGGGGCGGCCGGCATAATCCGGATGCCCCTCATAGACGAGGTCGCTCAGTGCGTCGTCGAAGAGAAGCTGGCTGACGAGCAGTTCCCGATCGTCCACGATTATGCGCAGGTGAACGTGGACCGCGCGGCCTGAATACCAGCCGGGATAGACCGTCAGGAAGCTGACGACGCCATTCTCGTCGCTGATCTGCCGGCCCCTGAGAAACCTCGTGCTTCTGGCGTCGGTGTCATCCCGATTGCACATCGACGCCGCCCGTCCGGAATAGACGCCGTCGGCGTTCGTGTGCCAGATCTCTACGTCGGCGCCTTGGATGGGATCACAGTTCTCTGCCTCAACCAGTCGCAGGCTGATACGAGTCGGCAACCCCGCGACACCCTCGGTCACGTCCTTGCGGACCGGCACATCGCTCGTATGACAGGGTCCCAGCGTCTTTGCGAAGGTCACGACGCATTGCGGTTCGGCTCGGAAAATCGGCTCCGGCAGATCGGCCGGAACTGCCGCGGTCCCGCCCGCGCGAAAGTCGGACGCCTTCCAGTCGAAGCTATGCCGCGATATCGGCTCGCCGCCACGGCCGAGGGCGATGAAGGCGGTCCCCGCCCCGGCAAGGAGTGCCCCGCCGCCAAGGATAATGGTTCTGCGTTTCATCTGCATAGTCATCGCCTCACATCATCATCGGTATGCTGCGACACCGGATCATAACTGGCTCTCTGACGTCCCTATCGTAAGACGTTCAATCGGAAGATGCTCGACTTTTCGGCCAGGCAACGACGCTTGCTACTCGTCGCGGAACCGTGGCTGGCGAAGTTCCGCTTCCTCGATCAATTCCAACACATCGGAGTCTCCCAAGCGGTTGACATCGGCGAGTGTAAATCTGCCATCGACTACGACCTGGACGAAGCGGCGGCAGATGTCCTTCGCCATTGCGGTTCGATCTGGATAAGATGTCTCATCGAGATCGAATTTCTGAATTTCGGGTATCGTCCAGTGCACGCACTTGACCACAAGCTCTTCTCCCGCCCCGGGAAGCTTCCTCAAGGCAGCGACGGCTTTCTCATACTCGGCTTCCGTTGAGGGTTTGTGCCCCGGAGCATCAGCAAACAAGGCAAGTCCAATCACGCATGCCCACCCGACCGCCATGCTCCCTGCAACCAGACGAAAGTCCATTGGCTTACTCGCAAAAATTGTTGGCACGGGCACTTACAGTTATGCAAACGAGCAGACAAGGTTTTCCCCTTTGGCCCGGATCAAAGCTCACGGAAAAAATCCGTCGGGATGTCACACCGGCAGATCCTGTCTCGTCATGGTGGCGTAACCAACAAGAGGAAAGCCAACCATGACCGCCAAACTCGATCCGTTTATCGCTGCCCCTGCCCTCATGAAGAGCTGGACCGGCACTTCGCTCGCCGTCGCTTCAAGCCTTGAACCCTCCCTCATCGAACTCGTCAAGATCCGCGCCTCGCAGATCAACGGCTGCGCTAATTGCATCAACATGCATACCGTGGAGGCGCGTGCTAAAGGTGAGACCGAGCAGCGCATATACCTGCTGTCGGCCTGGCGCGAGGCGCCCTGCTATACCGATCGCGAACGCGCCGCGCTTGCCTGGACGGAAGCCCTGACGCGCCTTTCGGAAGGACATGCGCATGAAAGTGCCTATCAATCCTTGAACGACCAGTTCAGCGAGGAGGAACAGGTGAAGCTTACGCTCATGATCAACATCATCAACGGCTGGAACCGGATTGCCGTCGCCTTTGGCCTGTGGGTCGATCCGGCGCTGGCGGCAAAAACCGCCGCCAAGGCGGTCGCCTGATGTCGGGCGCGGCCAACGGGGACGCTGCGGCGAGTTTCGACCCGCTGCGCCCAAAGCTGATCCGCGTTGCCTATCGTATGCTGGGCTCCGTGGCCGACGCCGAGGACATGGTTCAGGAGGCCTTCATCCGCTGGATGGGGGCCGACCGCAGGGCCGTGCGCGAGCCGGAAGCCTTCCTGCGCCGCACTGTCACCCGGCTCTGCCTCGATCAGCTCAAGTCGGCACGCCGCCAGCGCGAGACCTATATCGGCCCCTGGCTTCCCGATCCGATCGTTGAAGAACAGGAGGAGGAAGACGTCACCTTGCCGCTGATGCTTGCGCTCGAACGCCTCTCGCCGCTCGAACGTGCGGCCTTCCTGCTGCATGACGTATTCGGACTGGCCTTCGATGAGATCGCCGCAACCATCCAGCGCGACCCCGCTGCCTGTCGCCAATTGGCGGCCCGCGCACGCACCCATGTCCGCGAGGCGCGACCGCGCTTCCGCGTCGAGAAGGACCGCGGGCTCGAGCTTGCGGCAGCCTTCTTCAATGCCTCCCGCAGCGGCGACATGAAGGCACTCGGCGCGATGCTGGCGGCCGACGTCAGTGTCCATGCCGACGGCGGCGGCAAGCGCTCGGCGGCGCTCCGGCCGCTGATCGGCTTCGATGAAGTGATGAAAGTACAGACGCATCTCGCTAAGCTGTTCAAGGAGCACGGTTCGAAACTCGTTCGGACCGGCTTCATCAACGGCCTGCCCGGCTTCGTCACGCTGGAAGCCGACGGCGAATTCCAGACGACCGCACTCGAAATCGAGGAAGGCAAAGTCACCGCGATCTATATCGTACGCAATCCGGACAAGCTGCGGCACTTGCATTAGCGTCCTGCGATCGAGTTAGCGAGATTAGGCCCATGCTGTCGCCCGCTCCTTGGCAGCCAGGGCTCACAGGACTAGCATAGGTGCGAGCGTATGGAGACCCTGGATGACCTCAAACTTCAATGTCCACGACGCCTCCGGCTATGAGCAGCTCATGGGCCGTTGGAGCCGAAGGCTCGCGCCGCTTTTCATCGATTTTGCGGGGCTTGCCGACGGCGAAAAGGTCGTCGATGTGGGCTGCGGAACTGGCAGCCTGACCTTTGCCCTTGCCGAGAGCGCGGACCTCGCCGAGATCGCCGCCATTGATTATTCGCCCGTCTTCGTGGAAGCGGCTACGCGGCGCAACGACGACCAGCGCATAACGATCCGGCAGGCGGATGCCTGTGCCATGCCCTTCGAGGACGGCACGTTCGACCGCGCGCTGGCGTTGCTCGTGCTGCATTTCGTGCCCGAGGCCGGCCGGGCCGTGGCCGAAATGCGCCGGGTCGTTCGGCCAGGCGGCGTGGTCGCGGCCGCCGTTTGGGATCACTTCGGCGGCATGCCCGGCATGCGCATGATGGTCGATACGGTGGCGGCCTTAAGCGAAGGCGGGCGCCAGCTGCGGGAGCGCTATTGTTGGCAGCCGATGATGCAGCCGGGCGAGATGAAGCAGTCCTTCGTCGGACAGGGCCTGAAGGGAGTCGTGGAGACTGAGCTGGTGATCCGCATGGACTACCAGAGCTTCGACGACTACTGGGCACCGATTGCCGCGGGCGAAGGGCCACTCGGCAAATATGTTGCCAATCTCGACCCTGCGGAGCGGGCGCGCGTCGATGCCGCCGTTCGCGACGCCTATCAGGCCGGGCGAGCCGACGGACCGAGGTCGTTTGCGAATATCGCCTGGGCCTGCCGGGGTACCGTTGTCTGAGTGAACAGGCAGTTTGCTTTCCCGTGGAGCTACGAAGTGCCGCGAAAATTTGAAGATGTTCGGCATTTCCGGCAAGGCGCGCCGCGATCAGACTTTGTTTTCTGCAAGTCGTTGCCCGCAAGACCGCTGCACACCTTCAGGGACATACATTAGATGACCGCAATGACCTTGCCGGACGAATCTAGGCGACAGCTGACTCGCGCCTGGCGAACCTGAATGCCGTCCTGACCTGCATAGTCTATGCTGACGGCAAGTGGAGCGGTGAGCACCCCGCTGCGATGCCGAAGCAGCGAGCCGGCGCTTGCCGCACGTACACGCACGGCGCCAAGCGGCGACGCAGCCGAGGCGATCGCCTTCCGGCAGGTGCGAACGACGGTGCTCGGAGTCCCCGGAATCGCAGCAATGGACAACGGGACGCTCAAAGGATAGGCCCATTCGCCCCGCCCCTGTGCGGCCCGCTTTCTCTTCAACGGCCAAAGGATGCGTGGCAGAACGATGGATGCTCGTGCGGTCCTTGCCGGGGCAACGGGGCCGATCGTGTTGGTACCGCCACCGCCTGATGATTGGGACCTTGCTGTCGAACCACCGGCACCACCACTCAACCCAGAACCGTTGGCCGAACCGCCTGAACCGGCCCCGGAATCGGCAGCTCCGGCTTTGGAACCGGAGCCTACCGATATGCCGCCACTCGTGCCGCCGAGATTGCCGCTGACCCCAAGACTGGATCCATCCTTCGCGCCGAGCGAGGTCCCGCCTTTTACTCCACCTATTCCGTCGACATTCGTGCCAACCCCTGCAGAGGCGCCGCTCTTGCCGATCCCCACCTCAGCGCCGACGCCAACCGGACCGACTTTGGCGCCAAGGTCTAAGGCAAGGGCTGACGGGGGTCCGATCGCGACTGCGATCACAAACGTGGCAGCTAAATGCTTACGCATCTTCTGGCTCCTCATTTTGGGCCATGCAACCCGGGAAAATGCCTTCCACCCTGTCTACCAAAGGCACCGGGTGGGCGACCGCCGGGGAGCAGCGCGTCCGGGAGCACGATCGTCACCGATCGAGCGCGTGGCGTTGACTTGCCGAGCTCCGCCTTTCGGACCTCTGGCGACCCGCTCTCACGAGCCGATCGTACACCCTTGCGCGCCACCGTCTTGGCACGCTCGCTCGGGTGATCGCCGACGCGTGCGTTCTGTCTATGCCCGCCTCTGCGCTCCACGGTAAGGTGGCGGTCATTCGATTCGTCATCGACTCCAAGCGACTCCCCCGGTGCCGCCGAAGCGAGTTCCTTCCTTGCCGCGTCGCGTTCCGCACGGGCTATTTCGAGTTCGCGCGCCAGCAACCTTGCCTTCTCGCGTTCCTCGTCGAGCGCCTCGTCAGCCAGGCTTGCCGCAACCTTGGCAAGCGTATCGGCCTGCGAGGCTGCCTGTTTTGCCGCTCGAAACTCAGCGCGGGCCTCGAAAGCCGATCGGCGAACCATGGCAAGGGTACTTTCATTGGCGGCAAGCTTGCGCCGGATCGCTTCAAGGGCCTGCCTGACATCTGCCAGCGACGCCTCCGCAGCATTGCGCGCCCTGAGCGCAGCAGCCTTTGATCGCACTGCTCCAGCCAACTTGGCCCCCACACGCTCGAATTCGCGCTGCAGGATCGCCAGGTTGAGCACGAGCCCTTCGGCTCTCTGTCGCGCACTTTCAAGAGCCCGCCCTTGTTCAGCCGCTTTGGCGCCCGCCCTTCGCGCCTGCTCGCCACTGTAGTCGGCGGCACGCCGCATCGCATCGACTTCCTTGCGCGCCGCGAGGAACTTCTCCTGCGCTTCGGCGCCCCTGGCGCGTTCACGCACAACCAACTCACGAGCCTCACTGACCGTGGCGATCGCGGCATCCCAGTTTCGGGCCGCGTTTACTTCCTGCTGCAGGCGAGCCTTCGCGGCTTCGAGATCGGCCCGGGCAGCGGTGAGTTCTTGGGTCAGGGCGGCGACGCGTCGACGCTCTGCAGCAAGCCGGCGATCGTGCCGCATCGCAGCGCTACGAGCAGCCTTGTGTGCTGCACGCACTTCGTCGCGAGCCTCTTTAAGCTCCATGCGAGCGGCGGCTAGATCACCAAGCAATGCGTCTACCTTGGATCGTTCCGATCCCAGTCTTTCCGTCTCCGCCGGCCCTGCGACGTCCGGCTGCGCGGCAGGCGGAGGCGCCTCGACACTGATCGCCCCCGATGATGGCTCTTCGGGCGCCGGCGTACGTCGTTGGACCGTCGTCACCGGTCGTTGGTCGCTGCCGCTCCTGGCCTGCAAGCGATCGGTTATCAGCTTCGCCAGTTCACTCTCGCTGAGGCCTGCTGCGGGCAGGCGTCCTATTACCGGAAGCTCGACCGTCCCACCTGCTCCGATAGTAAAAGTGCCATTAAGCAGCGCCGCCTCGGCTACGCCGCCAAGCAGGGCATGCCATCCGGCAACGCTAATCTCCACAGTGTCTCGCGGGGCGAGTCTGTCATCACTTTTCGTCTGTCCTTTTGCGGGCAAACCGGGCAGCATCATAATGATGCAGAGCGAAACGAGACCGAGAATGGCCCCAACTGACGTCTTGCGAGCGCGATGACATGGAACGACCATCGTGCGACCGTCGCTGCCGACATGTGCGGGCCTGTCGCAGGTCGCCTCGGGCCCGTTTACATGATCCATGACCGATCCTTCCGGACAGGCGCGATTTGCAGGCAAATTATGCCGCATAGCGCCGATTGATCAGCAGACTTACCAGTTAGAGTACCAAAGCTGCTCCGCAGCTGTGAGTTTCAAATCGGGTTAGCGGTACCCGCAAATTTCGTTAGCCCGCGCTCATTACTTGACCGCTGTACTTCGTTGGGATGAGCCCACACGCTTAGACTAAGACTAGCGGCCGCTGAAGCGGGCCATTCGCGCGGCTATTTGAGGATGCATGCGGAGCGCCTTCAGCAGGTCCCGGACAGCTGCGACTTCACCGATTTCAGTCTCCACACAAGCCGCCTGAACCCGAGACTCGTTGACAGACGAAAACGCGACCACCCCTCGCTTCCTGCACGAGTGAGCTAAGGTCAGGACCTGGCGGACGATATCGCCAGATCGGATCTCGAAATCCGACGGCCGTTAAGATCGGATTCAACCTTTGTTGGTAAGCTGCGGTTAGGATTTTCACTCTCGTGGAGTGCGACGGCATCGCCTCCCATCTTCAACAGTCGTTTTGCGTACGGGTTCCCATGCGTTTTCCAGCCGTGCCAGCCCTCATCCTCGCCTGCCTGACGCTTGCGGGCTGTGCATCCAGTTCCGGTCCGGAGAGTGTGCTTGCGCCGCGGCCTTCCGGTGAAACAACCAGTTCCGTCGTCCGGCCGTCGGCGCCCGTACCCGCCACCGCCGTCGGGCCCGCCGCCGCCAGGCCTGCTACGACGCCGGCCGAGCCGCAGGAAGCGCTCGCCTGGGCCGGCCCCGCCCCAGACGCGGGGGCCTTTGCTCAGATGGAACGGGAAGCCGGCATGCCGGTCCCGATGGAAAGGCCGGTCGCATTCATCGCGCCGGAAAATCCCGCAATCGGCGCGGTGCCCCGCACGCGTTCACATGTCTACAGCCATCGTTTCCGCGATGCCAAGCCGATCAACTTCGGCAAGAGATCACCGCACAGTCTTGCCGTCCACGGCGTCGACGTCTCACGCTGGCAGGGCGAGATCGACTGGCAGAAACTGCGGACGCAGGGCGCGAACTTCGCCTATATCAAGGCGACCGATGGTGGCGACCATCTCGACCCGATGTTCAAGAAGAACTGGCGCCGCGCCCAGGCGGCCGGCCTGAAGCGCGGCGCCTATCACTTTTTCTACTGGTGCCGCACGGCCGGGGAGCAGGCCGACTGGTTCATCCGCAACGTGCCGCGCGAAGCCGATGCCCTGCCGCCGGTGATCGATGTCGAGTGGAACGGCGAGTCGAGTTGCAAGCGGCGTCCGTCGCCCGCGCGCGTGCGGGAGAAAATGCAGGTCTTCATGGACAAGCTGGAGCGGCACTACGGGCAGCGCCCGATCATCTATACCGCACCGGATTTCTATCGCGATAATCTCGAGAACGCCTTTCCGAGCCATCCCTTCTGGCTGCGTTCGGTCGCCGCGCACCCGTCCAAGGTCTATCCCGGCCGCAAATGGCTCTTCTGGCAATATTCGGGATCCGGCCTCTCGCACGGAGTCGACGGCAGGATCGACCTCAATGTATTCCATGGGAGCGAGGAGGAATGGCAGAACTTCGTGGCGGCACGGTCCACATAGGCTGAGGGACATACAAGCCGCCCTTGCGGGCGGCACGGATGCAAATTGCGGCACTGCACAATAGACCGTTGCTTCCAGCAGGACTGTTTCCTATAAGGGCTTCATTCACCCTGGACCCGGTGAAACTCCGGGTGGCTCTTCTGGCCGCCGATCCGCCAGACAAGCAATAGCATCAAACCGAGACATGCCGGACCTCCCACCGGCCTGGTGCGCTACTCTTGCGAAGAAAATCATGAAATTGACAATTGCCAGCTACAAACGCGAATGGTTCTCCAATATCCGCGCCGATGTCCTGTCGGGCATCGTCGTGGCGCTTGCGCTGATCCCGGAGGCGATCGGCTTCTCGGTCATTGCCGGCGTCGATCCGAAGGTGGGGCTGTTCGCCTCCTTCGCCATCGCCTGCGTCTCCGCCTTTGCGGGCGGCCGTCCAGGCATGATCTCCGCGGCGACCGCCGCCACGGCCGTGCTTATGGTCACTCTCGTCAAGGAACACGGCCTCGAATACCTCTTCGCCGCGACGCTGCTCATGGGCCTCATCCAGATCGCCGCGGGCTTCCTGAAGCTCGGCCGGGTCATGCGTTTCGTCTCGCGCTCGGTCATCACCGGCTTCGTCAACGCACTCGCCATCCTGATCTTCATGGCGCAGCTCCCGGAGCTGATCGGCGTGCCGCATGCGACCTATGCGATGATCGCTGCGGGTCTCGCGATCATCTATCTCTTCCCTCATGTCACCAAGGCTATTCCCTCGCCGCTCGTGGCCATCGCCGTTCTGACTGGGATCGCCTACTGGACGGGCATGGACATCCGTACCGTCGGCGACCTCGGCGAGTTGCCGTCGAGCCTGCCGATCTTCGCTTTGCCGCAGGTACCGCTGACCTTCGAGACGCTACAGATCATCTTCCCCTACTCCGTGGCGCTAGCCGCCGTCGGCCTGCTGGAATCGCTGCTGACGGCGCAGATCGTCGACGACATGACGGACACGACCAGCAACAAGAGCCAGGAATGTATCGGCCAGGGCGCGAGCAACATCGCCTCGGGCCTCATTGGCGGCATGGGCGGCTGCGCCATGATCGGGCAATCGGTCATCAACGTCACGTCCGGCGGCCGCGGACGGCTCTCGACCTTCGTTGCCGGCGCCTTCCTTCTGTTCCTTATTCTCGTCCTGGACGACCTCGTGCGGATCATTCCGATGGCCGCCCTCGTCGCCGTGATGATCATGGTGTCGATCGGCACTTTCTCCTGGCGCTCGATCCTCGATCTCAGTCGCAATCCCCTGCCCTCCTCCGTCGTCATGCTGGCAACGGTCGTCACCACGGTCGGCACGCACGATCTTGCAAAGGGCGTACTGGTCGGCGTGCTCCTTTCCGGCGTCTTCTTTGCCGGCAAGGTCGCCCGCCTCTTCCATGTCCGGTCTCGGCTCGAGGACAGCGGCAAGGCACGCACTTATGTCGTCGACGGCGAGATATTCTTCGCATCGACGGAGGCTTTCATCGCCGCCTTCGATTTCGCCGAGCCGCTGGAAAAGGTCGTCATCGATGTCAGCGAGGCGCACCTCTGGGACATCACCGCTGTCGGCGCCCTCGACAAGGTCGTCCTGAGATACCGCCGCCATGGCGTCGCCGTCGAGGTCATCGGCCTCAATGCAGCGAGCGCCCATATGCTCGACCGTTTCGCGGTCCACGACAAAGAGGACGGAGCGGTGCTGGTTGCGTCCGCGCACTGAGACCAACGATGATCCTGGGTTGAATGAACTCGACCTACAGCGCCACGCATCTTATCAGACGCGCGGCGCTGTAGCACTTTGTAGCCGCTTCGTGCCCAGGGACGGCATAGCTCGCAACCTCGCACATGCAGAGTAGAAATTGTCGCCCAGCGTGCGGTAGGATCGAGCCGTTATGTCGCGGCTTCTGATCATCATCGGTCTCCTCATACTCGCGGCCGGACTTCTCTGGCCGTGGCTGAAGCGCGTCGGCCTTGGACGGCTGCCGGGGGACATCATGATCGAGCGCGGCAACTTCACGCTTTATATCCCGATCACCACCGGGCTGCTCCTCAGCATCCTTCTCTCTGTCTTCTTGTGGTTGTTGAACCGATGAGAGAGTGTCGGACGGCGACCCCCCGCCCCGTGAGGTCGAGCGGGAACCGCCTCCTTCCCGCCGCGTTTCGGATGCGACGGCGATGCCGCTTTTTCGAACTCATGTGGACGCGCCACCAGCCCAGGAGCCAGCGAAATGGACAAGCAGATGAAGTTCAATATCTGGTACTGGGTCGCGGCAATCTTTGCCCTGATGCTGTTTCAATACATTTTCACGACCACCACGCAGGTGGCGCAGATTCCCTACAGTGAGTTTCAAACCTATCTCGATGAGGGCAAGATCGGCGAGGTTGCCGTCTCCGACCAATATATCCAGGGCACGTTCAAGACCCCGCAGGACGGCAAGCCGATGTTCATCACCACCCGCGTTGAGCCTGATATTGCACGCCAACTGCAGGAGCGCGGAGTCGTCGTTACAGGCAGAGTCGAGAGCACCTTCCTGCGCGACCTCCTGTCCTGGATACTTCCTGTCGTCCTCTTCATCGGCATCTGGATGTTCATGCTGCGCCGCATGGCGGGGGGAATGGGCGGCGGTCTGATGCAGATCGGCAAATCGAAGGCGAGGGTCTATGTCCAGACCGACACCGGCGTGACCTTCGCCGACGTCGCCGGCGTCGACGAGGCGAAGGACGAGTTGAAGGAGATCATCGATTTCCTCAAGGATCCGAAGGGCTATGGACGTCTTGGCGGGCGGATGCCGAAGGGGGTCCTGCTGGTCGGCCCGCCTGGCACCGGCAAGACGCTGCTGGCGAGAGCCGTCGCCGGTGAAGCCGGGGTGCCCTTCTTCTCCATTTCCGGTTCGGAATTTGTGGAGATGTTTGTCGGCGTCGGTGCCGCCCGGGTGCGCGACCTCTTCGAGCAGGCACGATCGAAAGCGCCTGCCATCATCTTCATCGATGAGCTCGATGCGCTCGGCCGCGCACGCGGCATCGGTCCGATGGCCGGCGGTCATGACGAGAAGGAACAGACGCTCAACCAGTTGCTGGTCGAACTCGACGGCTTCGATCCATCGACAGGGCTTGTACTCCTTGCGGCCACGAACCGGCCCGAAATCCTCGATCCGGCGCTCCTGCGCGCCGGACGCTTCGACCGCCAAGTCCTCGTCGACCGGCCCGACAAGCAAGGCCGCGTACAAATTCTCAACGTGCATCTGAGGAAGGCGAAGCTTGCTGCCGACGTCGAGCCGGAGAAGATCGCCGCACTGACGCCCGGCTTCACCGGCGCCGACCTCGCCAACCTGGTCAACGAGGCAGCCCTGCTTGCTACGCGTCGCAGGGCCGACGCCGTTACCATGGACGATTTCAACAACGCCGTCGAGCGTATCATCGCCGGACTTGAGAAGCGCAACCGGCTGCTCAATCCGCGAGAACGCGAAGTGGTCGCCTATCACGAAATGGGCCACGCCCTCGTCGCAATGGCACTGCCGGGCGTCGATCCCGTGCACAAGGTCTCGATCATCCCGCGCGGCATCGGCTCGCTCGGCTACACGATCCAACGACCGACGGAAGACCGCTTCCTGATGACGAAGGAGGAACTAGAAAACAAGATGGCGGTATTGCTCGGTGGGCGCGCCGCCGAGTGGATCGTCTTCGGCCATCTCTCGACGGGCGCTTCCGACGATCTTGTCAAGGTGACTGACATCGCACGTGCCATCGTCGCACGCTACGGCATGACGGAACGGCTCGGTCACGTCGCCCTGGAGCGGGATCGCCGCTCGCTGCTGACGCCTGACCCGATCTACCAGGGCGCCAGCGAACGTGACTATTCCGAAAAGACCGCCGCAATCCTGGACGAGGAGGTCCGCCGGATCATTGATGGCGCCTTCGAGCGGACGGAGGCGCTGTTGAAGGAGCGGCGCCCGCTCCTCGAGCGGTCGGCGAAGCTGCTTCTGGAACGGGAGACGATCAGCGAGGACGAATTGCGTGTCCTCACCGAGGGGGAAACGGTGAGGAAGAGCGCCGCCCGCCACGTCTGAGCCTCGCCCACTGAATCTCCCCCAGGTGGAGCCCGCCAAGATCCGTTAGTTGCCTTGCCGGGGAACGAATTTGGCCCCGCAAAGTTGTGACAGCGACGCCTGATCGACGGAGCGACCGATGAGCGAAACGGTGCACACGCCATCTCCGGCGACGACCGCCGGACCGACTGTGCTCGTAGCAGCCACGGGGATTTCCTGGGCCGCAGTCTTCGCCGGGGCGGCGTTGGCGCTGACCGTACAACTCCTGCTGCATCTGCTTGGCGTCGGGATCGGCGCGGCCGCCTTCGCTCCGCGCGGCGACGCGTACGCAGGACCCGGAGCGATCGCGAGCGGCCTCTGGTTCGCGTTTTCAGGGGTGATCGCGGGTTTTGCCGGCGGTTATGTGGCGAGCCGCCTGTCGGGCCGCACTGGCACGACGACAGGGGTTTATCACGGTCTGACGTGCTGGGCGGTCACGACACTGGTCGTCGTGTATCTCCTGACGACCTCCGCCGGCGCGTTGATCGGCGGAGCACTGGGCGGCCTCTCCTCCGCGGTCGGTGGGCGTATTGCGGCATCCGCTCCAACCATTGTCGCCGACCCATTCGACGAGATCGAGCACCAGATCCGCGATGGGATCGGCGGCAACGATCCTGCGGCGAAGAGGGACGCGACAGTGGCGGCGGTGCGCACGCTTGTCACCAGCGAGGAGATGGAGACCGAGCACGCCCGGGCGCGCGCCGTCGATGCACTCGCGCGGGCACGGAGCATTCCGGTCACAGAAGCCCGGGCGCGCGTCGAGGCATATGAACGCGCCTACAGGTCCGCGATCGAGACAGGGCGTAAGCAGGGAGGGGAATTGGCTGCGGCGACTGCGGCCGTCGTCTCCACCGCCGCCTTCTTCGGCTTCTTTTCGCTGGTCCTCGGGGCCGTAGCGGCCTGGCTCGGCGGCTGGTATGGCGTGCGCCGCGTGGAGATACTGTCGGAACTGTCGTGAGCTCCATGATCCGAGCGCAGCGGCCCGAAAATCGTACCCGATTTGCGGAAAGCGCAGAGTCTGAGACGCGCGGCGCTGTAGCGCGGACCGCTCAGACAATGGCCCGGTCCCAGCCGCCATAGTGCTCTTCGCTGCGCGTGCCGCGCGGCAGGCTCAACGCGATAAGTCCAAGGCCGACCACCACATCCGCGATGACGCCGAACGTGCTGCCGCCCGAAAGCAGGAATGGGGATGCAGCAATCCAGGCACCGAGGGCCGCATTGATAAAACGCAACGGCCGGACGACCTCCGCCATCGCGGTGACGGCGATCATCACGACGAGGCAGCCGGCGACGTGGTCGCTGTAATAGAGCGGCGGCTCGGTACCGAAGACCAACGGCGTGGACATTAACACGATCCCGAGCAGAACGCTCACCACCAGCGTCCAGGGGAAGTTCACCCCGCCGATGATGAACTCGCGCAACACCTTTGAGGCCGGCCGATCGAGGTCCGGCTCCGGCGTCTGGTCCTCGGAAAGCGCCGGACCGCCCCTCCAGAAGGTCCGCCAGAACGGTTCGCCGGTCAATTTGGCCCGCCAGAGGTATTGCAGGGTCGCCAAAACCTCGTCGACCGAATAGGGGATCAGCAGGACCGTCACGGCCGCCTGGATGATGCAGAGCGTGCATAGCGCGCCGATCAGCGGCGGTTGGATGATGATGAAGGAAACGCTAACCACGCCAAGCGGTATGATCAACAATCCGAAGAGGAATACCATCCAGGGCATGGTGCGCCAACGACGACGGTCGCCGATCGCGCCGGCGAGGATATCGAGTGCATAGGCAAAGGCGCCGAGCCCGGCATCGGCGATCGGGAAGCCCTTCGACACCCAGGAGGTGACCACGGCCTCGCTGCCATTGTCGGTCGCGGCACCGCCCGGTCCGAAGAACGGATCCCAGAGGCCGTCGATATGGCCAAGCTGGTATGCCGCCAGATAGCGCGAGACGAACAGACCGACGAAGGCAAGTGCGACGATCGGCATCCGTTGGGTGAAGGAGGATGGCGAATAGCTCCAGCCGAGTGGGCGGTCGTCGTCGGCCGCAAGCGCCCGCCGACTGATTCCGGGCGTTGGCGGCACCGTGACGGCGAAGACGGGAATCAGCATGCCGACGACGGTGTCGATGGCATAGGCGGCGGGGCTCGTCGTCCAGAAGACGAGCGGCGCGAACATCACCCAAAGGCCGACGGCAGCCGTGATCCACTGCAGCCAGGACCAGCGGCGGTACATGCCGGCAAGGGAGAAAACAACGACAAGCAGGCCGGAGGCGATTTCGCTCATGCCGAGGCGCGCATTGCGGATTGAGGCCTCGGCAATCTCGTGTCCAAGGGCTGGAGGCGCGGAAGCAGCAACGGGATCGAAAAGACCGAGCGTCATCGGAGAGGCGAGAAGCCAGAGTCCCAGCGCAACGTTCGCCAGCGGCGCCCAGAGCGTGAAGAGGCGATGACGCTCCACGGCGGCATCGATTTGCGCCTCGCTCCGCTCGAGCGGGCCACGAAGCCTTTCCCGTGCCTGATCGAGCTCGGGCTCGGTCGCCGCGACGGCCGACGGCTCCAGCTTGTTCCTTTCGTACCAGTCGGTCGGATCCTCTTTCAGTCGACGGATCATTTCCGGCAAAGTAGCGGCCAGGCTGTGCTGCGGCTCCCAGCCCAGCAGGCGTCGGGCCCGGGAAATGTCGATCTCAAAATGATCGTCCGCGGTCTCGATCATCCAGGGTCTGATATCGGTGTCCTGGTCGAGGACTTCGGTCTGCATCCATGCACCGGTCTTGGCGAGGCCCTTGGGCAGGACGAAAGTTTGCCAATCCTCGCCATGGAGGAGCTTGCCGATGCGTTTCTGCATTTCTCCATAGGATAGCGTTTCCGTCTCGCCGATCAGCATGACGCTCTCGTCCGGTAAATCGGCGCGGCGCTCGACGGCGAGCACGAAAGCATCAACAAGATCGTCCTTGTGCAGGTAAGGCTGCCCCGCTCGAAGATCGCCGCTGAAAAGATAGGCCGTCGGCAGTCGCTCGAATATGCGGGCGATTTGCTGGGCGACGAAGGCGGCGCGACAATCCTCGTCATAGACGCCGGCCAGCCTGAGCACGACGGTCTTGATGCGGCCGTGCTCCTTTGTGATGACCGCTTCCGTCCTTGCTTTCGATTCCGGGTATGCCCAAGTCGGACCAAGCGGACTGTCCTCATCGATAGCGACACCTCTCCGCGGGCTCGGCGCATGCACGAGCAAGGTACTGGAGAAGATGAACTGCTCCGTGTCGAGGCTCTGCAAGCCGGCGAGCAGCCGGCGTGTTCCCTCGACGTTGACCGCGTCATATCTGGGATCGCTCTTGCCGGTCGTGTCGTAATAGGCAGCGAGGTGAATGACCGAGGCGACCCGCCCGCCGCTGCGCTGGTGCACTTCTTCGAGTGCCGTCCTCACGCTTTCGTCCGAGGTCAGATCGATCCTGATCGTTTCGATCGCCTCCGACGGCCCCTCGGGCACGTCGACATCGAGCCCGATCACCCGGTATCGGCCGTGCAATTCGCGAGCGATCGCCTGTCCAAGAAAGCCGCTCGAGCCCGTAATGAGGACGGTCGGACAATTGGTCTCTTCGGGCATATCCAAACCTTCGCGGGAGTACCTTTCGCAAACATCGCATCAGACGGGAATGTTCCCTTCCTCCGCGGTCGCAGCAGTTCGCTTGCGGGAACAAGTGGCAGTTTCGGCAATTGTTGCAGGTGAGCTCGCGCTGCCCTTCGAGCGAATGCATCCCGCCTTCGCCGCGGCCCGACAACAGGAGTACTGCAATGAAAATTGCGCAAATCGCCCCTCTTGCAGAAAGGGTTCCCCCGAAGCTTTACGGCGGGACCGAGCGGATCGTCGGCTGCCTGACGGAAGAACTCGTAAGGCTTGGCCACGACGTGACGCTCTTTGCAAGTGGAGACTCGATCACCACATCGAAACTGGTGCCTTGCTGCGAGGTCGCGCTCAGGCTCAATGCGGCGGTCCGTGATTTTCTTCCCCATAATATGGTCATGCTGGAAGAGGTGCGGCGGCGGGCGCACCAATTCGATGTCCTGCACTTCCACATCGATCTGCTGCATTTTCCGCTGATCCGAGATTTCGCCGAGCGAACCGTGACGACCCTGCACACGCGCCTCGACGAGCCGGATCTGCGGCCGTTCTATCGCGCTTTCTCCGACATCCCCCTGGTTTCCATCTCGAACGACCAGCGCCGGCCGATCCCGGTGGCCAACTGGCGCGGCACCGTTTACCACGGGCTGGATCCCAAGCTGTTGCCATTCAAGGAAAAGCCCGGCGGCAACTATCTGGCGTTCCTCGGGCGCATTTCGCCGGAGAAAGGACCGGACCGGGCGATCGAGATCGCGACCCGGGTCGGCAGGCAACTGAAGATCGCGGCAAAGATAGACGCCAAGGACCGCGCCTATTGGGAGGCGGTTGTCGAACCCCTTATCGCGTGCCATCCGAACGTCGAGTTCATCGGCGAGATCGATGAGAGGCAAAAGGCGGAATTCCTCGGCGACGCAGCGGCGCTATTGTTTCCTATCGACTGGCCGGAACCATTCGGCCTTGTGATGATCGAGGCCATGGCGTGCGGCACGCCCGTGCTTGCCTTCCGCTACGGCTCGGCGCCGGAGGTCATCGAAGATGGCGTGTCGGGCGTGCTGGTCGACTCGGTTGCCGAGGCGGTTACGGAATTGGACCGCGTGCTCCTGCTTGACAGGCGCAAAGTGCGGGCGGCCTTCGAGCGCCGCTTCACGGTGGAACGTATGACGCGCGGCTATATGGACATCTATCATGCGCTTCCAGGACTCCATGGGCGCGACCGGATGGAGGAGCCCGCCCGAAAAGCGGACCGGACTCCGCGCTCGCGCGTCAACGGCGGAAAACCAGTCGCCAAACCACCGATCTGGGCAGCCCAGACGGGCGGAGGCATATGTCCGCCCGTCGAAGCGCCCAACGGTGTCGCGCCGGGCCATTCCGGTCCGGCGAACCGGCGATAGAGCTCGATTTGCTCTCATGCCTCTTGCGCCATCGCGGAGATGGTCAGGTGATGCGATCACCTGCCTTGAGCCACTGAGCGGGACGATCGAGCCGGTCCCGTTCAGTTATGTTGCAGGACTTCGTACAGTCGCCGCTGCGCCGTTTCAACGGACATGCTTTGGTCGTTGAAGAACTCCGCGAGCACGGCTATGAAGCCGTCAGACATTTGCGTCGGCATTGCCATGGATTGCGCACTCACTCCGCTCTTCTCAGCAATCATCTCCAGGCCGAGCCGCCCGCACCGATCGAGCCCGCTCGGATCGACGTCCGTGCGAACGGGAAGTGAGCCCTTGATGCGGCTGAAGGCGACCTGATTGTCCCGATCAAGCAGCATGCGAGCAAAGGCCTGCTGCGCAGCGGCAGCATCCGGGCGATTGGTGATCGGAAAGGCGAAGGCGTCGATGACCATGAAGTATGCGATCTCGGTTCCGGGTACCAGGCTGCAGCCGAAGTCCCGATCGACGGCGTAGCCTCGGGCAACCAGTTCACCTTTCGCCCAATCCCCCATGAACTGCATGCCGGCCTCGCCCCGCCCGATTGCCTCCGTGGCATCCGCCCAGGTCTTGGGTGCGCGAACCGCCGCAGGTTCGGCATAGCGAGAGAGACGCCGCAGCATCCCGAGCGCCTCGGCCATCCGGGGATTCTGCACCACCGTCGCATCTCCGCTGATGAGGCGGATATATCCCTCGGAACCCAGCTTGTAATGCATGATATTGTTGAAAATGATGGAGATTTCCCAATTGCCGCCACCAAGCGCAATGGGCAGGCGTCCCTCCGCCTTGATCCTTTCGGCCGCCGCGAAGATATCATCCCAGCTCCGCGGCGCGCTCAGGCCAGCCTTCAGGAAAATGGCTTCACTTGTCCAGAGCCAGTTCTCCGCATGGATGTTGGTGGGGGCGAAATAGATCTTGCCTTTGTAGCTGATACGGTCGAGCACGGTTGCGGGCAGCACATCTCGCCAGCGATCAGCCTTGGCCGCCTCTTCGATATCGAGCACGATGCCCATTTCCGGCAACTCGCGCGAACCTTCATTGGCATTCCATTGCATCACGGCAGGCGCGTAGCCGTTGGCGACACGGTCGCTGACGACCCGCTGCACGGCCACCTTGTTATCCGCCGGCAGGTCCGCCCACTGATTGCCGGCCTTCGTCCATGCCTGCCGGAAGACGTCAAGGGCTTGCGACTCACTCTTCGACACCCAGAAATGCACGACATCGACCGCGCCCGACCAATCGGCGGCCGCAACATTCAACGGGTTCGCCAGCGTCAGTGCCGCCGCAAATAGTACTGTTTTCACTTTCATGTCCCCACTCCTTTATACTACAGCGCGCCGCCTACGGCCGCCGCCCCCTGCCGACGGCCGAAAACCGCTTTACGCCCCCGGATCGCCTCGGCAACCGCTCGCCTGCCTGATGGACGGGCACCGGTTTGCCGAACAGATAGCCCTGTCCCACCTCGCAACCGACCTCCAGCAGAAAGCGGCGTTGCGCATCCGTCTCTATGCCTTCCGCGACGCAGCCTTTGCCGAGATTGCGCGACAGATCGACCATGGCGCGGATGATCTGCTCCGAGCGGGCATCGCCACCAATGCCGTCAACGAAACTGCGATCGATCTTCAACTCGTCGAATGGGAAGTCGCGCAGATGCACAAGCGAGGCAAAGCCGGTGCCGAAATCGTCAAGCGAGACCGAGAGGCCGTGCTCGCGGAAGCGCGCCACCGTATCGAGGATCTGATCGGCGCTGCGATTGAGGAACACGTCCTCGGTGATCTCCACCGCAAAATCGTGCCATTCGAGACCGTTCACCCGGATCGTCTCGACGAAGAGGTTGTAGCCCTCTTTGTCGACGAGCAGCACTTCGGGCAGATTGATCGAGATGGGGCCGGGGACGAGACCCGCCCGCTTCCAAGCGTTGAGGTCGCGGCCGACGGTCGCGACGACCGCACGCGTCATGCCGCGGATGAGTTGGGTTCCCTCCATGAGCGGCAGAAACCGCCCCGGCGGCAGCAGGCCGAGTTCTGGATGCTGCCAGCGCACCAGTGCCTCGAACCCCAAATGCATCCCGGTCGCGAGATCGACCTTGGGCTGATAGTGCACCACGAATTCATCGCGATCGGCGGCAAGAACCAGAGCCAGCGACAGCTGGTTTTGCTCCAGCCTGCGCGCGAGCGCCGCCTCGTCGAAGATGAAGGCGGTATTGCGGCTGCTCTTCGCCGTATAGAGCGCAAGATCGACGACGCGCATGAGGCTTGGCTCGTCGTTCGCATGGCTCGGCACGACAGCGCCGCCGATGCTCGCGGACGTTTGAAGCACGCGTCCCTCGAAGGGAATTTCGGCAGCGATCGCCTCGACAGCCCGATTGGCGATCGTGGCGAGCAGCGCGGCATCGGCCATTCCTGGCAGAAGCACGGCGAATTCGTCCCCGCCCAGGCGGGCAGCGATGTCCGTAGAGCGAAATGTCCTTTGCAAGACGCGGGCGACATGGTCCAAAACCGCATCGCCCGCAGGATGGCCGAAACTATCATTGATGGCTTTAAAGCGATCGAGATCGATGAGCAGCATCGCAAAGCCGGTCCCGGCCCGCTCTAAGTCGGAGAAAAGATTGGCAAGAGCCTGATTGAAGGAGGAACGGTTGGCGAGACCGGTAAGTGCATCGGTATGCGCTAGCCGTGTCAGCCGTTTCTCGAAATCCATCGTCCGGCGATGTTCGTTGCGCAGTTTCTTCAGAAGCGGGCTGAAGAGGAAGATGCTCGCCAGGATGACGGTCGCCGCAATCAGCGCCAAGAGCCCGGTACCAATCAGCTTGGCGTTGTCGATGCTGATGCCGCTGCGCTCATGCGCCCGGCGGATGAGATCACCGAACTGCCGCATCAAAACGCTGTCCGACGAAACGGCGAAGTCGATCGGACCCCAGAAGGAATAGCGTTCGCGCCGTTCTTTCGCGCCGGCATTGGCGATCCTCTCTGCGCGCGCGAGGAAATCTTCAAGTCGGGCGTCGAGATCGAGGCGCAACTGCTCGGAGATGCTGTCGCGCGGATTGAGCTTCTCGAGGAAATTGCGGCCGATCTCGTCGTGCAGTGCAGACAGTTGCCGGCTCATCGCGCGGACATCGCCGATCGCCCGGTGAATATCGTCCCGCATCGGGCGGACGATATAGTCGGGCAGGTTGGGATCGGCCGAAGCGCGCATCAGGGCCCGCGTCTGATTGGCAAGCTGCTGAAAACGAATGAACTGGTTGCTGGTCAGAAAGCCGATATTCTGCTGCAACGAATGGCGGTCGAGCGCCACAACCACTGTCAGGTAGGTGGCTCCGATGAGCAGGGTCATGACGATGACGGCATTCACGTAGTGCCTACCAATCGAGCGAATATACTTCTCGACGGACCGCTGCGGCTTGATCCGCGACTCTATTCGCCTAAGCATCCTAACGCTCCGTCGTCCAACGGAACGGCT
This sequence comes from Sinorhizobium alkalisoli, assembly GCF_008932245.1. NCBI lineage: Bacteria > Pseudomonadati > Pseudomonadota > Alphaproteobacteria > Hyphomicrobiales > Rhizobiaceae > Sinorhizobium > Sinorhizobium alkalisoli. The sequence goes on along the minus strand of NZ_CP034910.1, from coordinate 887,190 downwards.
GCCTCGCAGCCGGCCCCCCAATCACGCTCGCCAAATTCGCCCCTCAAATTTCGCCCCCTTTGTTACTTCCCGGCTCTCGTGGCCTCTGCTTTCGATGTCTCTTCGCCCTTGCCCACCAGCGCGATGCGCATCTTGTCGAGCTCCGATGCAATGATCACCATGCGATCTCGCGCAGCTTGCAGTTCGGCCGTGTTTGCGCGGTCCTCGGGCGTAGCGGATGGAAAGGCGCCTTCACCCATCAGAACTCTTCCCAATCGCTGTCGGCAACCGCCGCATTGCCGTGGAAGGCTTTTGCAGGTCTGGCGGTCATCTGGCCGACGGGCGACGCGCTACGCGATGGCGCGGCAGGAGTGGAAACAACCGCAGCACCGGCACGGGCAATGCGATCCGTGCCGCCGCCCGCGCTATCGAATTCCCGGAGCATGCCGGCGATGCGGTTGACTTCCTTGGCCAGTGCATAGCTGGCAGCCGTGGACTCCTCCACCATGGCGGCATTTTGCTGGGTGCTCTGGTCCATGCCGTTCACGGCGGTGTTGATCTCCTGGAGCGCGGTCGCCTGCTCGCGAGCAGCCTCGACAATGGTGCGGACCTTCTGGACGTAACCAGCGCCGAAGTCGCCATTGGAAATATTCGTCCAATGCCCCTTTTGCGCCCCTTTGGCGCGGGCGATGTGCTCCTCTGACGAGAAGAACCGCTTGACTTCGGGGCTTTGGCGCAGCTGTGCATAAAACTTGTCGAGGCCGATCGGCAGTTCGCGTTCTACCAGGGTCTTCAGCGTGCGGATGCTTTCGCAGCTTGCCGCGCCAATATCCTGCTGCTTTTGCCCGCCCCGATCGGTGACGGGATTAAGCATTTCCATGCGACGGCAGGACGTCATAATTATCTCCTCGCGGCCGAGGTGCCGCCGTGTTGGCAAGAGATACACTTCGCCGGTTTGCTAATATACGACCAGTCTCACCGCGAGGCTTAACGGAGGTTTAACAGCCGGAGCCCCCGCGATTACCCCTAAAATCTTCAGCGTTTTTCGAGCCCGTTCTGCGGTTTATGGATAGACTCATGATTGTTCAAAGGAAGCGACAGGACACGCATTGCGTCTAATCGCAGCAAGGGATTTTCGGCCATGTCCGCCCCTCTTCGCGCAAGCCTGCACGTCTCCTGAAGACGCGCTGCGCTGTAGAGTGAAGACGTTCAACTCGGTGTTGGCATTGCCGACAGCCCCAGCAGCTGCCCGCCTCGGTCTCACCCTCAGCGCTTTATCATCAGCGGCAAGCGCGCATGCGTCAGCAGATAGCGGGTCACGCGGCCGAGCAGCTGTTCCATGAGATAATTGTGCCAATAGGCGCCAATCAGCGAGCAACTCGCCTGCACCGCGTTCGCAGCCGAGAATCGTCTCGCTGACTGGCCGCCGACCGGAGCCAAACGCAACGACTTCGCCAATGAGGCCGAGCCGTGCGAACATGTCTTTCGCCGTATTCTGATGGCGGGCATCGGCCGTATCGTCGATGCACGGGACGGCGAGGCTTTCGCCGCAACCAGCCATCGCCGTGCCGCGATGCGCCCTACCATCAGCTTGAAGAGTGTGTTGACAGGGCCCACGGCTACTTGTAATTGGCACGTTGGCAATGGATTCTGCCAGGCATCGAGCCGAACCGCTTCCCCACGAAGCTGATGACTCCTGCTCATGATCGCCCGCGCGAGAGAGTAGAGCCATGCCCGAATCGAGCCGAGTTGCCTTCGACCCTGTCGTTTTGAATTCCTCGTCTGTTCAATCTCTTCGAGACGCGACGCAACGCGGCCGCAACGGGCGTCAACACGAAGGCAACATCTTGAGAAGGTATAATTGATGGGCTACCTGATCGTTTTTCTGGGCGCGGGACTGGGCGGCGCGATGCGCCACGGCGTCAACCGGTTCGCCGCCTATCTTTTCGGCGTCGCCTTTCCCTCCGGCACCCTGACGGTGAACATCATCGGTTCCTTCTTGATGGGTGTTCTCGCCGGATACTTCGCTTTTCGCGGCGAGCTTTCGCAGGAAGCGCGCCTCTTCCTGACGACGGGCGTACTTGGCGGCTTCACAACCTTCTCCACCTTCTCGCTCGACACGATCAGCCTGTGGGAACGCGGGCAATGGATGGCAGCCGCGATCTATGTCGTGGCATCCCTGGCCTTGGCGCTTGCCGGCCTTTTCGCCGGCCTTATGCTCGTTCGCCTCGTCGCCCACGGACAGCCGGCGTAACGGGATCTCCGGCGCAATTCATTTCGCTGCTTCGTCCTCCGCGCACTTTGCTCGCAATCCGAGGCGGGCGATCTTTTCGTTCAGCGTGCGATGAGGAATCCCGAGCCTTGTGGCGGCCCTCGCCGTGCTTCCGTCATTCTCCTCGATGGCCCGGCGGATCACATCGGCTTCGAAGGCAGCCACCTGCTCAGGCAGGGTCGGCAAGTCGGCGGATACGAGGCCGCCATCCGCTGGCCCCGCGGCGTCCAAACCGAGCGCAAAGCGTTCGGCTCGCGCCTTGAGTTCGCGAACATTGCCGCGCCACTCCTCCTGCCCAAGTCTCGCCAGCAGGCCGGCGGAGACGCTTCGCTCCGCGCGGCCATGGCGACGGGCGGCGAGCGACGCGAAGTGGCCGAAGAGCAGGCCGATATCTTGCCTGCGCTGCCTCAGCGGCGGAATGCGCACGTCCACGGTCGCAAGCCGGTAGAAGAGGTCCTCGCGGAAGCGCCCGGCAGCGATTTCGGCGGAAAGGTCGCTCTTGGCGGCGGCGACGATGCGAACGTCGATCGGCCTCACACGGTTTTCGCCAAGCCGTTCGATCATCCGCTCCTGCAGGACACGCAGGATCTTCGCCTGCAGGCCCAAGGGCATGGACTCGATCTCGTCGAGAAACACCGTTCCGCCAGCCGCATGCTCGAACTTTCCCTGCCGGTCGGAGAGTGCGCCCGTGAAGGCGCCCTTCGCGTGGCCAAAGACCTCGCTCTCGAAGATGCTTTCGGGCAGCGCTGCGCAGTTGATCGCCACGAAAGGAGCAGCGGCACGACGGCTTTGCCGATGAAGCGCCTGTGCGACGAGTTCCTTGCCGGTTCCTGTCTCACCGATAATGAGGACGTCGATATCGACCTCCGCCAGCATTTGGACGCGATTTCTGAGGTCACGGATGGCCGGACTGTCGCCGACGATATCGACGCCCTCGCCAGCCTGCACCAGACCCTGCAGCCGCGCGATCTCCTTCTTCATGCGCCGTTTCTCGACGGCCTTGTCCAGGATGGAGAGCAGATGGTCGGCATCATAGGGCTTTTCGATGAAATCCTCTGCGCCCTGCTTCATTGACTTGACCGCCAGCGTGACATCACCATGACCGGTCATCAGGATCACCGGCACATCGCTGCGCTGCCTGACGATCGAGGTGAGCAGCGTCATGCCGTCGATCCCCGGCATGCGGATGTCGCTCACCACGACGTCCGGCTCCTCGCGCATCACCTGCTGATATGCTTCCTCCGGCCGATAAAAGGCGCGGACGGAGAAATCGTTGATCTCAAGCCAATCGGTCGCCGCCTTCAGGAGGTCGCGATCGTCATCGACGAGAAGGATGTGCCCGCGACTCATTGTGCTGCCTCGCTGAGTGCGTGTTCACCCAGGGGCATAGCCATAGTCGCCATCGTGCCGCCGCCCGCGGCTTCCGCAAAGGTGATCTCACCGCCGAACTCGCGGACGATTGCGGTCGCAATGGAAAGGCCGAGGCCAAGCCCCTCGCCCGTCAGCTTCGTCGTGAAGAACGGCTCTGCAATGCGCTCGCGGTGTTCCGGCGCGATACCCGATCCGTTGTCGATAACGGTGACGCACACACGCCCCGCTTCCACCGTCCGCCGGATGGTGATTGCGGGGCCCTTCCTGCCCTCGACCGCGTCGAGCGCGTTCAAGAGCAGATTCAACATGACCTGCTCCAGTTTCACCGCAACGGCAGTAACGACGGGAGTGGGAGCGCCTGCCTCGAGGATCGGCGCGATGCCGAGTGTCTTTGCCCGGGGTGCAGCAAGATCCAGCGCATTGCGGATGACCGCGTCGATGTCGACCTTTTCGAGTTCAGAGGCCCCCTTGCGGCCGAAAGTCTTCAGGTGCCTGACCGTTCGCTGCATCCGCTTCACCAGAGCGCGCGCGTCGAGCACTCTTTCGCCGACTTTTTCCGCGCGCGCCTTCTCCGCCAGCAAGCCTGCGGTCGCCAAGGTCGCTTCGAGCGCCGCGAGCGGCTGGCTCACCTCGTGCACGATCGCCGTCGACATGCGGCCGAGAGCTGCCATTTTCTCGGAATGGATGAGTCCCTCCTGGGCACGGCGGAGTTCCTCCTCGGTGCGCTTGCGCATGTCGATCTCATGGGCAAGATCCTGTGTCCTCTCGGCAACTTTGCGCTCCAGGATTTCACTTTGGCGCAATCGCATTCGGATCAGAAGCGCCCGCTGATGGAGAAAATAGAGCATGCCGGTCGAAAGCAGCCCGGCAATCAGCGCGGAGAGCGCCCAGAAGCCCGCGAGCTTGCCGATGTCCTCGGTACTCGTCGCCGCCAGCACCAGCCAGCCGTCCGGCTCGACAACCGAGAACTTTGCCAGGAGCTGCCGGCCACCATCCTCGACATGAAGCGCCGGCGCGTCCGCCTCGCCGATCGGCGGCGCGACGCCGTCCGGCAGGATCGTCTTCGTCGCGGCGAGATCTGCGCCTTCATAGGTTCGCTCCCGCGCAAGCTGAGCGACGGCTTCGGCCGAAAGCGCTGCAAGTGGCCGATATTTCCAGTCCGGGTTGCCTGACAGGAAGACAATACCCCAACGGTCGGCAATAGCAGTTTGCACGCCTGCGGCCTTCCAGGTCGCCTCGAGCGGCAGCAGGTCGGCCTTGACGACGACGATGATCGGAGATTGACCCGCAAGGTCTATTCTCGACGTCAGGAAATAGCCGGGCTTTCGCGTTGTGACGCCGATCGCATAATAGCGTCCTTCACCTGAATGGAGCGCGTCCTGAAAATACGGGCGGAAGCTGTAGTCGTGGCCGACGAAGCTCTCGGCCGTGTCGAAATTGCTCGATGCGAGGGCAATGCCACGGTCGTCGAGTACATAGAGTTCGGCCGCGCCCGCCTGTCTTACTACGGTCTGCAGGTAGCGGTTCGCAGCTTCGAGCACGGCCGGGCTCCGCTCGCGCCCGGCAAGCGCGCGTATGCGGGCATCCTCGCCGAGAACCAGCGGCAGGTAGCGGAACCGTTCGATCTCCGTTGCGATCGCCCGGTTCGTCAGCACGAGGCTTCGCTGAAGCTGCCCTTCCAGTCCGCCGATCGCCGAACCGCTCGCCAGATGATAGGCGACAAACGGCGCTATACAGGTCACGACCAGTATGAGGATCGTCATTCTGCCGATGTTGCGCATCATTACCGGGCCGACCTGCCTGCCACCTGTTGTCTTGAACCGGTTCCGGTCCGAAGCGTCGACTGTAGCGCCTCTTGGCGGCGGGGAGAACATGAGAGCTCAACCGTACTCAGCCGCACGGCCTCAGAGTGATCGGATCCCCGCTCCGCCCACCCAGTTCGCGGCACCCGTCCCGGTCACAAAGCCTCCACCCGGAGGTCGTCGCCCCGGATGCTGCGAGCACCAACTCGGGAAGCGGCGGCAGATCCGGGGTCCATACCCACCAGGCCCCCACCCGGCGGGCGCCATCGCCCGGATCCATGCCCGCACCCGAGCCCTGCACCCGAGCCTCCTTGAGAACGAGGCCCTCGGGCGTGACCTCCCAGCGCTCTTGCCACTCGGTCCTTTCGACCGAATGGGTCCAGCCAAGGGTGAAGAGGCCAGCGGCCACGGCAACCGCCTTGCCGCTGACGATGCAGACGAGCGCGCTCATGCGACCTTCGCCGACGGCTTCTCGCCCGTCGTCCGGGCCCGCCGCCATACCAGCAGTGCGAACAGCGCCGCAACCGCAAAGCCGATCTCATCCGTGAGCGGCAGGGCCGCCAGCAACGTGAACGCGGCTGCGGCCGCGAGAAGCCGTTCGACGGCGCCGAGGCGGACCACGACGAAGCCGATCACCGCCGCACCCCAAAGGCCAATCGCAAGCGCCGTCTTCACGATGATGTAGGCGACGGCGGCGGGATAGCCAATGGCCGCTGCCGTGGCACCGCCATCCTGCAGCATGAGGGCCGGCGAATAAACGGCCATGAAGGGAATGACGAAGCCTGCCGCGGCCACCTTGATGGCCTGGATTGCAATCTTCAGCCCGCTTTCGCGCGCGATCGGCGCCGCCGCGAAGCAGGCAAGCGCGACCGGCGGCGTCAGGTCGGCCAGTATGCCGAAATAGAAGACGAACATGTGGCTGACGATCAGCGGCACACCGAGCTCGAGGAGCGCCGGTCCGGCGATCGAGGAGGTGATGATATAGTTCGGGATGGTCGGTATGCCCATGCCAAGCACGAGACAGGTTACCATGGTGAGGAGCAACGACAGGAACAGGCTCTTGCCGCCGACGGAGACGATGAACTGCCCGAAGGTATTGGCTGCACCCGTGAGCGTCATCGTACCGATGATGACGCCGACGAGCGCGCAGGCTACAGCCACCGGCAAGGCGGTCTTGGCGCCTTCGGCAAGGGCGTCGCGGCACATCGCCAGCGTCTCCCGGCCACCCTTCGAGAGCGCGTTGACCGCGATCAGCAGCGCCATTGCGCCGACGACCACGCCAATGCCGAACCGAAAGAATGCGGCCGCCACCAGGCCAAGGCCGATCCAGAACAGGATCCGAATGACGTTCGAGGGGAGGCCGAGGGCGATGGAGCTGCCAAGGATCAACAACGCCGTAAAGGCAAGGCCGACCGTTCCGGCGAAAAGCGGCGTGTAACCCGAGAACAACAGCCAGACCAGCGCTGCCAGCGGGAGGAGGAGATACCATTGTTCGGCGATCGCTGCCCTGGCGGATGGCAAATCGGCCTTGGGCAGGCCCAGCAGGCCATATTTGCCCGCTTCCAGATGCACCATCCAGAAGGCCGAGGCGAAATAGAGGACAGCCGGGATGATCGCCGCCTTGACGATCTCGTGATACTCGACCCCGAGCGTCTCCGCCATGATGAAGGCCACCGCGCCCATGACTGGCGGCATGAGCTGGCCGCCCATCGATGCCGTCGCCTCGACGCCGCCGGCGAAGGCTGGCCGGTAGCCGAACCTCTTCATCAGCGGAATGGTGAACTGACCGGTGGTCACCACATTCGCGACACCGGATCCGGAAATGGTGCCCATGAGGCCGGACGAGACGATCGCCACCTTGGCTGCGCCGCCGCGCCGGCTGCCGACGAAGCTCAGCGAGACGTCGGTGAATAGGCGGATCATGCCGGCCTTTTCGAGAAAGGCGCCGAACAGGATGAAGAGGAAAATATAGGTGGATGAAACGAAGGTCGGGATGCCGTAGATCCCTTCCGTACCATAGGCCATATGGTCAATCACCTGGGAGAAATCATAGCCGCGGTGATCGAGCGGTGGCGGAAGATATTCGCCGAACAGGCTGTAGGCGAGGAACAGGCCGGAAATAATCGGAAGCGCTGGACCCATCAGCGCCCAGGCAGCGGCGAAGACCACGCCGAGAGCGACGACGCCGAAGGCGATGTCACGCGGGAGAGGATCGCCGGCGCGCACGAGCAGGTCGGCATATTCATAGCACTGATAGGAGGCGACCGACGCACCGAGGAGTGCAAGTCCCCAGGCGATGCCCTTCGCGAAGCCGCCACGGCCCGCCATCGCCGCCAGCAGGGGAAAGACAAGAACGGTGACAAAACCGACGTGAACCGCGCGCACGATCTGGCTCGGCATGTCGACGAGATGTGCGGCGGTCGCAATCTGGAAAATGGAAAAGGCGAGCGCGATTGCAAACAGAATCCGCCCGTCCCAGGTCTTCGGAAAGGCCTGCGTCAGGGCATCGTGCTTGCTGAGCTCCGCGGCCGTTACCTGGTCGTGTGTCTTGATGTCGTCGTGCATGGATCCCTCCCGAAAATCCGAGCATGCGCGGCGGCGCCATTTCCGCGGCGGCTTTACGGCCACTGGATGACGCCGCCCGTTCTGCAATCAGAGCAGGCCCTTTTCCTTGTAGTAACGCTCTGCTCCAGGATGGAGAGGCACCGGCATGCCCTTCAGCGCATCCTCGATACGGATTTGCTCCGCCGCCTTATGAGCCGCCACGAGCGCCGGCAGGTTCTCGAAGAGCTGCTTTGTCATCTGGTAGGCGGTCTCGTCGGACACATCCGAGTGGGTGACGAGGAAGTTGACGACGGCGACCGTCGGCACGTCGCTGTCCTGACCCTGGTAGGTGCCGGCGGGAACGGTGGCAGCGATATAGGGCGCACCGAGTTTGCCGGCAATTTCTTCCGGGACTGCAACCATCTGCACGTCTAGTGAGGTTGCGAGGTCTTTGAAAGACGACACGCCGAGGCCTGCGGACTGCAGCGTCGCATCGAGCTGCCGGTTCTTCATCAGCTCGACGGATTCGGCGAAGGGCAGGTATTCCGTCTTGCCGAGATCGTCGTAGCTCATGCCGGCCGCGGCTAAGATCGCGCGCGCATTCAGCTCCGTTCCGGACTTGGGTGCGCCGACAGAGAGGCTCTTGCCCTTGAGATCCGCGACCGTCGTGATGCCGGAGTCCTTCGAGGCCATGATCTGGATGTAATTCGGGTAGATGGCGGCGATGCCGCGCAATTTGTCGAGCGGCGCCTTGAAGCCGGCTTCACTATCGCCATCCCAGGCGAGCTTTACGGAATCGCCCAATGCAAAGGCGATCTCTCCGCGACCCTGCTGCAGCAGGTTGAGGTTCTCGACAGAGGCCTTCGTCGCCTGCACCTGCGTGCGCGCACCTTCGATCTTGTCGCCATAGATCTTGGAAAGTGCGACGCCGAGCGGATAATAGACGCCGGAAGTGCCGCCCGTCAGCACGTTGATGAATTCGTCCGCCTTCGCGGAAGCTGCGGAAAGCGCGATGGATGTGCTTGCAATCGCCGCGATGGCGGCGCGTTTCAATTTCCGATTCACAGAGAATCCTCCCGTTCATATACGACCGCGCGGAACACTTCTCCCGAAGGCGCACCGCGCACCCCTAGAGTAGCAAGAGGCGGGCCAAGTCTAAATGCTTGAATTTGCAAGGGCGGAAAGAAAACGCGCCCGGGTATCTGGCGGATTCTTGCCAGCCTCGCGTCGATCGCCGGCAAGAATCCGCCAGATCGTTTCAGGAAGGCTCGGCGCTTGGACGGCCGCGTGTTTCTGAAGGTGCTTGCCGGAGAGACGCACCGGATCGAGTGGGCGTATCGGGATTTAGTTGCTGGCGCGCTCTGCTCCACTGGAAATCGAAGCCAAGCAGTTCTCAATCTGAAGGTCCCGAATACGCGCAAACTCTCCGGTGTTCGCGGTCATGCCACAGCGCCCTTCGCGCCTGAAAAGACGCTGTAGCAGAGGCGTCTCCACCGGGCATCGATCACGCGATGATCAGCACGATCTGGAGCGTCGAGGGATTGACGATAACGATCCGGCCGTCCGCCAGCACGAAGAACAGATAGCCTTCGTAGGCCGGCACGATCTGCACGATGCGCTGCGGCACCGGCTGCAGCTTGACCTTGATTGTCTCCGGAACGGCTGTGCCCACCGAGACATCGAAGTCGACATCGATCGGCTCGACGTTCTGTTCCTTGATGACCTGAGTGATTTCGGTCTTCTGCTCCACCGTCACGTCGACATCGGTCTTCTGCTCTGTCGTTTGCTCCGTTCCCTGGCTTTCCTCGGTCTGCTGCGAGTCGGCCCCGGGCTGCTGTTGCTCCTCGGCGCCGGCCTCACCCTCCTGCTGCTGCGCTTCGCCCTCAGGCTGCTGCTGCGTCTCGGCTTCCACCTGCCCCTCTTGCTGAGTTTCGGCTCCAGCTTGGCCCTCCTGCTGCGCTGCGTCGGTCCCGGGCTGCTGCGCCTGTTGGCTCTCCTGGCCGGCTGCGCCGCCTTGTGCGTCCGGCTGCACGCCCTGCTGCGCACCGCTGCCGGGCTGCGGGCATTCCGTTCCGGCGGGACACTCGGCCGATTGCCCCTGCTCCGTTTGCGCGAGAGCGGGCCCACAGGCAACACCGAGACTCAAGGCGATCGCACTTCTGACGAGAATATTTGTCATGGAAACTTTCTCCAGTTCGAATGTCCCTTCCCCATCCCAACCGGCGGACATGAGCTTTGTTCCCTCCTCGGCGGCGGTACCGTTCGGCGCCATCCCGCGGAACATCTTGCTGCGCGGCGGGTTGAGCGCTCCAGCAGGAGCGACCATGGAAAAGCACATCGAGGCCATCGCGACCGCCTTGAAGCGCCGGCATGCGGTACTTTTTGCCGGCGCGGGCCTATCGATGAGTGTCGGACTGCCCTCCTGGAAAACCTTGATCGACCACATGTTGAAGGACCTGCACATCGACGCATCCCTGATGCAGGACCCGAACATCACCTATCAGGCGATCGCCGAGTGCTACCGCCTCGAAAACGGCAGCATCGAAGCCCTTTGCGAATGGATGCGCGAGAGGTGGCGTGTATTGCCGGAGCGCATAGGAGACTCCGAATTGCATCGGCTTATCGTGGAGCTGGATTTTCCGGTGATCTACACGACCAACTACGACGCCAATCTCGAAACCGCCTACGAGGTCCACGGCAAGCCCTACACGAAAATCAGTCATGCGCGCGACATCGCTTCTGCACCGTCGGGGGTGACGCAGATCGTCAAATATCACGGCGATTTCGATGACCCTGACACGCTCGTGCTGACCGAAACGGACTATTTCAACAGGCTTTCCTTCGACTCGCCTCTCGATGTTCGCTTCCGAAGCGATGCTCTCGGCGCCACGGTACTCTTCGTCGGCTACAGCATGTCTGACATCAACATCCGCCTGCTGCTTCACCGCATCTGGAGCACCTGGCAAGGGTCGGGATACGAGAAAGACCGGCCGCAATCCTATGTGTTCATGTTCCGGCCCAATCCCGTGCAGGAGGCGGTCCTTACCAATTGGGGCGTGAGCGTGATCAAGGGCGAAGGCCAGGATGCACAGGAGGCGCTCCTCTCCTTCATGCGCGCTCTCTCTGACAAGAACGGCTGCAAGGGGGAGTGATCCCGCCATGCCTCATGCGTTTCTTGCACTACGGCGACTTTGGACAGCTGACGAGAGACGGAGTGCGATCGATTCTGATCAGACGGAACGCATCAGCCCCCCGTCGACGCGTATGTTTTGGCCAGTGATATAGCCCGCCCCTTCGGAAGCGAGGAAAGCCACCGTCGCGGCGATCTCCTCGCTTGTACCGTAGCGCTGCATCGGAACGCTCTGTCGGCGGAACTCGGTCGCCGGCAGGCTGTCGATCCAGCCTGGAAGGATGTTGTTGATGCGGATATTGTCCTTTGCATATGCGTCCGCATAAATTTTGGTGTAGGCGGCGAGACCGGCGCGAAAGACGGCGGAGGTCGGAAACATCTCCGAGGGCTCGAACGCCCAAGCGGTCGAGATGTTGATGATCGAGCCCGACCGCTGGGCCTGCATGATTGGAGTGACCAGCCGAACCGGGCGGACGACGTTCATCAGATAGGTATCCAGTCCCCTGTGCCAGTCTTCGTCACTGATCTCGACGATCGGCGCGCGCGGTCCATGGCCGGCGCTGTTGACGAGGACATCGATCCGACCCCAGTTTGAATGGGCAATATCAATGAGCCTCTTCAGGTCTTCGTTCGACTGGTTCGAGCCGGTGACGCCGAGACCGCCCAGTTCCTTGGCAAGCGTTTCTCCCTTGCCGGAGGACGACAGGATCGCCACTCGGTAGCCTTCGGCGGCGAGCCTGCGTGCCGCGGCCGCACCCATGCCGCTGCCACCTGCCGTCACGATCGCGACTTTGCTTGCCATCTCATCTCCTTTGGTCGATTCGGAATTCTGTGGGCGAGTTTGGCACGGCGCGCCGACCGAGTGTAGGCGAAAAACGCCAGACCGAGGCTTCACGCATTTCACAATCGCATAGGCGCGAGAATGCGAGCCTGCCGCCTCGCCATTGCAGGCTTGCTGCGCAATCCGGATAGCGCAGCGCAATCAGGCTAGCAGTGTCGGCGGGTCATTTACCCGCTACTAATGTTTTTTTGTGAAGGATCGCCTTCGGTTTCTGCCATGGGTCGTGTCCGGGTGGGTGCGCTGCTCAGCCGGCAGCGGTCACGGCGGCTGTGCGGAACCGCGACGATGGGGCGGGGGTCCAGGGCGAATTGATGAACTCGCATTCGGTAGAGAGCCGCTTCATACTGATCGTCGCCAGCACCCTGCTGCTGTTGATTGCGCCTCTATTCGTGCTCTTCTTCTACCTGTCTAACGAGCGTGCCTATCGCGACGTCGTGGACCACGGACGGGCCTTGCTCAAGGCCAACTCGCTCGCGCTTGGGAAGCCGCTCTGGGATTTCGACCAAGAAAGCGTGCGGCAGATTGCCAACACTATTCTCGCGGACCGCTCGGTCGGCGCGGTGCGCGTGCACGAGATTTCCGGGGGACTTGACGTCAGGCTGCCGGACAGCGTTGGTGGCACGGACCCGGAGGGATTGCTTCTCTCCACGCCCATCCTTTACCACTCGGTCGACGGCATAAAGACGGTCGGAAGCCTAGAAATTACCATCCGACGCCGCGAGTTGCTCGCCTATTTCGGGATCGACGACGCCGTCTATATCGGCATCTTCCTGTTTTCGATCCTGATCATCACTGCGGCAGCCATTGTCGGCAATCGCTTGATGGTGACACGGCCGTTGCTCCGGCTCACCCATGCGATAGAGGCGACCCGGCGGCTGGGTTCGCGCCATCTGGTCGACTGGGTGTCTGCCGACGAAATGGGCACCCTCGCGGCCAATTTCAACGAGATGCAGGCGCGGCTCGCCCAGGAGGAGAACGACCTGAAGCGCGCCCATGCCAGGACGACGCGGATCTACAATCTCACGCCCGCGAAACTCTATTCCGTCGATGACGACGATCGCCTGACGGCGGTGAGCGACTATTGGCTGCTCGCAACCGGATATGACCGCTCGAGCGTTATCGGCCGGCCCTTCGCCGACTTTCTCGATGAAACGACGCGGGGCATCTACGAAAGCCGCGGGCGAGACGCGACGGTGGGTGTGGAGTCGGGCAATGTCACGGTCAAATTCCGCTGCGCCGATGGCCGCCTGATCGACGTCCTGATCAAGGAGGTGCAGGCGGTGGAAGCGGGCGAAACGCTCTCGCTCGCCGTCATGACGGATGTCACGGAACTGAAGACGGCGGAAGAGCGCAACCACGTTCAGGCGATCACGGATCATCTGACCGGGCTCCTGAACCGCCCGGGCTTCGAGACGGCGCTCGACCATGCCATCCGTCAAACCGCCGAGAATGGCGGTGAACTCGCCTGCCTCCTGATCGACCTCGACCGTTTCAAGCCGATCAACGACAATCTCGGCCATGCCGTCGGCGACGACGTGCTGCGGCAGATCGCCGGCCGAATTCGGGCGCAGGTGCGTTCGGAAGACAAGGTGGGGCGCCTTGGCGGCGACGAATTTGTCGTACTCATTCCCGCCGCCAACGCGAAGAAGGCTGCGCTTCAAACCTCGAAACGCATCGCCTCGGCCTGTGCGGAGCCCATTTTCGTCGACGGCAATCGGCTTTCGCTGAGCGCCAGCATCGGCATTTCCCTCTACCCGTCGCAGGCTAAAACCGGTGCCGAACTGCTGCAGAAATCCGACCTGGCCATGTATGCTCGCAAGCACAACGGCAAGAACGGAACGAAATTGTTCGATCCGGTCATGGCGAGCCTTGCGCAGGAGCGGCTCAAGATCGAGAGGTATATCGAGACGGGGCTCAGCGAAGACTGGTTCGAGGCTTATCTCCAGCCGATCTTCGATCTCGATTCCGGACGAGTGGCGGGTTTCGAAGCGCTGATGCGCCTCAATCATCCAGACCACGGTCTTTTGCCGCCGGCAGACATTATACGCGTCGCCGAGGAGACCGGCTCGATCAAGAAGATCGGCGCGCGCGTGTTCGAAAAGGCGGTGGCCCACCTCGCCCGTCTTTCCGCACTGCCCGGTTTGGAAGACACCTATCTGGCCGTCAATGTCTCGCCGCTGCAGTTCTCCGCGGAACTGCCGGCGACGACATTTGCCGTATTAATGCAATGGGGTATCACCCCCTCGCGCATCGTGATCGAAATCACGGAAGCCGTGCTGATGCACCACAGTCCGGACGTGCGGGAGGTCCTGGAGGCAATGAGTGCCTCGGGTCTCAAAATCGCGCTCGACGATTTCGGCACGGGCTACTCATCGCTTAGCTACCTGCTCCATTTCCCCGTCGACACGATCAAGATCGACCAGTCTTTCACCCGTTCGCTGACCGACAAGGACGAAGCAATTCGCAAAAGGGTTCGCATGCTGGTGACGGGCATCAACACCGTAGCACACGAATTGCACTGCCGGATCATCGCCGAGGGGATCGAGACGGAAGAGCAACTGAAGGAACTTCGCTCCATGGGCGTGGGCTTCGGACAGGGATTCTATCTCGGGCGGCCCCAGCCCGTCGACACCATCAAAGCCGAACTGCAACGCGCTTTTCCCAGGAGTACAGTATGAAACGGATTCTCCCCCTGCTTGCGGCTCTCCTTCCATTCGCGGCGCAAGCCGCCGAACTGAAAATGGTGACAGAATCCTATCCGCCCTTCAACTTTCGGGAGGGTGACACTTACAAGGGCGCGTCCGTCGAGCAGGTTCGACTGTTGATGGAGGACTCGGGCATCGACCACACCATGGAAATGATGCCGTGGGCACGGGCACTCTTTCTCGCCGAAAATCACGAGATGCATTGCGTCTTCACAACCGTTCATAATCAGGAGCGTGACCGGCGTTTCAAATGGGTCGAGCCTTTGCTGACGAGCCGTACCGTCCTCATCCGCAAGTCCGGCTCAACGGCCAATCCGAAAAGCCTGGAAGAGGCGAAGGCTTTCCGGGTTGGAACCCAGCGTGACGATTTCACCCAGACCATCCTCGAGCGGAACGGCTTTCCGCGTATCGATCTCGCCGCGGATCTCCAACTGACACTCAAGAAGCTGATGACGGGCCGGATCGACCTGATGCCGATCTCTGAGAAGTATTATGTCAGTCTCAGGCGCGACGGTCAGCCGATCGAGGCCACCTTGATTCTTGCCGAGGACATCTATTCGATTGCATGCAACCCCTCGGTCCCCGACGAGTTGATTGGCAGGATGCAAAAGAGCCTCGACGAGATCATCGCAGACGGCACGCAGCAGCGTCTTTTCGAAAAATACGGCTTGGCGAGCGATCAGCAAGAATAAGCGGCGCCGGTTGCCGTAGCTCCGCGGCGCGCTGCCAACGTCTACTGCATGCAACCTTTAGTCGACCTCGATTCAAGAGCAAAGACTTGCAGCAATTCAGAGTGCGACAGCGACCATTGCGCATCTAATGAGACGAGCGGCGCGGTAGGATGAGTCCACCGCCCGCCGATGATCTTCGGCCGGCCTGAGGCAGGCAATCCCCTACACACCGCAATCCGGCGACCCTCGACGTGCACGTTAAGAAATCGCTCGAAAGTACCAAGGGTGGCCGACCAAGGAAGCTTGAAACCCTTAAGGGCAATTTCCTTCAATACCGCGCCGGCCTTCATCTTTATCCCTGCGGTCCCAAGAACAATGCTCGAGGACCATCCGTGACACGTTGCGCTTTCGTGATCGACCAGAGCCTGCCCCGCGGGCTGATCGCCAATACCGCCGCCATTTTGGCAATGACGCTCGGCCGCGACCGGCCCGATCTGGTGGGGCATGCGGTCCACGACGCCGATGGGGTTCGCCATGAGGGGATCACGAGAATCGTCATGCCGATCCTGATGTCCGATGCCGATGGCCTGGCAGCGCTGCGTGGCCGCGCCACTCCGCACGAAACCGCCGGTCTGGGCCTCGTCGATGTCACGGAGGCGGCGCAGCGGGCGAAGGACTATCAGGCCTATGAAATCCGCATCGGTCGTATGCGGCAGGACGATCTGCGCTATCTCGGCGTCTGCCTTCACGGGCCGGCTGCGCTGGTGCGCTCGCTGACGGGCGACCTGCCGCTGTTGCGATAGGTGCGCGCCCATGTCCCTTGCGCTCTTTCTATCGATGTCCTCTTTCGCCCTTGCCGCCTCGATTTCACCCGGGCCGGTCAATATCGTTGCACTCACGAGCGGCCTGCGCCACGGTTTCCGCGCAAGCCTGCGACACGTCACCGGCGCGACGGTCGGCTTCACCGCGCTCCTGCTCCTCGCCGGTTTCGGCATCGCCGAATTGCTTCTGCGATGGCCGGGCGCAATCCGTCTCATCAGCGGCGCCGGCGTGGTTTTCCTTCTGTATCTGGCATGGAGCCTGTGGGCCTCCGACGGGAGGGTGTCGGCGGGCCTTGCGACGCGGCCGCCGTCGGTCACAGCCGGCCTCACTCAACAATGGCTCAACCCGAAAGCCTGGATCGCGGCGATTGCCGGAATGGGCGCCTATGGAACGGGCGGCGGCACCCTGCGCATCTGGCTGTTCGCCGCGCTTTATTTCGCGATCTGCTATGCCTCGATCGCCGCTTGGGCTTATGCCGGCGCCCGCCTGCGCCAGCATCTCGACGGTAAACGGCGCTTGCGGGCGTTCAATCGGACAATGGCAGCGCTGCTCGTGCTCAGCGCCGCCTATCTGGTTCTCGCAGGATAAATAGATGAGCACTACGGCTGCGCATATCGGCGCGGCGTCGTTGCCACATGCCGTTTGAAAACACGCTGGAAATGCGCCTGATCGGCAAAGCCCGCCGACAGCGCCACGTCGACAATCGGTCGGCCGAGGCGCAATTCGCTCTGGCCGAACTGGATGCGGCGGTTGACCTGATAGGCGTGCGGCGTCATCCCATAGCGGACTTTGAAGGCGCGGACCAGGTAACTCGGCGAAAGTCCGGAGGTGTCGGCGATCTCCGTCAGCCGCAGCCGGCGGGTGCAATTGTCGCTGATGAAGGCGGCGGCACGCGCCAGATTTGGATTTGCCGCAATCACGCGGCCATCGATCCGCTCCAGGCGATCGTGCAGCCCAGCAAAGAAGGCAGTCGCCGCACAGTCCTTGGCGAGTGCCTCGGCATTTGCGTCGAAGAGCACGTCGAACAAGCCGTCGAGGCGGCGATAAACATCAGGGTCGTCGCTCGCCGCCGCAGCGTAGGGGCGAAACTCCGCACTCTCGCTTTGATCGCTGAGCCAGGCTGGATCCACATAGAGCATGCGATAGGCCCAGGGAGATCCCTTGAGCGGATTGCAGGCATGCGCCTCTTCCGGATTCACGAGTACAACCGTGCCCGCCTTGATCTCGTGCCGCAGGCGTCCATTTCGGTAGCTGCTCCGTCCGGTGCTCACCACGCCGATCGAAAAGGTACGATGGCTGTGCAAGCCGTAGCAGGCATTGCGCCCATCGGCGACTTGGCGCGCCTCGAGAAAGGGAAGCGCCTGATCGCGCCAGAAGTGATGCGGATCGAAGGGCCGGCGGCTCATGCATGCTCTCGCGTTTCGCTAACGTCGTTCAGTTGACCCGCACAATGATCCCTGGCCAGCGGCATTGGCAAGGAATTCCAGGCGCTCGTATCCGGGGTTGGGCTGGCTGCTTTGGTCCCGTCGTCACGACCACGGGAGGAGCAGATCGGCCAAGGGATCTAGATGCACGGGCCGCCAACCGAGCGCAGAGCGGGCCTTTTCGCCGCTCATCGACTGGTCAAGCGCATAGCCCCGCGCCCATTCGCCGCGCAGCTTTGCCACCTCATCGGCGCTGATGATCCGGGTATTGCAGTCCGCACCGCCGAAGACTGTGGCAATCGCCGAGGCAAGCGGCCCCACCGGCAAACCGGTCAAGGCGGCGCCGTTGTAGGACTGACCTGCCTCTGCGCACTCGAGAACCAGGGCGTAGAGTACGGCGAGATCGTCGGCATGCACCAGGGGCCAACGCACATGGCCGCCGTCAACGACAGGTACAGGCCCACCCTTGCGGGCGTGATCGAGGAAGGAGAGGAATACGCCGCCGCTTCGATTGTAGACCATCGCCGGATGCACGACGGTCCCGCGAATCTCCGTGGCGGCGAGCACGCGTCGCAATTGTGGAACCATCCAGGCAAAGGCGGGCAAGGGATCAAAAGGGCTGGTCTCAACGGCCGGTTTGGAGCCCGTGGCACCATATAGCCAGCAGCCGCCGGTGTATACGAAACGAGGCTTCCCCATCTTGGCTAGGACCGGAAGGAGCGCGTCGAGCAGCTGTGAATCGACGTCGCCCATGTCGGCGGCAAAATCGGTGGCCGCATGAATGACAGCCTCGATCTTCGGCAGATCTTTCAGCCAGACCCCCGGCATCCGGATATCCCCCGCAAGCGCCGATGCTCCGACTTCTTCCAGCGCCGCGGCCGATGAGGAAGAGCGTGCAAGGCCGACCACCTCATGACCCCTCTCGACGAGTTCACGTACGACCGCCAGGCCGATAGTGCCGGTCCCACCCATTACGAACACCTGCATTTATCATCTCCCTAGAGCGCCGCGTGTCATAGACGCACTTAGACGCGCAAAGGCCGCTGTAGCACTTTGAATTGCTGCATGTCTTTGTCCTTAACGGAGGTCGATAAGGGAGACATGCAGTAGGGAACAACTAAGCCGGCATGGCGTTTCTAACGATCGGCTGGCGCAGGCGACTCCGTGCAATTGCAAAAACCTTCACTCGTATGTTGCAATGCGGCAGTATTTTGTTAAGGTGCAAGCTTCGATTTATTGCCTCCTGAGGTTGTGCCATGAAGGACTTTGTCTGGTCAAGCAGCCGGAATTTTCAACGCGCAGTGAGAGCAAAGCGCCCTGTGGGCGGACTTGCGAAGCGTGGGTTCGACATCGGCGCCGCTTCCCTGGGACTTGCCCTCCTTGGGCCCCTGCTGGTTCTGCTTGCATGCCTCGTCGCGTTCTCCGACGGTGGGCCCGCGTTTCAAAGACATATCCGGATTGGGCGCGGCGGCTCACTTTTCACCTGCCTGACGTTCCGCACGACGGCCGAGGGGGAAGGCAGACTGACGAGCCTGCAGTCACCGCCTTCACGGCTTCCGGCTGAGCAGTCGGAGCACGATCCGCACCTCACGCCGATCGGTGCAGTGCTTACAAAGCTCGGCCTGGTCGAATTGCCGCAGTTCCTCAATGTGCTGCGGGGGGACATGAGCTTCGTCGGGCCACGCCCGGTTGCGCCGGGGGCGCCCGAGCTCCTCGGGAGCGCCGGGGAGCTTTACCTGGAGTCGCGCCCGGGAATGACGGGGCCATGGCGAGCGGGCGCGAGCGAGGAGAGCGCCCACACGCATCGGCCGGCCCTCGCCCGGCGTTACGTTGAGAACTGGTCGTTTTTCAACGATTTGCGCATCATCGCCAAGTCAGTCACGGCAGCCTGCTTGACACGGAGCAGTTGAAATCGCCGGATGTGAAGCTGCGAGCCCGATCCCGGGCTTGCCCGCATGACCGAAGCTGGATTGATCCCAGCGTCCGAGTGCGTCCACCCCGTTTTCGTGAGAGAAGGCTAGTCGATGGTCCTGGATATCCGCCCAGACAAGATCGCCGGAGAACATTTCGACATTGTGGTGATCGGCTCCGGCTTTGGCTCGGCCTTTTTCCTGCACGGCTTTCTCCAACGGCGCAAAGCGCGCATTCTCCTCCTTGAATGGGGGCGCCACAATTCGCATGCTTGGCAGCTCGAACATGGGGCTAATACCGATCTCAAGGACGAGCAGACCTACAGCAGCAACGCGACCAAGCCGTGGAATTATACGATCGGACTTGGCGGCGGAACAAACTGTTGGTTCGCGCAGACGCCCCGGCTGCATCCGAACGATTTTCGGCTGAAGAGCCTTTACGGGATCGGCCATGATTGGCCGATCAGCTACGACGAGCTCGAGCCGTTCTATTGTGAGGCCGAAACGGTCATGGCCATATCGGGCGATCCCGACATGGCGGCAATCATGCCGCGTTCAAAGCCCTTCCCGCAGCCACCGCATCGCATGTCCACGCCGGATCGCCTGATGAAGGCAGCTCAACCAGACCAGCACTTCGTCATGCCGACGGCGCGTGCCCGTGTCGCAACGGAGACGCGGTCGGCCTGCTGCGCTTCGCTTCGGTGCTGGCTTTGCCCGGCTGATGCGAAGTTCACCGCGAACAACGGCCTGATGCATGTGTTCGAGCACCCAGATATATCGGTGTGTCTCGGCTCGGAAGTGCGCCGGCTGGATCATGCCGCCGGTTCCATCCGGGCAGTGACGTTTCGCCATGGCGGCAGGGAATACACCGCCAGCGGCGATCTCTTCGTGCTCGGCGCCAATGGGATCCAGAGTGCCGCCATCATGCTCAGGTCCGGTCTTGGCGGCGAATTCGTCGGGCGCGGACTGCACGAATCTTACGGCCGCAACGTCGAAGCATATCTCGACGGCATCGATAATTTCGATGGCAGCACGATCACCACGGGGCTGAATTATGGCCTCTATGACGGGCAGCACCGCTCGGAGCAGGCTGCCGCGCTCGTCTATTTCGAGAACCGCTGGCAGCATGGGCTGCGTGCCGAAAAGGGCCGGCTGCGCCAGACCCTACCGCTTGTCATCGTCACCGAGGACCTGTTGGAACCGGAGAACTTCGTCGGTCTCGACGAGAACGAAAACGCCTTGATCAACTACAAGGGGCCGGCCGGTTATGCGGTCGAGGGCATGGCGCGGGCGCTGGAGAAGCTGCCCGATATTCTTGCGCCGCTGCCGGTGGAGGAGATCATGGACCGCGGCGTTCGCGGCACGGAATCGCATGTCCAGGGCACGCTTCGCATGGGCAAAGATCGAAGCGACTCCGTCATCGACCGGGATCTGATCCATCACGAATTCCGCAATCTTGCGATTGTCGGCACGAGCACATTTCCCAGTTGCTCCTGTGCCAATCCCAGCCTGACGGCGGCGGCGCTTTCGCTGAGAGCCGCCATGCGCATCTCGTGAAGGAGGCAAGCATGAAGGGAGTTTCGAGGCGCACCGTGCTCGCGCTGGCGGCAGGCGGGCTCGCGTCGACCGGCCTTGCCTATGCCGCCGTGCGATCCTTTTCGGAGCTGGAGATGGTGCGCGCGACGCTCGAGAGATATCTCGGCAATCTCAACATCTCGGACGATCACCTGCGCGCCTTCGTTCTGGAGTTCCGTAGGCGCAATCCGTGGGACTTTCCCACGGGCAAGCTGGCAGACGCGACGACGCTTTTCGAGAAGCTTCACATCGGAGACATGGCGCGCCCGCTCCTGCCCGAGGATCCCGCGCACCGGCTGGAGCGGTTCGAGCGCTTGTTGCTCGCGGATTTCCATCTTCTCACCGACTATGTCTGGCGGCGCGGGCCGGACGATCCCATCACCTATTCCGGAAGCCAAGTCTGCGTAAACCCGTTCGCAAATTTTGAAGCGGCTTAGCGCGGTCGCAAACACCACTCAGAGGTGCAACAAGATGCAGTATCGATCGATCGCCGACATGAATGCCACGATTGCCAGAAACCTGCATCGCCTGCCCGGCGATATCGATCTGGTCGTCGGAATCCCGCGCAGCGGCATGCTGGCCGCCAATCTCCTCAGCCTGACGGCAAACATCCAGATGACCGATCTCGACAGCTTCGTCGCCGGCAAGATTTTCTCGAGCGGGATTACCAAGCGCTCCGCGGCGCTCGGACGTAGCATGGCCGAAATGCGCAGGATTCTGATCCTCGACGACAGCATCAATGGCGGCAGTGCCATGAGAGAGGCCAGGGTGAAGGCGGCGGCCGCGGGCATACCGCGCGACCGGCTGATCTTCGCCGCCGTTTACGGCAGCTACGAACGCTACGAGGAGACGGACTTCGTGCTCGAGGTCGTCCAGCAGCCACGACTGTTCCAATGGAACTTCATGCATCACAAGTTCCTTGGGCAGAGCTGCGTCGACATCGACGGCGTGCTGTGCCTCGACCCGACGAACGACGAAAACGATGACGGTCCCGCCTATCTTCGCTTTCTCGCCGAAGCACACCCGCTCTACGTGCCGACGCGCAAGATCGCCTCCCTGGTGACCAGCCGGCTGGAGAAATATCGCTCCGAGA
Source organism: Sinorhizobium alkalisoli (assembly GCF_008932245.1). Classification (NCBI taxonomy): domain Bacteria; kingdom Pseudomonadati; phylum Pseudomonadota; class Alphaproteobacteria; order Hyphomicrobiales; family Rhizobiaceae; genus Sinorhizobium; species Sinorhizobium alkalisoli. Next base: position 865,051 of record NZ_CP034910.1, on the reverse strand, counting down.
CGGAGGACTGGCTGGCCGGGCGGGGCATCGAATACGACGAGCTCGTTATGCTCGACCTGCCGAGCAAGGAAGAGCGCCAGCGTCTTGCCGCTCACGGCCGCTTCAAGGCGGAGGTCTACCGACGCTCCAATGCCGTCCTGTTCATCGAGAGCGAACACGGCCAGGCCGTCAACATTGCGAAACTCTCGGGCAAGCCGGTCCTCTGCGTGGAAACGCACGAGATCATCACACCCGCATCGGCCCTGGTGCGCGAGCGCCTGAACCTGGCAAAAACGGCAGAGGGAAGGCATGCGCTGCTGAAAGCAGCGGCCCGGGCCATGCTGGGTGAGCGAGGCTACGAGGCACTGAAAAGCAAGGTCAGAAAGCCGGCCTGATTGGCGCGAAATTTGGCCGCCGAGTAGGGCCGGTGCGCTGGCGGGCACGGGTGCGACACCCGTCAATCCGGTCTCCGGCACCCGGCCACGGGCCGTCAGCGACCTCCGCACTGCTGCATGTGTCGCCCTCAATAATCAAACTGAGATCCACGATAGGAGACATGCGGTCGTTTCTCTCAGCTTTGCCCGCTTCGTCTCTTCGGCAGCAGATCGAGCGCCTCGCGTAGCGACCGGCGGCCGAAAGGGAAGACAAGCGCGACGGCAACCGTCACGGCATAGGAAAGAATTGCAGCGCCCGCGAGAGCGACGATCGTCTGGTCCGGCAGATGCGGCCGCACCAGCCACAGGATGGCGAGCGCGACGTGCGCCCCAAGCACGAAAGGACCGGCGGCGCGGACCATGTCGCCGGCGGTCAATGGGCCCTTTCTTCCAATATAGAGCCATAGGACCGGCGTCCGCAGATATTCGCTCGTGGCATAGGCGACCGCAACTCCGAGCGCGCCGTAAGGAAGGCCGATGATGAAAGCCATGGCGGAGCTTGCGGCGGTGATGATCCCCCAGCGCATGAAGTCGCCGGAGCGACCCTGGCTGATGAACAGCCAGCCCGCCGGGTTGTTAAGCGGTTGAAGCAGGCCGGCAAAACCGAGCGCTCGGAAAATGTCGGCGCTTTCCCGCCATTGTTCGCCGAGCACGAAAGGAATGAGCCGGTCGGCAGTCGCCACCGCAGTCGCCACCCCCGGCAGCGCAACAACCAGCATCAGGGGGATCACGCGCAAGTAGGCGCTGCGGTAACGATGGGGCTCGCCGGCAAGCCGTGAGAGCGCCGGCACCATCACTTTCGAGAGCGGGTTGGCGATCTGGCTCAAGGGGAACAGGAGAAGCTTGTAGGCGCGGTCGTAAAGGCCGAGCTCCGCATTGCCCCAGTAGCGCCCGATCAGGATGTTGTCGAGATTTCGGGCAAAGAAGTTCGCGAAGTTGAACCCGGTGATTCCGGCGCCGAAATTGAGCAGAGCGCCGATACCCTGCACCTTTCGCGGAAAGCCCGGGCGCCAATGCGAATTCACCCAATAGCAGAGACTGGGCAGGACGGCACTCGTGAGCGTGCCTGCATAAAGCGCCCAATAGGACCGGTCGACCAGCGTCCATGAGACCGCGGCCAGAAGGCCGGCGACAGCGCTTGTGACTTCAACCAGCGCGAGGCGACCGAAGGCCATGCGGCGGTTGAGGAGGGCGAGGTGCTGCGCGCCCAGGCCGTACGCAACGATCTGCGCGGCCATGGCGGCAATCAGCGGGCCGACCCGCGGCTCGCCATAGAAGCTGGCGATCAACGGCGCCACACCCACCATCAGGCAGGCGAGCGCCGCGCTAACGGCGACGTTGACCCAGAAGAGGTAATTCACCTCGTCATGCGTGATTGCGTTCTTCTGCACGGTCGCCTGCGTCAGGCCGAAATCCTGAAAGAGCGCGATGAAGGCGAGCACCGGTGCGCACATGGCCACGATGCCGAAATCTTCAGGCGAAAGCAGGCGGGAAAGGACGATGACCGAAAGGATCTGGGTGGCAACCTTGACGGCCTGGGCGAGGCCGGTCGCGACAGCGCCGCGGCCAACGGACCTGCGAAGCGAACCCTCGGGCGGATCGAATGGGCTGGCGTCCAAGTCTCCCTACTCTCCTTCAGGGTTTCCATGAGCATTGCAATACCGAGATATCTTTTGCGGCGCAACAGAGACTGCAACCTATGCTGCGCTGCACACTGAATATTGCAACACAGCATCATGCGTAGTAAGTTCGCTACAACTGAACCATAGGTCGTACGGCCTGGCGGTGCAGCGCCTCTTGGGAACTCGGCGTGGCCATCCCATGCCCTGTGCCCGCATCGAGCAAGAGGCAATGGAAACGGTGCACGAATTTGTTGTAATAGAGGAAGTTTACAAACTAGAGTTGCTCATTAGAGTCACGCGAGGGCGGAATATCGGGAGTACAGCTCCCGGCGAGATCCCCGTCAGTGGCAAGCACGGAGAGCGAGGAGACGTAGGCGGGCATTTCTCCCAAGATTACAGGCCGCGGCGCCGCAAGAATGTGACGTCGTCGCGAAGCACCGCTTGGCTGCATATGCCTTCAGACGGATTTGCCAAGCACTTTGCGGCATTCCCCGTTCGGACAACCACCGGTCACTTGGAGTGGAATTCATGATGACGGCAGATGCGATACCTTTCTGGAATATGGGCCGCAGGAAGGCCACCAGGATCAGGGAACTGGCCTACAGCCACGACGGTCTGACGGCATTCACGCCTTTCTGGGCCTTAGCGGCGATCTTCAGCATTGCCGGCGATACCTACGGCCTGATCGGCTACAAGGGTGCAATCTACATGACGCTCGGTTGGGCGATCATCCTGTTCAGCCTGTTGCTCTTCCTATACCCGCGGCGCACCTGGCTCCTCCTGGCTCTTGCCGGTGTCTCGGTGGCGCTCTATGCCGTGCGCCTACCGGTTGCCTCCAACAACAAGACGATTACCACCGTCATGGACGGCGCGATGCTGCTCAGTGCGGCGCTTCTCTACCTGAAGTCCGGCCGCGGCCCGATCGATCGCGTGGCCCTTTACGACCAGGTGCGCGTCGTTGCGCGCGCCCTGCTCGCGATCATGTATTTCTACGGCATCTTCCACAAGATCAACACGGATTTTCTCGACCCCACCGTCAGCTGCGCAGTGGGCCTCTATGTGCCGCTCGCCCGGCCCTTCGGTCTGGAGGACAATCTGTTCGGCCGCTATCTGGCGATTTACTCGACCTTCATCATCGAAGGGATCGCCATCCTGTGCCTGTACTGGAAGCGCTATTTCGCCGTGGGCTTCATACTGGCGCTGCTCTTCCACTACATCATCCCTATTTCCGCCTATTCCTGGTATATGGACTTTTCCAGCCTTGTCTTCGCGCTCTACGTGCTGAGCATTCCGAAGCCCGCGAGCCAGATGCTCTATGGCATTTCGCTGAACGTGGCGAACCGGTTGCGCGAGAACTACGGGCGCATCGGTACCCTCTTCCCCGGCCTGGCTCTCACACTCGTTACCGTCGCCGTCGTCATGCTCCTGACGCTTGTCTTCCCGGAGCGCTCCTTCGACATGGTCGTCCATTCCGTCTGGATCCTCGTCTGGGCGGTCGCGGGCGGCGCGGCCCTGGTCGTGCTCACCTATGTGGCGCTCGAAAACCTGCCTTGCGAAAATACCGCCGCGCCGCGGGCGCCAGCCTGGGTTTATGTGGTGCCCGGCCTGTTTTTCCTTTCCTGCCTTTCCCCCTATGTCGGGCTGAAGACGGAAAGCTCGATCAACATGTTCAGCAACCTGCACACGGAGGCTGGCCAGACCAACCACCTGCTCTTTTCCAAGCCGCCCTATCTCTTCAACTACCAGAACGAGGTCGTGAAGGTCGTCGATTCCTCGAGGGAACTTTGGATACGCCAGTCGCAGGCCGGCTACTATCACATTCTGCATGACCTGAAGCTGTGGCTCCGCTGGAAGCCGGATGCCTGGGTGACCTACGAAAGGGACGGCGTGACCGTCACACGGGCGACCGCGGCCAGCCTCGCCGACGAAATGCCGAACCTCCTGGAACGCAAGCTCTTGATCTTTAAGCTGGTGGACTTCTCGCGGCCGAAGGTTTGCACGCATTGAGGTTTGTCCCCCGACGGCCGGGCACTTGCACACGCCTCCGCCTGGACCAGACCCGGTGCAGGCAGGCTTGCCCGACCGGCTTGGAGCTTTAGGATTACCCGCTCCAGGACCAACCGCGGCGCCTCCGAGCTGACACCTCTGTGTCGCATTGACATCCTGTCATCGGCCGTGTTTTGAAGCCACGCACGGCATCCATCTAGCTGGCCGCCTCCTCGTCCCGCTTTGGGGACATGCCCATTGCCTGACGGTACGATCTAATCCTGGATTCTGATTGCCCAGTAATAGCCTTGCTCAGAACGTTTGTTTGTCTATTCCTTGCGGCCATGTCCGCCGTACCTGCCAGTGCCGCTCCCATCAACGGCCGCGTAACGGGTCTGCCCATCCCTCGCTACGTCTCGCTCGGTGCCCAGCGCGCAAACATGCGTGTCGGGCCCGGAACGGACTATATGGTGAAATGGGTGTACCTTTCGCCCGGCTTGCCGCTGGAGATCTTCGCCGAATATGGAAACTGGCGAAAAGTAAGAGATCAGGACGGCACGGTCGGGTGGATGTATCACGGACTTCTGTCGGGTCGCCGGACCGGTGCGATCGCTCCTTGGAAAGAGGGCTACGTTCCCATGCGCGATCATGCATCGTCTATTGCGCCCGTCGCCGCTCGACTGGGGACGGGGCTTGTCGTTCGCCTGCGGTCCTGCAGTGGCACTTGGTGCCGTGTGACAGGAAAGGACGGCGGGTGGAGCGGCTATGTCAGACAGCAGAACATTTGGGGAGTTTATCCCGGCGAAGTGCTGCCATGACTCCGATGCATGCGCCCGAAGACCGTCTCGGGTCACCAGCCCCGTTCGGGCGAGTGGTCGAGATCAGCGGGGATGAGCGGCCGGCCGCGCAGGCGTAGCGTGATGCGGCGCCCGAGCTTAAGCGCGGGGTAGATCAGCCGCGCAGCCAGCCGGCTCGAAAGGATCGCACGATTGAGCCAGCCGAACAGCGAAGATGGCGAACTGAGAATCGCCAACAGATTGACGGCCTCGTCTCCGTGATAGACGCGATCGTCGAAGACGAAGAGCATGCCTTCGTTCAGGTCATAGCCCGCATGTTGAAAAGCCGCGACGCGCGGATCACCCGAGCGGGCATCGAGCAGTTCGACCGGGCCCACGGTGTCGCGCAGCCGCATGAAACGGACATAGTTCTGACAGAACACGCAATCGCCGTCATAAACGATGAGTGCCGCTTTTTCGGAGTTGCTCATTGCGCCACCGGATCGTTGCCGAGGTCCGTCGGCGGCGTCGAGGCGTCGGCCAGAGCGCAATTGCCATAGAACGAACAGCCGGAGACGACGGGCAGATTGGCGAGCGCATCGAGAACGCCGACGAAGGCGACGACGACAGCACCGAGCGCGATCAGTTTCTTGTAAACATGCATGTCGCGAAACATTCCGGTTCGTCCCCTTGCTGGGTTCGAGGCATCTATCGGAGGCGACGGCAGCCAAGCGCCGGCCGCCGACCTTGTGCACTGCACAATCTCTCTTAAAAAGGGGAGAAGATCAAGAGAAATCCACCCCAGGGTTGCGATCATTGTCCCTGCGACTGCGTCGCCACCAATCTCATCTCGCGCGACTGGCGAGCGTCCGCCGCATCCGGTCGATGCTGAGCGACAGCGATCCGTGCCCCAGAAACCAGGGCGACAGAACTGCCGACGAGTTCAGCAGCCGATAGAGGAGATAGGGCAAACCGACAGAGAGGACAATCAGCGGAATATCCGAAGTCATACCCGTTTCTCGCAGCGTGAAATGCACGAACTGATGGGCGAACATGATGACCAGTGAAGCCTTGCCGAGCTCGGCGAGCGGAGCCATCCGCTCAGGGAGACCACACGTGACCAGGCGGGCGAGACTGAGCACAGCAGCTGAAATGGAAAGCGCAAGCAGCAAGCCGAGGATCGGTGGTCCGAATTTGGTGTTCTTCATGCTGAACGTAAAGTCGGACCCTGCCGAGGCAGCGGCAATCGAGATGCCGACAACGGCAAGTGCCGCCAGGGCAAGCGCCTTGACGCCCAGCTTCTCTTCGCGCAGCAGGTGCCCAAACCAGAAGGCGCCGATGGCGAGAGGTACATTGCTGAGGGCAAGAGGCGAGCGGATATCCGGCCAGGAGGCCTGGATGAGATAAGCGAGGACGACAGAGCCTGCCACGAAGGTCAGCATGACGGGATCGGTTGGCCCTTTGGTCAGCAGCGCAACCTCGTTGTAGAGAAGCTGGGTCGCAAAGAGGCAGCTCACGAACCAGAAGACACCGAGTTCACGGGTAAGGTTTCGTCCGCCCCAAGCGGCGTTGGTCACCAGTTCCCTGATTTGCCAGGGAGCCGGTATGTCACCGTGGAGAAGGTCGACGAGCAGCATGCCCGCGATGAGGAGGCAGAGAAAGGCGACATACGGGACCATGAGACCACGCACTCGCTTTGAGAGCAGGGCCTGCCGGTCGGAGGCAGTGAAGAGATAACCCGATATGACGAAGAAAAAAGGCATGTAGAACAGCGAGATCGTGAAAAAGACCTCCGGTGCCAAATGCCATTTGCTGTGGGTCAGGACGTGGGCCAGGACGACGAGAACGATGCCCACGCCCTTGGCCACATCGAGCCAAGTCTGGCGCATTGCTAGCCTCCAGTGCTCCGATCGAATAGCTCTCTCGACGGACAATTTTAAGACCAGCCCGATTGTGCGTAGCCCAAAAGGGTTAGCAACCCTCATTTTTTGGGGAATTCAGCCGTGGCTATGCAAAGAAGAAATCGCTTGTAGACAGGCTCGCGACAAGAGTGCCCTTCAAGAGCACAGTATCGGTCGCGGAAAAGACGACCAGCGTGTCGGCACCGATCTGGCGGAGTTCGCTATAGCTTTGATAACCGGAGACCTCCAGGAGATCGTAGCCGGAAACGCTGAAATCTGTGATGACGTCCTGGCCATCGCCGATCGCGAAGACGAAAGTGTCGTTGCCGGTGTCACCCGTCAGGGTATCGTTGCCAGCGCCGCCGATGATACGGTCCGCGCCGCCGCGACCGTCGATATTGTCATCTCCATCGCGCCCTTCAATCCTGTTCGCCCCGCTGTTGCCGATGATCCTATTGGCTGCGGCATTGCCGATGCCGGCTAGACCGGCCGCCGATCGCAGGAACAGGTTTTCGACGTGCTCCGCGAACGTCCAATCGACATAGGCGTGAACCTCGTCCACACCGCCGCCAGCCTCCTCGATCGTGCTGTCGCCGGAATTGTCGACATAGTAGACGTCGTTGCCCGCGCCGCCGATCATCACGTCAGCGCCGGTTCCGCCGATCAGCACGTCAGCGCCGCCGCGTCCCTCGAGGACGTCGTTCCCATCGCGGCCTTCCAGGGTGTTGGCCCCATCAGTTCCGGCCAGCCGATCGTCAAACGCCGAGCCGATCAGGTTTTCGATACTGATGAAGGTGTCGCGGTCGCTGCCGATGCCCTCTCCGTCCAGGCCGAAATGCTCCTCCAGCGCCTGCAGCCAGTAAGCGGCGATTTTCTCGTAGCCTTCGGCCGTCGGATGCAAGCCGCTGTCGAGCGGAGGCGCCGTGATGTCGTCTTGCGTCAGGCCGCGCATGTCGACGAAGACCACATCAAGCCCCAGCGCCGCCAGTTCTTCGATGAGCGCGGGCATCGCGTCGTTATAGGCGTCGACCTTGTCGGCCCGCGCCTGCGACTGCTGCCCTACCCGCACGGGTGGGACAGAACCGACGAAAACGGTCACCTCGGGATCCGCGGCTGTCACACTAAGCAGAAGGTCGCGCAGGTCCTGAATCATCGTCTGCACGCTGTCGGTCTTGCTGTCATTGGTGCCTGCGATCAAAAGCACGGCGTCGGGCGCCGTCGTGGCGAGGACGCCTTCATCGATGCCATTCAACTGATTGAGCGTCCAACCGCGATGCCCCTCATGGTCGCGGTCCTCCATGGCGGGGCCGTTTGCGAGCGACCCGACGAAATTGACGTGGATATTGAGCGCGCGCAGATGATCCAGCATGAATTTCCGGTATCCGCCACTCTCGGTATCGGTCGTGCTGCTGATCACGCCGTAGGTGATGGAATCGCCGAAGGGCAATATCGAGAGCAATTTGTAAGCTCGTCCGGATTGAAGATCGGCAACGACCCCGCGCGACGAGCGAGCATAGCTAACCGCATCAGCACCCCCGCCACCATCGAATGAGTTTGGCCCATCATCGTCATAGAAAACGTCCCGGCCCGGACCGCCGAAGAACAGGCTTTCTGCCATGGTCTCTCTCCTCTGAAAGCAGGACAACTGGGGGCGCGATGAATTCTCCACGGAATCATTGGAACCGCTTGAAAGCGACGAGCAGGCAATTCATGCGCCGGAACGAAGCTGCTGGCCTTCAACGGCGCGATGCCGTGCCATCGTCGGAACGCGAGGCACGACGCCGGTCGGTGCAGCAAGCAGGTCCGAATACATCCATTAGGCGCATATCGATTTATCATGCAGCTTATCAGAGAATTGCCGCATCGCAAGAATTTCCTGCACGCATTAGGAGATAAGCGCAGTCTATACACGCCAAAACAGTACTGGCGTTTGGTTGCGACGCAATCCGGGGTCAGTCGCGGTTTCGACGGGAAAGACGGCGGTCGACTTGAGCAACCTGCTTTCGGCGGCGGCACCCAAGGTTGACGCCTCCGCCGCATCTTGCGACAAAGGCGGCATGAGTTCGGCCATATCGATCGACCCTCACTATCTGGTCGCTCGCCTGAAGGCGCTGCTGGCGATCGCGAGTCCCACCGGGTTTACCGACGAGGCGGTTCGCCACACCGCCCGCGAGCTCGAGCGGTTGGGATTGGAAGTGGTGCTGACACGGCGTGGCGCCATTCGTGCCCGCCGCCCCGGCGCGGCAAGGCGGCCGGCACGCGGCATCGTCTCGCATCTCGACACGCTCGGCGCACAGGTCAAGCTGCTCAAACCGAACGGGCGCCTCGAACTGGTGCCGATCGGCCATTGGTCGGCACGCTTTGCCGAGGGCGCCCGGGCCTCGATCTTTTCCGTCAAGGGCACCTATCGCGGCTCGATCCTGCCGCTGAAGGCCTCCGGCCACACCTTCAACGAAGAGGTAGACACCCAGCCGAGCGGCTGGCGCCATGTGGAATTGCGCGTCGACGCGCTGGCGCGCAATCAACACGACCTCACCCAGCTTGGCATCGACGTCGGCGATATCGTGGCAATCGATCCGGCGCCGGAATTCCTGGAAAACGGCTTCATCGTCTCACGGCACCTCGACGACAAGGCGGGCGTCGCGGTGATGCTGGCGGCGCTGGAAGCGATGAACAGGGAAAAGGTGGAGACGCCGGTCGACACCTATTGGCTCTTCACCATCGGCGAGGAAGTCGGCGTCGGCGCCTCGGCCGTAGTCACGCCCGACATCGCTTCGCTCGTTGCCGTCGACAACGGCACCACGGCGCCGGGCCAGAACTCCTCGGAGTTCGGCGTCACGCTCGTCATGGCCGACCAAACCGGCCCGTTCGACTACCATCTGTGCAAGAAGCTGTTCGAGCTTTGCGGCACGAACGGCATTCGCGTCCAGAAGGACGTGTTCCGCTACTACCGTTCCGATGCCGCGTCCGCCGTCGAGGCGGGCCACGACGTGCGCACCGGCCTCCTCGCCTTCGGCGTGGACGCTTCGCACGGCTACGAGCGCATCCATCTGCACGCGCTGATCTCCGTCGCCAAGCTGGTGGTGCACTATCTCGCGAGCCCGATCGAGATCGAACGGGACGCCGAAGAAACCGCGGTCGGCCTCAAGGGCTTCACGCACCAGAAGGTGCCCGAGGCCGAACAAGACCTGACGCCGGAGGATGGGCAGGAGGGGTAGAAGGCCGCTGCTGCTTACGCTCTGATTTCCAAGCCTACAGCCCCGCGCACCATTTCAGACGCGCAAAGGCGCTGTAGCTCGTTGAAGCGGCGCATCGCGCTCCGAAAACGCGCACGTTTTTTAGGCTGATGCAGGAAGTACCTCCCGTCATCGCCCCGTAGGCGCATCACTCCCTCGCGCGGATTAATGATGATAAATTCTTGCTTCTGTGGCATTTATCAGTATTAATCGCCCTCTCACGAATTCAGCCAAATCGAAAGGATCTTCCCCATGAAGAGGCTACTTCGGAGCGCCATAGTGGCGGCTGCCGTAATTCTTGCCGCCGCGGCCACGCCGGTTAAGGCGCAGACTCCCCCCAATGTCCTGGTCGTCGGTCAGATCGCGGAGCCGCAATCGCTCGATCCGCATACGGTCACCGCCACCAATGATTTCCGCATTCTCGTCAATGTCTATGACGGGCTTGTGCGGTTCAAGGACGGGACATTGGAGGTGGAGCCGGCACTGGCAGAGAGCTGGACGATTTCCGAGGACGGGAAGACCTACACATTCAAGCTGCGCGAAGACGTCAAATTCCATGACGGAACGCCCTTCAATGCCGACACCGTCAAGTTCAATTTCGACCGCATGTTGAAGGAGGATCACGCCTTCTACGACACCGGTCCGTTCCCGCTGTCCTTCAACTTCTCCTCGATCCAAGCGGTGAATGTCGTCGACGATCGCACAGTCGAGTTCAAGCTCGACGGAGCCTTCGCCCCCTTCCTTTCCAATCTCGCCTACCCGACCGGCCTGATCGTCTCTCCGGCGGCAGTCGAGAAGTATGGAAAGGACTACGGTCGCCATCCGTCGGGCACCGGTCCCTTCAAATTCGTCGAATGGGTCTCCAACCAGCGCGTCGTCGCCGAGCGCAATCCGGACTATTGGGACGGCCCGGCGCGCCTGGAGGCGGCCGTCTTCCGGCCGATCACCGACGCCAATACGCGGGTCGCTGAAATGATGGCGGGTGGCATCGACGTCATGGTCGAGGTACCGCCGGACAATCTCGCCACCTTCAAGGAGGACGACAATTTCGCAGTCGTCGAGCAGGCGGGGCCGCATGTCTGGTTTGCCATTTTGAACGCCAAGGAAGGCCCCTTCGCCGACAAGCGCGTGCGCCAGGCCGCCAATTACGCTGTCAACAAGGAGACGCTGGTCAACGACGTGCTGCAGGGCACGGCAACGGTCGCGGCCGGCCCGATCCCGCCGGCCTTCAACTGGGTCGAAAGCACGGTCGAACCCTATCCCTACGACCCGGAAAAGGCGAAATCGTTGCTGAAGGAAGCCGGAGCCGAAAGTCCCGCTGTCACCTTCTACGTGACCGAAGGAGGGTCCGGGATGCTCGATCCGGTCACCATGGGCGCAGCCATCCAGGCAGACCTTGAAGCTGTCGGCTTCGACGTGAAGATCGAAACCTATGAATGGAACAGCTTTCTCGGCCGGGTCAATCCGGGGCTCGAAGCCAAGGCGGATATGGCGGAAATGGCCTGGATGACCAATGATCCGGACACGGTTCCCTATCTGACGCTCAGGAGCGACGCCATGCCCGACAAGGGCGGCTTCAATTCCGGCTATTACTCCAATCCGAAAGTCGACGAACTTCTGGAGAAGGCCCGCGCCTCCACGGACCAGGCAGAGCGCGGCAGGCTCTACGGCGAGGTGCAGGCGATTGTGCATGAGGACGCTCCCTGGCTCTTCGTCGCCAACTGGAAGCAGAATGCGGTGACGACCGCGGCCGTCGCGGGCTTCAAGCTACAGCCGTCCTTCCTCCTGCATCTGCACGGCGTGTCCAAGCAGTAGGATTGAAGGCAACCGGTTGCCGGCAGCGATGCCGGCGGCGGAGGAGCTTCATGCAGACCTACATCCTGAAGCGGCTGATCGCTGTCGTTCCGGTACTCATCGGCCTCTCGGTCATCGTCTTCCTCGTCATGGCGATGATCCCGGGAGACGCGGCGACGGCGATCCTCGGCCCCTATGCGACGCCGGAGAACGTCGAACGTATCAACCGCGACCTCGGGCTCGACAAGCCGCTGCTACAGCAGTACCTGATCTGGATCGGCAATTTGCTGCAGGGCGATTTCGGCCGATCCTTCGCACTCAACCGACCCGTTCTCGACGAGGTGCTAGAGCGGTTTCAGGCGACGCTGATCCTTGCGGGCGTATCACTCGTACTTGCCTCCGTCCTCGGACTTCTTGCAGGCGTCCTTTCCGCCGTCCGGCAGTTCGGCTGGGCGGATCGCGCGATCACCTTCGTCGTTCTCGCCGGCATCTCCACGCCGTCCTTCTGGCTCGGTCTGCTGCTCATCTATCTCTTCGCCGTCCACTGGCGCATCCTGCCGGCCTCCGGCATGTACGCGGTCTATGGTGGCGGCGATCTCAAGGACCTTCTCATCCATCTGATCCTGCCTGCAGCGACGCTCGCGGTGGTGGCTGCGGGCGTGATTGCAAGGCTTACGCGCGGCGCGATGCTGGAGGTGCTGCGCCAGGATTTCGTGCGCACGGCGCGTGCCAAGGGGCTTCCCGAACGCCGCGTCGTCTGCGGCCATGCCTTCCGCGCGGCCCTTGTCAGCGTCATACCGGTGATCGGCATACAGGCCGGCTTCGTGCTCGGCGGAGCCGTTTATATCGAGACCGTTTTTCAGTGGCCCGGCATCGGCGCGATGCTTGTCAAAGCCATTTCGACGCGCGACGTCCTGCTCGTGCAGGGCGGCGTGCTGATCGTCGCGGCCAGCTATGTCTTGTTCAACCTCATGGCGGACGTGGTCCAATCCATTCTCGATCCGAGGATCCGCACATGAGTGCGCTTGCGGAGATGACGCCACGGCCGGCGGGCGCGGCGCGGTTCACGTCCTGGCGGCTCCTCATGAACAACAGGCTCGCCGCCGCCGGCTTCTTCCTACTGCTGGCGATCGCATTCATCATCCTGCTCGTGCCGCTTTTGCCGCTGCCGGACCCGGATGCGACGGCGCCGGCCAACCGGCTGAAGCCGGTGGCGACCGCCGGCCACCTTCTCGGGACCGACCAGCTCGGCCGCGATATCCTGAGCCGACTGCTGTGGGGCACGCGCGTCTCGCTTGCTCTGGGCTTCACCGCTACGCTGATCGCCGCCGTGATCGGGTCCACGATCGGCATCGTCGCCGGCTATGCCGGCGGGCGCGCGGACAACCTGATGATGCGCGCGATCGACATGCTGATGGCCTTTCCCTATATGCTCCTGGCCCTTGCGATCGTGGCCGCACTCGGGCCGGGGCTGCTGAACGCCCTCTATGCCATCGCCATCGTCAATATCCCATTCTTCGCGCGCAATATCCGTGGCGCGACTGTGGGGCTTGCCCATGCCGAGTTCATCGACGCGGCGCGCCTTTCCGGCAAGGGACAGCTCTCGACCGTCTTGACCGAGGTGCTGCCGAACGTGCTGCCGGTTATCGTCATCACCATATCGACGACCGCAGGCTGGATGATCCTGGAAACTGCGGGCTTGAGCTTCCTTGGCCTTGGCGCCCAGCCGCCGCAGGCCGATCTCGGCTCGATGCTCGGGGAAGGACGTGCCCAGCTCTTCACCGCGCCGCATGTCTCGATCGTGCCAGGCATGACGATCTTCCTCATCGTCATCAGCCTCAACTTGCTTGGCGACGGCATCCGCGACGTGCTCGATCCGCGCCTCAGATCCGGTACTCTCGCCCGCCCCGGCTCGAAGACCGCGATCGCAAAGGATCGACTGGCGCCAGCCAATTCGGCGCCGGATGCCGCGCTCGCGATTGAAGGACTGGAGACGGGCTTTAGCGGGGGAGACGCCTTCACGCCCGCCGTGAACGGCGTGTCGCTTCAACTGGGACGCGGCGAGTGCCTCGGCATCGTCGGCGAAAGCGGCTCCGGCAAGAGCGTGACCGCGCTTTCCATCATGGGCCTCGTCGCCTCGCCGCCGGCCCTTATCCGCAACGGCGCGATCTATCTCCATGGGGAGGACGTGCTCTCCATGTCCGAGGAAAGGCTCAGGTCCTGTCGCGGCGCTCGCGTCGCTTATGTGTTCCAGGATCCTCTCATGTCGCTTCACCCGCTTCTTCCAGTCGGCCGCCAGGTAGAAGAGGCTATTGCGGCGCATCAGCCGATCGGCGCCTCTGAACGGCGGGAAAGGGCGATAGCGCTTCTGGAGAAGGTCGGCCTACCGGACGCGCGTGAACGGGCGGCTCAGTTTCCGCACCAGTTCTCCGGCGGGCAGCGCCAGCGCGTCGGCATTTCGATCGCGCTCGCAAATGATCCGGACATCATCATCGCCGACGAGCCGACCACCGCGCTCGACGTGACCGTTCAGGCGCATATCCTCGACCTCTTGCGCCAGTTGCAGCGCGAGCGCGGCATGGCACTGCTTTTCATCACCCATGATTTCGGCGTAGTCTCGGGACTCTGCGACCGGGTCGCCGTGATGAAGGATGGCGAGATCGTCGAGACGGGAGAGACGCGGCGGGTGCTCTCCAATCCGCAGCACGCCTATACGAAGCGGCTTATCGCCTGCGTGCCGGAACTAGGCACGGGAGCGGACTTCCTCGACCGGGTGTCCGGCCTCTTCGCCGCGCGCCAGCGGGAGGGCACGGCATGAGTGCCGCCGCGATCGAAATAAACGACGTGACCAAGGTCTTCGGTGGCGGACACACGCTTCTCGGGCGGTCGCCTCACGCGGTGACCGCCGTCAACCAGGTCTCGCTTGCGGTCGGCCGCGGCGAAACGCTTGCCGTCGTCGGCGAGAGCGGGTCGGGCAAGAGCACGCTTGCCCGTATGCTCGTCGGCCTGGAGGAGCCGACCTCCGGGACCTTGCGGATCGGTGGTCGCGATGCCGCCGAGCTTCGGCGTGCCGGTGCGCGGGGCTTCGGCAAGATGATCCAATATGTATTCCAGGACCCGATCGCCTCGCTCAATCCCCGCAAGACCATCGGGCAGATCCTCGATACGCCGCTGAAGTTGCTCTGCGGGTATAGTGGCGCGGAGCGACGACACCGCGTGGCGGAACTGCTGGACGCAGTGCAGATGCCCGGCGACACGCTGCGGCGCTATCCGCACGAATTCTCCGGCGGCCAGGCGCAGCGGATCGCGATTGCCCGGGCGCTCGCCGCGGAAGCGGAGATTTTCGTGCTCGACGAACCCGTCAGCGCGCTCGACGTCTCCGTGCAGGCGCAGATCCTGTTGCTGTTGCGTGACCTGAAACGGCGCTTCGGCCTCTCCTATCTCTTCATCAGCCATGATCTCGCCGTCGTCGAGGCGATCGCCGACCGCATTGCGGTCATGTATCGCGGACAGACCGTCGAGATCGGGCCGGCGGCCCGGCTTTTTGCCGATCCGCAACACGCCTATACCAAGCGGCTCATCGCCAGTGCGCCCCGGATCAGGAAAGAATAACGGCATGACCGCCACAATCGAAAAGACGAAACCCATCAGCGAGGACGAAAAGCGCCTCTACGTGCCGGCGGAGCGGACCCGCCGCAGGCCGGAGGCGATCGCCGAGCGGATTAAGGACTTCATCCGCACGGAAAGACTCCTGCCCGGCGATCGACTGCCGCAGGAAAAAACGCTGATCGAAGAATTCAAGGCCGCCAAGGGCACCGTGCGCGAAGCGATGAAGACGCTCGAAACGCAGGGCCTGATCTACACCCGCAGCGGACCCGGCGGCGGGGCCTTCGTCGCCCAGCCTTCGGCCCAGCACGCCATGGAACTGCTTGGTGCCTATTTCTTCTTCGACCAGCCGAACCTTTCCGAGATCTACGCAATCCGCAAGGCGCTAGAGCCGGAAATCGCTGGGCTGCTTGCCGGCCACCTTCGGCCTGCACAGCTTGCGGAACTCGAAAGCACGATCAGAATCTACGACCAAACACCGGAAAATGTCGACGAACAGTATCGCCAGCGCGTCGCAGAGCTCGACTTCCATTCGCAACTCGCACAGCTCTGCCCGAACCGGCTGCTCGGCTTCCTGTGCGGGCTGATGCACAATCTCCTGCGCGATCTGCCGCTCGCACGCCGGATCTATGCGGATCCAAAGCCGACCTCGCGCGAGGAGGGATTGCTCTTCCAGTACCGCCTGATGGCGGCGCTGAAGGACGGGAGAAGCGAGGAGGCCCGCGCGATCGCCCGCGAGCACATGGACTTCGCGGAACGCTACATGCTCGCGCGCGCGGAAGCGCTTGCCAATGAGGAAAACGAATGAGCTCCGATCGGGAACGATCGGCGGCCCCGCGCATTATCAAAGACGTGCGACATCAGGGCCGCGGAGATCACCGCGGCCCTGATCTTGTAAGAGTACCAACAAAGGAGGTTTCGACCCAATTCATGTGTGGAATTTGCGGTGAAGTCAGGTTCGGCGGCGGTTTGCCGTCGGTTTCGGCAGTTTCGGTCATGGCCGACGCGCTCAGCCCGAGAGGGCCGGACGCGGCCGGGCTGGTGGTGCACGCCAATGTCGGGTTGGGGCATCGACGATTGAGGATTCTCGACCTTTCCGACAAATCCCAGCAGCCGATGGTCGACGCCGCACTCGGCCTCTCGATCGTCTTCAACGGCTGCATCTACAACTTCCGCGAACTGAGGGCCGAGCTCGAAGAGAGGGGTTACCGCTTCTTCTCCGACGGCGACACCGAAGTGATGCTGAAAGCCTGGCACGCCTGGGGCGAGGATTGTGTATCGCGCTTCCATGGCATGTTCGCCTTCGTCATCCACGAGCGTGACAGCGGCAGGCTCGTCATGGCGCGAGACCGCTTCGGCATCAAGCCGCTTTATCTCGCCGATGTCGACGGCGCATTGCGCTTCGCCTCGTCGCTGCCGGCGGTCGTCAAGGCGGGTGGCGTCGACACCGCCATCGACCGGGACGCCCTCCACAATTACATGACTTTTCATGCCGTCGTGCCCCCACCGCGCACCATCTTCCGGGGCGTGCGCAAGCTGGCGCCGGCCACAATCCGCGTTTACGAGAAGAACGGCAGCTTCAAGGAGCGCCGCTATTGGGATCCGCCCTACCGGCGCCAGACAGGCGACGCGGCCATCAGTCGCGGGGAATGGCAGGAGCGGCTTCTCTCGGCGCTGCGGCTCGCCGTCAAGCGGCGCATGATCGCCGACGTTCCGGTTGGCGTGCTGCTTTCCGGCGGCGTCGATTCCAGCCTGATCGTCGGACTGCTGGCCGAAGCCGGGCAACGCGGTCTCATGAGCTTCTCCGTCGGCTTCGAGGAGGCGAACGGGGAAAAGGGCGACGAGTTCGTCTATTCCGATCTGATCGCGGAACATTTCGGGACCGATCATCACAAGATCTTCGTGCCCTCCGCCGATCTGATGGAGGCCCTGCCGGGAACCATCGCGGCCATGTCCGAGCCAATGGTCTCCTACGACAATGTGGGCTTCTACCTGCTATCCAAGAAGGTCTCGCAGCACGTCAAGGTGGTGCAGTCGGGACAGGGAGCGGACGAGGTCTTCGGGGGCTATCACTGGTACCCGCCACTGATGAGTTCCAACAATGTCGTCGCCGACTATGCCGGCGCCTTCCGCGACCGTTCGCACGAAACCTTGGCAGCCCAGCTTTCGCACGAGTGGATGCCGGACCGTGACGTTAGTGGCGATCTCCTCGAGGCGCACCTGTTGCGCGACGGCGCCGACACGGCGGTCGACCAGGCGTTGAGACTCGACAGCACCGTCATGCTGGTAGACGACCCGGTCAAACGCGTCGACAATATGACCATGGCCTGGGGATTGGAGGCGCGCGTACCCTTCCTCGATCACGAACTGGTGGAATTGGCGGCGCGCATTCCCCCGGAAGAGAAGCTTCGCGACGAGGGCAAGGGAATCCTGAAGGATGTCGCGCGAAAAGTGATCCCGAGCGCGGTGATCGACCGCAAGAAAGGCTATTTCCCCGTGCCGCAGCTCAAATATATCGCCGGCCCCTATCTCGATATGTTGCGCGACGCGCTGTCTTCGCAGGCGGCCCGCGAACGCGGGCTCTTTCAGCGCGCCTATCTCGAAAGGTTGCTGGACAGTCCGCTCGAGCACATCACGCCGCTCAAGGGATCCGAGCTCTGGCAGGTCGGGCTGCTGGAGATGTGGTTGCAGGCCCAGGAGGTGTGAGATGAAGAAACTCGGCCAAGCCCCTACCCCTCGGCAAAAGCCGAGAGGGAACCGAACCGTCTCCCACCGCCTCACCCGGCCGCGGGCGCCGGTCGGCCCCGAGCCCGGCGTACCGCGCGACCGCAGACAAGAGCCGGCGACGGAAAACCGCAACGTGACGCTCGATTGCGGCTGGGGTCGCCTGCTCTTTGCGCAGACCTTCGACAGCGACGAGGCTCTGGTTGGGGAATTGCGCGAGGAAGCGCCCCAGAGCCGTGACATCGCCTTTTACGTGCGCGACCCGCACGTGCTCCTATCGCTCGCCCCGCAGGAAATCTTCCTCGATCCATCGCACACTTTTCGCCTCCAACTGTCGAACTATCGCGGCGGTGGCGGACGGCGCCTGAGAGGCGTCACCATCCGCCGAGTAGCCTCGGAGGCGGATGCCGAAGGCATCAATGCCGTCTATGCCGCCTGCGGTATGGTGCAGGTGCGCTCGGACTTCTTTTCAAGCGAACGCGACAACCGCGCGGTCACCTATTTCGTCGCGCAGGACGATACGAGCGGCCAGATCGTCGGCGCGGTGACCGGTATCGATCACCGGCATCTCTTCAGCGATCCAGAACATGGAGCATCGCTCTGGTGCCTCGCGGTCCATCCCCAGGCCCGTCAGCCCGGCATCGGCGAGCGGCTGGTTCGCAAGCTAGCCGAACACTTCCAGGTGCGCGGGCTCGCCTATGTGGACCTCTCGGTCATGCACGACAACGAGCATGCGATCAGTCTCTATGAAAAGCTGGGGTTCCGTCGCGTGCCGATCTTCGCTTTGAAGCGCAAGAATGCAATCAACGAGAAGTTCTTTGCCCAGCCGATCCCGTTCTACGAGGGGCTCAATCCCTATGCGCGGCTGATCGTTGACGAGGCACTCAGGCGCGGCATCCATGTTGAGGTGACGGATGCCGAGGGCGGCTTCTTCAGGCTTTCACATGGCGGCCGGACGATCCACTGCCGCGAAAGCCTCTCCGATCTGACATCGGCCGTCGCCATGTCGATCTGCGACGACAAGGCGGTGACGCGCCGCCTCGTATCCACCGCCGGCCTAGTCGTACCCGAGCAGATTTCGGCCGACGTCGGCGACGATGAGAAGCGGGCATTTCTCGAAACGCACGGCAAACTGGTGGTCAAGCCCGCCTGTGGTGAGCAGGGTCGCGGCATCTCGGTCGGCGTGGCGTCGATGAAGACGCTGCACGCGGCGATCGAGCAGGCGAAGACGGTCTCGGAGCGGGTGCTGCTGGAGGCCTATTTCGACGGCGAGGACCTGCGGCTGGTGGTGATCGACTACAAGCTCGCCGCCGCCGCCATACGCAGACCGCCGCGCATTATCGGCGACGGCGAGTCGCCGATCCGCAAGCTCATCGATATCCAGTCGCGCCGCCGCGCGGCGGCCACCGGCGGCGAAAGCCGCATCCCCGTCGACGGAGAGACCGAGCGTTTCCTGGCCGAGCAGAATCTCGATCTCGACACCGTGCCGGCGGAAGGGCGGGAGATCACCGTGCGCAAGGCGGCGAATCTCCATACCGGCGGTACGATCCACGACGTGACGGCCAAGGTGCATCCGGAACTCGTCGCCGCTGCCTGCCGTGCGGCGGAAGCCATCAGAATACCGGTCGTCGGCGTCGACTTCATCGTGCGCGATCCTGAGAAGTCGGACTATGTGTTCATCGAGGCGAACGAACGGCCGGGACTTGCCAACCACGAGCCGCAGCCGACCGCCGAGCGATTCGTGGACCTCTTATTTCCGGGCAGCCGCGCATGGCCTGACGGCCAGTCACGGCCCTGAAACAAGCAACGGCCGGGCGCAAAGCCCGGCCGTTCGAAATTCTGGCGGTGGCTGCCCTATTCCGCGATCGCAAGATTCTTTGCAGCGATGCGACGCTTGGCGCGACGCGAAAGATAGAGGGGCAGGATCGCTACCAGCAGCGCCATGCACCACAGGACGATGCAGATGGTGCTGCTGAACAGGATCGACAGTTCGCCGCCGCTGATCGCCAGCGCATTGCGCAGGTTGACCTCCATGACCCGGCCGAGCACGAAGCCGAGAATGATCGGCGCCATGTCGAAACCGGCCTTGCGCAGAAGCCAGCCAACCAATCCGATACTCATCATCAGATAGATCGAAAAGACCGAGGAGTGGGCGGAGTAGACGCCGACGATCGACAGCACCAGGATGCCCGGCACCAGGAGCCAGTTCGGCACCGTCAGGACGCGGGCGAAGATCTGCACCAGCGGCAGGTTGAGCGCCAGCAGGATCAGGTTGCCGACGAAGAGCGAGGCAACCAGGCCGCCGACGATCTCCGGACGCTCGACAAGCAGCATCGGGCCGGGCTGGATGTTGTAGAGCATCAGCGCACCGAGCATGACGGCGGTCGTGCCGGAGCCCGGAACGCCGAGAGTGAGCATCGGCACGAAGGCGCCGCAGGCGGTCGCGTTGTTGGCTGCCTCGGGTGAAGCAAGCCCGCGCACGTCGCCCTTGCCGAACGTGCCTTCGGTATCGGAAATCCGCTTGGCGGTCGTGTAGGCGATGGCGCTCGAAACCGAAGCGCCCGTTCCCGGGAGCACGCCGACGACGAAGCCGAGCACCGAACTGCGCAACGTGGTGCCGATGCTCTTGACGACATCCGACATCCGCGCCGTCATGCGGCCGAGTTCGCGGATCACGGTCATGCCCCTGCCCTGATGTTCCAGGATGATCAGCGCTTCGGAAATCGAGAAAAGGCCGATGACGAGCACAACGAATTCGATGCCGTCGCCGAGTTCCGGTTCGTTGAAGGTGAAGCGATAGGCCCCCGAAGTCGCGTCGAGGCCGACCGTTGCCAGCATGAGGCCGAGCACGCAGCCGATCAGCGTCTTGGCAGGCTGGCCGCCGACCATGGAACCGAGCGTCGCAAAGGCGAACAACATCAACACGAAATATTCAGCCGGACCGAAGCCGATCGCCAGACCGGAGAGGAGCGGCGCGAAGAGGGCAAGACCGATCGAGCCAAGAATGCCGCCGACGAAGGAAGCGAGCCCCGAAAGCGCAAGCGCCTCACCCGCCCGGCCCTGCCTCGCCATCGGATAGCCGTCGAGAGCCGTCATGACGGCGCCGGCGTCGCCCGGGACGTTTAGCAGGATGGAGGAGATGCGCCCGCCATATTCGGCGCCGCAGTAGATGGCGGCCAGCAGGATCATCGTGCTTTCCGCCGGCAGTCCCATTGTGTAGGCGATCGGAAGCAGAAGCGCGATGCCGTTGATCGGGCCGATCGCCGGCAAGGCACCGACCATGGTGCCGATGAAACAGCCGACGAAACCGATCAGGAGATTTTGCCAGGTCAAGGCGACGGCAAAGCCTTGCCAGAGATATTCGAGATTCATGGACGTGACCTTTCCGGTTTTAGTCTCGCGATCAGCCGAACAGCGCGCCGGCCGGCAGATAGACTTCCAGAAGATAGGAGAAGACGAACCACCATAGGGCGGCGTGACCGACGGCGCCGATCAGCGCCTTTGCCGGCGGGGCGCCGAAAACAATGGCGGCGCCGAGGGTGAGGATGAAGATGGAGGCGGCAAAGCCCGCCGGCTCGAATAGTGCGACGGCAACGACCATCACCACCGGCACGGCGAGGACGCGCGCGAGCAGCGGCCCCGTGGGGAAGCCTTCGGCGAAGCCGGGCGAGAACCAATACCAGACGCTCAGCAGGCCGAGAATGACGGCAAGTGCGGCGGGAAAGACCCTCGGCCCGAGCGGGTCGGACGCGAAGGAGTACTCGATGACGCTGCCCCCGACGCCATAGGCAATGGCGAAGACGAGAAGGCAGATCGCCGAGACGCGTCCAATCAATCGGACGGTCATGGAAGTAGGATGGTGGACTTCGGACATGGATGTCTCTCCCCCCGACGTTTCGTTTGGTCAAGTGAGAGCGGTCGCGCGCTTCTCCGCCCGCATCCCGCATCCCCTGTTGCTTAGATATCATCGTGACCTAAGGCCGGTTTCGCGCACCCTGGTCGTTGCTTCCCTCGCGCCTTCCGCCACCGGTTGGCCGGTGGCGGAAGGGGTCCGCCTCGTTGTCTCGGGAGGATCTTGCGAGGGGAACGCGATTACATGCCGGCTTCCTTGGCGAGGATCTTGAAGCGCTCGACATCGGCCTTCACGCGATCTTCGAAGTCCTTGCCGAGCAGGGTGAATTCGAAAAGCCCGCGCGCTTCAAGCTCCTTGGCGAATTCCGGCGTCTTCGAGGCTGTTTCGAAGGCATTGACCCACCATTGATAGTCGGCATCGGAGACGTCCTTGCCGACGTAATAACCACGCCAGATCGGCCATTCGATATCGAAGCCCTGTTCCTTTGCGGTCGGGACATCGGCAAGCTCACCGGGCAGGCGCTCCGGTGCCATGACGGCAAGGATGCGTACCTTGCCGGCGACGTGGTGCTTGACCATCTCCGCGGCATCGCCGGATCCAACCTTCACGTGGCCGCCCTCGAGCGCGGTCAGCACCGCACCGCCGCCCTCAAGCGCGGCATAGCGCATCTTCTTCGGATCCTGGCCGGCGGCCTTGGCAAGAAGCGAACCCTTCATCCAGTCCTGCGAGCCGACGGCACCGCCACCGCCGATCGCGAAGTCTTCCGGCGAGGCCTTGTAGGCTTCGACCAGTTCGCCGAGCGTCTTGTAGGGGGAATCGGCGGAGACCACGAGAACGCCATAGTCGGCGCCGAGCGCACCAAGCCAATGCACGGCCGTCTCGTCATACTGGCCGAACTTGCCCTGCGCGATGAGCAGTGCCGAGCCGGAGGAAGCGGCGGTGATGACATTGGGGTCGGAACCGCGCTTCGCGATGACGTGGTTGTAGGCGACTGCGCCGACCCCGCCTTCCATGTAGGTGACGGCCATGGGCTTGGAAATCTGCTTGGCCTCGAGCAGGGCATTGGCGGCCAGTCGGCAGGTCAGGTCGAAGCCGCCACCCGGTTTCGCGCCGGCGATGCATTCGGGCTTTGCCGGCTCCGCATGGGCGGAAGCTGACATCATAAGAGCCGCGAAGGCGGCACCACACAGGGTCTTGGTGAACACAGAGTTCATGATCTCTCCCGTTTGTTCTGAAGCTGCCGGTCGGAAGCAGCGACAACGATCACCGGCCGGTCCCGCTCGGGACCAGAGGCGTGACGCAATTTTTTTCGGGCTTCCCTCCCGGGCCGGTCCACAGCTCTCTCCCTTAGACCGACCACGCCACTCTAAGGGACGTTTCTGTCACCATCCTGTCATCCTCCCGCCACATTGATGATCACCCTCAAAGATGCCCGCTTGATCGGCCCGTAAGCGCATGCGATCATTAAAACGTGCGTATTCTCTTGGTCGAAGACACTATCGATGTGGGCGAGGCGATCTGTCGCCGGTTCCAGCTGACGGGTCATACCGTCGACTGGCAGACCGACGGATCGGCGGCAGCGGATATTCTGAGCTTCACCGAATACGACCTCGTCATCCTCGACGTCATGCTGCCGGGCCTCGACGGCTTCGCCATCCTGCGCGAGTTGCGCCAGTCGAAAAGCAATGTGCCCGTTCTCGTGCTGACGGCGCGCTCGGAAATCGACGACCGCGTCGGCGCGCTCGATCTCGGCGCCGATGATTACCTGGTCAAGCCTTTCGATTTCCGCGAGCTCGAAGCGAGAGCCCGCGTGCTCTTGCGCCGCAGGACCGGCGGCGATGCGACGAACATCATCGTCTGCGGCGATGTCAGCCTTGACCGGGCCAATCGCAGCGTCAAGGTCGGCAAGCGCGAGATCCAGCTCAAGCGCCGCGAGATGACGCTGCTCGAGATTCTCGCCTCCCGCCCCGGCAAGGTGTTCAGCAAGGAGGAGCTTCTCGACCAGCTCTTCGGCTTCGAAGAGGCCGCCGGCCCGAACGCGATCGAGCTCTATATCGGCCGCCTTCGCAAGAAGCTCGAGCGCGCAAAGGCTCGCATCGTGACGCTGAGGGGCGTCGGCTATCAGCTGGTGGCGGATGACAACGCATAGAAGCTCGCTTTTCGCGCGCCTCGTGCGCCGCGTGGCGATCGTGCTCATGCTCGGCGCCGCATCGCTGATCACCGCCGCCTGGTTCTATGCCCGTACGGCGGCCGACGAAGCCTATGACAGACTGCTTCTCGGCGCCGCCTTCCAGATGTCGGAGAGCCTGACCGTGGCCGACGGCGCACTCCGCTTCGTCCTGCCTCCCTCCGCCTTCGAACTCCTCGGCCTCGCTCAGCGGGACCGGATTTTCTACCGCGTGATAGACCCGGCCGGTTCGACGCTCACGGGCTATGCCGATCTCGAGCCGAAAACGTCACTCTCGCAAAGCCGCAATGGTCCGGTATTCGGAAATACCGAGTATCGCGGCGCTGCCGTACGCACCGTCACCCTTTCCCGGGCGATGACCCTCAACGATGGCACCGGCTGGACCTATGTCGTCGTCGCCCAGACGGTCGAAGCCCGTCAGGCGCTTGCCTCCGAGTTGACCACGCGCGCCACCTTTCTCGTCACGGTCATGAGCCTGCTCGCACTTGGCGGCACGGCGCTTGCCGTTCGCTACTCGCTGCGACCGGTTGACGTCCTGGGCGATGCCTTGCGCCAGCGCGACCCCCAGGACCTGACGCCGATGAGCGCCGACGTGCCGCGTGAGCTCATCCCCTTCATGACCTCGATAAACCACTTCATCAATCGCCTCGATGAGCGTGTGAAGCTGCTCC
This sequence comes from Sinorhizobium alkalisoli, assembly GCF_008932245.1. NCBI lineage: Bacteria > Pseudomonadati > Pseudomonadota > Alphaproteobacteria > Hyphomicrobiales > Rhizobiaceae > Sinorhizobium > Sinorhizobium alkalisoli. Next base: position 840,281 of record NZ_CP034910.1, on the reverse strand, counting down.
AGCGTTATGTGGCCGACAGTGCGCACCAGATTCGTACGCCGCTCACCGCGCTCACCGCTCAGGTGAGCCTGATCAACGAGGACAATCTCACGCCGGACGATCGCCGCCATCTCGAACGGGTGCGCAACCGGACAGCAGAACTTGCGCGTTTCACCAATCAGTTGCTGAACCACGCAATGGTCATCCATCGCTTCGATTCAACCCAGCTTGCGGCCGTTTCCTTGAACGACGTTGCACGCAAGGCCTTCCGCGCGGCGATCCCGATCACCGTCGACCCGGACATGGTCGTTTCCTTCGAAGCGGCGGAAGACGATCCTGTCATCATGGGGGATATGCTCAGCCTGCGCGAGGCGATCGCAAACGTCATCGACAATGCACTGCGTCACGGCGCCTCCTCGCGACTCGATGTGCGCGTCACGCGCGATGGCGGATACGGGCGTATCGAGGTCTCGGACGACGGCCCGGGCATTCCGGTGGAGGAATGGGGAAACGTGACCAAGCGCTTCTATTCGACCCGTCCCGACAAAGGCGCATCGGGTCTCGGCTTTGCCATAGCCTCCGAAGTTGCGTCCGTCTTGGGTGGCCGGATCGGCTTCCGCGAGAAAGCCGAGGGGCAGGACTTCTGCGTCTTCATCGAGGTGCCGCTTGCGACGGAGGAACGGGTATGAGGCTGCTTCTCCGATCGTTCGCAATCTTCGTCTGGCTGCTGCCGTCGGCTGCCGCCGCGCTCGAGGGACAGAGGGCGTTCTTTCCGTCAAGCGGCAAGGAGACGGAACGGCTGACCATCCACGCGGCCACCGATCTCGAAGCCATGCGTCCGCTGATCCGGGATTTCCAGGGACTGAGGCCCGGTGTCGCGGTGGATTTCGTCGACTACGTCACCAACGATCTCTTCCGGCAAGCCGTCGACGCCTGCGCCGGCAAGAGCCGCAGTGCGGACATACTGCTCTCCTCCTCCGTCGACCAGCTGGTGCGGCTTGCCAATGACGGCTGCGCAGAGGCTCACACTTCGTACGAGACATCGGCAGCACCGGCCTGGGCCAACTGGCGCGACGAGATTTTCGGTTTCACCTTCGAGCCCGTGGTCTTCGTCTACGACCGCCGCGCCCTTCCTGCTGAGGAGGTGCCGCGCAGCCACGAAGAACTCGCCGACCTGCTGCGCCGGAAGCCCGAGGAATATCGCAACCGCATCGGCACCTACGACATCGAGGCCTCCGGCGTCGGCTACCTGCTCGCCTTCAACGATTCCCGCCAGGCGCCGACCACCTACGGCCGGCTGATCGAAAGCCTGAGCCGCACCAAAACGGTGATACGCTGCTGCAACAACGAGGTGCTGGGGGAAATCGCGGCCGGCAATGTGCATCTCGCCTACAACGTGCTCGGCTCCTATGCCTATGCCGCGGCCAAGGCAAATCCGGACCTCGGTATCGTGGTGCCCGGCGACTACACGCTGGTGCTTTCGCGCGGTGCGATGATCCCCTCCAATGCCCGCAAACCGGCACTCGGCAAGCAGTTCCTGGATTATCTCCTGTCGCCGCGCGGTCGGGCGGTCGCCCGCGACAATTCCTTCTTCTTCTCCGAAACAGGCCCCCTTCCCGCCGGCGTCGACGGCCCCGCATCGCTGATGGAATCCGGCATCGCCCGCCCGATCCGCATAGGACCCGCCCTGCTCGCAGCGCAAGACGAGATCCAGCGGCGGAGCTTTATTGAGGACTGGAAGAGGTTGATCGAGGGGCGATGAAGGAGGACCGTCAGGGCAGCAATTTCCAAAAAGATTACTCTACGATTCGATGGTGTACTTGCCTCTGCCTTTGACCTGCCACGGGTAATTTCCTCCAGATTGGATTAGAGTCCGGCCTATTGAAGGACGGACGCATGAAGAAGCAGAGATTTACGGAAGAGCAGATTATTGCGGTGCTGAAGGAGCAGGAGGCCGGCGCGAAGGTGGCCGAGCTCTGCCGCAAGCACGGGATTTCGGACGCGACCTTTTACAACTGGAAAGCCAAATACGGCGGCATGGAGGTCTCCGAGGCGAAGCGCCTGAAGGCTCTCGAAGAAGAGAACGCCAAGCTGAAGAAGCTGCTCGCCGAGCAGATGCTGGACGCCGCCGCACTCCGCGAGCTTCTTGCAAAAAATGTATGGTCCGCCCCGTCCGTGCAAGGGGTCGCGACGCCGTAGAGGCGAGCGTGCCGGCGAAGGCGGCAAGCGCCGGCCCGCCGCCGCCGGCGATCTGGCCAGCCTGGGAGAGCAGTCCGGCGGTGTGGCCGGAGAGCCCCTGGACGGCGCCCATCAGCGCCATCGCCATCGGGCCTGTGCCGCCCACCACCGTGTTCATAGAACCGCCGATCTCGTGCTTCTGGTTGCCGCCGACTTCGACGGCGCGGTTGGCGCCGATCGAGGCGACCTCGTGGCGATCGATGCGCTTGGTGCGGTCGTTCAGGACTCGCGTCGTCTGGTCCTTCTGGGCGTGGAAGAACTGGTTCTCGCGGCCGGCCTCGTCCTCGAAGGTGATTTCGTCGAAGCCCTGGCCCTCGTGGGTATTCGAGCGCAGCACCATGCGCGTCTTGTTGGCCGGCAGGTCGTAGGGCACCGGATTGGCCGGGTTCGGCACGACGCCCGTCACCAGCGGCCGGTCCGGTTCGCCGTCGACGAAGGCGACCATCACCTCCATGCCGACGCGGGGGATCACCTGGGCGCCCCAGGTGCCGCCGCCCCAGCTTTGTGCGACGCGCACCCAGCAGGTATCCGAACCGTCTTTCTTCGCCTTGCGGTCCCAGGGGAACCAGAGCTTGATGCGGCCGTATTTGTCCGGGTGGATCTCCTCGCCGGGCGGACCGGCGACGATCGCCACTTGCGTGCCCTCGATGCGCGGCCGCTTCGTCTGGCGGTGCGACGTCAGCGGCACCCGTGCGGGCACCGCCTCGAAGCCATTCATATATTCCGGATCGTTGGAATTCGTCTCATAGGAGCGGTCGACCACCGTCTGGCGCATCGAGACGATGACGTGCTCCTCGTAAGCATGCTCGGGATGGGCGACCTCGTAGGGGGTGAAGCGGCGGCCGACCTCGATGACGCGGGAGGTGGAGTTGCCGAAGACGCGGTCGTGGTCGGCCTCGACGGCCTGCATCCTGAGCTTCTGCGCCCGCTCGGCCTCGGCGACGGTCGAGATTCGGGATATTCGTAGAGCTCGCGCTTCATCGCCTCCGGCATCTGCACGAGCGACGGCGTGGCGTTGCCCGGCACCATACGCGGTGTCTCGAAATTCCAGTCGGCGCCGGCGCGCTGGCCCGGCACATAGGAGAAGCGCCGCGCCCATTCGTTGATGTGGTTGCGGTCGGAGGATCCTTGCGCCAGCCGCACCCGACCCTCCCCTTGCGCCGAGGCGGCGGGCTTCGCCCAGGAGATGGCGCTGTCGGCGACATGGAGGCGATGGCTGCCCTTTTCGTGGCTGAACCAGAAATAAAGCCCGTCCTCTTCGAAGCGGCGCATAAGATAGTTGAGATCGGTCTCGTTCCAACGTGTTTCTGACGCCGCACATTGCCGGCGCCGTCGGGCTTGAGCCCTCGGCGAGATGGCGCTCGACGAGATCGCCCGCTTCGTCGAAGGGCAGCCGCTGCTCTTCGAGGTCCGAAAGGGAGAACTGGAGCGAATGGCGTGACCGGTTTCGAACCGGGGGCTCTGCACCGTCACTTTCCGGAAGCTGCCTGCGGAGCAGATCGTGGCGCTGGCCGCCGGGGCCGGGCTTGTCGCGGTCGAATGGGCCGGCGACATCCATGTCCCCCCGGCGAGGAGCCGATCGCCAGAGAGGTCGCGCGGCTGTCCCAGGTCGCGGGATTTGCAACCTCCTACGGATCCTATGTCGCCCCGCCGACAGACGACATGCCGGGGCTTTTCAAAAGCCCTGCAGAGCGGGATTGCGATTGGCGCCACCAATATCCGTATCTGGTCCGGTACCCGCGGGCGCGATTCAGAGGACTACAGTGCCGCCGAACGGCGCGCGACGGCAGACGCGATCCGCAAGATGCGCGCCGAGGCGGCCCGACACAGGATAGGCGTGTCGCTCGAATATCATCCGCAGTCCTTAACCGACACCACGCAATCGGCGCGCCGCCTGATCGAGGCGATCGCCCATGAAAACGTCTATCTCTATTGGCAGCCGCGGCCCAGGCTTCCGCTTGAAGAAGCGCTCGCCGAGATCGGCGAAATCGGTCCGCATGTTTCCCACGTGCATGTTTTCGCCTGGGACCGCGATCGCAACCGCTTCCCGCTGGCATCGGCCGGACAACTCTCGCCGCCATGCCCGCCTCGCGCTGGAACGGCCGACGCTTTGCGATGCTGGAATTCGTTGCGAATGACGACCCGACAGCGTTTCTCGAAGATGCCGTGACGCTCAGGCATATCCTGAAGGGCTGAGTGTCACGCGGGCAATGCTCTTGTTTCCGCGCCCGCGGTCACTATCTCGACCAGGATCTCGCCTCCGTGATAAGGGGTGGCACTCCGTCCAGCTCGAGCGGACCTTCAGGGGGGAGCCTGACGCAACTTCATTGGTTCTCACCCAAGGAAAGGCAGATGAACCTACCCATGCGCCTCATTCTTCTCGGCCTCGGCTGGGCGATGGTCGGCCTTGGTATCGCCGGCATCTTTCTTCCGCTCTTGCCGACCACGCCCTTTCTGCTATTAGCGGCTTGGCTGTTCTCCCGCTCCTCGCCGCGTCTCGAACAATGGCTGTTCGATCACCCGATGTTCGGGCGTCCGCTCAGGGATTGGCGCGAGTCCGGCGCCATATCGCGGGGCGCCAAGTTCCTTGCAATTGCGCTCATGGCCGTGGGTTTCCTCATCTTCTGGCTCCGGGTGGAGCCGTCCGTGCCGGCGGCAGCCATTGTTGCGATGATGATGATCGCGGCAGGCCTGTTCATCGTCTCGCGGCCGGAACCATTCTGAAATACTATGCCAGCGCAGCCAGGATCAGTGCCGCATAGGTCAGCTGGTGCATCAATTGATCGGCGCCATGCATGGCCCAGTAGGCACGCGTTGTCGCGTCGGCGCGACAACGCCGCGACAAAAGCGCCTTTCCATAGTCGATGAGATAGTGAAGAACGAATTCAGCGAGCACGAGAAGCGCGATGCGCGTCGGGCCGGTGCCGGCGAACATCAATGCCGGCACGGTCCCGACCGCGTGCCCGCCCGCATGAACATAACCGCCGATCCTGCGGAAATCGCCCTTGCCGCGCAGGATCCAGAGCGGCTGCAGCACATAGTCAGCAAGGAAATGCTTGAGCTGCAGGCACGCGAGCATCGCCACCGTCGTGATCGCCATCTCCATCGCTTCCTCCCGTAGACCGAGCTTTTGGCTGGTCGATCGTATGCACGCCGACGGGCCTGGCCTTGCCGCGCACCGTCACAAGCCCGAGCGGCCTCGTCATCGGCTCTGCGCCGAGTTCCCGCGCGGTCGCGTCGCTGAGCACGATCTCGACGCCGCGCTCCTTGGCCACATTCACGAGCCGGCTGGCGAGATTGACCGTATCGCCGATAGCAGTGTAGCTGAGCCGTTCCGCGGAGCCGATATTGCCGATCAGCGCCGTGCCGCTGTTGATGCCTATGCGCACGCGGATCGCACTTTCGCCGACTGCCGCCGTCGGCTCCTCGTGCATCGCGTTCCGGATTGCGATCGCCGTGCGGCAAGCGCGGGCGGCATGATCCGCCTGCCTTCCCGGCGCGTTCCAGATCGCCATGACGGCATCTCCGATAAACTTGTCGACAGTGCCGCCCTCGGCATGGATCGCTGCCACCGCAATCGTCAGGAAGCGCGTCAGATGCGGCTCGACGTCCGGTCCAAGCCTTTCGGTCAGTTCGGTGAAACCGGGCAGGTCGGCGAACATCACCGTCACCTCACAGAGCTCACCGCCGGGCTTCGGCTCGATGCTGCCTTCTACCAGCGGCCGCACGACGTCGAGCGGCATATAGCGGGCGAAAGCGGAAAGTCCGACCGACATGCGCTTCAAAGCCTGGGACAAGTCGTTGAGCTCGGAGAGAAAGGTCGGATGATGGCAAACGCTCCCTAGCGCGAAGCGCTCGATCGCGCGCAATTGCACTGCCAGCCGCGCGAGCGGCTGCGCGAAGAGGAAATTGGCAACCACTACGGCCGTCACTGCCGCAAGCACCGCGATGGCAAGCACGACGATGGCAATGCGCCGGATATTCTTGTCGATGCCGCCGGCGAAGGTCGAGCGGGGCGTGGCAATGATCAGCCGCCAGTTTTCAAATGGCAGCCTTGACGACGATATGAAGACAGGTCCCAGGGCAACGCTTGGCGCCAGGACGCGAAACGCGTCACCGCCGTTCGCCGTCACTGCCTCCGCCGCAGCTCTGGCAATGGCATCGGATGCGGGGAAATCTGAAAAATGCGCCGCCATCACCCCGTCCGACGGCTGCGAGGTCGCAAGTACCCGTCCGCGCTCGTCCAGCACGAAGGCTTTGCTTTCAGCGGGAATGTCGAGCGCCTGCAGCGCCTCGGACAGACGGCGGAGGCTGACGGCCGCCATCACCACACCGGTGAACGTTCCGAAGCTCTCGACGCGCTTCGACAGCACGATTGCCGGCTCGAAACCGTTCGGCAGCACATTGGTGACCGTCCAGACGGATCCTGCGCTTTCCTTGCCCAACCGAAACCAGGGTGCACCGAGCGCCACATAGGCGCTCTCCGCCTTGATGCGCTCTTCGAAAAAGATGTCACCCGGGATCGGTCGGTAGAGGTCGCGCCGCAGCGGGCGGTGTTCACCGGGTTGCGCAGCGCCGATCTCCACCATCTCGATCCGCCCGTCAGCTGTCGCGTGCGAACCGAAGAAGCGCCCGTCGGGAAATCCGAAGCCGATCCAGGCGATCGCCGGCTGCTCACGCAGCAGCGACAGGAAGAGGAACTCGCGCTTGACCTCATCCTCGGGGCTGATCGCTCCCTGGAAGAGGATGGTACGGACGATTTCCGCCGAGCTCGAAACAAGCGCCAGCGTCTGCGACAGGTCGTTCCTGACGGAGCCCGCCGTCTGGGTATCAAGGCTCGCGACGATCTCTTCGATGCTCTCGCCGGCCGCGCGCTGCCAAATGAGATGAATCATCGCCGCAGTGGACAGCACTGCCAGCAACAGGAGAACGGCGACGACTTGGGCCAGCTTCGGGCGATACATCGCTAGGCCTCATGTTGCCCGGTGATCAGCCGCGCGGCGCGATCGTTGCGGAAATAGGCAACCGCCCAGTCGAGAAAGACAACGAGGCGATTGCGGAATCCGACGAGGAACCAGAGATGGGCGAAATTCCAGACGAGCCACGCCGGATAGCCCGAGAGCCGAGCCCTGCCGAAATCCGCGACCGCTGCCTTGCGGCCTATCGTCGCCAGATTGCCGTAGTCGCGATAACGGAAGGGCGCCGATTGCCGTCCTGCCATGTCGTCGAAAATGGCCCGGGCCGCGTAACGACCCATCTGCTTGGCCGCCGGCGCCACGCCCGGTACCGGCCGCCCGGCCCCATCGACCACCGAAGCCGTGTCGCCGATCACGAAAATCTCCCCGTGCCCCGGCGGGTTGAGGCGCGCGTTGACCAGAACCCGCCCGGCCCGGTCGGCGGGCGCGCGGATCCACTTGGCGGCGAGCGAGGCCATGACGCCGGCCGCCCAGACCACGCAAGCAGAACCGATCTCCGTTCCATTCGCGAGCCGCACGCCGCTTTCGTCGCAGTCGGCGACGGCATTGCCGCATACGACCTCGACGCCAAGCTTTTCGAGTTGTCTCTGGGCCTTTTTCGAGAGACATGACGGCATGGTTGGGAGAATCAGCGGCCCCGCTTCCACCAGCACGACACGGGCCGTCGAGGAATCGATGCGCCGGAAGTCGCGCACGACCGTGTTGCGAGCCAGCTCGGCGATCGCTCCGGCAAGCTCAACGCCCGTCGGCCCGCCACCAACGACGACGAAGGTCAGCAAGCGCTTACGTAGGGCGACGTCGTCAGTCACCTCCGCCATCTCGAAGGCGGCGAGAATGCGTCCTCGGATCGCCGTGGCGTCGGCAATCGTCTTGAGGCCCGGCGCATGCTCGGCCCAGGCATCGTTGCCGAAATAGGTGTGGCGGGCTCCAGTCGCGACGATCAGATAATCATAGGCTATGCGCCGAGCGCCGGTTACGACGCATCTTGCCGCCGTGTCCACCGACTCGACCCTGTCCATCAGCACCGTCGCGTTCGAGTGCTGCGACAGTATCCGGCGGATCGGCATGGCGATCTGTGCCGGCGAAAGCCCGGCGGTCGCCACCTGGTAGAGCAGGGGCTGGAAGAGATGATAGTTGCGCCGGTCGACGACTGTGATATCGACCGGCGCGCGGCGAAGCGACATCGCCGCGTTCAAGCCGCCAAAGCCGGCTCCGAGAATGACTACATGCGGTCGACGCTCCGGGTCGCCACGTTGATCTCGCTTCGCGTCCATCGCCTCATCTCCCGGCACGAATACGGCGGGCGACGAGGTGGTCGACGGAGAGGAACCCGGCCCCACGCGACAGAATGAGCAGGAGAAGGCTCGCCCACATCAGATGCTCGGCCCAATGGCCGGGATAGACGAAGATCTGGATTGTGGCTACGACGCCGAGCAGCATCAGAGCCGCCAGCCGCGAGAGCACGCCGAGCGCCACCATCACGGCTCCCGACAGTTCCGCCGCCGTCGCAAGGACCGCCGCAAGACCGGGATCGATCAGCGGCACGCGATATTCGAAGGCGAAGAGCTGAAGCGTTACCGGCCAGGAGGCGAGTTTCGTCTGGGCGGATTGCCAGAACACCTCGGCGACGGCGATGCGGGCGGCCAGCTGAACAATCGACAGTGGGAGGGCGGTCGCCCGCTCCGCAAAAAGGTTGTGGAGCTTGACGATGGATCTGGAGCCACCGGCCCCGGTGATGCGCATTGTAGTCATGACACTCTCTCCTCCTCTTTGGAAAATGCCTTCAGATGATGGTTGACGGCGGTGACGAGCTCGCCGACGAAGAGACCCGTCAGCGCGCGGGCGATTTCGAAGGACGGCGCATGGCGGCAGGCGCGAGAGACCGCGGCCTCCAGTCCAAGCCCGCGCACCAGCGCGCGCCAGAAAGCGAAATTCGCGGGGTCGAGCCGCATGAAGCGGATGGTTTCGCCGTGTCGCCAGAGCGCGATCCGCTCCGCTTTGCGCTGGAGTTCACCGAGCCGGTCGACATCCGCGCCAGGCTGGTGCGAAGCCCATATGTTCAAGGCCGGCCAGCGGCACAGGAGAAGCCGCAGCGACGGCTGCAGGGTCAACCCGATCGAGCTGTTCGAAAGCCCGTCATAGAGCTCGATCAGCCGGCATGGCCGCTGGAGCGGTGCGTCGAGCGCCTCGGCGATCAACCACTCCAGCCGCGCGGTCTCGGCGACAAAGGGCATGCCGGCGGTTGCCTCGAAACCAGCGAGAAAGGCCGGAAAATCTGCCCCGTAACGCGATAGCCGCGGTTCCCTCGGCGGGTTGCTTCGGATGAAGCGACCCGCGACGTAATTGAAGCAGCGTTCATCGATGAGCCGCACCGTCACTGGAAACACGACCTTCAGAGTTGCGATCAACGAAGCGCGCGTATTGTTGCGATAGATGGCGAGTCGCCTTGCGGGATCGAAACGTCCCGGCGCGAGCAGCGGAAGCACATCGGCGGGTTCGGCCGCGAGCACCGCGCGCGCGACAATGCTCTGCATCGTCTCAATGGAGGACATGGCGAGCCCTCCTGCATTCCTCAGCGCCGCAGCCGCGGCAGGCCGCCTGCAGGGCTGCGATCGCGGCAAGTGCCGGAAAGCGGATGCCTGTCGCGTCGTCGCGGCGAGGCAGCGTCATCGCTGCGAAACGGCTGTCGGGCGCGGCTTTTCGCTCCTCCGGGCGGGCGTCGAAGGCGATGCTGCGCGCAAGCATGTCCGCCCACATGGCTTCGCCGAGCAGCACGTCGAGCGGCGGCACGTCCGTATCCCATTCGATCAGCGTCGGCCGGGGCCCGATCCTGCGGATGGCATGGGCATAGAGCGACCAGACGGCGGGTGGTACGCGCGAGCCGTGATCGTCGATGAGAATGACGTCGCCATCGGCCTCGTTCACCGCATGGCCGGCGAGATGAATCTCACCGACCGCATCGGCCGGCAGAGCATCGATAAATGCCGCAGCATCGAAGTCGAGATTGTTCGCCGAGACATAGACATTGTTGACATCGAGCAGCAATCCGCAGCCCGTGCGGCGGACGAGCTCGGCCAGGAACTCGGCCTCGCTCATGATGGAGCCTTCAAAGGAGAGATAGGCGGACAGATTTTCGATATAGACCCGCCATTTCAGCGTTTCCTGCAGCAGCCCGATGTTGCGAGAGACGACGGAAAGGGCCTCCTCGTCATAGCGAAGCGGCAGGAGATCGTTGAGATAAGCGCCGTCGGCGACGCTCCAGGCGAGGTGCTCGGAGACGAGCGCGGGCTGGAAGCGCTGACAGACAAGCCGCAGCCGCTCGAGATGGTCCAGGTCAAGCCCTGATGCACTTCCGAGCGACAGGCCGACGCCGTGCACCGATAGCGGATAGACCTCCCGCAGCTTTTCCAGCGCGTCGACGGCCGCCGACTGACCCATGTAGTTTTCGGCATGCACCTCGAGCCACCCCGCAGACGGTCTGCGGGCGAGCACTTCTGCGATGTGAATGGAACGGAGGCCGATGCCCGCAGCGCACGGCACCGGGTGGGTTGGAAACGTCTTGGGCATCGGTCTACTCCCTTCTAGAGTCTTGCTGAAGACGCCGGCCGTCAGGCCTTCGGCGCGTTGTTGCCGCCGGCGATCTTTGAGCAGGTGCCGGCCGGCAGGTAGATCCAGGCATCGGCCTGATCGTCCATCGTCGAGGTGCCCGCACAGGAATGGGTTGCGGTCTGGCAATCGTTCTGCCCGGCCTTGACGACGCCGTAACATTTCTCGAACGAGAACTCGGGCTGGGCAGCCGGCCCGGCGGATACCGTGGAGGCCGACAGCGATGCGATGGCCGCAAGCGCCGAGCCGATGAGCGTGCGATTGTTGATCATGAAACATCTCCTGGATCTGACATTGTTCAGACCGGGTATCGGCCTGATGCAGACAAGCTTCGCAGACGGCTCGCGCTCTTTGAAATGCTGTTCGGGCATCGTTTCGATAGGTCCGGCCTATCCGTTGAGAGAGGCGGCCACGCGCGGACCCTGCCTACGAAAAAGCCCCCCGGATCGGGGGGCGAGGCTGCCGTGGGAGGGGCATGGAACGGGTTAGTTAGACGCTTGGATCGAGGATGCCGTCAGCTCCGGGCTCACGCCGATCGTCCGGTTCGCGCGGGTCCTGCGCCGTGACATCGGCGCCGTCCGCAACGCCATCGAACTCCCCTGGAGCAACGGCCAGGCAGAAGGCCAGATGATCCGCCTGAAGACGATCAAACGTGAATGGCAGAGCAGGCCCGGAGCTCCACGGAGCACGCTTGCTGCCACTCAACAACTCTCATCACTACGCAGATTGAGGAAGACCCGAATCTAGTCGTCTGGATTGATCGCGGGCGGCATCGCTCCATCAGTTTTACAGAGCACACACAGATGTACGCTCGACAAGTTTGCACGAGATGACACGACGACTCGCGCGCACCTTTTCTTCAGAAATGACGTTGTTCAACCAATCGGCACCCTGGAAACCGAGATCATAGTACGGCAATGCCGCGGTGGTCAGTTCGGGCTTCAGCGACAACGATACCGTTCTGAAATCGTCAAAGCCAACAATGCTGACGTCTTGCGGGATTCTCAGTCCCAACGTCAAAGCTGCAATATAGATCTGGATCGCCATTTCATCATTGCCGCTCATGATCGCGGTCGGACGATCCTTTTGCTGCAGTATTTCGGAGGCTGCCGCAAACACGTAATTTTCCTCCGCTCCGACCGGACCTTCCATTCCAAGACGAATGGAGAGGTCGCTCTCCGCAAGGCCGAATTCCTTTGCAGTGCGGCGGAAGGCATCGAGGCGCAGTTCTGCGCCGAGCAGAATCGGGTTGAGCCTGATGTAGCCTATCCTTCGATGTCCCCGTTCAAGCAAATATCGGGTGAGGTCCCGGGCGCCCTGGAAGTCGTCAGGCTCGATGGATGGCAAGAGTTCGCTCGTCTGCGGCCGGCAGTTGATCATTACTGTCGGTATGCTCACATCGCCGGCCTCGGGATCCACGACGCGATGGTACATCGTCACATAAAGCACCCCGTCGATACGGTGGGACTGGAACATCTTCCAGATTTCCGCCTCCCTTCCCGGTAACCCGCCGGAGTTTGCCATCAGGATGCTTTTTCCATGCGTATTGGCCCAATCCTGGATCCCGCGCACGATATCCACCGAATAGGGCGTCGTGGAAACATAGTCCGTGATGATCCCGAACGTGTTGGAGCGGCTTGAGCGTATTTGGCGCGCGGCCATGTTGGGAATGTAGCCGAGATCCCGAATGGCCTTTTCCACTCTTTCTCGCGTGTCCTCGGTCACATGCGGTTCGCCGTTGATTACACGGGACACGGTCTTGTTCGAGACCCCTGCCGCTTTAGCGACACTGACGATGCTGACCATATGGGAATCCTTCTATCCGAAAGCAGTTTTACACCAAGGGAATGACAACGTCGACAACTTTCATGACAACGTCGACAATCGGCGTTGACAACGTCGTCATGCGCCGATTATGGTGGCCTTCATCGGAGGCTGGAGTGAGAGCCTCACTGAAAGAGAGGAGGATCTCTATGAAGAATTTGCTTTCAGCCAGCGCGCTTGCGCTCATCTTCATGGCGGCGCCGGCGAATGCCGAAACCATCAATATCCTGGTCGAAGGCGGCGGCGAGATGCTGCAGAAGGCCGTAGCCGATAAGTTCACCGCCGAGACCGGCATTGAGGTGAAGTTCACGGTCGTCCCCTACCAGGGCGTATTTGACAAGTTCTCGGCCGAGATCGCCTCCGGTTCATCGGCGTTCGATGTTGTTACGATCGATGTTGTCTGGAATGCCAAATTCGCGGGCCATGTCGAGGATCTCTCACCCCTTTTCACCGACGCGGTTCGCAAGGATCTGCCACCAGCTTTGCTCGCCGACGCCGAGGTTGGAGGCAAAATGATCGGAATGCCCGCGTGGGCGAATGCGGAGATCGTTTTTTTTCGCAAGGACCTCTTTGAAAAACCGGAGGAGCAGAAGGCGTTCCAGGACAAGTATGGCTATCCCCTTGCTCCGCCGAAGACCTGGCAACAATGGCGCGACATGGCAAAGTTCTTCACCCGCGACACGGACGGCGACGGCAAAACCGACTTCTGGGGCACTGACACCATCGGCACCTTTTCCGAAGAGTGGATGGCGCATGTGCTTCAGGCGGGTTCACCCGGTGTGATCCTCGACAAGGATGGCAAAGTCATCATCGACAACGAAGCGCACAAGAAGGCGCTCGAATTCTACATCGCCCCGCGCTGCACCGATCAATCGGTGCCGGCGAATGTGAATGAGATCGGTTGGGGAGAGGCTCAGAACCTGTTCTATCAGGGCAAGACAGCCATGATGAAATTCTGGGCCCACGCCTACAAGATGACGCCTGCGGATTCCAAGGTCAGCGGCAAGGTCAGCGTTGCACCGATGCTGGCGGGCGATGCCGGAATCGCCGCCATTCCGGGGCCCTGGTACAATGTTGTTCCTTCGACGTCGCAGCACAAGGACGCAGCCAAGAAATTCATAGCCTTTGCGATCGCCAACAATGCATTGGGCATCGAAGCGCCACTCGGCCTCGCCGCGACGAACTCCGCCTATCGCAGCTATTCCGGCAAGCCGGGATATGAGCATTTCACGCCGCTGCTCGAGACGTTGAGTGCGCCGGCGACCCAAGGGCGGCCGATGAACGAAAAATATCAGGAAATCGTCGATGAAGCTGTCCTTCCCGCCGTGCAACAGGCCCTGACCTGTAAGGCGGATGTCGGCGAGGTGCTGACGGATGCCAAGGAAACGATCGAGGACATCCTCAACTAACTCTATATCCGCATCGCCGGCGGAGGAGAAAATCCTCCGCCTATCATCAGCTTTCGGAGACAGCCATGTCGGGTGAAGACCGATTTGTGCTCTGCATGCTTGCGCCGGCGTTCGCCATCCTGGGGTTGCTGGTCGCATACCCGGTGGGGCTCCTGGTGTTTGATTCCTTTTTCAAGGTCGACACCATCACCCCCCACATAAGGGAGTGGGTCGGGCTCAAGAACTATATCGACGCGCTAACCTCCAAGCGCGTCGCCGAAAGCGCATTGAGAACGATTCAATATTCGGTCTTTGCCCTGTTCTTCGAGTTTGCCTTCGGGTTTTGCGCCGCTCTCTTGTTTTCGGCACTTCCTGGCCGATCGCGCTGGCATCGCACGGTCTTCACCCTGCCGCTGATGGTGCCGCCGATCGTCGCCGGCCTGCTGTGGCGCTTCCTGCTCGTCGGCAACATTGGCATTCTCAATTATGGGCTCGTTCATCTTGGCATTATCACAGACCCCGATGCGATTGCCTGGCTGTCCGACGAGGACATCGTCATCTATTCCGTTTCCTTCGCCGATATCTGGCTGACGACCTCCTTTGTCGCGCTCGTGTCCTACGCCGGATTGACGAACATTCCGAAAGACTTGCTCGAAGCTGCCCGGATCGATGGCGCGAATGCGTTCAATCGGTTTTGGCACGTCACCTTGCCTCTGATGCGTCCGGTTATCGCCGTCATTGTCATCGTCCGCGCTGTAGATGCGGCCAAGACCTTCGACCTCATCTGGATACAGACGCAAGGGGGCCCCAATCACGCATCGGAGGTGTTCTCGATGAACATCTATCAGCGCATGGTTCGGTTCGGCGATCTTGGCGAGGCATCGGCATCCGCGGCCCTGTTCCTGATCGTCATGATGCTTCTCGCTGCAGCCGCATATTGGAAGATATGGAGGCCGGCTCATGCGTAGGGCACGCCGCTTCAATATCAATGGCATCCTGGTCAACGCGGCAGCCCTCGTGCTCGTTCTGTCCTATGCGCTGCCATACGTCTACCTGCTCATGACCTCGATCAAGCCGGCGGCGGATGTCCAGCAGATTCCGCCGAGCTTCCTGCCTGCCGTGGTCTCGCTCGAAAACTTTCGCGAAGTGCTGCAATCGTCGGCTCTGCCGAAGGCGTTCGCAAGCTCGCTCACGGTGGCGGTGCTCACAACCGTACTGTCGCTGGCGGTGGCAGTCCCCGCAGCCTACGTCGCAACGCAGTACCGGCGTAGGATCACCACCCTGTTCCTGCTGTTTGCGCTGGTCACGCGCATGGTGCCGTCGGTGTCCCTCGGTGTGCCACTGTTTCAGCTACTAAAGTCTCTGGGACTGCTCGATACGATTCCGGGTCTGGTTCTCGCCCACACCTCGGCTGCCGTCCCGCTGGCGTTGTTGCTCATGTCCGCCTTCTTCGAAGGCGTGCCGAAGGAACTCGAAGAAGCAGCACGCATGGATGGCTGCACACGTTTCCAGGCATTCCGGAAGATTGTCCTTCCGGTCATGATCGGTGGGATCGCAGTGACTGCGCTCTTCACCTTCATCACGAGTTGGAACGAGTTCCTCTACGCGTTGCTGCTGACTTCGGAGGCTACAAAAACGGCTCCGATCGTCATCGCCGAATATAACTCGGTCTACGGGCTTGCCTGGGGAGCGATGACCGCAGCCGCGGTGCTCTATTCGCTTCCCGTAATCGTCGTAACGCTCGCACTTCAAAAACAGATCGTCGGCGGCCTGACATTCGGCGCTGTAAAGGGATGAGGGAGGCAGAAGCATGTCCGCCATAGAGCTGTGCAATATCAACAAGGTCTACGGAAACAGCTTTCACGCTCTGCACGATCTGAGCTTCGACATCAGGGATGGCGAGTTCATGGTTTTCGTCGGCCCGTCAGGATGTGGAAAGTCAACGGCGCTCAGGATGATCGCTGGCCTGGAGAGCATTACTAGCGGTGAACTCAGGATTGGTGGCAGGTTAGTTAACGATGTCGATCCCAAGGATCGCGACATCGCCATGGTGTTCCAGTCCTATGCGCTTTATCCCCACAAGACAGTGCGCGAAAATATCGCCTTTCCCCTGCAGATGGCCGGGCTGCCGAAGGCCGAAGTCGCGAGCCGCGTAGACGAAGCCGCACGCACCCTTGAATTGACGACTTTGCTCGACCGTAGGCCGGCACTCCTTTCAGGAGGTCAGCGACAGCGTGTCGCCATGGGACGAGCGATCGTCCGCAAACCGGCGGCCTTCCTCATGGATGAACCGTTGTCGAACCTGGATGCCAAGCTGCGCGTGCAGATGCGCGCCGAGATCGCCAGCCTCCAAAGAAAACTGAATGTCACCACGGTTTACGTGACACACGACCAGGTCGAGGCGATGACGATGGGCGACCGCGTAGCTGTCATGAAAGGCGGCGTGCTGCAGCAAGTCGATACACCGCAAAACCTGTACAAACGCCCTGGCAATGTCTTTGTCGCCGCCTTTATCGGATCCCCCTCGATGAACTTGTACGAGGCCGTTCTGAATGGAAGGACCCTCACGCTGGGCAGCAACAGTTTCGAAGTCCCTGAGCGGGTCTTCGAATATCGCCCCTCTCTCAACGGTGCGTCTAACCGTCAGGTCATTGTCGGAGTCCGGCCCGAGCACATGAACGACGCGGCAATCCGCCCTTCTTCGGCCGAGATCTCGGCCCCAGTCACTCTTGTTGAGGCGTTAGGCTCTGAATCCATGGTGCATCTGAATATCGGCGCACCTTGGGTGGATGCTGGCGACTCGGACGCCGTCGCCGATATTGGCGACGAAAGAGCTGCTGTAGCCCGTTTTTCTCCGAAGAGCACAGTACGCGCAGGTGACATCGCGCGCGTCGCTGTCGATGCCGAAGAACTTCACTTCTTTGAACCGGTCACCCGCACCAGCATCTGGTGATGGAATAGCCGGGAGAAAACAAGAGTGACGAGCCCTGTGTCGCCACCCATCGCCTGTGGCTCCTTCGGGTCTCCAGCTAGGAAACCCAGTGGGAGAGCTGGTTGAACGCGTTACCCGGTCAGTTTGCAAGTAACAAGCCGATCAAGAACATCAGTCTACTACCGCTCTGGAGTAAGAAATGTCCGAGAAGACATTAACAATACTTAGCGAAAACTGTTACGACGTGACAAAGTATCCGGTGGGTAATCCCTATGAGGATATTGGAGCGGTCATCAATAGCATCATTGCGGATATTAAAAGCAGGCAAACTGTTTCCGATCAAAATGACGGCGGGAAACCTGGAGCAGTAATCTATGTACCGCCGGGCGATTACCGTCTTGCCACTCAAGTCGTTATAGACGTGAGCTATCTGAAAATTGTGGGCTCCGGACACGGTTTTACGTCTTCGAGCATCCGTTTCAACACACCCGCACACGAGGCGGCACGCTGGCACGAAGTGTGGCCGGGCGGAAGTCGCATGCTTGTGGACATTTCTCCAGATGCCGCCGACGGTGAGGCTGCCGGAGCTGCATTTTATGTCAAGCGAACTGGGAATCCTCGCATAAGCTCTGTGGAGTTTGCCGACTTTTGCATCGATGGCTTGCACTTCATTAGTGATGGTTCGGAGCAAAATGATCCGGAAAATACATACAAGAATGGCAAAACGGGAATATATGTAGGTAGCGCCAATGACTCATTCCGAATAACGGGAATGGGTCTCATCTATCTGGAGCATGGAGTTATTGTTTATGATGCAGATGCGCTGGCGATAGACAACAACTTCATTGCCGAGTGCGGGAACTGTATCGAACTGAAAGGTATGGGGCAGGCCTCAAGAATTGCGAATAATTTTGTCGGAGCCGGATATAGAGGACATTCCATTTATGCCGAAAATTACGGAGGCATTCTAGTATCCTCAAACAACGTATTCCCTCGAGGTGCCAGCAGTGTCTATTTTTCCGGCGTGGTGCGTTCCTCGCTCACAGGAAATAGATTCCATTCGTTTTATCCCGGAATGTTGGTTTTTGCTGCCAACTGTTGCGAAAATTTGGTTTCCTCAAATCACTTTTTGCGAGATCGCGAGCCGTGGGCACCGATGCAGAAGTACGATAACGGCTTGGATGATCTGTTCGGACTTTTGCAAATCGACGGCAGCAACAATTCGATAATTGCGAACCACATCTCGGAAACAATAGATACCGAATATGTCAAGCCTGCCGGCGTAAAGCCGGTGATAATCAACGTTGTCTCCGGTATCGGCAATTACATAGCCAATAATCATATCGTGGCCACAACCGAAATATCGCACACCATTGATGCACCAAACAGTGCCTGTTTTTCAACACAAGTGGGAGCGTTGCTTTCAATTAGCAATTTGAAGGAGCTTGAAGTAACGTCTGTACTAGTTCAAAAAGGCTCTGTACGTAATATAGTCCTAGATTCAGGGAATGACGAACAGGTTGAGATGGACAAAACAAAGAATGCATTTAGGGGCACCCCAGTTCCCGGGAAAAATGGGGAACTTTCAATATAAATCAAACGCTGACTCTCGAAATTCAGTGTCGGAAAAAATCATCAATAAGGCCATCGAATGAAGAACAGGGCGCAATTGGATGCTGAGCGCGGCGTGCGGTTCGAGATCTGGGCTCGGAAGAAGCCTGGAAAATCAGCTCCGGAGGATGACGCCGATGCCTTCGTTCTGCGTGCCGGCGATCGGGTCGTTTACCGGATCGCGCGGCTGCCGCCCTATTTTCAATTCTATTCCTATACTCATTATGCGGCCGGTCCGCTCACGCTAGAATGGGACCATGGCGCCATTGAAATTCCACTGCTTTACAGCTTCAACCCGGACGACGTTGCTGAGAAAGGCGTGACTTTCTTGGAGTTGCGCGATGGCCGCGTCATCGCTCGACCGAGGACATCCTGGCCGGAGTGGTACGAGAGCGATGCAAATCGCCCGCAGCTCAGATTCTCGCCGTTTCAGGCCTGGATGAACGATCCGAACGGGCTGTGTTTCGTCGACGGCCGCTATCACCTCTTTTACCAGTTCCACCCCGTTGAATCCGAATGGGGACCCATGCACTGGGGCCATGCCGTCAGCGATGATCTCTACCGTTGGATCCATCTGCCGATCTTCCTGCATCCGGAACAGAATCTTTGGTCGCTAGGCGCCACCGGCGGCGCCTTCTCGGGAAGTGCCTTCGTTGGCCCCGAGGGCAAGCTCAGCTTCTACTACACAGAACGACTGCCGGCCTATGACCTGTTCAAGGACTACAAGGAGGTGCAGAAGCGAGTGCTGCCATCGGCCGATCTCCTGCGTCCGGATGCCGATAAGTTGGTGCTTGTCAACGGTCCCGATGGTAGTGCCCACGACTTCCGTGACCCCAAGGTGTGGTACGATGCGGCCCGCGGCACATTTCGGATGGTCCTCGGCGCGGCGATCGACGGTGATCCGGCCGTCCTGCTCTATGGGTCCGAGGACGGCGAGGACTGGAAATTCTTGTCCGTCCTCTATCGCGCTCCCGAGCATTTTCGCCGGCACGGCGCACGCTGCGTGGAGTGCCCGGATTTTTTCGAGCTCGATTGTCATCATGTGCTGGTGATGGGCTTTGTAGGATACACTGAGCCGGAAACCGGCCGTCATAACCTGCTTTACGCACAGGTCGGCACGTTCGAGGGCGACCGCTTCATGCCCGCGACTCCCACTTTGCAGGAGTTGGATTTCGGCACGGATTTTTACGCGATGCAGAGCTTCCTGGCAAAGGACCGCCAGATCGCTTTTGCCTGGCTCTTCAATTGGGAATTCCGCAAGCCAGGAGGTTCGCCGTATAGCGGGGAGCTGTCGCTCCCGCGCGTGCTCGGCCTCGACGCCCAACGCAATTTGACAATGATGCCGGAGAAGGGTTGCCAGCGCCTGCGCGCCCGCACTCTTGCCCAGTCTGCACCTTTTCAATTCGCATGCGAACCGGGGCGTCCCATCGAGTTGTCTTTGGCAGGCGATCTGGATGGAGTTCAGATCATCGCGCGGGGCAGCGACGGGGAGAGCTTTAGGTTGGCTCACAGCGCCCGCCGGCTTGAGCTGGCCGTGGCGGAGGATAATGGTGACATCGAGTACCGCTCAGCGCCGCTGACGCTCGAACGGTTGACGTTGTTCTTCGATCGCGGCGTCGTCGAGGTCTTCGCCAATGGGGGCGCGGTCTGCGGGACGCGCCGTACCTATAAGATCACAGACCTGACCTCGCTTGAAGTGAAGTCCACCGACGGGGGCCGTATCGAAACGTATGAGGCATGGAGCTATGATTCCGCTTGGAGCAACTAGCTTTAGCTTAAGTTAGAGCATGATCCGACCGGAGTGAAACGAGGATCGATAAGATCATGCCTCAAGCGTTAGAGCGCCGATCTGATCCAGTCAGATCGAAACGCGCTCTAGAGATAGCGCGTGCTGATGTCGACGCTGGAGCGATTGCCGATCGCGTCATAGTTTTCCTCGAGCCACGCCTCGGCGCATTCTCGGCCGCGGTCGCGCAGGTCGACGAGGGCGCCCCATTCGGCATTGAGCTTGCTCGAGACGCTTAAGTTTCTCATCGTCTCGTCGTCGGAAATGCCGTGCACGAAGATGCGCTTCAGATCGAGGCCATCGCCGGCCTTGGAATCGATCAGTTGCGTCACGAAGGCAATCGCCCGCATCTCGCGGAGCAGCGAGGAGTTGAAGCTGATTTCGTTGATCCTGTTGAGGATCTCCCCTGCCGTTCGCGGCAGTTCCGTTCGCTCCAGGGGATTGATATGGACCACCAGCACGTCCGGCGTGTCGCAGCTATAGATCAACGGAAAGATCGCGGGATTCCCCATATAGCCGCCGTCCCAATAGGCCTCGCCGTCGATCTCGACGGCCTGGAACAGGAAGGGCAGACAGGCTGATGCCATGACGGCATCGATCGAAATCTCGTCATTCGAAAACACCTTGACCTTGCCGGTACGCACATTGGTTGCGCAGATATTGAGCTTGACCGGACAACGCGCCATGCGGATCGCATCGAGCTCGATGGACTGCTCAAGCACCCGACGCAGCGGATTGTAGTTCAACGGATTGAACTGGTAGGGCGACAGCAGTCGCGTCACCATGTCGAAGATGACGAAGGCTGGCGAGTGCTCCAATGATTTCGAGCCCGTCATGCGATCGAGAAAGCTCGGCTGAAGCGGGCTGAAGGCGGCTGCATGGCTGATACGGCGCCAGAAATTGGCAAGCGCCTTCTGCGCGCCGCTGCGCCCTCCCTCTGCCAGCCCATAGGCAAGGACCGCGGCATTCATGGCTCCGGCGCTCGTTGCGACGACGCCTTCGAAGGAAAGGCTCGGCTCGTCGAGCAGCCGGTCGAGCACGCCCCAGGTGAAAGCGCCGTGCGCGCCACCTCCCTGCAGCGCCAGATTGAGGGTTCGCGGCGGTCGCGCCGCAACCCTGGAGGATATCTCCTCGTCCTGAACTACGGGCATGTTCATGGTGGCGTGCTTGTTCATCGCTCTCTTCCTCTCGCTCAGTGGGCCGTCCAGCCACCGTCGACCGGGATGGCAGTCCCGGTAATCGACGCGGCTGCGCTGCTGCAGAGAAAGACGCTGAGCGCGCCCATCTCCTCGACCGTTGCGAAGCGCTTCGTGGGCTGGTTCTTCAAGAACACGTCGCGGATGACCGCATCGCGAGCGATGCCATGCGATTTTGCCTGGTCTTCGATCTGTTGTTCGACGAGCGGCGTCCAGACATAACCGGGACAGATCGCATTGGCGGTAATACCGAATTCCGCGCCCTCGAGAGCCACCACCTTGGTGAATCCGACGAGGCCGTGCTTGGCAGCAACATAAGCCGATTTGAAGGGCGAGGCGACGAGGCCGTGGGCCGAGGCGACGTTGATGATGCGCCCGAAACCACGGGCGCGCATCTCGCCATAGGTCGCCTGGACGAGATGGAAGGCGGCGGACAGATTGATCGAGAGGATCGCGTCCCACTTCCCCGCCGGGAATTCGGCAATCGGTGCGACGTGCTGGATGCCGGCATTGTTTACAACGATATCCACCTGCCCGAAGCGGGCGCTGGCGCGCTCGACCATCATCCGGATTGCCGCGGAGCTCGACATGTCGGCGCTGTCATAGGCAATGTCGACATCGTTTTCCTCCGCCATTTCGGCCCGCTGCCGTTCGATCTCGGCCGGGTCGCCGAAGCCATTGAGCATCACCGCCGCGCCCGCCTTGGCAAGCGCCTGAGCGATGCCAAGACCAATGCCGCTGGTGGAACCGGTGACGATGGCGCTGCGGCCCTCGAGCGCTCTGCGCCCGAGCATCGAGTCGATTTCTGCGGTACTTTTCAGCATGTCCACGTCTCCTCACATTTGGGCCGAAGGGCCTTTTTCCGGGGAAGAGAATGGCGCTCTATTCATTTCAACTGAAATGCCACTGTGCTATGAATTCGATAGGTGAATTGCATTGGCGAAGGCGGCGCGCACAAAGGAAATTCATCGCCTCGACTGCGGCGCTTCGCATTAATCGAGACTCAAGGGCGGATCGCCACAGTATCTGAAATCATACATTTTGGACCGGATCCGATCCGAAGAACATGCCAAAAAGGCTTTTCGGGGGGCAGGTATGGACATTCACCACGTTCGTTATTTCCTGGCGGTATGCGATACCCGCAACTTCACGCGCGCGGCGGAGAAATGCAATGTCACCCAGCCGGCCTTGAGCCGCGCCATTCAGCAACTCGAGGACGAGGTCGGCGGCCTTTTGTTCCGACGCGAGCGCAACCTTACCCATCTGACCGATCTTGGAAACCTGCTGAGGCCGCGCTTCCAGTCGATTCTGGACGAATTGTCCGGCGTCCGGCAGGAGGCTACGCGTTTTCTCTGTCTCGAAGATGCACATGTCAAAGTCGGAATCATGTGCACGATCGGGCCGCGCCGCTTTACCGGCCTGCTCACCGACTTCAACATGCGCCACCGCGGCATTCAGCTTCAGCTTGTGGAAGGCGTGCCCGCCCGGCTGTCGGAACTGCTCGAGTCCGGTGAAATCGACGTCGCCATCATGGCGAGCAGCGACCGCTTCCCCGAACGTTTCGACGTGACGCCGCTTTTCCGCGAGAGATTCATGCTGGCGTTTCCCCCCGGCCATCGCCTTTGCCAGTACGATGCCATACCAATTACGGCTATAGACGGCGAAATCTATCTCCGGCGTGTGAATTGCGAATACTGGGATTATCTTACCGATCTTTGCGAGTCCGTTGGTGTCAAGACGCGGATATCCTATTCGAGCGAGCGGGAGGACTGGATCCAGAATATGGTCGCCGGTGGCCTGGGCATCTGCTTCATCCCCGAATACAGTGCGGTCATTCCAGGGCTGCAGGTGCGACCGGTTACCGATCCCGAAGTGACGCGCGATGTGTGTCTCGTGACTGTTGCCGGTCGGCGGTTTTCGCCGGCCGTCGCGACCTTCGTCGGATCGGTGAAGTCCTATGGCTGGGCCGCCCCGCACTCCGGGATCGATATGCGGCGTATCGCCTGATCCTACCGGAACACGATCAGTTCTTCGGCCGCAAAAGCGGCTGCGCGCCCTCTCTTCTGCGATAGCCCTGGGCTATGGAATTCAAAAACAGGCGGCATTTCTTTGTCGGCGAAATCTCCCGCACTCTTCTCGTGCCGCCGGAATATCTCCGGCGATCCCACAAAGGAGAATCCGACATGACCTTGAAGTTCACCGCAGGCCGCCTGACCCTCCTTGCTGTAACGCTTGGCCTTTTCGCCCCGACCTTCACCACAATGCCAGCCTTCGCCGGGGATTGCCCGGCCGACCAGGTCGCGACCGATGCCATGGCTCCGGGTGCAACCGCACCGGAAGGCGTCACCGACGACGTCCTCGCCTCGATCGACCTTTCGCCAAAGGGCGGTGATTGGAAGGGCAGCACCTTGCGTCTGCGCAAGCTCGTCGTCCAGCCGGGCGGCGTGGTGCCATGGCATTCGCATGAGGCACGTCCAGCCAACATTCTGATCGTCGAGGGCTCGATCACCGAATATCGCAGCAGCTGCAAGGTCCCGATCGAACACAAGGCTGGCGAAACAACTGCCGAGTTCGGCGAACTTGCCCATTGGTGGAAGAACAACGGCTCGAAGCCGGCCCTCCTTTACTCGGCCGACATCCTCCCGCCAATGCAGGACGACGACCACACCATGTGAGCCGCAGCCGGATCACGATGATTTCAGGATGAGCTGAAACATACACGTGATCGGTTTTGAGGGCGTTAGTTCGGCATGCGGGCGGGGACTGCGCACACTTCTCTTCGTCCGCCGTTCTCGGCCCGAGATTGGAACCGATGCGCCAAGTCAAAGACCTACAGCGATCTTTGCGCGTCTTAAAAGACGCGGCGCTGTAGGTCGCAACGCACCCACCCAGGACGTTTCCGGCCGCTGGCGGGAAGCGTCCGTTTCCAAGGAGCATAGGTGATGGAGAAGCTCGATCGCGTCTCGCTGCCGACATCCGAGTCCGTCTTGGCAAGCCCGGCGGCCGACCGCTGGCATTTCGGCATAATTGCCCTCATCGCATTCCTGACCCTCGTCGACCTCTTCGCCGCGCAGGCGATCCTGCCGTCGCTGCAGCGCGAGTTCGGGGTCAGCCGGGCCACCATGGGCTTCGCGGTCAATGCCAGCACCTTCGGCATGGCGGTCGCCAGCCTCGTCGTCGGCCTTTTCGGGCGCACCCTGGACCGGCGAAACGGCATCTGGATCAGTCTCGCACTGCTTGCCGTCCCGACCGCGCTACTTTCGACAACCCGGGACATCGCTCTCTTTGCCGGGCTGCGTGTGGCACAGGGCCTTTGCATGGCGACCGCCTTCACCCTCACCATGGCCTATCTTGCGGAGCGCTTCCCGGCGGAGCGGATAACGGGCGCGCTTGCGGCCTATGTCACCGGCAATGTCGCCAGCAACCTCTTTGGACGCATTCTCTCGGCTGCGGTTGCCGATCTCGGCGGATTGTCGATCAACTTCCAGACCTTCGCGCTTCTCAACCTCGCCGGCGCGGCCCTCGTATGGACCACCTTGAAGCGAACGGAGCGGATGATGCCGGACCAGCGCGGGAGGGCGATAAACGGGAGTTGGCCCTCGGTGCTCGGCAACCGACGCCTTCAGAGCGTGCTCGCCATCGGCTTCCTGATCCTCTTCGTGTTTATAGGGACATACACCTATGTCAACTTCCGTCTCGTCGAGCTCGGACTTTCGCCGATGCAGCTCGGCCTCATTTATTTCGTTTTCCTGCCGTCCCTGTTCACCACATCGCTCGGCGGTTTGATCGCGCGTCGGCTCGGCGCCGGAGTTGGCATTATCGTCACCCTCTTCTTCGCCGTCCTCGGACTCATTGCCCTCCTGAGCAACAGCCTCGGCGTGGTGCTCGTTGGCCTTGCCATGATCGCCATCGGCACCTTTCTCGCTCAGGCGCTTGCAACCAGCCAGGTCGGTCGCATTGCCGGCACGGAGAAGGCGGCAGCCAGCGGCGCCTATCTCGCCTCCTATTACACCGGCGGACTCTTCGGCAGTCTGCTGGTGGGGCAGCTCTATGATCATTTTGGATGGAACGCCTGCGTGTTGGCGCTCGTCGCCACCCTAGCGCTCGCCATGCTGTTTGCCTCGGCCCTGCGCGCCGAACCGGTCGCCATAAGGTCCGATTATCGAAACGGACAAGAGACGGCATTATCAAAATCAGCCGGCCAACCGCATGTTTGAGATGCACCACCACTGCATGGCTTCGGACACAACATGCAGCAATTCAAATCGCTACAGCGACCCGGCACCAAAGAATGCGCGGTCTCGTGGCAACAAAGAGGAGCTTCTGATGATGAAGGTCAGCAATGCAATCCGATCGGCCGCCCTGATCGCTACCGCAATCGCGGCGTCGGCTCACTTCTCGACGGCTGATGCCGGAGACAGAGACGGAATCGTCACGGTTAAAAGTCGCTACACCGTGAGCGAGACGGTGAACCGGATCAAGCGCAGCGTCGAAGAAAAGGGCATCACCTTCTTCGGCGTCATCGACCAGGCGCGCCTCGGCAACGACGCCGGCAACAAGGTGCGGCCGTCGCGCCTTGTGTTGTTCGGCAATCCGGCGCTCGGCACGACGTTCATCACCGCCAATCCGCTCGCCGGCCTCGACTGGCCCGTGCGCGTTCTCGTCTATCAGGCGAAGGATGGCTCGGTCTATGCCGCCTATACGGACTTCGGCTGGATCGCAAAACGCCATCGCATCCAGAACAGGGGCCGGGAATTCGCCATGGCCACGCAGGTCATCGAAGCCGTCACCGATGGCGTGAGAAAGTAGCAACAGCAAGATCTGTCAGCGCTCGCCGGTTCCTTGCGGATTCGGCGAGCGCTACTGCGGCACAAGCTCGCCCGTTCCGCCGACCCATCCGCACCGACAAAATGGCAAGAAAGAGGCACTCGACAGGAGTGTTCGGGGCGCTATGTTTGACCAGCGGTGGTTTGGATACTTGACCACTTTAGAAGTAGGTCCGCCGCTCACGGGAGGAGCGGCAGGGTGTCGGCGCGTATCGCATCCATTCGGGTCCGGCCGCGTCAAGGGAGGAGATTTCCATGCGATTGATTTCCGTTTCCACGACTGTCGTTGCCATTTTCGGCGCCGTCACGTCGCAGGCCCAGGCTGCCACGGAGTTGCAGTGGTGGCATGCAATGACAGGCGCCAACAATGAAATGGTCGAAGAACTCGCCAAGGAGTTCAACGATAGCCAGAGCGACTACAAGGTCGTGCCAGTATTCAAAGGCAGTTATCCGGAGACGTTAAATGCAGGGATCGCGGCTTTCCGCGCGAAGCAGCCGCCGGCGATCATTCAGGTTTTCGATGCCGGCAGCGGCACGATGATGGCGGCCGAGGGCGCGATCGTGCCGGCCATGGAGGTCCTCGAGAAAGGCGGCTACACCTTCGACAAGTCGCAGTATCTGCCTGGGATCGTCGCCTATTATTCCAAGCCGGACGGGACGATGCTGTCCTTCCCCTACAATTCGTCTTCGCCGATCCTTTATTACAACAAGGATGCCTTCCAGAAGGCGGGTCTCGATGTCGACAATCCGCCCAAGACCTGGCCGGAAGTGTTCGAGGCGGCAAAGAAGATCAAGGAGAGCGAGGCTGCGCCTTGCGGTCTGACCTCGACCTGGCTCACGTGGATCCAGACCGAGAATTTCGCCGCGTGGAACGACGTGCCCTACGGCACCAATGAAAACGGCCTCGCCGGCCTGGACGTCCAGCTCCAGATCAATGTACCCCTTTATGTGGAGCATTTTCAGGCTATCGCCGATCTCGCCAAGGACGGCGTGTTCCGCTATGGCGGGCGCACGTCGGAAGCCAAGCAGCTCTTCACCTCCGGTGAATGCGCCATCATGACGGAATCGTCAGGTGGCCTCGGCGATATCGTCAAGAGCGGCATCAACTACGGCATCGGCCAACTTCCCTATTACGAGGGACATGGCCCCCAGAACACGATCCCGGGCGGGGCAAGCCTCTGGGTCTTCGGGGGCAAGTCCGACGAGGAATACAAGGGCGTCGCCGAATTCTTCAACTTCCTCTCCCAGACGAATATTCAGGCCAAGCTACACCAGATCTCCGGCTACCTGCCGGTGACGATGGCGGCCTACGAAGAAACCAAGAAGTCGGACTTCTACGAGAAGAACCCGGGCCGGGAAACGCCGATCCTGCAGATGATGGGCAAGGCGCCGACCGAGAATTCGAAGGGCGTTCGCCTCGTCAACCTGCCGCAAGTGCGCGACATCCTCAATGAGGAGTTCGAGGCGATGCTGGCGGGACAGCAGGATGCCAAGACGACCCTCGACAAAGCCGTCGAGCGCGGCAACGCTGCCATCGCGGCAGCAATCAGCAACTGACTGATCATGGCCGGTTCGCGATCGCGAGCCGGCCAACGTTCTGGAGATTGCTTTGCAGCGCGTCACTTTCCCCAACAGGATCCTTCCCTATCTCCTCGTCGCCCCACAGATCGTACTGACGATCGTCTTCTTCTTCTGGCCGGCCAGCCAGGCCCTCTACCAGTCGGTCATGCGCGAGGATCCCTTCGGCCTGAAGAGCGGCTTCGTCGGGATTGCCAATTTCAGCACGGTGCTCTCGGACCCGAGCTATCTGAACTCGCTGAAGGTCACGGTGATCTTCAGTCTGCTGACGGCGCTGGTGTCGATGGGAGCCGCCCTGCTCCTGGCGACAGCCGCCGATCGGGTCGTGCGCGGCCAGACGTTCTACCGGACCCTGCTGATCTGGCCCTATGCCGTCGCGCCGGCGGTCGCCGGCATGCTGTGGCTGTTCATGTTCAGTCCGGCGATGGGGACCTTTGCCTTTCTCCTGCGGCGAAACGGCTTTCACTGGGATCCGCTGCTCAACGGCAATCACGCTATGACGCTGATCGTCATTGCCGCGGCCTGGAAGCAGATCAGCTACAATTTCATCTTCTTCGTTGCCGGCCTCCAGGCTATTCCGAGATCCCTGATCGAAGCAGCCGCGATAGACGGCGCGCGCGGAACGCGGCGCTTCTGGACGATCGTGTTTCCCCTGCTCGCGCCGACGACGTTCTTCCTGCTGGTGGTCAACACCGTCTACGCCTTTTTCGATACGTTCGGCATCATCCACTCGGTCACCGGAGGCGGTCCGGCAAAGGCGACCGAAACGCTCGTCTACAAGGTCTATAATGACGGTTTCGTCAATCTGAACCTCGGCTCGTCGGCCGCGCAGTCGGTCATCCTGATGGCCATCGTCGTCGCCCTCACCGCGTTCCAGTTCCGCTTCGTGGAACGCCGGGTCCACTATGGTTGATGTCGCCGATGATTGAAAAGCGCCCCATCTCCAATCTGATCGGACACTTGATGCTGATTCTCGGCATCATCGTCGTCGTCTTTCCGATCTACTACACCTTTGTTGCCTCGAGCATGACGTCAGCCGAGATCGTCCGGCCTCCGATGCCACTTGCCCCGGGCGGGCGTCTGACGGAGAACTATGGCGAGTCTCTTTCGGGCGGCGTCGAACGCGTGGTCGGCGTCAGCCTCGAGCGGCTCCTGTTCAATACCTTCGTCGTCGCCATAGCGATCGCGGTCGGCAAGATCGTCATTTCCTTTCTCTCGGCCTTCGCGATCGTGTTTTTCCGGTTTCCGCTGCGCATGGCTTTCTTCTGGATGATCTTCATCACCCTCATGCTGCCGGTGGAGGTCCGGATCCTGCCGACTTACAAGGTGATCGTCGATCTCGGCCTGATCGATACCTATGCCGGGCTCACGCTGCCCTTGATGGCGTCGGCAACGGCGACCTTCCTCTTCCGGCAGTTTTTCCTGACAATTCCGGGCGAACTCGTGGAGGCCGCCCGCATCGACAATGCTGGGCCCCTCCGCTTCATGCGCGATATCCTGCTGCCGCTTTCGAAGACCAACATCGCCGCCCTGTTCGTCATCCTCTTCATCTATGGCTGGACCCAATATCTCTGGCCGCTCCTGGTCACCAACGACAGCCGGATGAATACCATCATCATCGGCCTCAGGAAGATGGTGGACTTCGCGGATGCATCCACCCCCTGGAACTACGTGATGGTGACCGCAATCCTTGCAATCATCCCTCCCGTCGTGGTGGTGGTGGTGATGCAGCGGTGGTTCGTCAAAGGCCTGGTTGAGACGGAGAAATAATGGCAACGATCACTCTCAATGAGGTTCGGAAAACCTATCACGGCAATATCGACGCCATTCGTGGCGTTTCGCTCGACATCGCCGACGGCGAGTTCATCGTCCTCGTGGGGCCCTCCGGCTGCGGGAAATCGACGCTGCTCAGGATGATCGCCGGGCTGGAGAGCATCACATCCGGCGAGATCGCGATCGGGAACCGCGTCGTCAATGCGCTGGAGCCTTCCGAGCGCGACATAGCCATGGTTTTCCAGAACTACGCCCTCTATCCGCACATGACCGTCCGGCAGAATCTTGCCTATGGGCTGAAGAACCGGAACACACCGAAAGAGGAAATAGAGAGTCGGATTGCCAAGGCGGCGCAGTCGCTGGAGATCGAGGCCTTTCTGGATCGCAAGCCGCGGCAGCTTTCCGGCGGTCAGCGCCAGCGCGTCGCCATGGGTCGGGCCATCGTTCGCGAACCGGCAGCATTCCTGTTCGACGAACCGCTCTCGAATCTCGACGCAAAACTCAGGGTGCAGATGCGCGTGGAAATCAAGCGCCTGCAGCGCACCCTCGGCACGACGAGCGTCTATGTCACCCACGACCAACTGGAAGCCATGACGCTTGCCGACCGGCTCGTCGTTCTGAACGGCGGCAGGATCGAACAGGTCGGCACGCCGATCGAGCTTTACGAGAAGCCGGCGACCGCTTTCGTCGCCACCTTCATCGGCTCGCCCTCAATGAATCTGCTCGAGATGGCCGACGACCATGTGGTCTGGTCGGCACCGGACGCTGTCGTCGGACGTCCCGACATTGCGACACTCGGCATTCGGCCGGAGGATATCACGCTCGCCGATGAGAGGGCGGGCGGCGACCATTTCCGGGGAAAGGTGCGCGTAGGGGCCGTCGAGCTCGTCGGCGCAGAGAGCTACGTTCACGGCACTCTGGCCAATGGCGAGCCACTCATTTTCCGCGTACCCGGCCGCTCGCGCATGGCCATAGACGATGAGGTCGAAGTCGTCGCAAGACCGGAAACCCTGCATGGTTTCGACAAGCAAGGCCGGCGGCTGTAGTTTGCAGCCGGATGGCATCGCCGCCCATTGGCAAACACCCAAGAAACGAACCGGCTCCGCTCGGAAGTCCGCACGCTATGAGGGCATTCCTTCCGCACATTACAGCCGTTTTCTCGACATGATGATGGTGCAGACAGCCCTGAAGTCTCGCCGCCAGTCTAACGCTTGCATAACGAAGATCGGTTAAAGTCGGGCCATGGAGAAGGACATCAGCCGGCTATACGAATTGTTCGAATCTTCCCCTGTCCTCGTCGCCGCCTATGACGAGTTCGACAGGCTGCGCTACGCCAATCCGGCCTTTCGCTCGGCCTACTTCATCGAGCCGGACGAGACGCCGCTCTGGCCGGACCTGATGCGGCGGAATTTCCATGCGCGCCGCGGCACCGTGATCAATGCGACCGATTTCGAAGAGTGGCTGCGATCCACGCAGTCGCGCCGCGGCAAGGTTGGCTTCAGGGCTATGGAAACCGATCTTCACGACGGCCGGTGGCTATGGATGACCGAAACGATGCGGAAGGACGGCTGGATGCTGTGCGTCGCCACCGACGTGACCGGCCTCAAGGCGAAGACCCGGGCGGTCCGGCAGGACCGGGACCTGGCGATCAAGGCCTCCTATACCGACGAACTCACCGGGGTCGCCAACCGCCGCTTCGTGACCGCCCGGGTCGAGGACATGTTGCAGCCCCAAGGTAGCAAGGAGGCGTCTTTCGGTTGCCTCTGCGTTCTCGACATCGACCGCTTCAAGTCCATCAACGATCAGTTCGGCCATCAGGTCGGCGATGTGGTGCTGCGGGATTTCGCGAAGCGGATCCACGACCTGGTCCGGCGCACGGACTGCTTCGGTCGGGTCGGCGGCGAGGAGTTCGTGCTCACCCTTCCCGCCACCTCGCTCGAGCAGGCGCAGTTGATCGTCGAAAGGATGCTCGCCTCCGTGCGTATGTCCAGGCCTCTGCAGGAGCATCCGGACTTTCGCTACACCTTCTCTGCCGGCATCGCCTCGGCCCGGGCGAGCGATACCGCCCTTAGCCTCTATGCCCGCGCCGACGCCGCTCTCTACCGGGCGAAGCTTGCGGGCCGCGATCGAATTCATTTGGAGGAGTCGTCGTCCGATCGCTCGGCCCTCGCCGGCTGAGCCACCCGGCACGACAAAAGCCGAGAATCAGTTCCGATTGTCGGACCGATGCGCTGATTGGAGAGAAGGGCCGGAAAAGAGCTCCACGTCCTTTCCCAGCCGATCGACGATCCATCGATAGGGTTCCGCCGACCTCGGCAGCAGGAACGCGCCGGTTGCCTCGCCCGTGACCGGATCGGTTCCGCGATAGGCCAAGACCGGCTGCCGCGGGATGTAGCGAGCGAAGCGGAGGGCCACGTCTCGACCGTAGACACGCCAGTGACCATGCTTTTCCGGTTTGGGAAAGCCCCAATCCCGCGTCACCTCCTCGGCAAACGGATCCGGAATATTGAGATAGACGAAACCGCGCGGGGAGGTGATCCGTAACAGCTCGCAGAGCGCCGCCCGGTCGTCGCCGACATGCTCGAGGACATGCGAGCAGCCGACGTAGTCATAAGCGCCGTCGGGGCGGTCGATCTGTTGGATGTCGATCCCATCCGGGGGGCCATAGACCGACAGTTCGAAGGAGCCGAACCATGCCGGATCGACCGTTGGATCGGGACTGAACTGGATTGCCGACCAGCCGGCGAAACGTGCGGGGCCGAGCCTGTCAAACAGGACGCGGGCTGCACGGTGGCGTTCCAGCGATTTGCATCCGCTGCAGCGGGGCAGGACGCCGGTTAGGGCCATGCGGCCGCGCGGCCCCGGCTCGAAGCTCGTGCCGCCGCAGATTGGACAGCGCGGGTGCCGCTCGGCTTCCGTCATGTCTTCTCTCATCGGTCCTTCACGGTTTCCTTCGTCACAGCGGCCAGAAGATCGGGATCACGATCGTTGCCGTCACCCACATCACCAGGTTCAACGGGACCCCGATCCGGAGGAAATCGGCGAACCGATACCCGCCGGCATTGTAGACGAAGGTGTTCGTCTGATAACCGATTGGCGTGGCAAAGCTGGCGCTTGCCGCAAACATAACCGCCACGACGAAAGGTCTCGGATCGACGCCGAGCGCCTGGGCAAGCCCCACGGCGATAGGCGTCAGCAAGATCGCGGCCGCGTTATTGCTCATCATCTCGGTTAGAAGCGACGTGATCAGGTAGACAGCAGAAAGCACCGCCAGCGGTCCGAAAGAGCTGATGAGACCGGCAAAGGCATCGACGACGAGGCGTGCAGCCCCCGTTCGCTCCATCGCGATACCAAGAGCCAGCATACCGAAGATCAGGAACAGGATGTTCCAGCGGATCGAGGTATAGGCGTCCTCGGCCTCGAGGCATCCGAAAGCCACGACGATGATCGCCGCCATCAGGGCGAGCGCAGCGATTGGAAGGACCTCGAAAGCCGCCAGCCCCATCACCAGCAGGACGGCGCCGATCGCGATGGGAGCCTTGTTGCGCCTGAGCGGCTTCTCACTCGGCTGGATGAGGTTGACCAGTTCCCGATAGTCGAACATTCGGCGCATGCTCTCAGCCGGCCCTTCGAGCAGGATCGTATCGCCCATCTGCAGCCGTACGTCGTTGAAGTTTCCCCTGATGTTTTCGCCCTGGCGATGCAAGGCAAGCACGTAGGCGCCATA
The DNA here is from genome assembly GCF_008932245.1 of Sinorhizobium alkalisoli. Classification (NCBI taxonomy): domain Bacteria; kingdom Pseudomonadati; phylum Pseudomonadota; class Alphaproteobacteria; order Hyphomicrobiales; family Rhizobiaceae; genus Sinorhizobium; species Sinorhizobium alkalisoli. Next base: position 806,841 of record NZ_CP034910.1, on the reverse strand, counting down.
AAGGCGCCGCAGGTTGAGGTCAGCTGCTCGGCGGCCGATAAAGCGTGATTGCGGCCCCACCACGCCTTCCATGACGACGGTTTCCTGGGTACCGATCGGTTCCACGGCATGGATCGCACCACCGCCAAAGGCGACGTCACTTGCTTCGCGCAGGGCGAGCATGTCGCCGATCTTGCTGCGCACCACGACCCGATCGCCCGCTTTCAGCTCGACAGTGTCGAGGCTCCAGCGGTAGGAAACGTCGTTTCGCACCAGGTCGACGACCCGAAAGCCACGCTCCGCCGTGAATCCGGCCTCTTTCAGCTTCTTCCCGGTGAGCGTCGACCCGACCGGCACGAGCACTTCGGCCAGGAACTTCCGATCCTCCGATTTTGGAAGCAGCGCGGCGAGGCTGTCGCGGTCCGGCAGGAGCCATCGCCCGGCAACAACCAGGTAGACGACACCGACGACGGCCATGATGAGGCCGGCGGCCGTGATTTCAAACATCCCGAAAGGTGCGAGCCCCTGCTTCTGCGCGACGCCGTCGACGAGGATGTTCGTCGACGTGCCGATAAGAGTCGTCGTGCCTCCGAAGATGCTGGCGAAAGACAGCGGAATCAGGAACTTGGAGGCGGGCAGCTGGACCGTGGTAGCCAGACCGATCACCACCGGGGTGAGAATGACGACAACAGGCGTGTTGTTGATGAAGGCGGACATGAGCATTACGCTCACCATCATCGTCCCGAGTGCCACCAGCGGCGACCACTTTGCCGCACGGGAGACGACGCGTCCCAAACCGTCGATGACGCCGGTCCTCTCCAAGGCCGCACTGAGGACGAACATGGCCCCGACCGTCACCGGCGCGCTGTTGCCGAAAACGCCCAGGATGTCGTCAGTGTTGAGAATGCCGAGCGCGAGTAAGAGAGCCACAGCGCTCATCGCGACCACGTCGGGCGGTACCAACTCCCGGATAAAGCCGAAGAACACCACGGCGACGAGGACCAGGACGATAGCGATCTGTACCGAGTTCCAATCCATCTTTCCCAACACGAGTTGTCGAAGTTGCTGGAAACGCACCCATCCTTTTTTAACGTAGCGTATGTGACGGTGCCAGCATATGGGAGGGGCGCAGGCTGGGGACGAAAATGAATTGGTTTTCCGACGCCAGGTCGCGTCGATAGGTCCCGGTCAGCCGTCCGAAAGCGGCCGGGATGGATCGACGACGGGTGACAGCAATGTTCTCAGTGCCGACCGATCGGAGAGGCCAAGCTTCAGGAAGATGTTGTGGAGGTGGACCTTGACCGTTCCTTCGGTGATGTCCAGGGCTTTCGCAATCTCCTTGTTGGACATGCGCTTCGCCGCCATTGTCGCGATGGCCGTTTCCCGGGGACTCAACCGCGGTAGCAGTTGATCCATTCTCTCGCGCTGTTGCCGTTGCCGATCGACCGCAGCTGCTATGCTTTCATCGGGAAAGCAGCGGTTCCCCACCGCCACCTTGTGAATACAGTCGAGCAGATTTTCGGGCGCCGACCGCTTGAACAGGATGCTATCGACCCCGAGCGACACCGCGTCACAAATCTCCTCATCGTTCATTTCGGCCGTGAAAAGGATGACCCGCACCGGCAGGTTCCGACTTCGGACCTCTTCGAGAAATTTCAGTCCGGAAAGACCAGGCATCCTCATGTCGACCACCGCCACGTCCGGCGCCTCCTTCTCGAGGGCCGAAATGGCCGCCAGACCATCGCAGACGAAATGGATCGGTCGCAGCGTCTCGTCGGCGCCAACCAGCCCCTTCAGCGCATTGAGGACGAGTGGATGGTCGTCCGCAAACAGGATCGTCGTCGGCCGGCTGTCCGCCATTCTCCTCTTCTCCATAGCCGCTCCGCTCATTCCAGGGCTCCCCTGATCGTCACCGACAAGCCCCGAGGGGAATTGTCAAGCGAGAGCCGCCAGCCGAGTGCCTGCACGCGCCGACTGAGCGAGATCGACCCGATCTCCTCGGTAAGAACGGCTTCATATTCGAATATGCTCGCAGGCTCCTGGAGCCCCACCCCATCGTCCCGGATCGTCAACGTAAACAGCGTGCGCGTGCTTTCGAGGTGCACTTCAAAACGACTGGCGCGACCGTGCCGAACCCCATTGGCGATCGCCTCGGAGACCAGCATGAAAACACCTTTCATCGCCTTCTCCGACATAACGAGATCGAGAGGCGCAACCGAAAGGGCGATGCTGCAGGCCCATTGCGCCTGCAACTCCACAAGCAATTTCCTAAGACGCCCAGCAACGCGGCATGTCTTCTGCGCCGACCGCTCGCCGATAGCCTCTCGTACGAGGGTTCTGAGCTTGTCCTGCTGCTCGCCGATAATGGCGCGTATCTGGGCGAGCCCCTCCGTTTCGCCCCCGCTCTTCTTCGGTAGCGAGGCCAATTGTATCGCCACGGCCGCCATGCTTTGCAGCAGGTCGTCGTGGATGTCCCGTGCCAGCTTTTCGCGTTCCTCGGCCTTCGCGGCCTCGATCAGCTGATGCCTCAAGTCCTGCTCTGCGATTTCATAGCCGATGCGTGCTGCCGCGACGCCTGCCAGCGGCAGCAGGTCCTCTCCCGTTTCCTCGCAGTCGACGAAGAGCACAAAGCCTTCCGCCGAGCCGCCGGGAAGCGGAGCCATGACCATGCTTTCCGCCTTGCCACCAATGAGCCAGTCCGGCAGCTTCTGTGAGCCGCCGCGCCAGAATTCGGCACCGGTACGCACCTTTCCGTCCACAGCCGGCAGCTTGTTTGCGCTTTCGCTGTACTTGATGACACCACGGTCCAACTCAACGACCCTGAGGACCGACCCCGCTTCGTCCCGCCACACGGCCAGTGCCCGTGTAGCTCTGGTGATCGCGGCTGCCCGGCGCAGGACGGAGGCGATCGGCGTGTCACCCCCGAGCCAAGCCTGCGCCGACGATCCTGCCAGGCTGGCGACGTTGTGCCGCATGCGTTCGATAATGCCGCCGAAATAGGCGAACAGGACACCCGCCACGACCAAATAGATGCCGCGCATTACCACGCGGTTCAGGTCGTCCATCAGGTCCTCGGACGAGACAGCCAGGATGCCGTAAATGGCGACTGTCGCCATCGTCGTGAAAACGGCCCCGCGCCAGCCCCAGCGAATGGTCGCGGCAAACAGCGCAAAGGTGAGGAGTACGAAGAAAGGACTGGTCGGCCCATCGGTCAGGTGGAGCACCACGCCGAAGGTGAGAATGTCGATGCCATGGACCAGATGCGCGGCCGGGCGGCTCACCACAAATCGCTCCAGGATCACCGCCAGCGCGCCCGAATAGATGACGTAGGCCGCTAAAATGAAGTAGGCAAGCTCGCTGCTGCGGGCCGGCTGCGTCGGATCGACATAGATTGCCAGCAGCGCAAACATCGCCAGGACAAGGCGCGAGACGGCCACCAGTCTCCATGCACTAATTGCCTTCATCCGATGAGGCCAAGATGCCTGGTCAAAATATTTGTTCGCCGCTTCCGCATACGAAGCGCGCTCTATATTTTGCATATAGTTCATTTAAATCCCCCTACCCAGGCCAGAGCGGCCGGATGTTAATAGCTTTGATGAAAATTCCTGCTGAAATTATCCAGAAAAAACTGAAACTTGAACTTCGTGACGATCGCCAGAGCAAACCGATCGCCTTAAGTATTCCTCATTATTCCTACCTACAAAGGAGTAGAGAGCGCCTTAAACAGTTACAACTTGAGATTATATCTTCGCGGCATATGGAATCAACTGTTATTTCACAGCATATTTAACATCACAACGGTAAGGCCAGATCGCGGAAGAACAGTTGCAGCGCTTCTTCTATTCCCCCGGCGAAGCACCAGTGTCGCGCCGGCGCGGCACCGGTGCTTCGCCAGGTAGATATCTCGCGAACGCCCGTGCTTGAAAGTGACGGCTCTTCGGCAATCGGGCGCGATCCGATCGCATCGGCATCGAACCGCAGTTTTTTAACGTTTGGTTAAGGGCAACACTGCGCTCATCGCACAGCCGTCCTGCTGACCGCCATTTTGCGACATACAATTGAAATAAATGCCATTTTTAAGTTTTCACTGCCTCTCCGGCCGCTTCTTCACGACGCCTGAACCCTGAGGAAATCGGCACATGGTTAAGGAATGGTATATCTCCGAGATATATTGAATTTCCCGCTCCGCGAGCACAGAGGTGTCTCAACACGGCAGCGGATGGGGCACTCAGGCCGTAGATGCTGTGGGGGCGCGGCGCCAATGCCGCGAGTGAGATGTACCGCATCGATAGGAGATATTTAATGCGTAAAATTGCGATTTTGACAGCTGCGACCGTGATGGGAATGACCTCGGGTGCTTTTGCTGCGGTCGTCGATGGCTCTGACATCTGCGGCGAACTGCCGAATGCAAAGTGGAGCTGGGCCATCAGCTACAGCCAACCCGTGATTTCGGGCGGCGAGCAGACCACGACGCTCGGTGACGTCAGCTACAACTCTGCAGGCAACGTCGGGAAGGCCGACGTGACGATCACTACCGCTCCGACGATCTCGACCGTCACGGTCGCCTGCACGGCTCTGAATCCGGCCGGAAAGGTCAATGCTGACCACTCGACGACAGTCGAGCAAGTCACGACCCTTGATCCGGGCGGCAGCAGCACCACGAATGAGGTCGTGTGCAATCCGGGCAGCAGCCTGCCGAACTGCCCGCTCTAAGGCGTGCTGATAGGGAGGCGGACAACGTCCCCCTCCCGCCTTTTTCTACCGCGTGTGATGTGAATACGTTCTGCGAGCACTTGGAAATAGGCCCGTGCAAAAGATCCGGTTTTGGTTGTTGTCATCGGCTGCCCTGGCACTCCTCTGCTGGTTCACGGTCGAGTGGGGGTTGGGGAATAGGCTGAATATTGCCGGAACTGGCGAGGCGCATGGCATGTCCAACGGGGCCAGCTACCGGATCGCCGCCGTCGAACGACGCCAGATCGTCGAGAGCGTCCAGGTCACCGGTTCCGTCGTTCCCGTCGCGCTTGTTTCGGTCAGCTCCCAGGTCTCGGGACAGATCAAGGAAATCTATGCGGACTTCAATGGCGAGGTCAGTCGTGGCGACGCGATTGCGCTGATCGACCCGCTCTCCTTTGAAATCGCCGTCGAGCAGGCGGAAGCGCAGGTGGGCATTGCCAGGGCCGGAGTGCAGAAGGCCGAAGTGGCCCTGCGCGACGCGGAAGCCGATCTTGAACGCAAGCACGCGCTCGCCATAAATGGGACTGGCTCCAAGCTGGAGGAGAGCAAGGCCACGGCCGTGCGCGACCTCGCCTCTGCCGAACTCGACAACGCCACGCACGCCTTGCTCGGGGCCGAGGCCACGCTGAAGCAGGCGCGCGCCGATCTCGATCGTACCGTCATCCGCTCGCCGGTCGACGGCACGATCATTCAGCGCGGCATCGAAGTCGGCCAGACCGTGGCGGTCAGCCTTCAGGCCCCGGTTCTGTTCACGATCGCACAGAACCTCCGCGAGATGCAGGTCAATGCCTCGATCCCCGAGGCGGAAATCGGCCGCATCCGTGTGGGACAGCGGCTGGAGTTCACGGTGGATTCCTATCCCGGCAATGTCTTTCGCGGCGAAGTCGTCCAGATCCGAAAGCAGCCGCAGATGACCCAGAATGTGGTGACATATACGGTCGTTGCCAGCGCGCCGAATCTCGAACTTCGACTGCTGCCAGGGATGACCGCCACGGCCCGAATCATCATTGATGACAGTGGCGAGAAGCTCTCAGTGCCCACAGCGGCACTGCGTTTTCGCCCGCCCGGTGAACCGAGAAGCCTCGAAACCAGGATCTTCGTCGAGCGAGACGGCCTGCCGGTCGCGATTCATGTGCGCCCGGGTGCAACCGACGGCTCGTTCACGGCGATCACGAGCGATGGGCTCAAGGAGGGCGATAGGGCGATAACCGGATTGGCGATCGCAGGCGGACAGGCTGCGGTGTCCGGCCGGCCCCGCCAGCCCGAGATGTAATGATGCCGCTCATCCGCCTCGATCGGATCGGCAGGTGCTACGGCGGGAGTGACGCGCCCGTCCAGGCGCTAAGCGACGTCTCCCTCGAGATCGTCGCTGGCGACTCCGTCGCGATCATGGGACCCTCGGGGTCCGGAAAGTCGACGCTGCTTGGTATTCTGGGCTGTCTCGATACCCCGAGCAGTGGCAGCTACTTCCTGCGGGAGGAAGAGGTCGGCAGAATGTCGAAGCCGGAGCTCGCGGAGCTGCGCTGTCGCCGCTTCGGCTTCGTCTTCCAGAACTTCAACCTGCTGCCGCGGCTGACGGCGTTGGAAAACGTCGAATTGCCGCTCGCCTATGCCCGGCAACGGCCCGGCCTTCGGCGCGCGAAGGCCACCACCGCGCTTCGGCGCGTCGGACTGACCGACCGAATGTCGCACTATCCGAACCAATTGTCCGGCGGGCAGCAGCAGCGTGTGGCAATTGCGCGGGCGCTCGTCAATGAACCGGACCTGATCCTCGCGGACGAGCCGACCGGCGCATTGGACACCATGACGGGCCGCGAAATACTTTCTCTTCTTGATGAGGTCAACGCCGCCGGCACGACCGTTGTCATCGTCACCCACGACCGCGACATTGCTGAAACGATGCGCCGTACGATCACCCTCACCGACGGCCGGATCACATCGGATCTACGAGCCGAACCCCACCCGGACAGCAAATCACCTATCTGGGCGGGTTTCCCATGAGAGCGCCGGATATCTTGCGTACCGCCGCGAGGGCTTTGCGCGGCAATCAACTGAGGAGCGCGCTCACCACGCTCGGGATCATTATCGGCGTGGCCTCGGTCGTGGTGATGGTTGCGGTCGGTACGGGAACGCAGGCGGCTATCAAGGACGAAATCGAGAAGCTCGGCGCGAGCGTCATCATGGTCATCCCGGGATCGGCCAATGCGGCGGGCGCCCGGCTCGGTGCCGGAACGCGTCCGACCCTCTCCGACGAGGACGCCGCGGCGATCAGGGGCGATGCGAGCGGCATCGTCGCGGCGGCTCCGAGCGTCGCCGGTGTCGCGCACTTGGCGACGGCGATCGACAATTGGTCGTCCGGCGTCTACGGCATCACCGAGGACTATCTCGTCGCTCGCGACTGGCAATTGGCTGCTGGTCGCCTGATCGACGATCAGGATGTCGCGACCGGAGCCAAGGTCGTGGTGCTCGGCGCTACCACAGCGGAAAAGGTCTTCGGCGGGACCGATCCGATTGGTCAGATGATCCGGGTTAATCAATTGCCCATGGAGGTGATCGGCTTGCTGGCACGGAAGGGGCAGACGATGGACGGCTCCGATCTCGACGACGTCGGCCTCGTCCCCCTGAGCACGGCGCGCGATCAGCTCTTCGGGCGCAGTACCGCGAAGGCACGCTCTGTATCGATGATCACCGTTAAAGCTGAAACCGAGCAACAAATAGAAGAAGCGATAGCCGAAGTCCGCGAGGTGCTGCGGTTTCAGCATCGCCTTACGCCCGGGCAAGCCGACGATTTCAGGATCAACAATGTGGCCGAGAGCGCGAGGCTCCAGGAAGAGTCATCCGCGGCCCTGACACAGCTCCTCGCCGCAATCGCCTCCATCTCGCTCCTCGTCGGCGGCATCGGCATCATGAACATAATGCTCGTTTCGGTGACCGAGCGCACCCGCGAGATCGGCGTCCGCATGGCGATCGGCGCGAGGCCCTCGACGGTCCTGGCTCAATTCCTCGCCGAGGCGACGATCCTTTCGGTCGCCGGCGGCATTGCCGGGGCCGCGGCGGGCTTCGCCGGCGCCATCGTCGCCGAATCCTATTTCGAGATGCGCGTCGAATTGACCGGTGAACCGGTCGTCCTCGCCTTTGTCTTTTCCGCGCTCGTTGGACTTGTCTTCGGCCTCTACCCGGCCATGCGCGCGGCGCAGAAGTCGCCCATGGAGGCCTTGCGCTACGAGTAATCCCGGCGCGGACCAGCCGCGCCGGGATCAGGAAATGGCGTTCGTCCCGGTTTACTGCAGGGCTGCGGCAAGGGCTGCGTCGAGGCGCTCCCGCGCTTTCTTCGGCAACTTCACTGCATTCACCTTCTCGACATTGGCGGGGGCATCGCCGACGACAACCACGCCGACCATGCCCATGCCCACATGCGGGGTGCACTTGACGCCGTAGACGCCCGGCACGTCGAAGCTCACCTTATAGGTCTCGCTCATTTTGCTCTTGAACGGCTCGGCGCCGTCGGGGATCATGTCCTTGATCGTCTCGACATTATGCCCCTTGTCGGTGGGAATGAAAGTCACGGTATCGCCGGGGTTGAGCTTGACGAAGGCCGGCTCGAAAACCATCACGCCATCGGCGCCCTTGTTCAGCATGTGGACCTCGAAATCGGCGGCGAAGGCGGTCCCGCCAAGGGCGGTGAGGATGGCTGCGACGGCGAGGCTCTTTACGGTTGTGCGCACTGAAATTCTCCTTACGTTTCGGAACCCTGTCCGGTTCGATAAGGAGATAGGCCAGAAACGGCACCGTCTCTTTGATGCCTGTCAAACAAAACCGCTAAGCACTGGCCCGAAAATCACACTCGATTTTCAGAAAGCTCGATGCGCGCAGAGTCAAAGAGTTACTGCGGCCCTTGCGCGTCTGAAATGACGCGCGGCGCTGCAAGGTCGGCTCAGCCGTCAATCCTTGCCGGCCTCGGCAAGCTGCGTCAGGCCGGCGAGGTCGCAGATCATGAGCTTCTGGCGCCCGCCCTCTACCAGCCCCTTGGCCTCCCACGCGCTCAGGATGCGCGAGACAGTGTGAAGCGTGGTTCCGGTCATCTCGGCGATATCCTGGCGGGAAATAGGAAAATCGATACGGATGCCGCCCTCCTCCTTCTTCCCCGCCTGGCTCGACAGCCGCAGCACGGCATGCGCAACGCGGCGTTCGACCTCCTGCGTCGACATTTCGCGGATGCGCGTGTGCGCCTCTTCGAGACGCTTGCCGATCGTCTGCATGGCGCCGACGGCCAGCAAGGGGTTCTGCTCGACGAAGTGTGGCCAAAGATCCGTCGGCCAGGAGAGTGCAACACTCTCCGCCACCGCCATCGCGGTGCCCGGATAGTCGGAGCGCTGCAGCGCCTTTGCAAAACCAAAGAGGTCGCCCGGATGGACGACGCGCACGATGATCTGCTGCCCGTCCTCCGTCACCTGGGTGACCTTCAGCCGTCCGTGCAGGAGGAGGAAGAAATGAGTGGCCGACTGGCCCTGCTCAAAGACGCTGTCGCCCGGCGCCACGCGCCGCGATGTGGCGTGGCCGAGCAGCCTGTCCAGATCCCCGTCACTCATCCTGTCGAACAGGGAGAGCGACCGTACGACACTCCGGTCGATCTTCATTCCAGCTTCCTTCGCAGGCGGCGCTTCATGCGTCCATCGCCGCCGGACTCCTAGCATGCCGCGAAGAAGGAAAAAAGCCGATGAGGCCTGCCAAACGCGTCAAACGCTGAACCCTTTGGCTCTGAGCCTTTGCAGAAGCGGCGCGTACCAGCGCGTGTCCTTCACCAGGCGGAAGCCGACATTGTCCGGCGGTGCCCCGACGGCGCAACCGCCACCCTTCGGATTGCGGACGAAGGAGCTGAGCGCGGCGCGGTGCTTTCCGGTGGCGATGTAGATTCCGCAGGATGAGGCGTCGTTCACCACCGCTCCGGACCGGTCGAGGCTGACCCGGCGGCTGCAGGTCGTCGTCCACTCCCAGACATTGCCGGCGAAATCGGCAAGCCCGGACTCGCTCTCGCCGAAAGCGCCTTGCGGTTGCGGCTCGGGTACCCGGGAGGCCTTGCGCGCCGTCTCGCGGTAATAGTCGGCAAGCCAGCGCACGGCCGGATTGTCGCTGTCCTCGTCGACGCCGAGCGCATCGTCGGGAAAGCGGCTGCCGGCGGCAAAGGCAAGTTGCTCATCGGTCGGCAGCACCCAAACCGCGCCAGTCCGCCGGCTCAGCCAGGAAGCATAGGCCTGCGCGTCATCGTAACTGATGCCCGTTGCGGGCATGCGTTCGGGGTCGGCGGGTGGGTGTTCCGGTTCGGCGGGTGGACAGACCCCCTCTCCGACACAGCGGGCATAATCCGCGGCAGTCACCTGGTATTTCATGATCGCGAGAGGGCCATCCATGTGAAGCGAAACCATCGGCCCGTCGACGGCATAGCCGCCCTTGAAGAATTCTCCGGAGACACGGTAGCTGAATTCCCGCGGCGTGACGAGAACGATTGGCGGTTCGTCGAGCGCGGCGCCCGCCGCCGTGTCGCCGACAAGCCCCGTCTCCCGTGCGAGGAGACCTGCAAGGAGAAGGAAAAGCACCGACGGGAGCGCAAGCGAAACGGCAGTCTGACTCTTTTCTGAAAGCGCGGCCATTACGGCCTCCTTGCGATCCACTTTTGCGGAACCTGCTTAAGCAGCGGCCCGACCGGCGGAAATCGCCGGCCGGGCCGCTCATGGCTCAGCTGCCCGAAGGCGCCCTGACCGAGGTCATCAAATCGTTGTTCCACTCGCCGGTGACGGCGAAATGGGCGGCCGCGCCAAGCTCGAAGGCTTCGATCAGATTATGGTTCACATAGGCATAGATGCCGGGCTGCTCGAAGGTGTAGAAGGCCGCGCCTGCCGTGCCGCCGGGGATGAACCAGGTTTCCTGGTCGACATCCGGGGCGTTGCGGAACTTGCCGGTCGCCCAGACATAGTCGCCGTGACCGCCGATCAGATGCGGGCGGGTGTCGCGGTTCGCCTGCGAATGGACGATCAGCACCTTGTCGCCAACCTGCGCCTTCAGCGCATTCTCACCGGTGAGGGCGCCGACCGCACCGTTGAAGACGATGTGGCTCGGGGTCAAAGTGCGCATCACTTCGAGCGTATCGGCATAGGAATCGCCAGCGCTCTCGTATTTCTTGAAGTTACCGTTCTCGTCGCGAGGGACATAAAAGTCCTGCTCGCCGATGTAATAAACCTTGTCATAGGTGAGCGCATTGCCCTTGCCGTCGCTCAGACCCTCGCGCGGCAGAACCATGATCGCGCCGTTCATGCCGGAGGTGACGTGCCACGGCACCATGCCGGGAGGTGCGCAATGGTATACGAAGACGCCCGCCTTCGTCGCCTTGAAGCGCAACACCGCGCTTTCGCCCGGGTTGACAACTGTCAACGCACCGCCGCCGAGCCCGCCAGTCGCCGAATGAAAGTCGATATTGTGCTGCAGCTGGTTGGTTTCCGGATTGTTGAGCGTCACCTCGACATAGTCGTCCTGGTGGACCACCATCAAAGGACCGGGGACCGATCCGTCGAAGGTCATTGCGTGGAGCTCGGTGCCCTGGTCGTCGATGACCAGCTTCTTCTCCTCGATCGTCAGCGTGAATTCGACGATCTTCGGCCCACCCTCGGCCTTTTGCGTGTGGGCGTGAACGAAGGGCGGCCTGACCAGATCGACCTTCACCCGCGGCAGCGATGCGAGATCGACGGGCGCGGCCGTGTGCAGGGCGGAGGGGACGGCCTCTTCGGCATGGGCGGACATCGCGCCGACAAGCGGCGTCAGCGCGCCCGCGATCGCGGCGCCGGCCAACATGCTGCGGCGGGTCATTTGAAATTTCTCTGTCATCGAACCTCTCCTTGAAAGAACGGAACGAACATCGCCCGGTCGTTTTCATCCTAGGAGGGTCGGTGCGGTACTCTTTGAGGTGGAACAAACAGACAGATTGCACTCGGTGCGACATTTTGGCGAGCGAGAGCGACCAGATGGACGGCCGCAGTCCGCACGATCTGGCCGCGTATTTGCCAATTATCAAAGAAGCGCCTCGGTATCTCCGCTACCCAGTTTCCGACCAAACATCGGAGTGCAATCATGACTGGATCGAAACTGGCCGAGCGCGCAGGTCATGTGCCGCGGGGCCTTGCCCGCACCGGGCCGGTGCTTTTTTCCTACGGGTTCCGGCCGTTCTTTCTCGGCGCGGCGCTTTGGGCCGTCATCGCCATGGCCCTGTGGATCGCGGCCCTCACCGGCCGTGCCGATCTCGCCGGCACCTATGGCGCCCCTGCCTGGCACGCGCATGAGATGCTGTTCGGCTTCGCCTCCGCCGTGCTTGCGGGCTTCCTGTTGACCGCGGTGCCGAACTGGACGGGCCGGCTGCCGGTTTCCGGGTGGCCGCTCGCCGGCCTGTTCGCGCTGTGGCTCGCCGGACGCGCCGCCCTCATTTCGCCGGACACCATCGGCCTGCCCGCCGCCGCAGCGATCGACAGTCTCTTCCTGCCGACTCTCCTCTTCATCTGCGCGCGCGAGGTGATCGCCGGGCGGAAGTGGAAGGACCTGAAAGTGCTCGGCGGTCTGCTGGCGTTGTCGCTCGCCAATGCCTGCTTCCACGTGGCGGTCATCGAGAGCGATTACGACCTTCATCGAGCGATGCGCCTCGGCATTTCCGCCTATGTGGCGCTCATCACGATCGTCGGAGGCCGCATCCTGCCGAGCTTCACCCGCAATTGGCTGAACCGACTCGGGCGCACCGACTTCCCGGTCCCCTACAACCGCTTCGATACTGTTGCCATCCTCTCGGGCATTGCCGCACTCTCCCTTTGGACGCTTGTTCCGGATCATGCCGTCACGGCCGCCGTCGGTTTAATCGCAGCAACGCTGCACACGATCCGGCTGGCGCGCTGGAAAGGCTGGTCCACCTGGCCCGAAATGCTACTCGTCGTGCTGCACATCGCCTACGCCTTCGTTGCCTTGGGCTTCGCCGCGATCGCGCTCGGCGCGGCCGGCCACGTCCAGGAACATTCCGTCATGCATGTGCTCACCGTCGGCGCCATCGCCTCCATGATGCTCGCAGTAATGACGCGCGCCAGCCGCGGGCATACGGGACGTCCGCTGACCGCCTCGCGGCTCACCGTCGCTTCCTTCGCGGCTATCGTACTCGCAGGATTGCTGCGCCCGCTTGCGGAGACGTTCCCGGAAACCGCCAGCACGCTCTATGCCGCCTCCGGAGGGCTCTGGATCGCCGCATTCGGGCTCTTCTGCCTCGAATATGGACCGATGCTCCTGCGCGAGCGTCGGGTGCTGCGCTAGCGAAGACTTGGCCGCTCTGCAATTCGTGGAAAAGGCCCCTCCCGACCGCAGGTCGGAGGGGCTTTGGTGCCCGTCTCGACCTTCCTGCGACGTGTGAGCGCCAGAGGCGGGTGGGGCAGGCTAAGCCATGCCACGTGTGGCGAGGGGTCTTCAAGGTCAGTCCGCCATCATCTCCGGCGTCCAGGCCGGTTCGTAGGTCAGCCGGACTTCTGCATATTCGACGCCCGGGACGTGCCAGACGCAGTTGCTCACGGCCTCCTTCAGATATTCGCTGGCGGGACAGCCTCTCGTGGTCGTCGTCATCGTCACATGGGCGATGCCGCCATCCTCGACGCGCACGTCATAGATCAGGCCGAGATCGATCATGCTGCGCCCGAGTTCGGGATCGATGATCATGCGCAGCGCCTCGCGGATCGCGCCGGCGAGCGCTTCGTTCGTTGCCACTTCCATCACGCCTTGACCTTACCGACGCGGACGAAGATGCGGAATGTCGTGCGTGTCTCGTCGAAATTGCCGGCCCACTGATGTCCGCGTTTTGCAAGTTCCGGATAGAGGAAAAGCGGTTCGCGTGACAGCAGCGCAAACAGCACCTCGCCCGCCTGCATGCTTTCGGCAGCCGAAAGGATGCGGACCATCGGCTCCGGCGGGTCGAGCTCGGTCAAATCGAGATTGACGGTCGGGTCCGGCCACACCTCAGGATCCTCGGCATCGGCGGAGAACGCGACCGGAGAGCCCGCCTCTTCCGGCGTGAACAGCACCTCCCAATCGCCACCACCGATCTCCCGCGCTGCATGGGCAAAGCCGCGGCCTGCCATCACCTTGAAGAGCGGCTGCGGACGGAAGGGCGCGAGCAAACGCAGTGCCTGCCCGGGCTTCAGCCCGCTCACCGCCTCCATGATTGCCTGGAACGGTTCGCCGCCGCTCCTGAGAATTGGCCGGACGTCGAGTTCCCTTGGTGCGGGGCTGTTTGCGGACGCAGGGTTCATGGCTCACTCCTGTGACGAAACGGGGGCAAAAAGAGATGCGGACGCGGCACGCCAACGGGAAAGCGCGAAGCGGCGGCGACGGCGGAGAGATTTCGGGCGCGCGCGAATTCCACGATCAGCGCGATGGTTGCGGCGAGCTGTGCCAGCGCCGCGATGCGAAACGACGGGTTGCTGCCCATGAACAGCGAAAACGTGGCCGCGCTCACGGCCGCATAATAGAGGTAGAACCAGAGGCGTGCGCGCCTTTCGCTGACGAGATCCTGCACGCGCGGAACCGGAACGCGGCCAAGCACGGGACCATAACATTCGAGCCAGGTCAGGAATGGCACGATCTTGTAGAGCTGCGCGAGGCCAAGCCCGCTGAGCCAGCCAAAGACGAAGAGATAGACGAGCGCGGCAGCCCCCTCCCCGGCGGCGGCCCGCATGGCAGGGAGCGCGAACATCGCAACGGAGGCGATGAGGGCTGCAAAGGCGGCATAGCTTGCTCGGATGTTGAGTTCCACGGCCTTGCGCCGGCGCTTGCGATAGAACCGCACCGCGTCTGCTCCGTAAAGAACGGTGAGACCGAGGGTAAGGAGCATCGCTAGCACGAGCAGGCCAGTCATGGCCGAAGGCTCGATGACGGCAAGCCCGACCGAGGCCGCAACCAGCCCCAGCGCGGCGGTGCCCGCCCACCAGGCGACCTTCGTGGTCGTCCGAACATTGTCGGGTGCGAGCATGAACATCGGCAGCAGACGGTAACTGACGCCGATGGCCGTGAAGCTGAGCCAACCACCGAGGCCGAGGGCGGCATGCAGCGGCACCCCGTGAACGACAAGGGCGGTGAGAAGATCGCTTTCGATCGCGCCCGAAAGCAGCACGGCAAAGCAAGCGCCAATCAATACCGTCGCCACCAGCGCAAGGAGGCCGGCCGCGACGAAGCGGGCCGGATGCGGCAGCGGGCGCGCGGCAAGAAGGGTGGCCGCGAGCATGCCGGCCACAAGTACGAAACCGGCGACGATCACCACGGCGCCCAGGGGCAGCAGATTCGGCGAAAGCGGCGGCCCGCCCGCAAGCGCCCCAAAACCGCCGAGGAGCAGGAGAAGCCCGGCAATGATGAGAAGCAGCGCCGGGGCCGCAAGCCGTCCTCCCCGCAGCGGCGCGGCCACCAGAACCGGCACGAATTGCAGGAGCGCTCCCACCATCAGGAGGCCAAGCCAGCCAATGGCAACAAGATGCACGAGCGCCAGTGTCTCGGGAGCACCCACCTCGGCGAAGGGATAGCCGTAGCCCGCCGCGAGCATGCATTCGCCGATCACAAGGAACAGGCAGGCGGCGGCGAAATAGGACATCGTCCATCGGGAAAGCGTGGCGCCCGGCATTTGTCTTATCCAAAAGTGAGCGGTTGCGACCTCTGCCTCCGGAAAGCGCGACGGAGTCCGGCGGCGAGGTCGCAGATGCGAGGGCGGATCAGTGATCCGACCCGCAGCAGCATTCGCAGCCCGCGCCGTCCTCGATCCTGGCGATTTCAACGCGCCAGACCTCCGGCCCCGCTTCCAGATAGTCCCAGCCGAACTGCCCGGGGAAATTCGTCTCCAGCTGGTAGTGAAGCGGGCGCGGATCGTGATCGCTGGTAATCAGCAGCGAACTTCCTGGCAGAAGTGCATCGAGCATGCCGAAGATGCGCGGATGCCGCTCCCGCGGCGGAACGGTGCGTACGTCGATGGAGGGCTTGGTCTCTGTCATGTCGTTCTCGTCTTGACCGCCCATCGTGACATTTCCGATGCGGCGGCGGCTCGACCGGACCGGAATACGCCCGACCCTAGCTCCTGCCCCCACCAACCACTTTGACCGCGAGCAAACAAAATCTACAGAACGCACCTTTCGTCCTTGCCTTGGCGCAAAGAGGCGCACGGGCATTCCCCTAGAATGCGGCACGTGTCATTCCGCCTGAATAAGGACATCTCCATGCAATCGACTCTCGTCGCGAAATATGGCGAGGCGCGCCTGCCCCGCTACACGAGCTACCCGACCGCACCGCGCTTTTCGCCAGCCGTCGGAGCGGACAGCTACGGCGACTGGCTTGCCGCCGCATCGGCGGAGAAGGCCGCCTCTCTCTACCTGCACATACCCTTCTGCCGCTCGATGTGCTGGTATTGCGGCTGCCACACCACAATCACCCAGCGCGACCAGCCAATCCTCGATTATCTCGACGTGTTGCGTCAGGAGATCCGGCTCGTTTCCGAAATGGCGAGCAAGACACTCACCATCGATCACGTCCATTTCGGCGGCGGTACCCCGACGATCATCAAGCCGGAGGAATTTGTCGACCTTATGGGGCTGTTGCGGCAACATTTCGCTCTTCCAGGCGGTGCCGAGGTCGCAGTCGAGATCGACCCGCGAACGCTTGAGCCGGAGATGGCGGCGGTGCTCGGCGAAGCCGGCGTCCGCCGTGCGAGCCTCGGCGTACAGAGCTTCGATCCCGTCGTGCAAAAGGCGATCAACCGCGTCCAGAGCGAGGAACAGACGATGGAAGCGGTCTCGCGGCTGCGGCGGGCCGGCGTCGAAAGCATCAATTTCGATCTGATCTACGGCCTGCCGCACCAGACGGTGGAATCCTGTATCGAGACGGCTCGCGCCGCGATCGGCATGCGACCCGAACGGTTCGCGGTCTTTGGTTACGCCCATGTGCCCGAGTTCAAGAAGCACCAGCGCCTGATCAACGAGAAAGCGCTTGCCGATGCGGAAGGCCGTCATGCCCAGGCCGAGGCGATCGCTACCACCCTTGCGGCCGCCGGCTACCGCCGCATCGGCCTCGATCATTTCGCCAGGCCCGACGACAGCTTGGCGCAGGCCCAGCAAGAGGGCCGGCTACGGCGCAATTTTCAAGGCTACACAACCGATGCGGCGGAAACCCTGATCGGCCTCGGCGCTTCCGCGATCGGGCGACTTCCGGAGGGCTATGTGCAGAACGAAATCCCGCCTGGCCTTTATGCCCAGAAGATCGCCGATGGTCAGCTCGCCACGACGAAAGGCTACCGGCTGACCGGGGAGGACCGTCTGCGCGGGAAGATCATAGAGCGGCTGATGTGCGACTTTCACGTGGACGTTCCCGCCGTCGCCGCCGAGCACGGGTTCGATCCCGGCATGCTCCTGGACGGCAATAGTCGGCTTGCAATGCTCGAGAGCGACGGAGTCCTGGAAAACAACGGGGGCGTGATCCGGCTTCGCGGGGATGGTCGCTTTCTCATCCGCACCGTTGCAGCCGCCTTCGACGCCTATCTTACGCCATCGGCGCGTGCGCACAGCAAGGCGGCCTGAAGGTCAGGCGCCCCTGAAAAGTGCATGTATGACACGACGCGCGACGCGGAAGCCACTCTGCCCACTCGGGAAAGGCTGATGATCCGTGCATCGGGCGAACAGCCATAAAGCTCCTCGGCAACGGATTTCTTGTATTTGCGGCGTTTTTTGGATAAAATCACCGGCAATTCAAAGCGTTACAGCGACTGCTCGATCTCGGTCGAGCGGAGTTGGGACGTTCATTCCAGCGAGTGGTGACGCTTTGGCCAACTTCATGTGGAGGTTGTCATGCCCAGCACTCTTATGGCAGGAAAAAGAGCCCAGGACTGGGCGAACCTGGTCCTGGCGGTGTGCCTGTTCGTTTCTCCTTGGGTCATCGGCTTCGCATCCGAGGCTGCTCCGACCTGGAACGCCTGGATCGTCGGCATCGTGCTCGGCGCCCTCGCGGTAGCAACCCTTTCGGCGTTCGCCGAATGGGAGGAATGGGCCAATATGGTGATCGGCCTGTGGTTGATCGTATCTCCCTGGCTCCTCGGCTTCATGGCGAACGTGAATGCGATGTGGACCCACGTCATTCTGGGTCTGCTCGTCGCCGCACTCGCAGCCTGGGCGGTCTGGGACTATCGCCATCACTCACACGCCTGAAGTAGCCCTGAAGCGCGAGACAGCGGATCCGATCCGGGCGCGCGCTTCAGGGTTTTGCGTCTCTGGTGTCCCAAGCTCGCTGGTCGATTTGGGGAGGATGGAGTGTATCCCCGCCGGGCAGCATCGAGCCTTTGAATCTGCGCATCGAGCTTTCCGAAAATCGGATACGATTTTCGAGCCGATGCGGGAGAGGCGCTATACGGCGAGTTCGCAGCGCCCCGCTTCGGTTTCCATTGCCATATCCAGAACCTTCTGCAGGTTTGCGGCATGGCGGAAGCCGGGCTCGACCATCTCCCCCTTCTCGACCGCGGCCACGAAGCGTTCGTAATTGGTGGCCACCGAACCGGCGTCGATATCCCGCCAAAGCGCCGTTTCCACGTCCTCGCCAAGGCAGGCCCGCAGGCTCGACCCCTGCGGCGTATGAATCACCTCCAGCGCGCCGTGGTCGCCGTGAAGCCTCAATCTCAGCTCGTTCAGATGGCCGGTCGCCCAGCGGCTGGCATGGATCACGCCCATGGCGCCATTCTCCAGTTCCACCGTCATGGCAAAGCTGTCATTGGCGTCGAGATCGTACTCGCCGATCCGGTTGTCCGGCGCCTTTTCGAAGGACTTCAATCGCGCGAACACCCGTTCCACAGAACTGCCAGTGCCATAGCCTGCAAAATCGAGAATGTGGATGCCGACATCACCCAGTACGCCATTCGAGCCATGCTTGGTCGACAGCCGCCACAGCCATGTGGACTCGCTCGCCCAATCGCCCCAGGCCTTCGATACGAGCCAGCTCTGCAGATAGGAGGCTTCCAGATGCCGAAGCCGGCCGATCTCGCCGGCGAGCACCAGTTCCCGCGCCTTCTGCAGCGGCGCGACATTGCGGTAGGTGAGGTTGACCATGGTGACGAGGCCGGAGCGTTCGGCGGCTTCGGCCATCTCCGCGGCCTTATCGTAATTCTCCGCCAGCGGCTTTTCGCAGAGCACGTGCTTGCCGGCGGCGATCAGCGCCAGCGTCGTCGGGTGGTGTGCCTTGTCCGGCGTGACGTTGGTCGCCGCGTCGAATTCGCCCCAGGCGATCGCCTCCTCGAGCGAGGTAAAGGCGTGCTCGATGCCATGCCGGGCGGCAAAGGCCCTGGCGCGCGCCGGATCGACATCGACGGCACCGACCATCTGGACGCCGTCTATCTTGGCAAAGGCATTGGCATGGCTGTTTCCCATGCCGCCGGTTCCGAGTATCAGGAGACGCATCGCAACCCCCTTAGCGGTAGCCCGCTTCGCCGGCGCGATGCAGCGTCGGCCCGCGTTCGACGATCGGCTCCGGCGCTTTTTCGACGGGCACGTTCGGCGCACCGTGGATCGCCTTATAGGTGCCTTGCGGGTTGTAGGCCCATTTCACTGCGTTGCGCAGTACCTTGTGCACCGTGGCATCGTGGTAGGTCGGGTAGGTCTCATGCCCGGGGCGGAAATAAAAGATGTTGCCCGCGCCGCGCCGCCAGGTGAGCCCGGAGCGGAAGACCTCGCCGCCGGCGAACCAGGAGATGAACACGGTCTCGAGTGGTTCCGGCACTGAAAACGCTTCCCCATACATCTCCTCGTACTCGATCACGAAGTTTTCGCCGAGACCTTCGGCGATCGGATGACGCGGATTGACCACCCAGACGCGCTCGCGTTCGCCCGCCTCACGCCATTTCAGCGCGCAGGGCGTGCCCATGAGACGCTTGAAAATCTTCGAGAAGTGGCCGGAGTGGAGCACGATCAGCCCCATGCCTTCCCAGACCCTCCGGGCGACCCGCTCCACGATCTCGTCGTCGACGTCTCCATGGGCGGCGTGGCCCCACCAAAGGAGCACGTCGGCCGCGGCGAGCCGATCTTCGCTCAGCCCGTGTTCCGGCTCCTGCAACGTCGCCGTCGTCGCCTCGATGGCGGCATCCGCATTCAGCGCTGCGGCAATCGTATTGTGCATGCCGTCGGGATAGATTTCCTGGACGGTAGCATTCTTTTGTTCGTGGACGTTCTCGCCCCACACGATGGCGTTGATAGACAAGGTCGTTCTCCTCGTGGCTCGGGCACCCGAAGGTGCCCTGTTTGACTTTGTCGACGCGGAACTGGGGCTGGCGTAGCACCCATTCCGGTCTAACGTTTGGCGGTTGGAAATGATCCTCAATACCTGGGTCCAAGCAGACTTGCGTGGCTTCGCCGACGCCTTGTCTTCGGCGCATTTACGAAACCTTGCTTTTAGGCGGCCCCCCGCATCTCCTTGCGTCCGATCGATCGACCGGCCGCGTCGAAGCGATGGATCTGGCCGGCGGCCGGCGAAATGCGCACAGTCTCTCCCGGTTTGTGGTTGGAAGTTCCCCCTTCCCGGACAATGAGCACTCGGCGGCGCCGATGTCGAGATAGATATAGCTGTCGGAGCCGAGCATCTCCGAGTGAACGACACTTCCCTGCCAGAGTCCGCCCTCCTGGTCGATCGCCAGGTGCTCGGCGCGGATCCCGACCATGTCCGCCTCAAAGGGCGTGGCGAAGGCCTCGGAAAGGAAGTTCATCTTCGGCGAGCCGATGAAGCCTGCGACGAAGGTGGAGTTGGGGTGCTCGTAGAGTTCGAGCGGCGTGCCGATCTGCTCCACCCGCCCGTCGCGCAGGACGCAGATCCGGTCGGCGAGCGTCATCGCTTCCACTTGGTCGTGGGTCACATAGACCATGGTCGTGTTGTGCATGCTGCGATGGAGCCTGGCGATCTCGATGCGGGTCGCCACGCGCAGTGCCGCGTCGAGATTGGAAAGCGGCTCGTCGAAAAGGAAGACCGTCGGATCGCGCACGATCGCACGGCCGATCGCCACGCGCTGGCGCTGGCCGCCGGAAAGCTGGCGCGGCAGGCGCTCGAGATAGGGCGTCAGCTGCAGCATTTCCGCCGCGGCCTCTACCCGTTTCCTGCATTGCTGCTTGTCCTTGCCGGCAAGCTGCATGCCGAATGCCATATTCTCGAAGACCGTCATGTGCGGATAAAGCGCATAGGACTGGAAGACCATGGCGATGCCGCGTTTCGACGGTACGAGATGGTTGACGACCCGCCCGTCGAAGGAGAGCGTGCCCGAGGTGATCTCCTCAAGCCCCGCAATCAGCCGCAAGAGCGTGGACTTGCCGCAGCCGGAAGGGCCGACGAAGACCATGAACTCGCCTGCTCTTATGTCCATGCTGACGCCCTTGATGACCTCGTAGGCGCCGAAGGACTTGCGGATATCACGCAGTTGAAGCTCTGCCATTTTGCTCTCCTTCGCGGATGCGCTCGCAGACGTGCGCACCGCTCTCCAGTTCGTTTCTCCGGATTTCTCAGCCGTCCCGCGATTGACCGGACGGAAAATGCTCAGCCTTTCACGCCGCCCGCCGTGAGTCCGGAAATGATCCGCCGCTGGAAGATCAGCACCAGGACGACGAGCGGCACCGTGACGATGACCGACGCCGCCATGATGTTGCCCCAGGGAATTTCGAAGTTGCTGCTGCCCGAAAGAAGCGCGATCGCGACCGGCACTGTGCGCTGGGTGTTCGACGAGGTGAATGTCAGCGCGAAGAGGAATTCGTTCCAGGCGGCGATGAAGGCAAGCAGACCGGTCGTCACCAGCGCCGGCCACATCAGCGGCATGAAGACGCGGGTGATGATGACCCAGGGCGATGCGCCGTCGACGATCGCCGCTTCCTCGATCTCCACCGGCAGGTCGCGCATGAAGGTGGTCAGCACCCAGACCGTGAAAGGCAGGGTGAAGATCATATAGGAAAAGATAAGCGCCAGAGGCGTGTTGAAAATGCCGACGCCGCGGATGAGCTCGAAAAGCCCGGCAAGCACGGCGATCTGCGGAAACATCGAGACCGACAGGATTGTCAACAGCAGTAGAGAGCGCCCGCGGAAACGAACGCGTCCGAGGGCGTAGGCCGCGGTCACCGCAAACAGGAGCGAAATGGCGACGACCGAAGTTGCGACCAGGAGCGAGTTTGCGAGGTTACGCAGGAAGCTGCCATGCGAGACGACGCTCGTGTAATTGGCAAGCGAAATCTCGCTTGGCCAATAGTCGATGCGGAACAGGGCAGTCCCGGATTTGAAACTGGTCAGGATCGCGTAATAGAAGGGGAAGACCGCGACCACAATGATGACGGCGACAAGCGCGTAGAAGGCGGCTCGCTTCGAAATTGTCGCGACCATCAGCGCTCTCCTTCGAAATTGACGCGGCCGAACCACATGTAAAGGACCGTGATTCCGGCGATGATCAGGAACAGCATGGTCGAAGCGGCGGCGCCGTAGGCGAACTTGTCGAAATCGAACAGGTTCTCGCGCGCCAGCACGGACATGGTCTTCGTCTGGGCGTTGTTCGGCGTCAGCACGTAGATCAGGTCGAAGATGCGCAGGGCATCGAGCATGCGGAAGATGACCGCAACCATCAGCGCGGGCCGGATGAGCGGCAGGGTCAGCCGCCAGAACACCTTGACCGGATGGATGCCGTCGATCTTAGCGGCCTCATAGATGTCTCCCGGCACCATCTGCAACCCGGCGAGGATGAGGAGCGCCATGAAGGGCGTCGTCTTCCAGACGTCGACGATCAGCACGGCGACCATCGCCGTATCGGGATTGGCGGTCCAGGCGACCTTCTGGCCGATCAGCCCGAGGCCGAGCAGGATATCGTTAAGGATGCCGAACTGGTCGTTGAGCATCCAGGCCCACATCTTTGCCGAAACGATCGTGGGGATCGCCCAGGGAACAAGGATGGCGGCGCGGACCAGGCCGCGACCCGGAAAATGCGCGTTCAGCACCAGAGCGACAACCAGCCCCAGGACCGTCTCCACGCTCACGGAAATCAGCGTGAATTTCAGCGTGTTCCACACAGCGTTCCACCAGGCGGGATCGGCGAGCAGACCCCGGTAAATGGTTCGGCCGCTCTTCAGCGTGATCCAGGTGAGATAATTGTCGAAGCCAATGAACTCGGCGCCTGCAAGGTTAGTCAGCGATGCGTTGGTGAGGCTGAAATAGACGGTCCTGACGAGCGGCCAGCCGGCGACAAGCGCCAGAACCAGAAGCGTGGGCGCCAGGAACACCCAGGCGGAGCGCACCCGCTGTGTCCGAAGGTCTGAATTGATGTGCGCGTTGCTCGCGAGGGCGGCCGGCGGATCCGCAACGGTCAGATCGGTCATGACGTTGTCCCCTTTGCCATCCGGCTTTTCGCCGAAGGTTTGACTACTGCATGTCTCCTTAAATCGACCTCGATTTTAAGGACAAAGACATGCAGCTTTGCGCGTCTGATAAGACGCGCGGCGCTGTAGAGGGATGGCGGCCGCGGTGGACCGCCATCCCGGGCGACGGCTGCAACATGTTCTTGTCCTCACGATCGGACGCCGATTTGAGGACACATGCAGGGGAGGCTACCAGCTATCGCCCTTGAGCTCGGTCAGTTCGATCTCCAGCAGTTCGAGATTCTCGGCTGCCGTTCCGTTGCCGGAGAGCGTGTTGTGCACCGCGCTCCAGAACTTCGAGGAGACCTCGTTATATTTCACCTTGGTGGCCGCAGAAGGCCGCGGCACGGCGCTCTCGAAGATCGGCTTCCAGTTCGGCATGAAGGGCTGCGCCGCGGCGACCTCCGGATCGTCATAAAGAGCGGCGATCGTCGGCAGTTGCGACAGCTGCACGGCGCGTTGCTTCTGCACTTCCTTGGAAGCGAGGAACCTCACCAGCTCGATCGCGGCCTGCTGCTCGTCGGAGTATTTCGACACCGCGAGATTCCAGCCGCCAAGCGTCGACGACGGCTCCTCTCCGGCGCCGGCGGTCGGAAGCGGCATGACGTCGAACCTGCCCTTGACGGCGCTGTCGTCTCCGTTGCCGAGCGCATAGGCATAGGGCCAGTTGCGCATGAACACGGCATTGCCGGTCTGCCAGACGCCGCGCGCTTCTTCTTCCTGGTAGGCGAGCACGCCTTGGGGCGCGATCGTGCCGATCCACGCCTTGGCCCCTTCGATCGCCGCGGCCGCGCGTTCGTTGTTGACGGAGATCGTGCCGTCCGGCTCGACGATCTGCCCACCACCGAACGACTTGATCCATTCGAGCGCGTTGCAGGTCAGCCCCTCATAGGCATTCGCCTGGAACACGAAGCCCCAGAGATCCGCCTGCCCGGCAGCACGCTCCTTCTCCTGAATTTCCATGGCGGTCGCCGCCAGCTCGCTCCAGGTCTTCGGGGGCGTCCTGCCGTATTTCTCGAGCAGGTCCTTGCGGTAGTAGAGTGCCGGCGCATCGGTGAAGATCGGCAGCGCGACGAGCTTGCCGTTGACGGTCTGCGATCGAATGATCGATTGGAAATGATCGCCGACGACATCCTTCGCCGAGTCCGTCAGGTCAATGAACTGGTCGGCGAGCTGCGGCGCCCAGATGACGTCCGTCTGGTAGACGTCAACATCCTTGTTCCCGGCGGCGAGCCACAGACGATACTGGCTGAATTGTTCGCTGCTCGAGGGCGGCATGGTGACGAGACTGACCTTGTGGCCCGTCCGCTTCTCGAACAGGTCGAGCTGCTCGCGCATGAAATTCACGTTCTTGCCGGTGGTGTTGGCCGCAAGCGACAGCTCGGCGGCAGCAGCCAGTTCGGCAGCGCCGAACGCGGCGCAAAAGGTCAGCGTCCTCAGAAGCATTGTCATGTTCGATGGCTCCTCCAAAACTCAAACCGCTCGATCACTCCTCGGAATTCGAAATCGGTTTGGCCGCAGAAAACTGTCAGAAGCCGTTGTGCGTGTCAATACAACAAACGATGCAGGAGGTGAGCTTCGCTCGCTACCACGCAAATACATATAGTTTTTAGTGGTTTAACACCTCAACGACACTGGTGGAGAATTCTAGACTTTGCCATCCAACCGGTGCGTTCACCGCACAAAATTTAAATCGCTTTGACTAGAACCACTTGACGTCGAATGGCGTACGGTCGGTTGTTCCGCGAAACAAAGACGTATATTCCTCACGGGAACAGGGGTCAGGGATCAGACAAGCTCGCATGAAGCTCAAGGAGTTCGCACACCAACTGGGTCTTTCGCCGACGACCGTGAGCCGCGCGCTCAGCGGCTATCCGGAGGTGAGCGAAAAGACCCGGCAACGGGTAGCGGAAGAGGCCGTGCGGCTCGGCTACCGTCCGAACATCAATGCCGTGCGGCTCGTGACCGGCCGGGCCGGCGCCATCGGCGCCGTCATGGGGCGAAAGGGCGAGTTCCAGTTTTCGGAATTCATGATTGGCATGGCCGAACGGCTGGACGGCGAGGACATCGACATCCTTGTGAGCCCGATGGCCGAGCAGGAGACGCGCGACGAGATTCAGATCTACAGCAGGCTCGTGACGAGCGGCCGTGTCGATGCCATCATCGTTCATTCGCCGAGGCCGGACGACGAGCGCATCCGCCTCCTTCACAAGCTCGGCATTCCATTCCTGGTCCACGGCAGGTCGGAGACCGAGGTGCCGCATGCGTGGCTCGACATCGATAATGAGGGAGCCATTCGCAGGGCGACGTCGCATCTCCTCGACCTCGGCCACCGGCGGATCGCGATGATCAATGGCGGCGCTGGCTACACCTTCTCGATCCATCGCGACAAGGGCTACCGCGACGCACTGGAAGAACGCGGAATTGCCTTCGACCCGCGCCTTGTCGTTCACGGCCATTTCACCGATGAACTCGGCTTCCGCTTTGCGCGGTCTTTGCTCGAGCAATTGCCACGCCCCACCGCTTTCGTCGCAGGCTCGATGATGACGGCGCTCGGGGTCTACCGGGCAGTGCGTTCGCGCGGGCTCGTCGTCGGCCGCGATACTTCCGTCATCGCCCATGACGACGTCTTTCCCTATCTGACCGCCGAGAACATGGTTCCGTCATTATCGGCGACCCGTTCCTCCATGCGTGCGGCCGGGGCGCGGGCGGCAGACCTCGTGCTGCAATTGCTTGGCGGACGGCCCGCGGCCGAGATTCAAGAGCTCTGGCCCGTCGAACTCATCCTGCGCGAATCCACCGGACCGGCTCCAGCGGAAGCAAGGTCTTGAGGGGACCCCTATTGGCACCGAAGGAAATCGCCGTCATCGGCGGGGGCCCTGCCGGACTGATGGCCGCCGAGGTCCTCTCGGCCAGGGGCCATGCCGTGACGATCTATGAGGCGATGCCGACCGCCGCCCGCAAGTTCCTGCTCGCCGGCAAATCGGGTCTCAACATCACCCATGCCGAAGAGTATCACCGCTTCATCGCCCGTTTCGGGTTCGCCGCCGATCGGCTGCGCCCGGCGCTCGACGCGTTCACGCCGGATGATCTGCGCGCCTGGGCGGCAGGGCTCGGAACGGAAACATTCGTCGGCTCGTCGGGCCGCGTCTTTCCGAAGGCCATGAAGGCCTCGCCGCTGCTGCGGGCCTGGCTCAGACGCCTGGAAGCGCAAGGCGCTCGGCTCCTCACCCGCCACCGCTGGTCGGGCTTTGTTGACGACGGCTACGGCTTTGAGACGCCGGAGGGGCGGAAAATCGTTCGCCCCGCTGCGGCACTCATCGCACTCGGCGGCGCAAGCTGGCCGAGGCTCGGCTCCGACGCCGCCTGGGTGCCTTGGCTCGGCGCCAAAGGCGTCACCGTCAGGGACTTCCGCCCCGCCAATTGCGGCTTCGATGTCGCCTGGAGCGAGGGCTTTCGCAATCGCTTCGCCGGCGAGCCGCTGAAATCGGTGGTCGCCTCCTCCGAAGCGGGCGTCTTTCCCGGTGAGTTCGTGGTGAGCCGTCACGGCATCGAGGGGAGCCTCGTCTATGCGCATGCGGCAGCGCTGCGCGATCGGCTGGAGCGCGAGGGCAAGGCGGAGCTCATCGTCGACCTTGCGCCCGGACGATCATTCGCGCGCCTTGTCCGCGACCTTGCCCGCCAGGACGGCAAGGCTAGTTTCTCCAACCGCCTGCGCAAGGGCGCCGGGCTCAGCGGCGCCAAGGCGGCACTGCTGCGCGAGATCGCGCCGCAAGCGGCAAAGGCCCGGCCCGAAAGCCTTGCGGCCGAGATCAAGGCACTCGCAATCCCCCTCGAGCGGCCGCGTCCGATCGCCGAGGCGATTTCTGTTGCGGGCGGCATACACCTAGATGCCGTCGACGATCATTTCATGCTGAAGGCGCTGCCCGGCCTATTCGCCGCCGGCGAAATGCTCGATTGGGAAGCGCCGACCGGTGGTTATCTGCTGACCGCCTGCCTGGCCACGGGCTGCGCCGCGGCGCAGGGCATAGAAGCCTGGCTCGCCGCTACTCTTTGACTCCACGCGTTGCCTGCCAACATCTGGTTCGATTTTCGGGAGAGGAGTCTGCTCAGCGCCGCGGGATTCTCGGCACCGACCCGGTCCATTGCCGCGTTTCGATGTCGCGGCCGAGCCCCAGCGCGTGGGCCGCTTTCGCAAAGATGAATCCCAATACAAACCCGCCGATATGGGCCCACCAGGCGACGCCTGCGCCCATCGAACTGGCGAACAGGTCCTGGGTCCCCTGGAGAATCTGGATCGCAAACCAGAATGCCGCGAAGAACAGCGCCGATACCGGAACAAAAAGCGGCAGGAAGAGCACCGGCACGAGCAGGATGACCTTTGCGCGCGGGTAGGTCACCGCGTAGGCGGCAATGATCGCCGCGATTGCCCCGGATGCGCCGAGCGCCGGCACCGGCGAGTTCCAGTTGGCAAGGAGATGCGCCGCGCTCGCCGCCACCGCGCCTGCGAGATAGAGGAGAATGAATCCCGGGCGCCCGCAACGCGCCTCGATTGCCGGGCCGAAGATCCAGAGGCTCCACATGTTCAAGATGATGTGAAGCCAGCCGCCATGGAGAAAGGTGTTGGTGAGCAGCGGCCAGTAATCGTACGGATCCAGACCCGCGGCCATGGCGAGTTGCGGGTCCGAATAGCGAAGGGGGATGAGTGCAAAGTGGGTCAGGACCCAATAGAGGCCCGGTTCCGGGAGAGCGATCATCCAGAGAAATATCAGGAAGTTCAACCCGATGATCGCGTAGACGACGGCGGGACGGCGGGCGCGCGGAGCGGTATCGTAAATCGGGATCATGAGACGGCTGGCCCTGCAATCCGGTCTCCGTCTAGTTAGGCCCGTGCACCAGCGATTCAAGTTGCGCTGATATCCGGACCGCAGGACCGGCACGGGCCGCCGTGGATGCGCGAGTTTTATCCGAGGCGAGGTTCTTGGACTCGAACTGGTGGCTTTGCGGATGGGGCCGAGCTTTCGGAACCCAAGAGCAGGCGGATCAAAATCGGCGCGAAATTGGAGCGATTGGTTGCCGGAGCTCTGTCCGGCGAAGGGCCTGCCGGACTACTTGATCTTCAGAAGCAGGATCTTGCCGGCCATGGTGATGCCATGAGCCGACTCCTCGGGCGGAACATCCGTATTCAGCGCTTTCACAAGGCTGTGCTTGCGCAGGTCGTTGAGGGTTGCGGTAGTCAGGAACTTGACCTTCTGCGGCCGCTCCTTGAACCGGTCGTGTTTTGCATAGGTGACCTGGGCATTCAGGTGCGTCCACCTCTTCCCGCCCTGGGGATAGACATCACCATCCCTGACGAGCTTCAGGCCGCGGATCTGGGTTGGCGTTAATTCAATCATGTCTTCGTCTTTCATCGATCTTCGGCAAGAGAGCGGTACAGCGATCCCGGAGAGGAACGCCGGTCAAGGGCAATCACCCGCACCAGCGGCGTCACGGAATGAAACCAGCCGCCGGCGTTGGTCGTCCCAAAGCACGAGCCTCACGCATTTGAGGCTATCCCAAAGGGTGATACGACCGATGTCGGCGAGTTGCGGATGGTCGCGCAGCACTTCCGGCAGGCGGTAGTAGGGTATCCGGCTGGACAGATGATGAACGTGATGGATGCCGATATTGCCGGTGAGCCACCGCAGCACCGGCGGAAGGTCGTAATGCGAAGCACCATGCAGCGCCGCCTGGGGAAATCGCCAGTTCTGGCCTTCCGACCAGTGGGTCTCTTCGAATTGGTGCTGGACATAGAAGAGCCAAACGCCGGCTGAACCGGCGATCAGCACGACCGGAAGATGGATCACGAGAAGACTCTGCAAACCGACGGTCCACACCATCAGGGCGGCCAGCGTGGCGATTGCTCCATTCGTCGCCATCGTCGAAATCCAAGGCAGAGCACCCGAGTTCATCATTCCGAACGGCAGGCGCTGCTTGAATAGGAAGAGCCAGGCCGGGCCGATTCCGAACATGACAAGCGGGTGCCGGTACAAGCGGTAGCCGAGACGCTTTGTCGGCGAAAGAGCACGGTATTCGGCAATCGTCAGCGTGGTGATATCACCGACCCCACGTTCGTCGAGATTGCCCGCACTCGCATGATGGGCGGCGTGGGCACGCCTCCAATAGTCATAGGGGGTCAGCGTCAGGACCCCAAGCAGGCGGCCGGTCCAGTCATCGAGTTCGCGACGGGCGAAGAACGAGCCGTGGCCGCAATCGTGCTGGATCATGAACAGCCTGAGCAGGAAGGCGCTGGCAGGAAAGACCGCGATGAGCCCGGGCCAGAAGCTGTTGACTAGCGAAAAGCAGGCAGCGGCCCAGAAGATGGTGAAAGGGGTCAGAGTAATGAAAAGTTCGAAGGCGCTACGCCCGAGGCGGGGCTGTCGGTATTTCGCCAGTGTCTTCAGCCACTCTCGAGCATTGTCTTCAACGAGTGAGGCGGCTGGATAGGCGTGTGCGTTCATGATAACCGGTCCGTTTTTCGCTCGCCCCACTGTCATCTGTCAGGGCAATACCGGCGCCCGTGTTGTGGGCGCAGGTGTTGAGGTGTCAGGCTCGACGGGCCTTGCGGGCCGCATAGCGGCGGTCGCGTTCGGCCTTGCGGGCTGCCTCGTCCGCGACGACCCGCGCGACCCGATCGGCAATTTCTACCTCGCGGGCTTCGGCTTGTGCCCTTTCCTCGGCCTCGGCTGCCGCCGCCAGTTGAGCGGCTTCTGCCAAAATCCGCGCATTCTCGGCTAGCTTCAGCGTTTCGCGCTCGGCGCGCCGGGCTTCCCTGGCACGGCTAACCGCCTCACGAGCCGCCCGCTTTTCCTGCATTTCAGGGTCGGTCGCCTTTGGAGCGGATGCGAACTTTTGCAGAAGCTGGCGCTTTGCATCTGCCGCGGCATTCCGCCGTTCGGCAAAGCCGTTGTCGCTCGGGTGTCTCAATCGTTATTCCTTTGACTTCCATCCTAAAGAGTTAGAGCGGGATGCGGGTGAAAAACCGCGAAAACTTTTCCTCATCCCGCTCTACTGCAAGTCTCCTCTAATCGAGCTCGATTTGAGGACAAAGACATGCAGCACTTCAAAGTGCTACAACGCCTTGCGCGTCTAATAAGACGCGCAAGGCGCTGTAGTCACGAAGGTCGCCTTTCAAGCAGCCAGAGGATTGCCTCACGCCAGCTATCGACGCCTTGTACGGAAAAAGGCCAGACATGCGCCTGGCCTTTTCAAACGTCTTGCCGCCATGCCAGTACATCCGTGGTCATTAGCGGCGAAAAGCGTCAGGCAGCGCGGAGCTGGCCTGCGGACATCTTGCCCGACTTGTTGTCGCGCTCGAGCTCGAAGCCGAGTTTCTGACCTTCGACGATCGAATTCAGGCCCGCGCGTTCAACAGCAGAGATGTGAACGAACACATCGGCACTGCCGTCGTCAGGTTGAATGAAGCCGAAGCCCTTGGTGGAATTGAACCATTTAACTGTGCCAGTGGTCATAACGAACCCTTTCTTAGCAACATTGATCACCGCTGGGCGGCGCACAGCGGGGTTTCGACTTTTGAGAGAGGGAAGTTCGTCAAGAGACGCGCAAGGCGCGGCAAAAACAAATATCGGCAAACAAAGTATCGATGTCCTCCCATAGACGAGAGCGGCGGCCACGTCAACTTTTTGTTTTCGGAATGGCAAAATGCAATGTTAGGCTGCAGAACGTGAGCGAGTCGCCTCCCTTCCCCGCGAACTGGCAGCGTTCAGAGCTTAGGGTCAGGACCATCACCAGACGGGGCACGGACACGACCCATGCTCAGATGTCTACAGGATGCGTCCGAACAGGACCGAATAGACAATCACAGCAATCGCCAGCGTAAAGGCAAGCGATACGAAGAGGCGTGTGAAATCGTAGGTGTAGAAGCGGGCGGGGATGAGGTTTTTCATAGCGATTTTCCCAGTTTTCGTTTGCTCTAGATGCCCAGAGCGCGGCTTCCGCTGCGCTTCACGAAGTGAGCGACGGCAACCTCGTTCTGACCTGGCCGAGGACCTGCGGTCGGACCCGATGTGGACGATGATGGTTGCCACAAGCTCGGCGCACTTCGCAAATTCCTGCGGCTGACCGATCGCGCTGCGTCTTGTCCACTCTGCGATTTGGCCGAGTGTCATGAGTTCATTCCCTCTAATCGGGTCGATTAGGGGGATCTTTGCAGGCCCCTGCTCCGACCAGGAGCCAATGCCAATCCGGATTTTTTAAAGTGCGCCATAAAAGACGTAAAGTAAACAACGAATTCCGCTTGTTTATCCTAATTGCAACTGGTGCTCGCCGCACACTTACTGAGAATAACAATGCTCGATTTGTTTCACTTTTATCTTTGCTGGACCCAGGAATAAATCTTTTCAAAGACCAGATTTTCACCGACTTTCATAGTAAAGCCACAGTCGACGCATATGGCGTTATGCTCTTTTTATGCTGGTCTCAGCTTAGCAAGAGGAAATGGACCAAACTCGCTGATCTCGCTTCCCGAACATCCAAGCGCGAGGCCACCGTTGCGGGCTTGGCCCAAGCCGACTGAACGGGGCCTGGCTTCCGTTGACTGAGGAGCGCCGTGGCGCAGGCGACCGGCGCGAAGAGAGCCGCAGATGAGAAGCAAACACGAAGAACACGCGCTCATCATCAGCGCATGGGAATCCGCGGGGGGCCCGCCGAACAGATCCGAACGACGCGATCAATATGGCCGCCGTTTCGATGGAGACGGAACCTATACGATCTATTATCTCCTAACCGGGGATACAGCAGAGATCGGCCCTTGGAAGATGGAAGGGCTCAGCCCCAAGAATGCGGTGCGGGCGCTGCGTATTCTTAACACGCCCGGGGATGCACCTGGATAGGCTGACATTCGGTGTCGTCCCGGCGGTAGCCGCGCAGCTTGGAAATCAGATGACCAATTGTACGATATGCGCGAACGGCGTCATTGCCCATTTCCCGCTGGCGTCTTTCGTCGTTCTGTAGATGATGAAGTCACTGCCCACCGTGAACGTTCCATGCATCGTGATCTCGTTACCGGTTGAGAGTACTGCTCTAAGCTCACTTGCATGGCGCTTCTCGATCTGGTCGCTGATCAGCTCGGCCAAGGTCAGGTGAAGCCTGTCAGGTTTGGAGTTATTCATTTTTCGCCCGCCCTACGGCCCCATTTTATCGGCGCTCGCCGATATAGCGGGAGCATTCCCACCCGGTGGAACGCCCAGCGACGGGCTCGCACCATGTCGAACCCTGCCCTCTTTTGCTTATGTTCGCAAGGCGCCGGCATGTGAGGCGCTTGCCCGGAAGATTGCGGCGGCGCGAGCCGAAATCGGCACAAAGTTTGTCCCGCGCCATAACGACTGGCAGCGGCCGCGGGAGCACGACACTACCGCACTTGCCGTCGGTCGAAAAGAAACCACCGCCGCATAGCCGGTGTCGAGTTTGCCACGATGGTCGCAATCACGCGTCTGGGCAAGGATCATGAGATCCTCTTGAGCTTCGGTCTTTCGGCGGCCGGCGAACCGGGCGCGCAGTAGCGGATGTAACAGCGCCCCTCGCCCTCATGCTGGACATCGACCACCACCCCGAAGACGGAACAGATCCGCTCTGCGCTGAGGACCTCGGATGGGCGGCCCAGCGCAACGATGCGGCCGCCGCTCATCAAGGCAATTCGGTCGCAGAACATCGCTGCGTGGTTGAGATCGTGAAGCGCCGCCACGGCTGTCAGTTGCTGCTGGCGGACGAGATGCAGCAGGCCGATCTGGTGGCCGACATCGAGGTGGTTCGTCGGCTCGTCCAGAAGCAGGATTTCCGGCTGCTGCGCGAGGGCACGGGCGATGTGCAGGCGCTGGCGTTCTCCCCCCGAGAGCGTGTGCCACTGCCGCGCCGCCAATGGCTCCATGTCGACGTTGCGGATCGCCGCGCCGACGATCTCGTCATCCTCCGCCGACCATGGTGCGAGCGGCCCGAGATGTGGGGTGCGGCCGAGCTCCACGGCTTGGCGCGCCGATATGCGCTCGCTCGTCTCGGCCTGCTGTTCGACGAGGGCTATGCACCTGGCGACCTCACGGCGTCCGAGCCCGTCTATCGGCCGGCCGTCCAGCAGCACCCGACCCGACTTCGGTCGCCGGAGACCCGCAAGAAGCGACATCAGGCTCGTCTTTCCGGAACCGTTTGGTCCAACGATGCCGAGAAATTCTCCCGGGACGACGTCGAGCGAGACGTTCTCGAGAATGGAAATTCCGCCCGTGGACCATGAGACGTTGCATGCCGAAAGCATCATCGAACCGCTCCCCGCTGGCCAAGGATAATCGCGAAGGCAGGCGCTCCGACAAGCGCCGTCACCACGCCGATCGGCAGCACCTGGCCCGGAATGATCACGCGGGAAACCACGTCGGCGGCGACCATGAAGATTGCCCCGGTCAAAGCGGATGCCGGCAACAGCAGCCCGTGCCGGACGCCCACCAGCATCCGTGCCGCATGCGGGATGACGAGCCCGACGAAGCCGATCGAGCCGACAATGCTGACCATGGCCGCCGTCATCATGGCCGATGCGCCGATCAGCACGACACAGACGCGGCGCACGGGTATGCCGAGCGAGGCGGCGGACTCGGAGCCGAAGGTGAAGGCATCGAGCGCACGCGCATGCCAGAGACAGGCAAGAAGGCCAACCACAGCGGCAGGCAGAGCAAGCCAGACATCCGGCCAACGGACGCCAGACAGATTGCCGAGCAGCCAGAACATGATCGCGCGCGACTGCTCCGCATTGGCCGCCTTGGTGACGATGAACGAGGTGAGCGCGTTGAAGAGTTGCGAGCCGGCGACACCGGCGAGTATGGTGGCACCATGCCCCCTGCCCGCGCGCATTGCGAGCAGGCTGACGAGCCCGAATGCGAGAAGTGCGCCGAGGAAGGCCCCCAGCGGCAGCGTCAACAGACCGGCACCGAAACCCAGGATGGCAACGGCGACCGCGCCCGTCGATGCTCCCGCCGAGATCCCGAGAATATACGGATCGGCGAGCGGGTTGCGCAGAAGCGACTGCAGCACGACGCCGGAAAGTGCCAGCGCCGAGCCGCAGCACGCCGCCACCACGGCGCGGCTCAAACGGTAGTTCCAGACGATGCCCTCGTTGATCGGATCGAGCGGATAGCCCGCCTGCCATAGCCGATTGGCGATCGTCCGGGCGACGACATCCATCGGGATCGCCGTCTCGCCGATCGCCGCACCCAGCCAGAGCGCCGAGAACAGCAGGACAAGCGCCAGCACTGTGGCGCCTGTCCTCGATAGGGAGCCCACCATCCTATTCACTGGGTCAGGCCGGCTTTTTCGATAGCCTCGGCCAGGGCCTCGATCCCTTCGATGGTCCGGATCGTTGGGTTCATCGCCTGGGCGTCCATTTCGACGACGCGGCCCTCCTTGACGGCCGGCATGAGACTGGTCACCGGGTCGGACTTGAGGAACTGGTACTTGACGGCGATGTCGTCTGCGGGGAAACGGCGACGCTCCATCTTGCCCGCGACGATGATCGTCGGCTCGGACCTGGCGATGGCTTCCCAGCCGACGGTCGGCCATTCCTCCTCGCTGTCGATGACATTGCGGATGCCGAGCGCCCGCATGATGTAACCGGGAGCACCGTTCTTGCCGGCGACATAGGGGTCGATGTCGAGCTCCGCGCTCGAGAACCAGAACACGGCCGAGAGCTTGCCGTTCGCCGACACGATCTTCTGCTTGGCAGCATCCTCGCGGGCCTTCAGCTCTGCAACCAGCGCCTCGCCGCGTTCCTGGACGTTGAAGATCTGCGCCAGTTCAGCGATCTCCTGATAGATCAGGTCCATGGTGAAGACCGCGTGGCGAACGCCATCGCCTCCACCCGTATTGTCCTTGCCGACGCAATCGGCCGGCGAGGTGTAAACCGGAATGCCGAGTTCCTCGAACTGCTCCGGTTTGGCAACGATGCCCTCGGACCCGACGTGCCACTGGAACTGCGCGGTGACGATGTCGGGCTTCTTGGCAACGACGCTCTCGAAACTCGGATCGTTGTCCGCAAGACGCTCGACCTTGGCATTGGCCTCCTCGTAACCCTCGATGACCGGGCCGAGCCAGACGGCGGTGCCGACCATCCGGTGCTGCAGGCCAAGCAGATACATGATCTCCGTGCTGCTCTGGCCGATCGAGACGGCGCGTTCGGGCGCCTTATCGAAGGTAATCGGGCGGCCGCAATTGGTGATAGTCAGCGGATAGGTGGTTTCGGCGGCCTGAGCCTCGAAGGCGAAAGTCGACATCAGCGTAGCGACGGCAATAAGGCTGCCGCGACTGTTAGGAATGATGGTCACGGATCGATCTCCCCGATTGTAGAATACCGGCCGCACGGCGCGGACGGCGGGAACTGTCGCGCCGCCTCAGTCAGCGGTTTCGAGCGAGCGGCTCGAACGGGAAGGAACGAATTCAGGAAGGCGCAGCCAGGCGCGAAAATGTGTCATGGCATATCCTGTTCCGGGCATCCCCGCCCGTGGACATTGGAGCGAACGCATGACGGCAGGTCTCCTGGCTTACGGATATCTGTCGTCCATCTGCCTTCCCGTGCCGGTTGGCACAGTGGCACGGCGCTCGAGGCGCCACGAGGATGGACGGCAATCCGCTCACAGTTGCGGGGGCAGCCACGGTTTTGGTCCCTGTTGGGTCGTCCGCACCGTGTTCCCTATTAATCCCCTTCGCTTCACCGTCGGGGAACCGTCGAGAGACTCCATAGATAGTTGAGCCCGACTGGTCAAGGGTAGGCCCTGCCGCGCGTCCGCGGTCAGGAAGCCGACGTTGCTTGCGGCTTCAATTCCGCGGCAAGCCAGGCGCGGAAGGATTCGAGTGGCGGGTAACTGGCCCGCGATTGCGGCCAGACCAGCCAATAGGATCCCGAGCCTGGCACCCCCCTCTTCAAGAGCGGAACGAGGCGTTTCTCCGCTATCTCGGCGTCTGCCAGATAATCCGGAAGAAGCGCCACGCCGAGGCCGGAGATCGCAGCCTGCGTCATGGTCGCGAACTGGTCGAAGAGCATTCCGGTAACGCTTGTTGGTTCCGCGCCATGGGCGGCAAACCAGATTCGCCAGGCGTTCGGCCTCGTCTCCAGTTGAAGCAGCGGCAGCCCGGCCATCCCATCAACGTCGGCAACGGGATGGTCCTTGAGCAGCGCTGGCGAGATGCAGGCCGTCAGTCGCTCCTCGAACAGCTTCATGTGGCCGGCGTCGCGCCAATCGTCAGCCCCGAAATGGATGGCGGCATCGAAGCCTTCGACGGCAAAGTTGAAGCGCTTGAGACGCGTTGCCAGATTGATCGTGATGCCGGGATGTTTGACCAGGAACCTGCCAAGCCGCGGCGCCAGCCATCGCGTGCCGAAGGCCGGCAGGATCGCGAGCGACAGCGTGCCGCCACCCGGATTTGCGGCTAGTTCCATGCTGCCGCGCTGGATGAGATCGAGCGCGCGGGTCACGTCCCGGCCATAGGCGTGAGCGGCTTGCGTCGGGATCAGCTTCTGCCTGTGCCGCTCAAAAAGCTGGCGGCCGAGCTGCTGCTCCAGATTCTGGACGAGACGGCTCACCGTGCTCTGCGTCAGATCGAGCTCGCGCGCCGCCGCCGCTGTCGAGCCGGTCTTCAGGACGGCCTCGAAGGCGGCCAAAAGGCTTATCGAGGGGAGGAACCGGCGCGGGCGCATCTCACTTATGCATTCCATGAATGATGTTACACGCAAATACGGCTTTTTCCGCACGGCAACAAGCGGTACTTACATGGGAAAATCGGCTTGCCGTTCGAGATCCTCGGGGCGTAAAAGATATCGGGAGAGAATCCGTGACCACAAACCCATCCGTGCATTCATCACAAGGCAGCGCTTTCGCCTGGGACGATCCCCTTCTCCTCGACGACCAGCTTGCCGAGGACGAGCGCATGATCCGTGATGCGGCCAGGACCTTCGCGGAAGCAGAACTCCTGCCGCGCGTCGGGGAGGCCTATCTCGAGGAGAAGACCGATCCGGGCCTCTTCCGGCTGATGGGCCAGGCGGGGCTTCTCGGTGTGACGCTGCCGGATAAATATGGCGCGGCCGGCGCCAATTATGTTTCCTACGGTCTCGTGGCGCGCGAAGTGGAGCGCATCGATTCGGGCTACCGCTCGATGATGAGCGTGCAGTCGTCGCTGGTGATCTATCCCATCTACGCCTATGGCTCCGAAGAGCAGCGCGACAAATACCTGCCCGGTCTCGTTTCGGGCGAGCTGATCGGCTGCTTCGGGCTCACCGAGCCGGACGCCGGATCCGATCCGGGTTCGATGAAGTCGCGCGCCGAGAAGATCGAGGGCGGCTATCGTCTGCGGGGCTCGAAGATGTGGATCTCCAACGCACCGATCGCCGACGTGTTCGTCGTCTGGGCGAAGTCGGAAGCGCATGGCGGTCAGATCCGCGGCTTCATCCTCGACAAGGGCATGAAGGGCCTGTCGGCGCCGAAGATCGGCGGCAAGCTGTCGCTGCGCGCTTCTGTCACCGGCGAGATCGTCATGGATGGCGTCGAAGTCGGCGAGGACGCGCTGTTGCCGAATGTCTCTGGGCTCAAGGGACCATTCGGCTGCCTCAACCGTGCCCGCTACGGCATCTCCTGGGGCGTGCTCGGGGCTGCCGAGGATTGCTGGTTCCGCTCGCGCCAATACGGTCTCGATCGCATCCAGTTCGGCAAGCCGCTCGCCGGCACGCAGCTCTTCCAGAAAAAGCTCGCCGACATGCAGACGGAGATCACGCTCGGCCTGCAGGCCTCGCTCCGCGTCGGGCGGCTGATGGATGACGGCAGGTTCGCGCCGGAGATGATCTCTCTCGTCAAGCGCAACAATTGCGGCAAGGCGCTCGACATTGCGAGACAGGCCCGCGACATGCATGGCGGCAACGGCATTCAGATCGAGTATCACGTCATGCGCCACGCGCAGAACCTCGAGACGGTCAACACTTACGAGGGCACGCACGATGTCCATGCGCTGATCCTCGGCCGC
The DNA here is from genome assembly GCF_008932245.1 of Sinorhizobium alkalisoli. NCBI lineage: Bacteria > Pseudomonadati > Pseudomonadota > Alphaproteobacteria > Hyphomicrobiales > Rhizobiaceae > Sinorhizobium > Sinorhizobium alkalisoli. Next base: position 768,634 of record NZ_CP034910.1, on the reverse strand, counting down.
GCCCAGACCGGCATTCAGGCGTTCTTCTGATGGCCGCGCCGAACAGCGCTCCGCTCGCCGGCTTGAAGGTCGTCGAGCTTGCCCGCATCCTCGCCGGGCCGTGGATCGGGCAGACGCTCGCCGACCTCGGCGCGGAAGTCATCAAGGTCGAGAGCCCGCAAGGCGACGACACCCGCACATGGGGGCCTCCTTTTATCGAACAGCCGGACGGCAAGGGCGGCACCGAAAAGGTGGCCGCCTATTTCCACGCGGCAAATCGCGGCAAGACATCGGTCACCTGCGATTTCGGCGACCCCGATGACCTCGCCCGCGTCAAATCCTTGGTCTCGGAAGCGGATGTGGTGATCGAGAACTTCAAGGTCGGAGGATTAAAGAAATTCGGCCTCGACTTTGAAAGCCTCGCCGCGATCAACCCGCGCATCGTCTACGCCTCCGTGACCGGTTTTGGCCAGGCGGGCCCACGGGCGCAACAGCCGGGCTACGATTTCTTGATCCAGGGCATGTGCGGCATCATGGACCTGACCGGCGAACCCGACGGCGAACCGCAGAAAGTGGGCGTCGCCTGGATCGACGTCTTTACCGGCCTCTACGGGGTCATCGGCATCCAGGCCGCATTGGCCGAACGGGAACGTTCCGGCCTCGGCCAGCACGTCGATCTGGCACTGCTCGATGTCGGCGTTGCGGTGCTCGCCAACCAAGCGATGAACTATCTTGCAGGCGGCAAGGTTCCGCGCCGCATGGGCAACGCGCACCCCAACATCGTGCCATACCAGGTGTTTCCGGCCTCCGACGGGCATCTGATCATCGCCTGCGGCAACGACCGGCAGTTCGCGACCCTTTGCAGCATGCTCGGTCTCGAAGGCGTCTCGGACGACCCGGCCTATGCTACCAATCCGGCGAGGGTGGCGAACCGGGAAGCGCTCAGTTCGCTGCTTGCGGAAAAGACTAGGCTGCGGCCAAAGGCTGAGCTGATTGCGGCATTGGAGAAAGCGGGCGTACCGGGGGGCCCGATCAATACGGTGGCGGAAGCGATCGACGAGCCGCAAATCCAGGCACGGGAGTTGCGCATCGATCCCGAGGGCTTGCCCGGATTACGCACGCCCATCATTCTGTCACGCAGCACCTTGGCGCTCGATAAAGCCGCGCCGGTTCTGGGGGCTGGACGGTGGCAATTCTCGAAAAAAGCCGAGGAAGAATAAAATGACGATCGAGACGGTTGGCGTCGTCGGCGCCGGGCAAATGGGCAACGGCATCGCCCATGTGCTTGCCGTTGCAGGATACGACGTCACGCTGATGGACGTCGATGCGCAAAGGCTGGAGGCGGGCCTCGCCAGGATCGGCGCGAACCTGGGTCGGCAGGTGGCGCGCGGAAAGACGTCGGAGGAGGCAAAGCGCCTTGCCCTCGGGCGCATTCGAACGACAGTGGCGCTTCAGGATCTCGGGGCGAGCGACCTCATCATCGAGGCGGCGACGGAGCGGGAATCGGTCAAGCAGAAGATCTTCGATGAGCTCGCGCCGAGCCTGAAGCCGAAGACGATCCTCACCACCAACACTTCGTCGTTATCGATCACCCGCCTCGCGGGGCGGACGAGCCGGCCGGAACAATTCATGGGACTGCATTTCATGAATCCGGTTCCGGTCATGCAACTCGTCGAGCTGATCCGGGGAATCGCGACGAGCAGGGAAACCTTCGAGGCGGTGCAGGCGCTGGTGCAGCGGCTCGGCAAGAGTGCGGTGGTGGCGGAGGATTATCCGGCCTTCATCGTCAACCGCATTCTGATCCCGATGATCAACGAGGCGATCTACACGCTCCATGAGGGGGTCGGTTCGGTCGTCGATATCGACCAGAGCATGAAGCTTGGTGCCAACCATCCGATGGGCCCGCTCGAACTTGCCGATTTCATCGGCCTCGACACCTGCCTCGCCATCATGAGCGTGCTGCATAGCGGACTGGCCGATACCAAGTACCGGCCGTGCCCGCTGCTGGTCAAATATGTCGAAGCCGGCTGGCTTGGACTGAAGGTCGGCAGAGGTTTCTACGACTATCGCGGCGAAGTGCCGGTCCCGAGCCGCTGAGGAAGCGCCTGAGCAACAGCAGGCGATGTCGCCATGCTCGGTCGTGGCGTGGCGACGTCGCCTCCTATCCAAGCCGGCGTTCACGGCTCGAAAGATTGGCGATCAGATCGCCGAATCGGTCGCCTTGGACCGCCACGTGGCCGCGCAGGCGCTCCCGCGCCCCATCCGCATCGCCGGCAAGAATGGCCTCGACTATCTCTCCGTGCTCCTTGAAGGACACCTTCATCCGGTTGCGGACCCTAAGTTGCAGGCGGCGGTAGGGACGAAGGCGGCGATGCAGAGCCGTGCATTGATCCTCCAGGAAGCCGCTATGGCTTGCCGCGTAGATCGCGCGGTGGAAGATCTCGTTTTCATAGTAGTAGCGGTCCGTGTCCTCGCTGGCGACCGCCTCCTTGCACTTGTCGTGGGCAGCCATAAGTGCTGACCGGTCCTCCTCAGTATGGCGCCGGGCGGCAAGAGCGCCCGCCATGCCCTCCAGTTCGGCCATGACCTCGAACATCTCGAAGACGCGCTGCGGCGCCGGATCGACCACAACGGCTCCGCGCCGCGGCCGGATCTCGACGAGCCCGGTCGCGCTCAACTGCATCAAGGCCTCGCGAATCGGCGTTCGCGATACCCCGAAGCGCTTCGCCAGTTGCGTTTCGTCCAGGCGTTCACCCGGTTCGAACTCGCCGGTGACAATGCCGTTTTCAATGTCGTCGCGCAGCTTGTGGAAAATATTATCGGTCATTCCATTTCGGCCCTGATATGCAGTTTGTCGCTTCTTGTATACAAAAATCTTGACACGGTACGCAAGATAGAGACACTCTTATACCAGACCGGCGGGAGGGCCGGAATATCAGGGAGGAAGAAAATGAGCAGTTTTCGACGGAAGCTGGGAGCTTGCGCTGTCGCAGCCCTCGGCAGCTTGATCGTCTCGACGGCGTCCGCCCAGACCATCTTGAAGGCTTCGCATCAGTTCCCGGGCGGCAAGGGCGACATTCGCGACGAGATGGTGCAGTTGATCGCCCGCGAAGTCAGCGCGGCGAATGTCGGCCTTGAGATCCAGGTTTTCCCCGGTGCCTCGCTCTATAAGCCGAACGACCAGTGGAACGCGGTTACCCGGGGCCTGCTCGACATGACGTCGTTTCCGCTCGACTATGCGTCGGGTCGCCATCCGGAATTCTCCGCAACGCTGATGCCTGGGCTCGTCGGCAATTTCGACCGTGCCATGCGGCTCAACGATTCCGAATTCATGCAGGACATCAAGAAGGTCATCGAGGATGCCGGCGCTATCGTGATCGCCGACGCCTGGCTGTCCGGCGCCTTCGCTTCCAAGAGGGATTGCATCACCTCGCCCGACACGATCAAGGGCCAGGTGATCCGCGCCGCCGGGCCCGCCTTCGAGGAGATGCTAGTGGAAGCGGGCGCTTCGATTTCGTCGATGCCGTCGTCGGAGATCTACACGGGCATGCAGACCGGCGTGCTCGACGCGGCCAATACCTCGTCGGCGAGCTTCGTTTCCTACCGCCTGTTCGAACAGGCCAAGTGCCTGACCGCGCCGGGCGAAAACGCCCTGTGGTTCATGTACGAGCCGGTGCTGGTGTCGAAGCGCGTCTTTGAGGGCCTGACGGAAGAACAGCAAAAGGCGATCCTGGCCGCGGGCGAAAAGGCGGAGGCCTATTTCAATGAGGAGGTCCGCAAGGGCGACCAGGTCATGGTCGACACCTACAAGAAGGCCGGTGTGGAAGTGGTCGAGATGACGAAGGAGGACTACAACGCCTGGCTCGAAGTCGCAAAAGAGTCGTCCTACAAGAACTTTGCCGCCAACGTCCCCGGCGGGGACAAGCTGATCGAAAAGGCGCTGGCCGTCGAGTGAGGCGAACGAAAAGATCGGCGCGCGTCGACGCGCCGTGCCGTCTGTCCCGCAACCTGAGGATAAATGCATGCTCAAGGCCTATATCGAGGCTGTCGGCAATGCTTCGCGCGGGCTCGCGATCGTTGCGACCGCCCTGATCATCGCGTCGATGCTCGTCGTCTGCCAGATGATCCTGATGCGCTATGTGTTTCGCCAACCGACGATCTGGCAAACGGACTTCGTCGTGTTTTCAGCAACCGCAGCCATGTTTCTCGGCGCACCCTATGTTTTGCTCAAGGGCGGCCATGTCGGGGTGGATGTCGTCGAAGTCATGGTCGGCGACCGCACGCGATCGGTTCTACGCGTGATCGCGAGCCTTCTCGGCCTCCTCTTCTGCACAATCATGCTCATCGCGACGTGGATTCAGTTTCACGACGCATGGGCAGGCAACTGGAAACATTCCAGCGTATGGGCGCCGCCGCTTTGGGTGCCACTCGCCGCACTTCCTGTCAGCTTTGCCATGCTGTGTCTGCAGTATGTCGCACAGGTCCTGACGCTGCTGACTGCGTCGGCGGGGCCGGCAACCATCAGCGATGGCGGCGTCGAATCGGGTTCGACGCCAAGCGCCAATCCTCATTCCCGGGAGATCATCCAATGAGCCCGACCGTTTCCGGACTGATGATCGTTGCCTGTCTCTTCGCCCTGCTGGCGACCGGCATGCCCATCGCATTCGCCCTGGGGCTTTCCGCCTTTGCGGCCCTCTATTTGCAGAGCGGCGCCGCCATCTTCTACGTCCTGGGGGATACGATGTTCTCCGGTATCGCCAATCTGGCCTATGTGTCCATCCCGATGTTCGTCCTGATGGGCGCGGCGGTCGCCTCATCCCCGGCGGGATCGGACCTCTACACCTCGTTGGACCGGTGGCTGAACCGCATCCCGGGCGGCCTCATCCTGTCCAATATCGGCGCCTGTGCCATCTTCTCCGGCATGACCGGTTCCTCGCCGGCGACCTGCGCGGCGATCGGCAAGATGGGCATTCCGGAGATGCTGCGACGGGGCTATCCGACCTCGGTCGCAAGCGGCTCGATCGCGGCCGGCGGCACGCTCGGCATTCTCATTCCCCCATCCGTGACGTTGATCGTCTACGGCATTGCGACCGAGACCTCCATCGGACGGCTGTTCATGGCCGGCATCCTTCCCGGCATCCTGCTGACGTCCCTGTTCATGGCTTGGGCGATCATCGATTGCAAACGCAAGGGCTATGAATTCGATGCGCGTTTCATCCGCTACTCGATCAGGGACCGGCTGGCGGGCCTTCCGCGCATCCTGCCCTTCCTGCTGATCATCGCCGGTACGCTGTACGTGCTTTACGGAGGGATCGCCACGCCGTCCGAGGCGGCCGGCGCCGGTGCCTTCCTCACGCTGCTCGTGGTGATCATCGCCTACCGGCTGTTCCGCTTTCGGCCCGTCGCCGGCATTCTTGGATCGGCGATGAAGGAAAGCGTCATGATCATGATGATCATGGCAGCCGCCGAGCTCTTCGCCTTCGCGCTGTCCTCGCTGTTCATCACCCAGACCGTCGCAACGGCAATCGCCGACATGGAAGTCAACCGATGGCTGTTGATGTTGATCATCAACGTCTTTCTCTTGATCTGCGGCATGTTCCTGCCGCCCGTCGCCGTAATCGTGATGACCGCGCCGATGCTCTTTCCGATCGTCACCCAGGCGGGATTTGACCCCTACTGGTTTGCGATCGTCCTGACGATCAACATGGAAGTCGGCTTGATCACGCCGCCGATCGGGCTCAACCTTTTCGTCATCAACGCCATCGCGCCGCAGATCCCGACGAAGGAGATTCTCTGGGGTTCCCTGCCCTACGTGCTGGTGATGTTCCTGGCGATCATCATCCTCTGCCTCTTTCCGGGAATTGCGACGTGGCTGCCGAACCAGATGTTGGGGGCAATCCAATGAGCAGGACGTCTTTCTTCAGCGACATGTTGCAGACCATCACCGACCGCGGCCGCCGTTTCCTGTCGTTAGGACCTGCACGCGAAGGCGAAGCCGATGCCGTGGACAAGATGGAAGCGCTCTGCGAAACGCTGTTGTCGAGCCGGGGTGAAGCGTCGGGCATGGCGCTTGCGAAGAACATTCTCGACCGCTGGCAAAGCTTCGATCCGCAGCAGCGGCGTGACTTCATGATGGTGCTGCTCTCGCGCTTCGGGCCCGATAGCGAGCGGCTGGAGCAGGCGATCGACGCCTATCGCGCCGAACCCAATCCAAGGGCCCTACTGGAATTGAGCGTGGCGGCCGAGCCTCGCCGGCAGGAACTGATCCGCAGGCTCAATCTGGCGCCAAACGGCATCGCCACGCTCGTGCGAATGCGGGAAGATCTCATCAAGCTCAAGGCCGAGAACCCCGACCTTACGGCCGTCGACGCGGACTTCGCCCACCTTTTCGGATCGTGGTTCAACCGCGGCTTCCTCGTATTGCGGCCGATCAACTGGTCGACGCCGGCCAATATTCTCGAAAAGATCATTCGCTACGAGGCCGTCCACCATATCGGCGGCTGGGACGAGCTGCGCCTGCGCCTTGCGCCGGAAGACCGGCGCTGTTTCGCGTTCTTCCATCCGCAACTCGTCGACGATCCGCTGATTTTCGTGGAAGTGGCGCTGACGCGGGAGATGCCTTCGAATATTGCGGGCCTGTTGACGGAAGACCGCGCGCCGATCCGCGCTGCAGATGCGACGATGGCGGTCTTCTATTCGATCTCGAACTGCCAAGAGGGCCTGAGGGGCATTTCCTTCGGCAACTTCCTCATCAAACAGGTGGTCGAGGATCTGCGCCGCGAGTTTCCTCGGCTCGACAGCTTCGCGACCTTGTCGCCGGTGCCAGGCTTTGCCGAATGGCTGTCTCGCGAGCGGCGTGCCGAAGTCTCCGATGCCCTTTCCGCCGCGGACCGCAGCAAGCTTGCGGCGCTCGATGAGCCGGAATGGGCCGACCAGCCGGAATTGCTGGCGAGCATCCAGCCGACCATGACGGCCGCTGCCGCCTGGTATTTCCTGAGGGCCCGCGACCGCAACGGCAAAGTCGTGGACCCCGTCGCGCGCTTCCATCTCGGCAATGGCGCACGGCTCGAGCGGATCAATTTCCTCGCAGATCGCTCCGCTCGTGCCATGCGCCAGGCGCACGGACTGATGGTCAACTATCTCTACAAACTCGACGACATAGAGACGAACCACGAGACTTTTGCCACCCGCGGCCAGGTCGTCGCCGCACCGGCCATCCGGCGGCTGGTGCCCGCCCACAAGGGCCCCCGCAGTCTGGTTCCCGTTCCGGGCGTCCTTCCTCCGGACGTCCAATCAGGCGGTGCCCCAAAGAAGAGAGGCAGCAAGGAGTTCACCTCATGAGCAATCATCTGTTCGATGCCATCCGCCGGGCCGCGCGCCCCCGCGCCGGCTTCATCCTGGAAGCCGGTGGCCGCTCCTGGACTTATAGCGACATGCTGGATCATTCGGGCCGCATCGCATCGGCGCTCGATGCCCTCGGCGTACGGCCGGGCGACCGGGTGGCCGTGCAGGTGGAGAAGAGCCCCGCCGCGCTGATGCTCTATCTCGCCTGCCTGCGCATAGGAGCCGTCTATCTTCCGCTTAATACGGCCTATACGCTGGCCGAGCTCGACTATTTCATCGGAGATGCCGAGCCACGGCTCGTCGTCTGCGCCCCGTCGGCCGAGGAGGGAGTTACCAGGCTCGCCGCAACCCACGGGGCCCATATCGAATCGCTGGACGAGAAAGGCGGCGGTTCGCTGACCGAGCTCGCACGCGGCGAGTCGCCCGACTTCCCGGATGCCCATCGCGGGCCCGACGATCTTGCCGCGATCCTCTATACGTCGGGAACGACGGGGCGCTCGAAAGGCGCCATGCTGACCCATGACAATCTCCTGTCAAACGCCTCCACGCTGCGAGACTACTGGCGCTTTACCGCCGACGACAGGCTGATCCACGCCTTGCCGATTTTCCACACGCACGGCCTCTTCGTCGCGTCGAACGTGATCCTTCTTGCCGGTGCATCGATGTATTTTCTGCCGAAGTTCGACGCCGACGAGGTGCTGCGGCTGATGCCTCAGGCGACGGCGATGATGGGGGTTCCGACCTTCTACGTCCGCCTCGTCCAGCATCTGGGGCTGACGCGGGAGGTGACGGCTGGAATGCGGCTGTTCGTTTCGGGCTCGGCTCCGCTGCTCGCCGAGACCCACAGGACGTTTGAAGAAATGACCGGGCACGCCATTCTCGAGCGTTACGGGATGACGGAAACCAACATGAATACGTCGAACCCCTATGATGGGGATCGCATCGCCGGAACGGTCGGCTTTCCGCTGCCCGGCATCTCGCTTCGTGTGACCGATCCGGAGAGCGGCAAGCCGCTTCCAAAAGGCGAGACCGGCATGATCGAGGTGAAGGGACCGAATGTTTTCAAGGGGTATTGGCGCATGCCCGAGAAAACGCAGGCCGAGTTCCGTGCCGACGGTTTCTTCATCACGGGCGATCTCGGCAGGATCGACGAGCGCGGCTACGTCCACATCGTCGGCCGCGGCAAGGATCTCGTGATTTCCGGCGGCTATAATATCTATCCCAAAGAGGTCGAAACGGAGATCGACCGGATGCCGGGAGTGGTCGAAAGCGCCGTCATCGGCGTGCCGCATCCAGATTTCGGCGAAGGCGTCACGGCCGTCGTCGTCAGGAAGCCGGATGCAGCAATCGACGAGCGTACCGTTCTCGACGGGCTGAAGGACCGCCTGGCACGCTACAAGCAGCCGAAGCGGGTGATCTTCGTGGAAGACCTACCACGCAACACGATGGGCAAGGTCCAGAAGAACGTGCTCCGCGACAGGTATGCCGATCTTTATGTCCACACAGGGAACGAGACGAGCGTGCAAGCGCGGGTGTGAGGCTTCGCCCGCTACGTGACGTTAGTTTGGCGATTGGTGGCGCAAGCAGCCCGGCTCCGGTACTCACAGGTTGCGATCAACCGAAGGATCGGGAAACCAGGAAGATCAGGCAGCCCGCAAAGGCGCCGACGATCGTGCCGTTCATGCGGATGTACTGGAGATCGCTGCCGACGACCAACTCCAGGCGGTCCACGAGCGTGGGCGTATCCCAGCTTCTGACCACTTCCGACACGAACGCGCCGATCTCGTGCCGCCACGAAACGACATAGGCAGCAAGCTTCTCCAGAAACGAGTCGATATGGGCCAACATGGCCTGGTCGCTCGCCAATGCCCGGCCGACGAGCAGACACAATTTCTCGACAGCCAGACGCACCTTCGAGTTCGGCCGAGCCAGGTCGTCCAGCATCATGCGTGCGGTCCCATTCCATACGGCTGCGACCCAGGCCTGAACCTCCGGGTGTTCCAGGACGCGGTTCTTGATGGCGTTTACCTGCTCGCGCTGGGCCGGTGATGTGTTCAGGTCATCGATGAGACGGTAGAGCGCCTCGCGGAACTTCAGCCGGACTTCGCTCTCCGGCTCACGCAATTTGTTGAGGAGGTCGCCTACGCCCGAGACGATCGCCTCCGCGATCCTTCGATCGATGGTCCGGGGAATCCACCAGCGACTGCGCTCGCGGACCAATTGGAAGATCTGCTCGCGGTTTTCCTCCAGCCATTGGGCGGCAACGCCGAGGGCGCGCTCAAACAGAACGTCCGTCTCCCCGCTCGCCGTCAAGATATCAATGGCACGGCCGAGAATCGGCGCGACGTCGGCTTGCCGTACCTGTCTGCCGAGGCTCCGGCGGGCGAAGTCCTGCAGGTCCTTGTTGTCGAGCGTGCGAATGACATAAGGAAGCGCCGAAGCAACGGCTTCGGCGAGCACCGGCGCCGTCGCCGGAGCCGCAAGCCATGCCGAAAACCGCTGGGCCACATGGGCGCTCCGCAATTTTCGCAGCATCACCTCCTCGGTCAGGAAGTGCCGTTCCAGGAAGCGACCCAGGGATTGACCGATGCGCTCCTTGTTGGTTGTCACAATAGCCGTATGCGGGATCGGTAGGCCAAGCGGGTGACGGAAGAGCGCGGTCACTGCGAACCAGTCAGCGAGCCCGCCGACGATTCCCGCTTCCGCGGCGGCGCGCAAGAGCTGGATCGCGAAGCCGGGATCGGGAACCAAGTGGGTTCCAAGAAAAACCGCCGCCATGGCGATCAAGAGGGATGTCGCCAGCAGGCGATTGCGCTTCAGGCGGCGGCGCTGACGATCCTCGGCGGAATTCGGAACAGGCGCTGAAGGCTGGGACGGGACGGGAGCATCAAACGCGCGGGAACGGTCCGGTGACATGGCTCAACCTCCTCGCATCGGCCGGGTTCGGTCCTTGCCTGCAGCAGGAGCCGCTCCTGCTCATGACGGCCGCCGTCAACAGGCACGGCCGGACCATTATGATCACGGACCGTCGACAAGACACCCCTTGCGAGACGTATGACTACTGCATGTCTCCTTGAAGCGACCTCGATTCAAGGACAAGGACATGCAGCAATTCAAAGTGCTACAGCGCCGCGCGTCCTATAGGACGCGCGGCGCTGTAGTGGAGATGGCCGGGAGGCGGCGCCAGATGGGTTATTGGACGGGTCCGGGGTTCAGACAGACTTCAGTCTGACCCGCTGTTCCAGCTTCTCGGCGTCTTCCTTGCGTTCGCTGTATCGGTCGACGAGGTAGTGCGAAACGTCGCGGGTCAGCAGCGTGAACTTCACGAGCTCCTCGCAGACATCGACGACCCGATCATAGTAGGAAGACGGCTTCATGCGTCCATTCGCGTCGAATTCCTGGTAGGCCTTGGCGACCGAGGACTGGTTGGGGATGGTGATCATGCGCATCCAGCGTCCGAGCAGGCGCAGCGTGTTCACCGCATTGAAGGACTGCGAGCCGCCCGACACCTGCATGACGGCGAGGGTTTTCCCCTGGGTCGGCCGGATCGACCCGATCGCAAGCGGTATCCAGTCGATCTGCGCCTTCATGATGCCGGTGATTGCCCCATGGCGCTCCGGACTCACCCAGACCTGGCCTTCCGACCATTCGGAGAGTTCCCGGAGCTCCTGGACCTTTGGGTGGCTTGCCGGCGCGTCGTCCGGAAGCGGCAGACCCGACGGGTCGAAAAAGCGCACTTCCGCCCCGAAATACTCCAGCAACCGCCCGGCCTCCTCCGCCAGAAGCCGCGAATAGGACACCTGGCGAAGCGAGCCGTAAAGGATCAGGATGCGCGGCGGATGCGTCGAGAAAGGCGGCCGCAGCGCCTCGGCGGCGGGCTTGCGCAGATGCCGCGGATCGGCGGCGGAAAGTTCAGGCAAGGCGTCGCCCCTCCCCATCGAGAACCGCTTCGCCATCCTCCTTGACGAACGGCCCTTTGAAGGCATCCGCTGGCAGGATATCGAGAACCGCTTCCGACGGCCGCGCCAGCCGGGTACCCAAGCGGGTGACGACGAACGGCCGATTGATGAGGATCGGATGCTCGATCATTGCCGTCAGGAGCTGATCGTCGGAAAGCGACGGATCGCCGAGCCCGAGTTCCGCATAGGGTGTCCCCTTCTCGCGGATCGCCTCACGGACCGAAAGGCCGGCGTCGCGGATCATGCCGGCAAGCTCCTCGCGGTCGGGCGGGGTCTTCAGATATTCGATCACCTTCGGTTCGATGCCGGCGTGGCGGATCAGCGCCAATGTATTGCGGGACGTGCCGCAAGCAGGATTGTGGTAGATGGTGACGTCCATGGTCATTCGGCTCCCTTGACCGCAATTGGTGAAATCGAGGCGTTCCGCCCGGCGAGCATCCAACCGGCAACGGCGGCTGCCAGCAGCGCCCCCAGCACTTCGGCCATGACGAAGCCGGGCAAATCCCCGGGGCGAATGCCCGAAAAGGTGTTCGTGAATGCCCGGGCGATCGCGACCGCGGGGTTCGCAAAGGATGTCGAGGCGGTAAACCAGTAGGCCGCTGTGATATAGAGGCCGACCAGCCACGGAATGGCATCGCCGCGGAAGCGCAATCCCGCCAGGATCGTGAAGACCAGGCCGAAAGTCGCTACCGTCTCGGCAAGCCATTGGCCGGCGCCGGTGCGAACCGTTTGCGACGCCTGAAAGATGTCCAACTCGAACATGGCATGGGCGACAAACATTCCTGCAAGGCCGCCCGCGACTTGGGACAGGATGTAGAGCGCCGCGGCGGGCGGCTCGATCTCCCGCCTGGCGGAGAACACGATCGTCACCGCAGGATTGAAATGCGCACCGGATACCGGGCCGAGAATGCTGATCAGGACGATGAGGATAGCACCCGTCGGTATGGTGTTGCCGAGCAGGGACACCGCCACGTCATCGGAAAGGCGATCGGCCATGACGCCGGAGCCGACGACGGTGGCGACCAGGATGGCCGTCCCAAGAAACTCCGCCGCGATCCGGCGCCTCAGATCGAACGCCATGTGTCAGCCCGCCTTCGGAACATTGCGCCCGATCTCATCAAGTCGCCTCTGCAAGGCAAGCCTGTCCAGGCTGGTCATCGGCAGGCTGATGAATATCGAGAGGCGGTTGCTCAGCATTCGGTGGGTCTCGGCAAAGGCGAAATGCCGCTCAGTCTCGCTGCCTTCCGCCGCGGCCGGATCGGGCACGCCCCAGTGCGCGGTCATCGGCTGGCCCGGCCAGGCGGGACAGGCCTCTCCGGCCGCGTCATCGCAGACTGTGAAGACAAAATCCATCTGCGGCGCGTCGGGCGCGGCGAACTCGTCCCAGGACTTCGAGCGTGCGGACGACGTGTCGTAGTTCAGCCCCTTGAGAAGCTGCAAGGTGAATGGATGCACTTCACCTTTTGGATAGGACCCGGCCGAATAGGCGCGGAACCGACCCCTGCCGAGCCGGTTCAGTATGGCTTCGGCGATGATCGAGCGTGCCGAATTGCCCGTGCACAGAAAGAGGACGTTATAGGCTTTGCCGCTCATGAGCGCTCTCCCGGTCGGTTCAACTTACCTGCGTCTCCGTCGGAGCGCAGCATGGGGACAAATCTGAAATCAATGGCGCACAGAGACTCGCGTTGCCGCCGCAGCAGTCTTGCAGCAGGTAGAGCATAACGGAGCGAAAGCGATCGAGATCGGCGCGATAGATAATGGAACGGCTTTGACGCTCGCCCCGGACCAGCGCGGCCTGGGCCAGCGTCGCGAGATGCGCCGACATGGTGTTCTGCGGCACATCGACCAGCCTGGCCAGCTCGCCGGCGGCAATGCCGTCGGGTTCCCGCTCGACGAGCAGCCTGAACGTCCTCAAGCGGGTGGGCTGGGCAAGGGCGGCAAGAGCGGTGATTGTCTGAGTTTCATCCATATATCTAGAATATTGGATATATCTTACGAGTCAAGTCAATCACTGCATCTGGCACGATTCGATGGGGAAGAAGCTTCCGCACCGAGAAACTCCAAAAGCGCGCCGTTGAAAGCCTGTGCCGACTCGACGTTTACGATATGGCGGCCCGGCAGCGACAGATGCCGGCCCTGCTGCACGCGCGCGGCGATATCTGCCAGGTCGGATGGCGGGCACACCGGATCGTTATCGCCGGAAACGGCGAGAAGAGGGTTGGCGATCCGTTCGATATCATCACGCAAGTCGCCCCCGGCCAGAGCCGCACAGCATCCGATATAGCCATCGATCGACGTCGCGACAAAGCTGTCGAGCACGTTTTCGACAGTGCCGGGTTCGAGGGCGCCGAACCCCGGCGTGAACCAGCGTTCGACGGTGGCGGCGGTCAGTGCCGCAAGTCCGCTCTCCCGCACGGTCTCCATTCGCGCGATCCAGCTTTCGGCGGTACCGATCTTGGCGGACGTCGCGCAGACGGCGATTTTGCCAAGGCGATGTCCGGCATGAATGCCCAGCCACTGCCCTGTGAGGCCGCCGATGGACAGGCCGCAGAAATGCACGCGCTCTATTTCAAGCGCATCGAGCAGCGCGAGCGCATCCTTGCCGAGATCCGACAGAGCGTATGGCGGTGGTGGAGCCGAGGACAGACCATGGCCGCGGCGATCATATCGCAGCGTGCGGAAATGCGGCCCAAGTCCAGCCACCTGCGCGTCCCACATGTGTAGGTCTGCGCCGAGCGAATTGCAGAACATAAGCCATGGCTTGCTCTGGCACCCGTCCGCATCGCCGTCGATACGGTAGTGGAGGCGATAACTGGGAAGATCGAGGAAGGGCATGTTTCAAGGACTCAGGAAATCGACTCTCGGCAGATGGGGTGATCGGCGGCGCCGGGTTCGACCCGGCGCTGCTTTTGAATATGGAAGACCGGCCGACCGACTCATGCGATCGGCCGTGCTTGCTCATGCGGCGGCAAGCTGCACGGTGCCGACCCGGCGCGCGTTGCTGACCGCGAATACCAGCATCGCCAGAGCCGAGGCCGCTGCAGGGATGGAGAAGATCAGGAAGTTCTGCTGGAGCGGAAAGTCCATCGCCAGCAGCATGCCGCCCAGGGTGGGGCCGACGATTGCGCCGATGCGGCCGACGCCCGATGCCCAGCCCAGTCCTGTGGAGCGGACGGAGAGGTTATAGAGCTGCGCAACGCTGGCATAGAGCAGGATCTGCGTGCCGATGGTGGTCGCGCCGGCAACGAATACGATCAGGAAAAGCAGCCCTGCGGGTAGATTGAAGCCGATCAGTGCAATCGATGCGGCAGCCGCCATGAAGAAGCCGACGACCACCTTCGGCAAGCCGAACCGGTCGCCCAGCCAGCCGCCCGCAATCGCGCCGACCATGCCACCGAAATTGAGCGAAAAGAGGCTCAAGAGGCTCGCCTTTTCGGCATAGCCGGCTTCCTGCAGCACTTTCGGCAGCCAGGACGACAGGAGATAGACGAGCAGCAGGCAGCAGAAGAAGGCGACCCACAGCATGAGGGTACGCAGCGTGCGCTGGTGGCGGAACAGTTCAGCAACCGACGCCGAGGCGCCCTTGGCTCCGGGAAAGACCAGTCTGTCATCGTCACCAAGGCATGCCGAGGGATCGATCTTGCCATAGATCCGCTTCGCCTTTTCCTGCTGACCCTGGCGGATGAGGAAGCCGAGCGATTCCGGCAATTTCCACAGAACGACTGGAAGCAGAGCCAGCGGCAGGGCGGCCACAAAGAACATCGGCTTCCAGCCGTATTGCGGGATGAGGCCGATGCCGAGACCCGCTGCAACCATGCCGCCGACCGAATAGCCCGAGAACATCAGGGCGACCATTGTGCCGCGAAGGCGCTTGGGTGCGTACTCGTTCATCAGCGCCACGGCGTTCGGCATCAAACCGCCGCAGCCGAGACCGGCCACGAAGCGAAAGATCTTGAATTGATCCGGTGAGTTGGCGAAGCCGGTGAGAAGGGTAGAAACGGTAAACAACATAAAGCTGATCGCGATGCCCTTCTTTCGTCCGATCTTGTCCGCGAGAGGTCCGAAAACAAGCGCGCCGAACATCATGCCGAACAGAGCCCATGCCTGCAGCGCGCCGGCCTGCGGCTTGCTCAGCCCCCATTCCGCGATCAGCGTCGGCAGAACGGTACCCGCAACGAATACATCATAGCCGTCGACGATCAACAGCGAGGCGCAGAGCCCCACCACCAGCCATTGGAATCCGCCGAATGGATTGTTGTCGATTGCTTCATTCACATCGATAGTGCGCATCATCGCTCCTCCCCGAGTTGCTAAGCATGTTGAAACTTCAGCCGGTATCGCCCCCGGCTACGGGCAGAACGCTGCCGGTGATGTAGGACGCCTCGTCGGAGGCCAGGAACAGGATCGGCGCCACCTGTTCCTCGATGGTCCCGTATCGCTTCATGAAGCTGGATTGTTTCACCTGGTGGACGACATTGCCCATCCAGGCCTCCTCCTCCGCCGTGTCGCCGGCGGCATTTCGCGGGATCCGGCGCGGAGGCGCTTCCGTGCCGCCCGGTGCGGTGGCAACCACACGGATGTTGCGCTCCGCCAGTTCCATCGCAAGCGCCTGGGTAACGGCGTTCACGCCGCCCTTGGCCGCCGAATAGGGTACGCGATGGATGCCGCGCGTGGCGTTCGACGACACGTTGACGATGGTGCCTCCGCCGCGCGCGAAGAGATGCGGCAAGACCGCATGGCAGCAGTAGAGCGTCGGCATCAGCGAACGGTGGATCTCCGCGTCGATGTGCTGCGGCTCGAATTCCGCGTAAGGACGCATGCGGATCGCACCGCCGACATTGTTGATCAGGATGTCGATCCCGCCGAACCTCTCGACGGCAAAGCGCATCGCCGCCGCGGCCCCATCATAGGTTTCGAGGTCGGCGTTGAAGGAGGCGGTTTCGGCGTCCCTGGCCTCGGCCGCAACCGCCCCGGTGAAATCGGCACGGTCTATGAACAGCACCTTACCGCCCTCCTCCGCGGCACGGATCGCCACCGCGCGGCCGATTCCCTGCGCCGCACCGGTCACCACCAGCACCCTGCCGGCAAAGCGGCCTTTGAAGCGCACCGCGCTCATGCGGCCTCCTTCACGACCGCATTGGGCGTGAACTTCTCGTAGTGGAAGCTGTTGGGCTTCACGCCGTTGTCGTCGAAATGCCTGCGCACGGCATCGACCATCGGCGGTGGGCCGCAGAGATAGACGTCGACCTCGCCGCCATTGAGCATCTCGGCCGGCATGTGCTGGGTAACCCAGCCCTTTTGCGGATGGCTGGAAGCCTCGTCGGCGACCACAGTCGTGAAGCTGAAGTTTGGCAGGCGCGCCGCATAGGCTTGGATTTCGTCGACCAGAACCAGATCGAGATCGCGCGTCACGCCATAAATCAGGTGGATTTTCTGCTCCGACCCCGTGCGCGCCAGAACCTCAAGCATCGACAGGAACGGCGCAAGGCCCGTGCCTCCGGCGAGGAACAGAAGCGGCCTCTGGACATCGCGAAGATAGAAGCTCCCCAGCGGCCCCGTCAGTTCGAGTTTCGTGCCAACCTCGGCGCGCTCCAGCCAGCCGCTCATCAGGCCGCCGGGTATTTTCTTGATGAGGAAGCCGATCCGCTGCTCGCCCGGCGCCGAGCTGAACGAATAGGATCGGCTTTGGCCACTGCCCGGCACGGCGATGTTGACGTACTGACCGGGCAGGAAGGCGGGCGCGGCGGCTTCGACCTCCAGCTCCAGGACGACCGCCGCATCCTTGTGCGGCGTCACCCCTGCGACCGTAGCGGCGAATTTCTGCTGCCCGGTCTTGCAGGCCACCGATGTCGTCGGCACGGCGATGACGCAGTCGGAGGCCGGCTTCATTTGGCAGGTCAGTACAAGGCCGCTTTCGGCCTCGTCGGCGGTCAGCGCATCGTCGATGAAGTCGTCGCCGAGGTCGTAGCTGCCGCTCTCGGCGCGGCATTTGCAGGTGCCGCACACGCCGTCGGAACAGTCCATCGGCAAGTTGATCTTGCTGCGGAAGGCGGCATCGAGAACCTTCTCGCCGTCCTTGCATTCGATGAAGCGGGTCACCCCATCCTCGAAGTTCAATGCGATCTTGTAGCAGGCCATGGAACCCTCCTCATCGCTCCCTAAGCCGGCCGGCGACGCCCCTCAGATGTGGTAGACGTCGATGACCTGGCGGATGTAGTCGTTCTTCAGCACGATCTTCTTGTTCGAGATCAGCAGGCCGTCGCCGCTCTTGCGCAGCGTGACGAACATGGTGCCGAAGAACTGGTCGGTGACCTTGTAGCGATGGCTCAACGTGTGGAAGTTGTAGCGAACGTCGACCTCATCGCCGCGATCCTCCAGCACCTCGACATTGGTCACGCTATGGCTGGTGCGCGGTTCCGGTGTGGAAGCGCCGGAACGCTCGGTCTTGATGCGGAACACCCGGTCTTCGAGACCGTCGCTGTTCGCGTAGTAGATCAGCGATATCTGCGACTGCGGATCTTCGGTCAGCTGGTCGTCGTCGTCCCAGGCCGGCATCCAGTAGGTCACGTCCGGCGCATAGCAGGTGAGCCATTCGTCCCACTCGCGATCGTCCAGAAGACGCGCTTCCCGGTAGAGGAACGCGCAGATGGCCTCGTGCGAAATACTCATGCGACGGCTCCATTCTTCTCGGCGACGAGCGCCTCGCGCATCGTCTTGGCCCAGTATTCGTGCTGGCGGACGAACAGGCCCTCGTCCTCGCTGCGCTCGCCGGACAGGAGCGGCGCGATGCCCATGCGCCTTGCGTTTTCGTCAGGACCGTCGATCCAGAGCGGTGCGCCCCGCGAAAGGTCGTTCCAGAGCGCGGCAGTGCCGGCATAACCCGCCTGGCAGGCACGGAATTCTTCCAGGTCGTCGGCCGTGCCCATGCCAGATACGTTGAAGAAGTCCTCGTACTGGCGGATGCGCAGCGCGCGGTCTTCGGCACCTTCACCCTTCGGCGCGAAGCAGAAGATGCTGATCTCGGTCTTGTCGACGCTGATCGGCCGCGTCACGCGGATCTGCGTCGAGAACTGGTCCATCAGGAATACATTCGGATAGATGCAGAGATTGCGGGTCTGGTTGACGATGAAATCCGCCTTGTCCTCGCCGACACGGGCCTTGATCTCGTCGCGGCGGCGGTAGACTGGGCGAACCTCCGGATTCATCGTGTTGGTCCACAGGAGGATGTGGCCGTTGTCGAAACCGTAGACGCCCGCGACCGAGCGGCTCCAGCTATTGGCGTCGACCGCCTTTGTGCCCTCCTCCTTGCGCCGGCCCATCGTCGCGGCGTAGTTCCAGTGCACGGAACTGACATGGTAGCCGTCGCAACCGTTCTCCATCTGCAGCTTCCAGTTGCCGTCGTAGATGTAGGACGAATTGCCGCGCAGCACCTCCAGCCCGTTTGGCGCCTGGTCGACGATCTGGTCGATGATGACCTTCGTCTCGCCGAGGAAATCCTCGAGCGGCGCCACGTCCTCCTTCAGGCTGCCGAAAAGGAAGCCGCGATAGCTTTCGAAACGCGGAACGCGCTTCAGGTCATGCGACCCGTCTTTCGCAAACTGGGGTGGATACTGCGTCGTCTTCTCGTCCTTGACCTTGAGCAGCTTGCCGGTGTTGGAGAAGGTCCAGCCGTGGAAGGGGCAGGTGAAGCTGCCCTTGTTGCCGTGCTTGCGCCGGCACAGCATCGCGCCGCGATGGGCGCAGGCATTGATGACCGCGTTGAGGTCGCCGTTCTTGTCGCAGGTCACGACCACCGGCTGGCGGCCGATATAGGTCGTGTAGTAGTCGTTGTTCCCCGGAATCTGGCTTTCATGGGCCAGATAGACCCAGTTGCTTTCGAAGATGTGCTTCATCTCCAGTTCGAACAGGGCTTCATTGGTGAATATGTCGCGGCGGCAACGGAAGATGCCGGCCTCCTTGTCGTCCTGCACGGCGGTGGCGAGCAGCTGATCGAGATCCCGGGCTTTGTCGGTGATCGCAGACATGATCTTCCTCCCGCAAAGATCGCGCTGTCGGCGGCGCAGCCTTTGCAACAAAGTCGTTGATGACGGTGGTTCAGAGGGCTGGCGGCCCAGCGGACCGCCGGCCTCGCCGCTTAAGCGGCCGCGCGCTTGCGCAGTTCGTTGATCTGGTTGTCGACGCCGTTCACCAGGGCTGTAAGGTGAATGTCGAACTTGATCTCCGCAAAGCGACCGCTCAAGCCGTTGGCTTTGATGCTGGCCTCGTCGGTCCGCTCGACGACGGCCGGAACCAGACCGTCGCGCGTCGCATAGGCGAAGTCGTCATTGACCAGCGGGTCGCCTTCGATATTGATCTGGGTCGTCAGTTTGCGGTGGTCGTCCGCGCTGATGAAGAAGTGAATATGCGCCGGACGCTGGCCGTGGCGCCCGAGCGCGGAAAGCAGCTGCTCGGTCGGGCTTCCCGGCGGCACGCCGTAGCCGTGCGGCACGATGCTCTGGAACTTGTAACAGCCGTTCTCGTCGGTGATGATCGTGCGGCGCATGTTGAACGGCGCCTGCTTGCCCGTTGGGTCGAAGTGCGAATAGAAGCCGCGCGTATCACAGTGCCAGACTTCGACTTTGGCACCCGGCAGCGGTTTACCGTCCGCGCCGTTTACAGTGCCGTGCATGATGAGCGTGTGCCCGTTTTCGTCGGCACCGTCGTCAAGACGGGCAAAGCCGTGCGAGACCGGCGCGCCCGCCACGTAGAGCGGACCTTCGATGGTGCGCGGGGTCGGATTGTCGATGCCGAGTGCCGCATCGATCGCGTCGAGACGCTCGTCGAGGAAATGGTCGAGGCCGAGGCCGGGGGAGATTAGGCCCGCCTGGCCGGCGGCGCCGAGATCATTGAGCCAGGCAATGCCGGCCCAGTATTCGTCGGGGGTGATGTCGAGATCGTCGATCGCTTTGAAAAGGTCTGAGACGATGCGGTGGACGATCTGTTTGACGCGGGGGTTGCCGTCCGCCTTCTCCAAACCGCTGAGGGCCTTCAGAAAGTCCTGAATGTCCGGCCTGTCGAAAATTTTCACGTTCATCTTAATTCCTCCTCGGATTGCTTTTGTGAACTGACGCGGTTCCCGTCCTCCCGGGATCACCGCTGATTAAGGTCCTAGATGTTGTCCTCGCGGATCGATGAAGGGTGCCGACAGAGCGGCACCACCTTGACGTCCATGAAGGGAAAGAGCGGCAACGTGGACAGAATCTCGTGCAACTCGCCCGGCCCGCTCACATCGAAAATGCTCACATTCGCGTAGCGGCCGGCCACGCGCCACAGGTGGCGCCATTTGCCGGAGCGCTGCAGGTCCTGCGCCCGCTCGCGTTCCGTGGCCTTGAGCTCCGCAGCGACGTCCGAGGACAGATCGTGCGGCAGACTGACGGTCATCTCGACATGAAACAACATGATCTCACCCCACCACGCGCAGGGTCGAAGCGTGCTTGCCGTCCCTGCGGAAACGATTGACGGCTTCCTCCGAAAGAGCCACGCCGAGCCCCGGTCCCTTTGGCAATTGCAGCTCGAAGCTCTCGAAGCGAAGCGGCTCCTCCAGGATCTCCTCGGTCAAAAGCAGGGGGCCGAAGAACTCGGTGCCCCATTCCAGTTCCTTGACGCCTGCCATCAACTGGGAGGCGGCAATCGTGCCGATCGGTCCCTCCAGCATGGTGCCGCCATAGATGCCGACGCCCGCGGCTTCCGCGATGGCGATCACCCGGGCGGCGGCAAACAACCCGCCCGCCTGTTCGATCTTGACCGAGAACACGTCGGCGGCGCGCGCAGTTGCCGCCTCGAGCGCGCTTTCAGGTCCGACCAGGACCTCGTCGGCCATGATGGCGATCGGGGAAGTGCGGCGCAGCCGGGCGAGCGCCGTGATCCCCTGCACCGGCTGCTCCACGAGCACGCAGCCAACATCGGCCAGAGCCGCGATCGCATTGCGCGCCTCCCGCTCCCGCCACGCCATGTTCACGTCGACCCGGATGGAGGCCAAGTCCGGCAATGCCTTGCGGATGGCGCCCACATGCCGGATATCCTCTTCGATCGATTTGACGCCGATCTTCAGCTTGAAGTCCTTGTGGCGCCGCAGGTCGAGCATGGCTTGTGCCTCATCGATGTCCTTGGCAGTGTCGCCGGAGGCGAGCGTCCAGGCGATCGGGAGGCTTTCGCGCCGCCGGCCCCCAAGCAGTTCCGATATCGGCAGACCAAGACGGCGCGCATGGCAATCGAGGAGCGCCGCCTCGACCGCGCATTTGGCGAAGTGATTGCCCTTTACCGCCTTGAGCACGAGGTCCATGGCTGCCTGGATGCGCGTCGCGTCACGGCCGATCAGCAACGGCGCGATGTACTCGTCGATCGTCAATTTCATGCCTTCCGGACTTTCCGGCCCGTAGGCGAGACCGCCGATCGTTGTCCCCTCCCCCAGTCCCTCGAAGCCGTCGGAGCAACGGACGCGGACGATCGTCATGCTTTGCCGGTTCATGGTCACCATCGACAGCCGGTGCGGTCGGATGGTGGGCAGATCGAGTATAATCGTTTCGATCGCGCTGATGCGGCTTTCCATAGACACTGGGCTTTCCTCCCTTGATTGCAAGGAAATTAGCGTCCACTTTAAAATCCGTCCAAAACTATATAAGTTGGAATTGATACCTGAAAGGTATAGTAATGGAGCTGAGGCAGCTGCGCTATTTTCTTGCCGTCGCGCGCGAGCGGAACTTCTCGCGCGCCGCGGAAATCCTGCACATCGCGCAGCCGCCCCTCAGCCGGCAGATACAACAATTGGAAGACGAACTCGGCGTCCTGCTTATCGACCGATCGAGCCGTCCGCTCGACCTGACGGAGGCTGGCCGCTTTTTCTACGAGCAGTCCGGCCAGATCATGGCCCGGATCGAACACATCCGCGAGCAGACGCGCAAGATCGGCTTGTCGAAACGGGAGCGT
This sequence comes from Sinorhizobium alkalisoli, assembly GCF_008932245.1. Lineage (NCBI taxonomy): Bacteria > Pseudomonadati > Pseudomonadota > Alphaproteobacteria > Hyphomicrobiales > Rhizobiaceae > Sinorhizobium > Sinorhizobium alkalisoli. Next base: position 746,387 of record NZ_CP034910.1, on the reverse strand, counting down.
TACGTCATCGGCTGCGTCGGCTCGACGCTTTATGGTGGCATACCGGACCTCGTCCGCCGCATGCTCAGGCGCTGGCCGGATCTCGACATAGAAATCCGGGAGATGATGTCGACCGAGCAGGTCACCGCTCTCAAGGAGAGGCGGATAGATCTCGGCTTCGGCCGGGTTCGCTTCAACGACAGGGAGGTCGAGAGACTCACTCTGCGCGAGGAGCGACTGGTCGTCGCAATCCCAAAAGGACATCCGAAATCGCTCTCCGCCGACCCGATCGCGCTTTCCGAACTGGAGGGCGAACCGCTGATCGTCTATCCGTCGGCGCCGCGGCCGAGCTTTGCCGACGAGATCCTCAACATGTTGACCGAGCAAGGCGTTTCTCCCGGCAGCGTGGAAGAGGTCCGCGAAATTCAGACGGCATTGGGTATCGTCGCGGCCGGGATGAGCTTGTGCGTCATTCCCGCGGCGTCGCAGCGGCAAAGGCCGGACGACGTGTGCTATCGCACTATCAAGGACGAGAACGCCACGTCGCCGATCATCATGAGCTTCCGGCGCGACGATCCGAAAGGCAGGATCGAAGAGATCAAGCAGCTTATTCGCGAGATGTACGCCGACAACCCGCCTTGGCTGCAACTCTCCAACGTGCAACTCGACGGTACGTGAGGCTTCGATTGCCGGGAGACCAGCCATGGCGGAGCGTCGACAGAGCAGTGGCGCGGGAGTGACGGCAAAAATGACCGATAACGCCCGCTGATGAGCCGATGCGCTGGACTCCAAGCATCGGTCTTTCCGGAAGTCGGGCCCGGTTCTCGGGCGGATGCGCCGGCTTCCTCCTACGGGCGGCGTTCGTCCGGATCCGAAGGCAGGTTGAATTGGAGCACTGCCCCCGAAGGCTTGTTCGCAACAGCCCGACATGAGAGCCGCGGTTGTCGGCGCTCCCGAACAACGCCCCGCGTGGTCTGCGCTCCTGAATAACTCCCAAGAGCCTGCACGGAATCTGCAAATCCCGGCGACATCCTGTCGCCATGACCCACTTCGAACTCTCTTCCTCTCCCTCCCACCAGGTTCCAGACCGCCTCCATGAAGATGGATGGTGGCTGACGTTGGAAACGAGTTGCAGACGCGTGCCTCCGGCTACGAGCGCGGACAGATGTTCACCAAGGAGAAAACTGCCGATGACAATGACCGATAGCGCCGCGGTTCAGCAGCAGGCCGGCCGAAGGAACGGCAATATGCTCGTCCTGCTGACCCTCGTGGCGTCTGCCGATACCCTGTTCTTCCAACAACCGCTCGGCATCAACATGTTTCTGTTCGCCATCGCCGTGACGGCCGGAGTCCTGCTTTCAGCCCCGAAGCCACTTGCGTTACGACCGGCCGTCACCCTTGCGGCGGTTGCATTCGTGGCGTCCGCCCCGCTCCTGGAATCCCCCTCGATACCAGGAGGCTTTTTCGCGGCTTTCGGGCTTGCGCTCGCGGCCCTCGCCCGATCGAGGCTCATGCCGCAGCGCCTTACCGCGCTTCCTTCTGTGCTCTTGCGGTTTGCACTTGCGGCTCCCATGCGGCTCGCCAGAGACTGGAGCAAATCGCGGGCCGATCGTGTCTCGCGCCAGGCTGCCAAGGTCCTCCCGAAACTCGTTGCCTGGCTCATTCCGGGACTGTTCACATTGGTATTTCTCACCCTCTTGTCATTTGCCAATCCTCTGATCGAGCAAGTCCTGTCGAATATAGACTTCGCCGCAATCCTTCATTTCCTCAATCCTTTGCGTCTCGCCTTCTGGCTAGCGACCGCGGCTGCCGTCTGGCCGCTCCTGCGGCCCCGGCTCAAGCGGCGCCGCAGAATGGCGCAAAGCGAAACCGGCGAAGCTTTCGGCGGCAATCTGTTCGGGCAAGCTGCCGTTTTCCGTTCGCTGCTGATCTTCAACGCTTTGTTCGCGGTCCAGACGTCGCTTGACCTTGTCTACCTTTGGGGCGGAGCGGAGCTGCCGGACGGAATGACGCATGCGGAATATGCCCATCGCGGCGCCTATCCCCTCGTCCTGACGGCCCTGCTTGCCGGTGCATTCGTCCTCGTCGTCATGCGCAGCAAGGGGCCGGGCGAGAAAAGCCCGGTGATCCGCGGACTCGTCCATGCGTGGATCGGCCAGAACATCCTGCTTTGCGTCTCTTCGATCCTGAGACTCGATCGTTATGTTGAAGCCTACTCTTTGACGGAGTTGCGGGTGGCGGCGGGCATCTGGATGGGCCTCGTTGCGGTTGGCCTCGCGCTCATCCTACTGCGTATCCTGCTGCGCCGGTCCAACGAATGGCTGATCGCCATGAATCTGACAGCTCTGGCTGCGACGCTCTACGTCTGCGCTTTCACGGACTTCCCCGCGTTGATCGCACGCTTCAACGTGGAGTATAGCCGCGCACTTGCCGGGGAGGGCATGCCTCTGGACCTAGATTACGTCTACTCGCTCGGCCCTGCCGCCGTTCCAGCGCTCGACACCTACATTGCGGCGCTCCCGCAAGCTGCCGACGAAAAGACTGGCGCACTTTCTGTGAGGACCCGCCTTGAAGCTGACGCTCTTGCATCCGCAAACAACTGGCGAAGCTGGAGCTTCCGTGCCCATCGGCTTCGGCGCTACCTTTCCGGGCATAAAAACATTGCATGGGCGGCGCAGCGCGCTAAGAACGATCCGCAAGACTTTTGACAGGACCCAAACCCGTGTCACGCATCCTGGTCGTTGATGACGAGCCCCATATTCGCGACGTGATTTGCTTTGCGGTCGAGCGTGCCGGCATGAACCCGGTCATGGCAAGGAACGGAACCGAAGCGATGATGGCGTTCCATCGGGGAAACATCGATCTCGCTATTCTCGACATCGGCATGCCGGAAATCGACGGCTTGGAAGTCTGCCGCCGTATCCGCGCGGTGTCGGCCTTGCCGATTCTGTTTCTCTCCGCGCGCGACGATGAAATCGACAAGGTCATCGGACTGGAGATCGGCGGCGACGATTATGTCACCAAGCCCTTCAGCCCGCGAGAACTGGTGGCGCGCGTGAAGGCCATCCTGAAGCGGGCGGGCGGAGCCGAGCAGCAATCGTCCTTGAGCCGAGGGCCCGTGCGGCTCGACCGTGATGGCAGATCTGTCGCCTATGGCGGTGTCGAGATCGGCCTGACCGCAGTCGAGTTTTCCATTCTCGCGGCCATGCTTGTCCGGCCAGCCACGGTGTTCTCCAGGGAGCAACTGATGGCGGCCGCTTATGGCGCCGGCATTCATGTCGCCGACCGCACCATCGACAGCCATATCCGGAACATCCGGGCGAAGTTCGTCAAGGCCGGATGCACAAGCATCGTTGCAACGGTCCATGGCGTCGGTTTCAAGCTTGCCGTAGAACCGGGGTCCGATGCATGACGCGGGCCCCCAGGATCAGGCGGAAATGGCGACCGACGCTGGCTTTGGTCGTCTATTCGGTCCTGCTTGCGGTAATGGCGCTGCCTGGCACGATCCTCATATGGTTTCGTGCCGTCGAGAATGACACCGACACCCTTGCCGCAACGGAGGCCGGCGCTTTGGTCATCGCCCTGGTGTTCACCCTGGGTGTCGCCTACGTGCTGACGCGCAGCGTCACTGGGCCGATCGAAGCCTTGATCGGCCGAACTGAAGAAATCGCACGCGGTGGACGTGCGGCGCTGAAGCCGCTGGAGCGATACGGCACTCGTGAGATCGCCACTCTGTCGCAAAGCTTTCTCGATTTGGCCAGCGAACTGGTCGACCGCTCCGACTATGTGCGTTCCTTCGCCGCCCATGTGTGCCACGAATTGAAATCGCCGCTAACGGCGATCAGGGGCGCCGCCGAGCTTCTGATCGATGATGACACGGAAGCGCCCATGTCAAGAGCGCAAAGCCGCCGCTTCCTCGAGAATATCCTTGCCGATGCCGAAAGGCTCGATCGCTTGCTTGCCCGGCTGCGGGAGCTCGCACAGGCCGAGCTTCCGGCGATGAAGGGCCAGACGACAGTCGCCGAGGTCGCGACCGAACTCAGTCGGCGGTTCCAAGGACTTGAGGTCACAAGTTCTGGCGATGTCGAGACCCCCATTGCCCTGCCTCGTGAAGCCCTGGCGATCGCGATCGCCAACATCGCGGAAAATGCCGACCAGCACGGGGCTTCCAGGCTCAGGCTCGCTGCCTCATCCGGAGAGCGCACCCTCGCCCTGTTCGTCGTCGATGATGGCGCGGGGATTGCAGAAGGCAATCGCGACCTCATATTTCAGCCGTTCTTCTCGACTCGCCGTGAGAGTGGCGGTACCGGCATGGGCCTCGCGATCACACAAGCCATGCTCGCCTCTCATGGCGGCGCGATCAGGCTCGTGGATACCGGTGGTCGAGGCGCCGGGTTCGAGCTTGTCTTGCCCATCGCCGCCTGATCGGGGCAGCGCTCGCGCCTCTATCAAGGTGTCGGACATGGCCCCGACGCCTCATGGGGCCCCCAGAACGAGCCGCGGCAGGGCAAGCGACAGCTCGGGCACGAAGGTCGTCAACAGCACCACGGGAAGATAGGCAAGAAAGACGAAAACCAGGGTGGGCTTCAGCATCGGGCCAAGCGGCGTCTTGCCGATCAGCGCAGCAAAATACAGGATCGGCGCCGTCGGCGGCGTGATCAGTCCCATGCCGAGATTGGTTGCGATGATTGCCGCAAACTGGACTGGGTCGACCCCGGCCTGCTGCATGACCGGCATGAGCAGGGGCGAGGCCAGCAGGATGCCGCTGACGTCCTCCATGAACATGCCGATGACCATCAGGAAGAGATTGGCGAGCAGCAGCAGCACGATCGGGTTGTCGCTGACACTCATGAAGCCGTCGAGAATCTGCTGGGGCACATTTTCAAGCGTCCAGACGCGGGCGAGCATGGCCGCGAAGAAGATGAGGACGAGAAGGACGCCAGTCGTCTGTCCGGCCCGCCAGAAGACCTCAGCGAGATCCCGCCAGCCTATGTCCTTGTAGAGATAGATCGAAACCGGGATGGCGTAGACCACGGCAACGGCGGCGGCCTCCGTCGGCGTGGTCACGCCGCCATAGATGAAACCGAGGATGATCAAGGGCATGGCAAGCCCCAAGGCCGCCTTCTTCGTGCACAGCGCCACCTCGCGCGCGACCGCCCGTGCCGGAAGAGGCGGCGGAACGGAGATCGGCATGTTTCGCGTCAGCGCGAAATTCCAGAAGGCGAGCAGGCCGCACAGCAGAAGGCCCGGCACGACGGGCGCCAGGAAGCAGGCGAGGATCGAGGTTCCCGTCACCCAGCCGAACAGGATCATCGAGGCGCTCGGCGGAATGAGCAACGCCAGCACTGCCGAGGCGGAGACAAGCGCTGTCGCATAGCCGCGACTGTATCCTCGCTCTTCCATGCGCGGGATCATGATCGTGCCGATCGCCGCCACGGCGGACGAGGCCATGCCTGAAATGGCGCCGAATACGGCCGTGGCCATGATAACGACGATGCCGAGGCCGCCGCGCAGGCGCCCGAAGACGGAATCGGCGAGAATGACCAGCCGGGTCGCGATGCCGCCCTGGCTCATGATGCCTCCAGCCAGGATGTAGAGCGGAATGGCGATAATCACGAGCGACGACATCTTCGAATAACCCGCACCAATGAGGAAGGTCGCCGCCCCGAGGTCGCCGAACAGCATCAGCACGAGCACGGCACCGGCAAAGCAGAGCGGGACGGGAACGCCGATGACGAGAAGCACGGTCAAGAGCAGGGCATCGAGGACGATCAGACTGTTCATTTCCGGCTGCCCTTGAACATGCGGGTAGAATTTTCAAGCAACTCGACGGCGAAATAGAGCGTCATCAGCGACAGGCAGACCGGCATGATGCCGTGCACCCAACCCATGTGGATGCCGACTTCGAGGGACATGGTGCCGCGCTTCAGCGTAAAGGCGAGATATTGCCAGGCCCACAGGCTCATCCAGCCGCTAAGGACAACGGTGGTGGCGCTGGCGACAAGTGCAATCGCATGCCTGACACGCCCTTCGGGCACGAGGAGCTCGATGAGGCTTGCCGAGATGTGGCCGCGCTCCCAGGCGCCATGCGCAGCGCCGATGAAATACATGTACACCGCGACGAAGCTCGCAAGCTCCTCGATGCCGAAGATCGAGATGCCGAGCACATAGCGCGTGAAGACCTGCACCGCGATCAAAGCGGTCACGACGGCGCCGCAAGCAAGCAGCAGGAAGCGCTGAAGTTTCAGCTTGGCGTTCCACAGCCTCAAGCCGAGGCCGGACAGAAATGCAGGTGTGTTCACGCCGCTGTGGATGCTGCCGGGCACGGCAACGGCGACGCTGGCCTCGTCTTCCTTCATCAGCCTGCCTCTCCCGTAGGACCCCGTGAAGATATGGGCCCGCCGCGCGTGGGCGGGCCCTGTGCATATATCACATGCCGAGCGAGGCCTTGAGCTGGTCGAGCGTTTCCTGGCCGAGTTCGTCGGCAATCTGCGGCCATACGTCCGCGCGGGCGACTCCGGCGAGCTTTTCCAAGGTCGCGTCGTCGAAGGTCACGACGTCGATACCGGCGGCCCGCATTGATTCGAGTGCCTTGGCGTCCGCCGCCTTCACCTGCTCGAACCGTTCGGCGCTGACCTCCTGCGCGGCCTCAAGGAGAATTTTCTGGTCAGCCTCGGGCAGCGCTGCATAGCGGTCCGAATTGACGATGAACCAGTCACCCTCGAAATGGTCGTTGTACTGGATCCAGGTCTTTGTGATGTCCTTGAAGGATTCCAACGCCATATTCGCCGTACCGCCGATCTGACCGTCGACGACGCCGGTCTGCATGCCGGTATAGAGTTCGGCCCAGGGCAGGGTCGCCGTGTTGTAGCCGAAGCGCTCCAGAAGCACCTTGTGCGTGGTGCCGCCCGGCCAGACGCGGACCTTGAGATTGTGCTTGGCATCCGGATCGGCCGGGTTCTCGACGGCCTTGGCGAAGCCCGCGCCGCCCATGCCTTCGCCATAGACGCCGAGCGGCGTCAGTCCCTTGGCGGAGATGGCCTCATTGACAATCTTGAACACTGCGCCGCCTGGCGAGAGCGATACCTTGGCCGTTTCGTAGTTGGTGAAGGCGTACGGGAACCAGGTAATTGCCAGCCGCTTGTCGTCGGCAGTCGCCAGCGGCTGCATCGCCATGTCCACCGCACCCTGCATGACCTGCTCGTACACCTCGGTCCAGTCCCCGAGCTGGCTTGCCGGATAGACCTTTACCTCTATCCGCCCCTCCGTGCGCTCCGCCACGAGCTTGGCGAATTTCAGAGCGGCCGCCTCGCCCTCGGACCCGGGCTGCTTCAGCGTCGACAGCCGTATCGTTTCGGCATGCGCAACGCTGGCGAACATCAACGCCGCGGCAAGGGACAAAACCCGCACCGACGGTTTCATGGCATCAGACATCATAGTTACTCCTCCGTTTGCGTGGCCGGCAGACCAGCCGGCCGAACGATTGGCCCCTTGTTGTATGGTCATACAATCCGTATTTTTCTTAGAGCTAACACTGTATTTGTCCGATCGTCAATTAGGGAAAGCGATTGATTTGATGCGGGACAGGTGAAAAGTTTCCCACAGCAACCGGGAACGCAACTATTGTATGACATTGCATGAACAGACCACATGTGGCACAAGTCACACAAAGTGGGAGAAGGCTTCTGACGAACGATGTTCGAAAAACTCAAATTCACGCCCGGCGATGTGCCGATCTACCGGCAGATCGCTGACCGTATCGCAAGCGAGATCAGTGAGGGACGGCTTGCGATCGGCGACCGGCTGCCGCCGCAGCGCGACATCGCCCGCATGGCAGGCGTCAATCTGACCACGGTCACGCGCGCCTTCGCAGACCTGCAACAGCGCGGCTTGGTCGAAAGCCGACCGGGTCGCGGGTCGATCATTGCCGATCCGTCGATCACTGCGAGCTTCAAGTCCTCGCCGGTCGAGGAGCAGGGTTTCATCGATCTTTCGGTGAACCGCCCGGCGACGACCGGCTATCTCGAAGCGCTCGCGGCCCTGATGCCGCACCTGGCCGATGACCGGCGCTACCCGGTGCTTCAGGATTTCCATGCGCCCGAAGGGCCGGCATGGGCGCGTGAGGCGCTCGCCGCCTGGTTAGCGCCGGTTTCCGGCACGAACGATCCGGCGCAGGTCATCATGACCAATGGCGCGCAGCATGGGCTGGCCTGCGTGCTTGGTGCCTTCGCCCGGCCGGGCGACAGCATTCTAGCCGACGCCATCACCTATCAGGGGATTGGAGCGCTCTGCCGCTCGCTGGACCTCACCTTGCGGCCGGTCGCCATGGATGCCGGCGGCATGCGGCCGGACGCTTTCGAGGAGGCCTGCGTCGCGCACAATCCGAGTGCCGTCTTCCTTGTGCCGACCCTGCACAACCCGACCACCATCACGCTTGCTGCCGAGCGGCGGGCACAACTCGCCGCGATCGCCCGCAAGCACCGACTGCTGATCATCGAGGACGATGTGTATCGTCCTCTGAAGGTGGTTGCGCCGCCCGCCTTCGTGCTATCGGATCCCGACATCACTATCCACGTCGGAGGCCTGTCGAAATGCGTGGCGCCGGGTCTTCGTCTTGGTGCCGTCATCGCACCCAAGCCCATGGTCAGCGACATCGCGGCCATGTTGCGCATCAATTGCTGGAGCACAAGCCCGCTGAATGCGCTCGTGGCGACCCGGATGATCGAGGACGGACTGGTCTCGAGCGTGATCGCGGGGCAGCGGGCCGAATTCGTCGCAAGGCAGGCGATCGTGCGTGAGGTGCTGTCGGGTTTCGACCTCATGACCGACGACGTTGCCACCCATTTCTGGCTGCAGCTTCCCGACCCCTGGCATGGAAATGCTTTCGCGCGCGCCGCAAGCCAGGCAGGCGTCGGCGTGCTCGCGGGCGAGGTCTTCGCGGTCGGCCGGGATTCCATCGCACATGCGGTCCGCATCAATGTCGGTGCCGCCCGGTCGCGCGCAAGCCTTCGCCATGCGCTCGAGGCCCTGCGTGAAGTGCTGTCGGGCGGGCGCCGTCTCTTCGATACGATGATCTGATGTCGTTGGCCGAGACGAGTGAGCGTGAGATCATCATCATCGGCGCGGGCGTCGTGGGCCTCGCCACGGCGCTGCGGCTCGCCGCCAGCGGACGCAACGTCGCGATCCTCGACCCGCACGAGCCCGGCTCCGGCGCATCCTACGGCAATGCCGGAACGATCGCCAACTATGCCGTCATGCCCGTCGGCACGCCTTCGGTCTTGAAGAACCTGCCGCGGCTCCTGTTCGACCGCGACAGCCCTCTGTCGGTACGGCATGCTGCTATCCCCGCCCTGATGCCATGGCTACTCCGGTTCGCCTGGCAATCCCTGCCCGGCAATGCGGCACGCAATGCCGCCGTCATCGCCGCCCTGCTCGCCGACTCGCTATCCGCCTGGCGCGATCTCGCCACCGAAATCGGGGCAGAGGATCTCCTTCGGCAGAACGGCTGCCTTTATCTTTACGACGATCCCGCTTCCCTTGCCTATGCGGCGGACGATATGGCCGTGCGGAAGCGGTTCGGCATTGCGCAGGAGACGCTTTCACCGGAGGATGTGCACCGGCTGGAGCCCGCTCTTCCCCCTTTCGAGGGCGGCGGCGTTTTCTTCCCGGACGCCGTCAACCTGACGGACCCCGCCGCCATGATGCGGCGGCTGACCGAGGCGGTGAAGGCGGCCGGCGTCGAGATCATCCGCACGGAGGCGACGGCGATCACGCGAGAGACCGGAGGCGTGCATGTCTCATGCGCGGACGGCAGGCGCCGCCGCGCCCGGTCAGTCGTTGTCGCTGCCGGTGCCTATTCGCGACGCTTCGCGGCTCAGGCCGGCGATCCTGTCCCGCTCGATACCGAGCGTGGCTATCACGTCGAATACGATATGGAGACCCCGCCTCTTTCCCGACCGGTCTGCCCCACCGCCCGTGGTTTCTACCTCGTCCCGATGGCCGGACGTCTGCGCGTCGCCGGCACGGTCGAACTCGGCGGCCTCGCCGCGCCGCTCAATCCGCGACGCATTGCGCTGCTCGAACGCGGCGCGAAGGCGGTGTTCCCCGATCTCGGCAAACCCGATCGCCAATGGCTCGGCTTCCGCCCGTCCATGCCGGATTCGATCCCGGTCATCGGGGCGTCGAAGCAGGGCAACGATGTCATCTATGCCTTCGGCCATGGTCATCTCGGCCTGACGCTGGCACCGGTAACGGCCAATCTCGTAGAACGCATTCTGGCCGGCCAAAATCCGTCCGGGCCTCAGGCAGGCATCTCGCCGTGTCGGTTCCATTGACGTTCTCGTCAACCTGGGCCCGAGCTGCTTAGTCTCCACTACAGCGCCGCGCGTCGTATCAAGCGCCCACAGTAAGGAGACATGCAGCAGCGCGGTGGAACAAAGCTTGGTCGAAAGAGATTTCATGTTCATGAAGAACATGATCTCGCCCGCCGCATCCCTGATGCTGGCCCTCTGCACCACGGCCAGTGCTCAGGAGCTTCGTCCGGAAGACATCAACAATGCGCCCATCGCCTCTGCCCAGTCGGAGCGACCGTCGAGTGGTTCACCACGCCCCGATCCGTCCATCATTCGTCTCCAGGTTCTCCTGGATCGTGCGGGTTCATCTCCCGGCGTGATCGACGGCTACGACGGCGCCAATGTCACCAAAGCCGTCAAGGCATTCGAAGCCATGCAAGGTCTGCCCGTCGACGGAACGCTGGACCAGGACGTCCTCGCCCGCCTGTCGGATGACGCGGCCAGCGTCGGGAGCCACGTCGTTTCGGACGAAGATGCCAGGGATCTCGTCGACAGCATTCCCGAAGACTATTCGATGCAAGCCAAGATGGATCACCTTGAATATACAAGCGTAGCGGAGAAACTGTCCGAGCGCTTTCACATGGACATCGACCTTCTCAGGGCCCTTAATCCCGGCTCGTCATTTGCCGTCGGAGACACGGTTTCGGTCGTCCTGCCCGGGCTAGCCAAGGAGGGCTCGGTCGAACGTATAGAAGTTCGCAAAAGGGCGGGCCAAGTCCTGGCGTATGCGGGCGACGGTTCGCTGCTTACCGCCTATCCCGCAACGATTGGCAGCGACGAAACGCCTTCACCGTCGGGCATCCACAAAGTCAAGGGAGTCGCCCGGATGCCCCCTTACGTCTACAATCCCACGGTCAACTTCCAGCAGGGCGACAACAGCGAGCGCCTGACGCTGCCCCCTGGGCCGAACAACCCGGTAGGAAGCGTGTGGATCGACCTGACGCAGCCGACCTACGGGATTCACGGCACGCCGGAACCGTCCCTCATCGGCAAGGCCGGATCACATGGATGCGTTCGTCTGACGAACTGGGATGCCGAGGAACTGGCTGCTATGGTCAAGCCGGGAGTCGCCGTCGAGTTCGTCGAGTAGAGATGCGTGAACCTGCTTAGCCGCCGAACACCGACGTCTGTGCAAGCCTCAGAAACCACGCGGGAAACAGGCCGATGCCGATGGTGCCGGCGGCGGTCAGGGCGAGCGTGGCGCGCACCGAGGGCGTCAGCGCCGGATCAAAGGACCGCTCCGGCTCGCGCATGTAGATCACCATCACGACCCGGATATAGAAATAGGCGGCGACGGCGCTCAACAGCACCGCGACCACCGCCAGCGCGACGAAGCCCTGTTCGACGAGCGCGACCAGAACGTAGAACTTGGCGAAGAACCCTGCCGTCGGCGGAATGCCGGCCAGCGAGAAGAGAAAAAGCAGCATCAGGAACGCAAGCCCCGGATGCGACTTGGCGAAGCCCGCATAGTCCGGAATCGCCTCGCCGGAGAAGTCGCCGTTGCGCATCATCACCACAACGGCAAAGATGCCGAGGGTCATGAACGCGTATATCAGCAGGTAGAGCATGACGCTGGCGATCCCGGCCGGGCCGCCGGCCACCACGCCGAGGATGACGAAGCCGGCATGGGCGATGCTGGAATAGGCTAGAAGCCGCTTGAAATTGTCCTGCACGAGCGCGGCAAAACTGCCAAGCGCCATGGTCACAACACCGATCGCCGCGACGATGATCCAGACATCCGAGGCGGCCACCAGCGGATTGAGGAATACCCTGAGGATCACCGCAAAGCCTGCGGCCTTGGGCGCCACCGACATGAAGGCGGTCACCGTGGTGGGCGCGCCTTCATAGACGTCCGGCAACCACATATGGAACGGCACCGCGCCGATCTTGAAGACGAGCCCGGCGACGACGAAGACCACCGCAAGCAGAAGCGCGGGATCGCGCCGGCCGCCGGTCACCGCCGCGGCCATCCCGTCAAGTGCCGTCGTGCCGGTGAGCCCGTAGACCAGCGAAACGCCGTAAAGGAACATGCCGGTCGAGACGGCGCCGAGGATCACATATTTCAGCGCTGCCTCGTTCGATCGTCGCTCCCGCCGCAGGAAGCCGGTCAGCACATAGGTGCAGAGCACCATCAGTTCCAGGCCGACATAGATTGACAGGAGGTCGGTCGCCGAGGCCATGATCATCATGCCCGAGAGCGAAAAGAGCAGCAGCACGTAGTATTCGCTGATCCCGATCCCCTCGATGTCGGCATATTTCCGCGAAAGCAGGAATGTGAGCACGGTGGCGAGGTAAAATACGAATTTGAAGAAGACCGCGAAGCGGTCGACGATGAACATGCCCGAATAGGCCGGCCGCACCTCGCCCGCCAGCAGGAATGTTGCCAAAGCGGCAATCAGCACGACCGCTACGGAAGCCCAGACGATCAGATGTTCCTGTCCCCTGCGGATGAGCTGTCCCAAGATCAACAGGATGCACGCGCCGGTGACCACCACTATCTCGGGCAGGCTCGCCAGCACCCACTGGTAGAGCACGGCAGCGCTCATTGGCTCCTCCCCCTGCTTTGCACCTCGACCAGCAGATGCGTCACCGATGTGTCGATGATGTCGAGGAAGGGTTTCGGATAGAGCCCGACCCAAAGCACGAAGGCGGCAAGCGGCAGGATCGCCGCCATTTCGCGGGCGTTGACGTCGCGCAGCGTCGGCCCGGCGCGGACACGGACTGGACCGAGCGCGACTTTCCTGTACATGCCGAGCAGATAGGCCGCGCTCAGCGTCGCACCCAGAATGGCGACCGCGCCGAAGGCGAGATTCGCCCCGAAGGCGCCCGAAAGCACCAGCAACTCGCCGACGAAGGCGTTCGTTCCCGGCAACGCCATCGACGAGAGGGTGAACAGGGCGAGGAAGGCGGTATAGACCGGCGCCACTTTCATCAGTCCGCCATATTCCGCAATGCTGCGCGTGTGGGTCCGCTCATAGATCAGGCCGACGAACAGGAACAACGCGCCTGTCGTTATGCCGTGGTTGAACATCTGCAGGATACTGCCCTCGAGTCCGCGGGCGTTCAGCGCGAAGATCCCGAGTGTCACGAAACCCATATGGCTGATACTGGAATAGGCCACCAGCTTCTTCAGATCGTCCTGCGCCAGCGCCAGGAAGCCGCCATAGACGATCGCAAGAGCCGAGATCGCCAGCATCAGCGTCGAATAATAGAGCGTGGCTTCCGGCAGCATCGGCAGCGAGAACCGCAGGAATCCATAGGCGCCCATCTTCAAGAGCACGCCTGCGAGAATGATGCTTCCCGCCGTCGGCGCTTGCACATGCGCGTCCGGCAGCCAGGTATGGACCGGGACCATCGGCACCTTGACGGCGAAGGCGACCAGGAAAGCGAAGAACAGCCAGGACTGTACACCGAACGGCAGATCCTGCTGCATCAGCACGAGCATGTCGAAGGTCTCGCCGCCCTGGAAATAGAGCACGACGACGCCGACCAGGAAAAGAAGGCTGCCGGCCAGCGTGTAGAGGAAGAACTTGAGCGCCGCATAAACCCGGCCTTCGCCGCCCCACACCCCGATGATCAGGTACATCGGGATCAGCATCGCCTCCCAGCAGACGTAGAACAGGAACAGGTCGAGCGCTGTGAAGACCCCCAGCATCAGCGCCTGCATGGCGAGCAAGCTGATCATGAATGCCTTCACCCGGCGCTCGATCGCGACCCAGGAGGCAAGCACTGAAACCGAGCCCAACAGCGCGGTCAGGAATACGAAGAGCGCGCTTATCCCGTCGACGCCAAGGGCATAGGTGATCCCGAGCGCCGGAACCCAGGGGCGAGCCTCGGTAAACTGCATCTCATGCGTCGCGGTATCGAAGCCGGCGAGCAGGACCACCGTGAGCGCAAGGTCGACGAGGGTAACGCCGAGCGCCGTCCACCGCACCGCATCGTCGCTGCGCAGAAATATCAGCACCGCTGCGCCGGTGGCCGGTGTGAGTATGATAAGGCTGAGGAGCGGAAATCCCATCGCACCCCCTACCGCCATACCACGGCGAAGACGAGAATGGCCGCGATCAGGCCGGCGACCATTGCCAGCGCGTAATGGGTGACCAGCCCGGTTTGCAGCCGCCGGAGCACGCCTCCGCCGCTGAAGATCGAATGGGCAATGCCGTTTACCACACCGTCGACACCATAGAGATCGAGCCGCAGTCCCGCACGCGCAGACCTGTGCAGGAAGGGCAATACCGCCGTCTCGGACACGTCGCTTACCGCCTTCTCATAGCGCGCAAGCGGCCTTTCGGCGAACCACATGAAGTAGCGGGCACCCTTGCGGTAAAACCAGTCGGTGTCGATGCTGATCGTATTTTCCGGATCGAGAGCCCTCAAGAAGATGACGAAGCCGAGAGCCGTGAACATCAGAATGCCGAGGCTCTCGGTGACGTGCTGGCCCGTATAGGGCTCGAAGTCGACTGGATAGGGCAGAAGGGCGTAAAGCGGCGCCGGGAAAGCCCCGATTGCGATACAGAGCACGGCTGCCATGCCCATGGCAACCAGCATGTTGCGGGGCGGCTCCCGCGCCTCGATCCCCCGGTCGGTGCCGAAGAACATGTAATAGGGAAGCTTGAGCCCCGTGTGCAGGAAGGTTCCCGACGAGGCCATGGTCAGTGCCAGCACCACCAGCGCCCGGTGATCCTCGCCGGCGGCCGCCACCACCATGGACTTGGTGACGAAGCCGGAGAAGAACGGAAAGGCCGAGATTGCAAGAGCGCCGACCATGTAGAGCGCCACAGTCACCGGCATGGTCCTGTAGAGCCCGCCGAGCTCGGTAAGCTTGCGGCGGCCGGTGACGTAGATCACCGCGCCGGCGCCCATGAACAGCAGCGACTTATAGAGGATGTGGGCGAAGGCATGGCTGGCAGCGCCGTTCACCGCCAGCTCGGTGCCGATGCCTACGCCCGCGACCATGTAGCCGACCTGACTGACGATGTGGTAGGCGAGCAGCCGCCGGCAGTCGTTCTCCAGAACGGCGTAGATGACGCCGTAAAGCGCCATCACGGTGCCGAGCCACACCAGAAGTTCGACACCCGGAAACACGCGTGCCAGCACATAGATGGCAGTCTTGGTGGTAAAGGCGCTCAGGAACACCGCGCCCGTAACGGACGCCTCCGGATAGGCGTCGGTCAGCCAGGCATTGAGCGGCGGCACCGCGGCATTGAGCAGGAAACCGCAAAGGATCAGATAGGCGCCGGGATCCAGGTCCCCGTCGATCTCCGCCCCGGCGATCGGGCCGAACGACAGCGAGCCCGTGGCCGCCCCGTGGAGAAGGATGCCGCCGAGCAGGACAACGCCGCCGGTGACGTGTACCATCAGATAGCGGAACGGGGCGCGGATCGCGCGGTTTCCCTGTCCCGCGAAAATCAGGTAGGCGGAGGCAAAGGCCATGCCCTCCCAGAAAAGATAGAGGGTCAGGTAGTCACCGGCGAAGACCACGCCGAGCGCGCTGCCGACATAGACGAAAGCGGCCACATGCTGACCGGCGCGTGGCAGATGCAGTGCATAGACCATGCCGATCAGCGCCATGATCGTGAAGACGGTCGCGAACACGATGCTGAGCCTGTCGACCTTCGCGACCAGAATGCCCTGACCGATGAATTGCGCCTCGCCGTAGCTGCCCGGGGACATTGCGACGACGGCGAGGATCGCCAGTGCCGGGATTAGTACGAGATAGATCTTGCGGATCAGTCCGTTGAGGAAGGGGATTGGCAGAGCGCCGAGGATGAAGAGGAGGGCTGGATGGATGAAATCAGTCATAATAGTCCTCGCGCCGCATCAGGCCCCCACGATGGCCGAGGAATTTGGAAACGAAGATGAGCAGCACGCAGGAGCCGAAGCCGTAAAGAGCCGACCAGCCGGGGAGGCGGTCCCAGAGGAATTCGGCGTGCTCGCGCGGCACGAGGAAATCGGCAACGACGATCAGCACGAGGATCAGATAAAACAGCCGGCGGCGCAGCCCTGCATTTTCCTTGTCACCAAAGAAGCCGACGACACGCTTGATCATCGGGTCACTCCCTGCGCGAGCGCGAGAAAATAGCCGGGGAAGATGCCCATCAGCACCGACAGGATTGCGGTCACGACCAGCGGAATCGTGACCAGCGGTATTTCACGGACCGTCGCGGCGCCCTCCCCTGCGGCCGCTTCACCGAAAAAGGCGACATAGCTGACCGGCAGGAAATAGGCGGCGTTCAGCACCGAGCTCACCAGCAGCACTGCGAGAAACGCCATCTCCCCCGCCTCTACCGATCCCTGCGCCAGATACCACTTGCTGACGAAGCCCGCGGTCGGCGGCACGCCGATCATGGAGAGCGAAGCGACGAAAAACGCCCCCATGGTCCAGGGCAGCCTGCGGCCGATTCCGGCCATGTCGCTGATGTTGCGCTTGCCGGAGGCGCAATAGATCGAGCCGGCGCAGAAGAAGAGCGTAATCTTGGAGAAGGCATGCGCGGCGATGTGGATGATGCCGCCGGTGATCGCAACCGGCGACAACAGGACCGCGCCCAGCACGATATAGGAGAGTTGGCTGACGGTCGAATAGGCGAGCCTGGCCTTCAAGTCGTCCCGCGTCAGCGCGTAGACCGAAGCGACGACGATGGTGAAGGACACCAGATAGGCCGTCACGACGCCGAGGCCGAGCTCCCCGACGAGCCCGACGCCGAAAACGTGAAACACCACCCGGAGCACGCAGAAGACGCCCATTTTGACGACAGCCACTGCATGCAGCAGCGCGCTGACCGGTGTCGGCGCCACCATCGCGGCCGGCAGCCAGGCGTGCATGGGCATGACCGCCGCCTTGGCGAAGCCGAAGAGATAGCAGAAATAGACGACCGTCAGCAGCGCCGCAGAGGCATCGCCTGAGGTCAGCATCCCCTCGGCCATGAAATCGAGCGAGCCCGCTATGTGGTAGGTGAGCGCCAGCGCGGCGAGAAGAGCGCTTTTCGAGGCGCCCATCAGATAGACGAGATATTTGCGGCTTCCCTTCCACGCCTCTTCGTCCTCGTGGTGGTAGACGAGTGGATAGGTGACGAGGCTGAGCAGTTCGTAGAATATGACCAGCGTGAACAGGTTAGCGGCGAAAGCGCCGCCGACTGCCGCGGCGAGGCTTGTGGCGAAACAGGCGAAGAACCGCGTCTGCGCGTGCTCATGCAAGTGCCGCATGTAGCCGATCGAATAGAATGCGGCCAGGATCCACAGAAGCGAAGAGACGGTAGCGAAAACCATGCCGAGCGCATCGGCGCGGAAGGCGAAGTCGACCCCCGGCAGGATTTCGAACAGGCGCAATTCGACGCTCCCGCCCGAAAGCACCGTCGGTGCCATCGACATGACGATTACGAACATGGCGAGCGCGGCCACGGGCGAAACGAGATCGCGCAGCTTCTCCTGCTTGTGCAAAAGGAGGATGGCGAGGGCGGCCAGGCCTGCAATGGCAATGGCGATGAGCGGCCGGATCGATATGACGGGGTCCAAGCCGCTATCCTTTCATCATGGTCACGTCGTCGACCTTGAGGGTGGATTTGTTCCTCACGAGGGCGACGAGGATGCCCAGGGCGACGGCGACCTCCGCCGCGGTGATGGCAATGACGAAGATCGCGAAGATCCGCCCGCGGAGATCGCCGTGATAGTGTCCGAAGGCGATGAAATTGATGTTGACGGAGTTGAGCAGCAGTTCCAGCGACATCAACACCACGAGAATGTTCCGCCTCAGCAGTACGCCTGCCGCCCCGATGACGAACAGGACGACTCCGAGCAGGATATACCAGGAGAGCGGAACCATCAGCCCGACTCCCTGCGCGCCAGCACGATGGCGCCGACAAGGGCCGCCAGCAGGATCACGGAGGCGACCTCGAACGGCAGGAGATAATCGGCAAAAAGCGTCGTGCCGAGCTGGCGGATCTCATCGCCGCCGCTCGCTGCAACCGGCTCGGTGACCGAAAACCGGTCGCTCCAGAGCACGAGCGCCAGCATCTCGATGCCAAGCAGGCCGAGCAGCACCAGGGCCGGCAGGTTGCCGCCGGGCACGAAGCGCTGCAACACCGCCTCGCGCACGTCGATCATCATGATCACGAACAGGAACAGGACCATGATCGCGCCGACATAGACGAATATCTGGATGACCGCGAGCAGTGGCGCGCCGAGCAGGACGAAAATCGCGGAAATCTGCAGGAAACAGGCCATCAGCGCCAGGGCGCTGTGGATGGGATTGCGGGCCAGCACCACCATCAGGGCCGTGATCACGGACACCGCAGCGAACAGAAGGAAGAACCCCTGGCCCATTGACGCCGCCCCCCACATGAACGATCGCCCGGCCGGAATCGACCGGATTTGCGATAGTTCCGCACATCAGGTGCATTCAAAAATTGTGCCCTAGTATCGGTTTTTTCACAAGATTATTGTCGACGGAGGTGCCGGGCCGGCCCTCTCCCATCGCGGCAGCCGGGGCCCTCGGCGCTCCCTCAGGCTGCCGCCTGGGCGCCGGTGATCTCAACGGGCGAGTCGCACATGAACGCCGCCTCGTCGGAGGCGAGAAAGGCGACGAGGGCCGCCACCTCCGCCGGCCTTCCGATCCGGCCGAAAGGAACGAGCCTATCGAGATCGATGGTGACCGGCATCGTCGAGTCCGCTCTCGCCGTCGCAGAGATCGTCGTTTCACCGCGGAATGCGAAAACCGCGGCGCGGCTCGCGAGCCGGGCCAGACGATCGTCAGCGTCGTCGCCGCGACCGACCGAACGAGGCTCAAGAGCTGGATTCGCGAAGACGTGCAACTCACCCAGGCCATCCCCCTGCCCTTTGTCGCCGATTGTGAGGGCGTGACCGCCATCTACCCGCCCAACGCCGAAATCGCGGCCATCTTTGATGCCCTTGGCAGCGCCGTCGAATGCGAAACGAAGGACGAATACGACCTGCTTGCGGTCGCCAGTGCACTGATAGGCACCTATTTCGGCATTCGCGAGCGGGCAACCGGCTGGCTGACTGAGAAGGGCATAGCACGGGAGAAGGCACGCGCCTATTTGGCACCGCTCTTTTCCAGTCTGGCGCAGAAGGCGGCCGCAGCGGACCAAACCGCGCTCGATGCCCTCCGACGCGAGTTTTCGACGCCGGGCGGCCTGAACGAGCAGGTCTTCGAAGATTTCAACCGGGATGGTGGAAGCAGGGCGTTGACGGATGCGCTCGAGCGCGTGCTTGTACGCGTGCGGGGATAGCCGTCGAAGACCGCTGCTCTGCAGCGCCGAGCCGCGCCGAGCGCAAAGGCCGCTGTACCAGGGGCGCTTACGGAGCCGCGAGCCTATTGACTACGAACTCGCATGCGGGCCGCGATTCTTCTCTCTGGCGTAGAGAGCAACAGCCATGGCACGGTTGCGGACGTCGAGCTTGTCATACAGATTCTTGAGGTGGTACTTGACGGTGTTCTCGGAAATCCCGGTACGTGCAGCGATCTGGAGATTTGTCCAGCCGTCGGCAAGCACTGACAGCAACTCGCGTTCGCGCGTCGTCAAGCGTGAAAGCGGGGTATCATTTATCTTAGACACGTCAATGTAGGGAATGCAGATTCGGCCGTGCGCGACCGCCACCAGCGTATCGAACAGAATCGACGGATCGTCGAACTGATAGCAATAACCCTGCACCCCAAGGCGCACACACCGCTTGAGGATGCCTATATCATGGTCGTTAGAAAAGATGACGATGCGCGCATGGAGGCCACGCCGTTGCATCTCGGCAAGCACTTCGCCGCTGTCCATGTCGGAAAGCCTCCAGCCGAGCACCGCGAGATCGAAACCCGGCTCTGAAGCGGCAGCCGCCCGGAGAAACGTCTCCCCGGTCTGGATGCTGCCGACCAGATCGAAGCGGGAGTCGTTCCTGATCATGTCACCGAGCGCGGCAATCACCAACGGATTGCGTTCGGCTACCAGGACTCTAAACTTGTTCTCCAGGGCAGTCGGCAATCTATCGACTCCGTTTCCCTGACGCTGACTTGTCCGTTCCGCGTTCATGTGCCTCCCGATTGCGGCGCGTGCCACCTCTTTCCCCACTCTCCCGATTTACGCGTTCCGGCGGGCCTCCGTTCCCGCTGTCAAGTCTGGCGCGCTCGACATGGCTATTCATATCAAGAATTAATTTTTCATTCCAGTATAATCTCGATGTGAACCTGGGCGACGACGGCCGAAATTTATCGCCGCCATCGGCATCAAGTCTGCCCGACGGCGCTATTTCCCAGCCAAACACCGACTTTCGATGCGCATTTTCAGTTCAAAGAAGGGAGCCCGGTGCGACGAAGACTGCGGACAGCCGGTGCGTGGCATCCATGCGCGTGGCCTGATCTTCGTCCAAAAGGACACGCGAGTGTGGTCGAACGCTGGGCAAGCGTGCCGGAAAATCGAGTACAGATCGAACCAGCTAAGAGAAGAACGACGCCCTGCCGTGTGCCTTCAGTCCTGCCCGCGGCCGCGCGGATAGGAAATGATGGACAGATACCTGATCGGCAGCGCGCTCAGTTCTTCCGGCCCGTGCGGAGCGTCGGCGTCAAAGAACAGACTGTCACCTGGGGTCATGCGGTAAAGATTGTTGCCATGCCGGTAAACCACCTCACCCTCCAGCATATAGAGGAACTCCAATCCATCGTGCTGAAACATCGGAAATACGTCCGAATCCTCGGTCAGCGTGATGAGATAAGGCTCGACAACAACGCCGGCCGTGTTCGAGCCGATATGGCCGAGGAGATTATACTGGTGGCCGGCGCGGGTGCCGCGTCGCTCGACGTCGACGCCCTCCCCCGCTTTGACGAATACGGCGCTATGCTCCTCTTCGAAGCGGCGGAAGAAGGCGGTGATCGGTACGCCGAGCGCCCGAGAAAGCGTCTGCAGAGTTGTTAGCGACGGCGACGTGTTGCCATTTTCGATCTTCGACAGCATGCCGACCGAAATGTCGGTCGCGGAAGCAACATCAGCTACGGTGATACCGAGCTTTTTGCGGAAGGCGCGCACTTCATGGCCGATCGCAACCTCCAGCACCTTTTCACGGGTGTCACGGATGGCATGCGGGTCCTGGGTCAGCGGCGTGACACGCGCCAGTCCTGCCGCCGCCTTGCCTGCGCCGCCGGCAACCGTAGCTGCCCTGGCATTCTTCTTCGAGTTACCGTGCACTTTTTCCGCGTTTTCCCTAGCCATGCCAATCTCGCTTCGATTTTTTACTGATAGTAAACATTATTGCGTTTTCCACAACGGGTTACGCGGCTGGTCTGCGAGTTATTCCTCTCTCAGCAGATGATCGACACCCACTGCAGTCTTGCCTGCCCTGCAATTGCAAGTTTTAAGGAATCCAGTTTCGCGTGTCGGTGGGCGTCCGCTGACACGATCGGATGAAACGCGTTCGTGTGTCCGGCAGGACGCGTCTTATCGCATCAGCAGGATTTGCAGGTCTGCGACATTGGTGCCGGTGGCACCGGTGATCAAGAGATCTCCGGACGAATCCAGCGCGCGATAAGAATCGTTGTTTTCAAGAAGTGCGCGTGGATTGCAACCGATGTTGCGCATCCGGCTCGTCGAACTTGGATCAACGATGCCGCCCGCAGCGTCAGTGGGGCCGTCACGGCCGTCGGTGCCACCGCTCAGGAAAACCCATGGGCGTTTGATCGCTGTCAACTCATTACGCAGCGCAAAGCGCAGCACAAGCTCCTGGTTGCGTCCGCCAATCCCGGTACCGGTTACGCGCACAGTTGGCTCGCCACCGGCGACGATGGCGATGGGGCCGCCGCACTGGTTCGAGGCATCGATGGCTCTGCGGTGCATCGTTTCGGCGACTTCCGAAACATCCCCGCTCAGCCAATCGCCTGCC
Source organism: Sinorhizobium alkalisoli (assembly GCF_008932245.1). Classification (NCBI taxonomy): domain Bacteria; kingdom Pseudomonadati; phylum Pseudomonadota; class Alphaproteobacteria; order Hyphomicrobiales; family Rhizobiaceae; genus Sinorhizobium; species Sinorhizobium alkalisoli. Next base: position 724,182 of record NZ_CP034910.1, on the reverse strand, counting down.
TTGACGACGATCGGATAGCTCGCGCGGGCACTCTTGACCACCCGCTCTAGGCTGATGCTGTTGGAGCCTATGATCACGTTTTCGACGTGATCGAACTCTTTGGCTTGGTCGCGGACGAGATGATCGACTTGCGAACGAATGGTGGCCGGCAGGCTGTCGCGCAACCCGTAGCGGTCGAGAATGGTAAGAATCTCCGTGGCCATCGCCGAGGGCTGCGCCGTCGGGCCGCTGGCGATGGTACCGACATCATCGCCCGGCACGTCGGAAAGTATGAGCGACAGTATCCTTGCCCCGGTAGCGAGCTGGGCCAGCCGCCCCCCCTTGAGGCGCGAGAACCGCCGGCGCACCGCGTTGATTTCGTTGATCTCCGCACCGCAGCGGATCAGTGCATCGTTGAGCGCGATTTTGTCGGCGAGGGAAAGGCCGGGCGCCGGCGCGCAGATCAGGGCCGACCCGCCGCCGCTGACAAGAACCAGCAGCAAGTCTCCGGGTTCGGCCGCACGCGCTGCCCTTTCGATGGCATACGCACCCGCGATGCTGCCCTCATTGGGCAAGGGATGGCCTCCGGCAATGACGTGCACGCCTTCGATATCTTCGAGGTTTTCCTGGTTGGTGACGGCGTGTGCACAATGCAGCTTGTCTCGGACGAAGGGCAGAGCTGCGCGCGTCATCAGGCAGGCCGCTTTTCCGAAGGCGATCAGGATGACGCGTCGAGCTGCTGCGATTGCGTCAAGCCTACCTGCGAGCGCCGAGGTCACCGCGCGCTCGGGGTCCGATGCCGCAACACCTTCACGGAACAGCGCGATCGCCTGTTGGCGGAGCACGGGCACGACCGGAGCCGCATGGTCGGCGATCATCATGCCACCTTGTCGGGAACGGGGCGCCTTTCGAAAAAGGCGGTGAGGTTCTCGACAGCTCTCATGCCCATATCCGCCCGAGTTTCCTCTGTCGCGCTGCCGAGATGCGGCAGGAGCACCACGTTTTCCATGCACATCAAGGCTGGCGGCACGTCCGGTTCGCCGTCGTAGACATCAAGCCCCGCGCCGGCGATTTTGCCGGCTTCGAGCGCTTCGATCAGCGCATCATGGTCGACCACGTCACCTCGGGCGGTATTGATGAGATAAGCGCCTCGCTTCATCGCTCCGAGCCGTGCAGCATTGATGAAGTGCCGGTTTTCGGCGCCACCAGGGCAGTGCAACGACACGAAATCGGCACGCGCGAGCACATCTTCGATCTTCGGCAGCTGGCGCGCGCCCATGGCGCGGATTTCCTCGTCGTCGAGCTTGGAGCGGTTGTAGAAGATGACGTCCATGTCGAAGCCGAAATGTGCACGCTTGGCAGTCGCCTTGCCGATGCGGCCCATGCCGATGATTCCGATGGTCTTGCCGGTCACCTTGGTGCCGATCATGTGCGTGGGGCACCAGCCCGGCCACAGGCCGGCACGCAGTTGGCGTTCGCCCTCGCCTGCCCTACGGGAAACCGAGAGCAAAAGGCTCATGGCGACGTCGGCGGTGCAGTCGGTCAGCACACCCGGCGTGTTGGTGACCGTAATGCCGCGCTCGCGCGCAGCATCGAGATCGATATGGCTGAAGCCGACGCCGAAATTGGCTAGCAGCTTGGTCCGGACTTCAGCGTCCGGAAAGACGGCAGCCGGCAGCTTGTCGCTGACGGTCGGTAGGATCGCGTCGAATTCCAGGAACGCCGCCTTCAGTTGCGCCAAGCTCATTGGTGCGTCGCTTTGATTGAAGGTCGTGTCAAACCGCTCGGCAAGCACGTGTTCAATAGCCGCGGGCCATCGCCGAGTGACCATAATGCGTGGTTTCATCGCATGTCCCCAGTATGAACTGTGTGTGCGGATAACCGCGCGGCCCCACGACTTTGCGCATCGGCCTTCGCGAAAATTGGGACAGAACCTTGCGTTCGAGGCAAGGAGGGGAACCGGCGGTGCCGGCTCCCCTGAAGGCCGGGTCAGGCGGCCCTCACGCCCTGCTCGAGCACGCCTGCAACGGTCGGGCCGAAGGCAGCGGGCGTCGGCACGATCGTCACGCCTGCATCGCGCAGGATCTCGACCTTTTCCTGGGCGGATTCGCCGAAGGCGGAGATGATGGCGCCGGCATGCCCCATGCGCTTGCCCTTTGGCGCCGAAAGGCCGGCGATATAGGCGATCAACGGCTTGCGCATGTGGTGCTTAGCCCATTCCGCAGCTTCCGCTTCCTGTGGGCCGCCGATCTCGCCGATCATGACCACGGCGTCCGTGTCGGGGTCTTCCTCGAACAGCTTGAGGATGTCCTTGAAGGACGAGCCGTTGATCGGGTCGCCGCCGATGCCGACGCTGGTCGAAACGCCGATGCCTAGCGCCTTCATCTGAGAGGCTGCTTCGTAGCCAAGGGTTCCCGAGCGCCCCACGATGCCGACGCGGCCGGGCAGGTAGATATGGCCCGGCATGATACCCATCAGGGCCTGGCCGGGGGTGATGACGCCGGCGCAGTTCGGACCGATCAGGCGCATGCGGTCTTCGTAGCGGAAGCGGCGCATATAGCGCTTGACCCGCATCATGTCTTGCGAAGGTATGCCGTCGGTGATGCAGACGCAGAGCTTCACGCCCGCCTCGGCCGCCTCCATGATCGAGTCGGCGGCGAAGGGCGGCGGCACGAACACGACCGAGGCTTCCGCACCGGTCTCGCGCACGGCGCCTTTGACCGTGTTGAACACCGGAATGCCATGGTGCACCTGTCCGCCTTTGCCGGGGGTGACGCCGCCGACGACGTTTGTGCCGTAGCGTTTCATGTCCTCGGCATGGAAGGAGCCGATCTTGCCGGTCAGGCCCTGGACGATGACGCGCGTCCTGCGATTCAAGAGAACTGCCATTTCGACCTCCTGTCAGTGCTTTTTACGCTTGCCAAAGGCGCGCATCGCCTCAACCGATTTCTCGGCCGCTTCGGCCAGTGTGTCGGCCACAATCACCTTCTCTCCGGACTCGGCAAGGATACGGCGGCCTTCCTCGACGTTGGTTCCGGCCAGGCGCACGACCAGCGGCACATGCACGCCGACTTCGCGGATTGCCTTGATGACCCCCTCGGCCACCCAGTCGCAGCGGTTGATGCCGGCGAAGATGTTGACTAGGATCGTCTCGATATTCTTGTCGGCGAGCACGGCGCGAAAGGCCTTCGCTACGCGGTCGGGTGAGGCGCCACCGCCGATGTCGAGAAAGTTGGCGGGCTCGCCGCCAGCAATCTTGATCATGTCCATGGTTGCCATTGCCAGGCCGGCGCCGTTGATGATGCAGCCGATGTTGCCGTCGAGGCCGACATAGGAGAGACCGCGGTCGCTGGCGAAGGTCTCGCGCGGGTCTTCCTGCGATTTGTCACGCAGCTCCGATATCTCCGGCCGCCGGTACAGGGCGTTCTCGTCGAAGGACATTTTAGCGTCCAGGGCGATCAGATTGCCGTCGCGGGTGACGACCAGCGGGTTGATCTCCAGCATCGAGGCGTCAAAGTCGCGGAACACGCGGTAGCAGCCGAGCAGGGTGTCCACTGCCTTGCCGATCAAGCTGTTCTCCAGTCCGAGGCCGAAGGCGATCTCGCGCGCCTGGAAGTCCTGCATGCCAACACCCGGGTCGACGACCGCACGAATGATCGAGTCAGGTTGCTTCTCGGCGATCTCTTCGATCTCCATTCCGCCCGACGCGGAGGCCACGATCATGACGCGCTCCGATTTGCGGTCGAGCACAATGCCGAGATAAAGCTCTTGGCGGATGTCGACCGTTTCCTCGACGTAAAGGCGCGAAACCAGCTTGCCCTTCGGGCCTGTCTGGTGGGTTACCAGCTTGCGGCCGAGCATGTATTCGGCGGCGTCGGACACTTCGCTGTCGGACTTGCAGATGCGGACGCCGCCGGCTTTGCCGCGGGCACCGGAATGGATCTGCGCCTTGACCACCCACTTGTCACCGCCGATCTCACTGGCGCGGTAGGTCGCCTGCTCCGGGCTGTAGGCAAGGCCACCACGCGGGATATGCACCGAGTAGCGTGAGAGCAGTTCCTTCGCCTGGTATTCATGAATATCCATGTGGGTTCCTCCTCAGTTTGCCGGACTCGTGCGCGACCGCGCCGACCGTTCGATTGTCTCGTGCATGACGAGCACGTTCCTGGCCATGCGTTCGGATGCGGCATCGATCATCTTGCCGTCGAGGGCAGCGGCACCCTTGCCCTTTTCCTCGGCCTCCTTCAGCACTTCGATGATGCGGCGCGCGCGGGTGACTTCCTTCTCCGGCGGTGAGAACACGGCATTGGCGAGTTCGATCTGCGAAGGATGGATCGCCCACTTGCCCTCGATGCCGAGCGCGGCCGCGCGCTTGGCGGCGGCAATGTAGCCGTCCGGATCGGAAAAGTCGCCGAACGGTCCGTCGATGGCGCGCAGACCATAGGCTCGGCAGGCGACCGTCATACGCGAGAGTGCCGCGTGCCACTGGTCTCCCGGATAGTCGGGATTGAGGCCGCCGATGTTGACAGTGCGCGCCTTCAAGCTCGCCGCATAGTCGGCGACGCCGAAATGGAGCGCCTCGAGCCGGCCGCCATAGGCGGCAATGGCTTCAACATTGGCCATCCCAAGGGCGGTTTCGATCAGGGCCTCGAGGCCGACACGGGTCTCAAAGCCTTTGGCGGTCTCGATCTGGTTGACCATGGCCTCGACCATGTAGAGGTCGGCCGGAACGCCTACCTTGGGCACCAGGATGGTGTCGAGCCGGTCGCCGGCCTGCTCCATCACGTCGACCACGTCGCGGTACATATAGTGGGTATCGAGGCCGTTGATACGCACCGAAATGGTTTTGCCGCGGGCGCGCCAGTCGATCTCGTTGAGCGCCTCGATGATGTTCTTGCGCGCCCGCTCCTTGTCAGGCGGCGCGACCGCGTCCTCGATATCGAGGAAGATGTAGTCGGCAGCGCCGTCGGCGGCCTTGCGGATCATCTCCGGGTTTGAGCCCGGCACCGCGAGCTCGCTGCGCTGAAGGCGCAACTTGCGCAGGTGGTGAATTGTGTGGCTCATGTTGTCTCCTCCTTTTGGAGTGCCGCGCATCGAAGGGACGTGCGGCGCTGGCGTCTCAGGCTACTTTGGCGATCGCCGGCTGCGCCGACAGCCGGTAGTGTTCGAGCGCAGCGCCCACGCCGGAACCGGGCCGCACCTTCACGCCGCAATCGCGCAACGCCATTTCGGCCGCTGAGATCGCGCCGCACATCATCACTTCGTTGACCCAGCCGAGATGGCCGATGCGAAACACCTTGCCCGCGACCTTACTGAGGCCGACCCCGAGTGAGGTCTGGTAGCCGTAATAGGCCCGGCGGACGACATCGGCGCTGTCGACACCCTCCGGCACCAGCACCGCGCTGACCGTGTCGGAGTGCCACTTGGCTTCCTTGGCGCAGAGCTTCAGACCCCAGGCTTCGACCGCCCTGCGGACACCCGTCGCCAGTCGGTTGTGGCGCTCGAAGATGTTATCAAGGCCTTCTTGCTGGATAAGGTCCAGGGCCGCGCGCAGGCCGCGCAGCAGCTGTACCGCCGGTGTGTAGGGGAAGTAGCCGGTGTCGTTGGCGCGGATCTGATCCTCGAAGGAGAAATAGCAGCGGTTGTGCTTGGCGGTCCGGGCGGTGGCGAGCGCCTTTTGGCTGACCGACAGAAAGCCAAGCCCCGGCGGCAGCATGAAACCCTTCTGCGAGCCGGAGACGGCGCAGTCTACGCCCCACTCCTCCTGACGGAAGTCGATCGAGCCGATTGAGGAGACGCCATCGACGAAGAGCAGGGCCGGGTGCCTGGCAGCGTTGAGGGCGGCGCGCACGGCGCCGACATCGCTGGTTACGCCGGTTGCGGTTTCGTTGTGGGTGACAAATACCGCCTTGATACGATGCTCCTTGTCCTGAGCAAGCCGCTCGGCATAGACCTCTACCGGGCAGCCCGCGCCCCACTCGACATCGACTACATCGACGTCGAGGCCGAAGCGCTCGCACATGTCGACCCACAGATGCGAGAACTGGCCGAAGCGCGACATCAGCACGCGGTCGCCTGGACTAAGGGTGTTGGCGATCGCCGATTCCCATGCGCCGGTGCCCGAGGACGGGAAGATGAAGACGCGGCCGGTCTCGTTCCGGAACACCTTCATCAAGTCGGTGAACAGGGCGCGCGTGAAAGTCGGGTAGTCCGGAGCGCGCATGTCCTCCATCGGCATATTCATCGCCTGCCGGACGATCTCCGGAATATTGGTCGGTCCTGGAACGAAAAGCTGGGTGAAGCCGGCCATGTAAAGTCCTCTTGAAGATTGCTCAGGGCGCCGTGCCCTTTCTGAGGCTGTCGGGAGGATGATCGGTTCACGGTCGCCGACCCACAACACCTGTTGGGATAGAAACGTGGACCCTTGGGCGTTGGGCTGAGCCCACCCTTTCAGTGGTGCTGGCGTCCTATCGGATAGGATGAAACCCACCCGCGGACGTATTCCCGAGGCGCTAGGTCCAGCATTTTGTGCGTAGCAAATGTCTCTGACATCCGCGTCGAGGTGCCCAGGGCAACCTTGCGCGCGACGGCAACGACGGAGAACGCGCGGCTGCACAATCCAAAACTAGAAATGGGATGTCACTACATGAGGGGCGGCCGTGCGCTCGGGGAGGCGCCTTGGCCAGGGGCCCATGCCGACGGCCGAATACAAGCCTTCAGAGCAAAAGCCCGATCCTGCGGGACGGGCTTTTCATTTGCGGTCCGGGGACGATCTTGGAAGGATCGATGCCGTACCGGCAAATGCATGCACTCAGCGGCGGCGATCCTGTCTGCGGGGTCGAAACGACTTATGTATTATGCCTCGAGGGCGGCCTTGCGCAGCGGCACCGCTGATGACGACGGGCGCAGTAGTGACAGCGTCAGGCGCTCGACGCAGAGCGGCATGACCAGCTTGGCGCCGTCGGCATAGAGGGAGCCGGCTAAAGCAAGAAGAGATCCCTTGTCGGTAATGCTTTCGAGCACGTCGCGCGTCCTGAGCGGCAGCAGGTCGGTGCAGGCGCTCATATGGGCGAAGATATGACTAATAGGGACGGTGCACCCTTCCACGGCGACGAGAGGTTCCTCGTTTCCGTCCTCCCACGCCTCCAGCGCTTCGAGCGCGTCATGGAAGGCGTTCTGGAGGGTGATGGACGCATGGTCCTGGTAAAGTTCCGGGAGCACTTTCTGCACGTGCATGTCCTCTACTCGTAGATTCGGAATCGGCCGACCAGCTCCTGCACCTCCTCGCGCACGGCCGTCTCGACTGCCGCGTTGCAGGCTTCGCCGTAGGCCGCCAAGCCGTCGATGACGCGCATCGTCAGCCGCCCAACCTGGCGGAATTCCTCCACGAGGAAGCCGCGGGTCGTGCAGGCCGGAGTGCCGAGACGGACGCCCGACGTGACCATCGGACCCTGCGGGTCGAACGGAATGCCGTTCTTGTTGCAGGTGATATGGGCGCGTCCGAGGGCCGCCTCCACCGCCTTGCCGGTGAGGTTCTTGCGCCGGAGGTCGACCAGCATCAGATGCGTATCGGTGCCGCCAGAGACGATATCGACCCCGCCCTTGGACAGCGTGTCGGCAAGCGCCTTCGCGTTGGCGACGACGTTTGCGGCGTAGATCTTGAATTCCGGCCTAAGCGCCTCGCCGAATGCGACTGCCTTTGCGGCAATGACATGCATCAGCGGACCACCCTGCAGGCCCGGAAACACAGCCGAATTGATCTTCTTGCCGATCTCCTCGTCGTTGGACAACACCATGCCGCCGCGCGGGCCGCGCAGCGTCTTGTGCGTGGTCGTGGTCACGACGTGGGCGTGCTCAAGCGGATTCGGATGCACGCCGCCCGCAACCAGGCCGGCGAAATGCGCCATGTCGACAAAGAGCTTTGCTCCTACTTCGTCGGCAATTTCGCGGAATGCCTTGAAGTCGATGACGCGCGGATAGGCAGAGCCGCCGGCGAGGATCACCTTGGGCTGATGTCTCCTGGCCAGGTCGCGCACCTCGTCCATGTCGATGCGGTGGGTGTCGGGGCGCACGCCATACGAAACGACGTTGAACCACTTGCCCGATTGATTGACCGGCGCGCCGTGGGTCAGGTGCCCGCCGGCGGCGAGGTTCAGACCAAGGAACGTGTCGCCCGGCTGCATCAGCGCCATGAACACCGCCTGATTGGCTTGGCTTCCGGAATTGGGCTGCACGTTCACGAAGCTGCAGTTGAAAATCGTCTTGGCGCGTTCGCGGGCGAGTTCCTCGACCTCGTCGACATGCTGACAGCCGCCATAGTAGCGACGGCCGGGATAACCCTCGGCATATTTGTTTGTCAGCACCGAGCCTTGCGCCTCGAGCACTGCCTTGGAGACGATGTTTTCCGAGGCGATCAGTTCAATTTCGTCGCGCTGGCGGTGGAGTTCGCGGTCGACCATGCCGCTCACGGCGGGATCCGCCTGGGCAACGCCGCTGCGGAAGAAATGATCGGCACTGCCGACGCCGAACCTGGTGGGAATATTCATTTGGCTCCTCCCTTGCGGCGCTTCACTGCGCCAATGCTCGTCAGCCGGTCCATCCGAGGCCGGCCGAAATGCAATTGATCGAAAGCAGCAGCGCATTGACCGCCCGCTTCGGGCTGGCCGAATTGCCGTCCCGGGCGCGCACCTCGCGCAGCAACTGCACCTGCAGACGATGGATCGAATCCATCTGTGGACGTATGCGGTCAAAATGGCGCTTGAAGGCGGGGAACCGTTCAGAGAGCTCCAGACCCCCATTGATCTGCGAGATCATCTTGCGGGTCAGCGCGTATTCTGCAGCGATCTTACCGTAGATGCGCTCGCCCAGCTCATGATCCTGCACCAGGCCCGCATAAAGGTGGCCAATGTCCATGTCGGACTGATAGAGGCCCTTGTCGACCTCGTCGACGATGAGCCGGAAGAAGCGCGAACGTTCGAACATTTGCCGAAGCAGGTCGAGACCGACCTCTCCGCGCACATTGACGAAGGAATTCAGCGCGCTGCCGATGCCGTACCAATTGGTAATCAGATGCCGGTTCTGGCTCCAGGCGAAGACCCAGGGAATTGCGCGCAGATCGGAGATGTCGCGGGCGCCGAAGCGGCGTGCCGGGCGCGAGCCGATCTTCAGCAGCGACAGTTCTTCAACCGGGCTCGCCTGATTGAAATAGTCGATGAAACCAGGCTCCCGTATCAGGCCCGAATAGGATGCCTGCGACATGCCGGTCAGCGCCTCCAGTGCCTCGCTGAACTCTGGAGTATCCTTGAGCTCGAGTTCATTGCGCGACTTGACCGAGTGGGCGAAGACGCTCGCGGCCAGGATTTCGAGCTGATAGAGGCCAGTGCCGCGGTTGGCGAATTTCGACGACACCACTTCACCCTGTTCCGTGACGCGCATGACCCCGCCGATAGTGCCTGCCGGCTGGGCTGCGATCGCCCGGCCTGTGGGCGCGCCGCCACGGCTGACCGAACCGCCGCGCCCGTGGAAGAAGCTGATCTTGACATTGCGCTTCTGGCTGAGCGCGGTGATACGCCGCTGCGCCTTGTTAAGCTCCCAGTTGGAGGCGAGAAAGCCTCCGTCCTTGTTGGAATCGGAATAGCCGAGCATGACCTCCTGGCGGTTGCCGAAGTCACGGACCGAGCGGCGGACGATCGACACGCCGAGCAACTGGTCCAGAATTTCGGGCGCGGCACGCAGGTCCGCGATGGTCTCAAACAACGGCACGACACGCAGGTTGATGGTGCCGCTGCCGTCGAGCGTGGGGGCGAGGCCGGCATACTGGGCCAGCACATAAACGGCGAGCAGATCGTCGCTCGACCGCGTCATGGACAAGATGAAGGCACCGATCGCGCCGCCGTTCGGATCCGACGAAGCCTCGCGAATGACATCGAATAGATCGAGCAGTTCCTGCGCTTCATCGGACAGGCTCGTGCGATCGGCCGAGAGTTGTTCGCCCGAATGAAGCGCCGAGCGGATGCGCGCGGTCCATTGGGGCGTGTCGGGGGCCGGTGCCTCGGCCCCGTCCGCATCACGGAACAGTTCTGCCAGCACACGATTGACGACGGTGGAATTCTGCCGGATGTCAAGCGAGACGGTGCGGAAGCCAAAGCTCTCGACCTGCTGGCGCAGCGGACGAACGAAACGGCCGGCCGCGCGATTGCCGCCGAGCTGGACGAGAACGTTTTCCAGATCGCGCAGGTCGGCCCTGAAGGCGTCCGCACGTGCATAGGGCTTGGCCGAGGCTTCGCCGCACATCGCCTGCAGGCGTGCCAGCATCGCCGCCGCGAACTGGCGCAACGGCTCGTCGGGATTGCGCGCGACGATCTCCGAAGCACAGCCGGTGCGATGCAGCGCGCGAGCCAGCGCCTTGCCGAAATCGTCCGGAATGTCGACGACGTTGGCGCTGACGCTGAGTACGGTGACCAGCCGGCGAACTTGCTGGATGTACCAGCCGATGATGGCCTGGCGGCATTCGTTGAGCGCATAGTCAGTGATCTGCGCCGTTACGTTCGGATTGCCATCACGGTCGCCGCCGATCCACGACGCATAGCGCATGAACGACGGCACCTTGAGGTCGTACTCCGGATAGTGGCGCGCCAATGCCTCCTGGGCGGCGGTATAGAGCTTGGGCGTCGCTTCGAAGATGACTTCGCGGAAAAAGTGCAGACCCCAGGCGATCTCGCGCTCGACGGACGGACGTTCGAGCCGTAACTCGCCCGACATCCACAGAAGCTCGATCTCGCTTTGGAGATCGCTGATGTGCTGGTCGCGCTCGCGCGGCGCCCAGCGCCGCTGTTCGAGCTCGGTCAGCTTGCGGTAGATGCGCCGGTGAATTTCGAGGACGGTGACACGCTTGGCCTCGGTCGGATGGGCGGTCATCGTCGGTCCAACGCAGAGATTGTCCAGGGTGGCCTGGATATCCTCGGCCGGATAGCCTGCCGCCGCGATCTCACCCACGACGTTGGAGAAGGAGCCGACGACTTCGTCCGCCCCGCCCATCTGCTCGAGTTCGCGGCGCGAACGCATGGCCAGCAGTTCGTTTGCGATGGTGACGAGTTGGAACCAGATGCCGGTCGCTTGCAGCGCGCCGATGCGCTGTTCCTCGGGCAGAGCGTCCAGCGGCACCGCTCCGGTAAGCACCGCGGCCAATGCGGGTTCGCGTTCGCTGACGACTGACAGCAGCAGCCTGAACAGAAGGCTGCGCACATCCTCGCGAAAACTGAGCGGTCTGAACTCCTCCACTGCGACACCCGTTTGTCTAGCTGTTGTTCCCAGGAGGCAGCCAAAGCAGGCGACCCCCGCCCGTCCTACGAAAATGCTTTGTTGGGGAAATATCCCGACCAGCAGCAGACCGTCTTTCGTCGCAGTTGAAAACGCCCGGTCGGGTAGAAATCCTGTGCGTCCGGGTGGGTAGCCGGCCTGCCCGAACGATGGTCGCCGGGCGCATTGCCGCCTGCTCTTGTCGGGTTCGGTGAAGTTTTTTGACACACCGTTCGCTGACAAAGATCAATCTATTCAATGCCGTCCCGGCCTGGCCTCAATTCGCAGGAGCGCGAAGCAGGCAGCTGCACTTGACAGTAATTTCACTTCGCCTAACATTCCTGTGAGGCAAATCTTTTTGCCGTGCTGAAAGATGCGAGATTCCATCCCGAGACAATAAGAACCCGAAGCGGGCTGGAGGAGGACCCAATGGAGGAGGAAAGCCAATGGAAGCGACGCTTAGCAAGCTTCTTGAAGACACGACTCTCAGTCAGCGTATCCATGCCATGCATAGGCGCGACCGTGCCTGCCTAACGACGTTCGTCGTGGTGTTGTGGTCCACGATGCTATTCGCATTGTTCAGCGTCTGGCCCTACATATCGCTGACCCCAATCGCGATTATCCTGACCGTTGCATGCGTGCTGGTCCTAATTTTCAACACGGCCGCGATCGTGGCCATGCTGCGCCACTACGAGGAAGACAAGCACTTCATCTATAGCCTCGATCTCAAGCATCTCGACGAGATGCGTCGCCACAAACTCTAGGAGTGGCTTCATGGCATACGACCCCCCCAAACAAAGCCTGGTGGGCCAGATCTTCGACGTGATCACTTTGCTCGTGCTCACTATCGGCGCGCTCTACATACCGCTCTATCTCGGCCTTGCCGGCGCGGCCAAGGTGCCAAGCCCGATCGCCAATCCGACCTGGGAAGCTCTTGGCCAGAACGCCACGGAACAGCAGCAGTGGGCGGCACTGGGTGTCACCGATCCGGCCGCCGCGAATGAAATCATCACCGCCCGCTTCGACTACAGCTTCAGTTGGTCTGCACTTATCGTCATGGCCGTGCTCGTCATCGGCTATTTCGTGATGGTGGTTCGGCTTTCCGACAGGGAATACCGCGAGGTCATCGAAGAACGCTTCGGCGAGAAGCGGCGCTAGGGAGGCTAGCTTACGCATGTGGAACCTACTCGAATATGCGGCGTGGGCACTGTCGGCGCTGTTCGGCGTGCTGATGGTCGCCGACCTCATCCGCATCGACATCACCTATGACAACGACCTGCTGATCTCTTCTCGCGAAGGCGAGATCGAAGCTACCGCAGAACGCCACGAGCTTTAAGGGGAACAGCAATGGAAGATTTCGCATCAACCGCGGCTGGGACCGACCGGATTCGCCTGTTGAGAGTGCTCGGGCCTTCGCATGTCTGGGCACTCGGCGTCGGTATCGTTCTCGTCGGCGAATATATGGGCTGGAATTTCTCTGTCGGAAAAGGCGGGATGATCGCCGGCCTGATCGCCTGCTGGGTGGCCGGCCTGCTCTACACCTGCGTCGCCATGATCGACTCGGAGGTGACTTCGACGGTTGCCGCGGCCGGCGGCCAGTACGCCCAGGCCAAGCACATCGTCGGCCCGCTGATGGCCTTCAACGTCGGCCTCTTCCTCGTCATGGCCTACACCATGCTCGAGGCCGCAAATGCAATCACCGTCGGCTTCCTGCTCGACACGGTCGCGGGCATGCAGGGCCAGGCAGGGCTGAACCAGCAACCCTTTATCGTGCTCGCCATCATGTTCCTGGCGTGGCTCAACTATCGCGGCGTGCTCGCGACGCTGACCTTCAATCTGGTCATCACCGCCATCGCCTTCATCGCGATCATAGCGCTGTTCGTATCGGTGCAGTTCGGCGCCTCCGCGGTACCGCTCGACTTCTCGGCCATCACGTCCGATCCACTGCCCTATGGCTGGGTCGGTATCGTTGCATCGCTGCATTTCGGTCTCTGGTACTATCTGGGAATTGAGGGCACCTGCCAGGCCGCAGAGGAAGTGCGCTCCCCTGCCCGTTCGCTGCCCTATGGCACCATGGCCGGCATCATGACGCTGCTGATCGCGGCCACCATGACCTGGTATGTCTGCTCGGGGCTGATGCCTTGGGAATATCTTGGCCAAGCCGGCACGCCGCTGTTCGATGCCGCCCGCGTCACCGGCAGCGCCGGATTGATGGTCCTGCTCTTCGTCGGCACGGCGTTCGCCACGCTTGCCTCGGCGAACGGCTGCATCAACGACGCTTCTCGCGCCTGGTTCTCGATGAGCCGCGACCGCTATCTGCCAAGCTGGTTCGGCGCGGTCCATCCGGTGTACCGCACGCCCTATCGGGCGATCGTGTTCCTGGTTCCAATCGCGCTCATCTTTGCGCTCGGCGCTCCGCTCGATCAGGTCGTCACCTTCTCGATCCTGTCGGGCCTGCTCGGCTATACTTTCATGACCTTCAACATGGTCATGTTCCGCAACAAATGGCCGCTCGACAAGATCAAGCGCGGCTACGTGCATCCGTTCCATCCGCTGCCAACGATCGTGCTGCTTGTCCTGTGCTCGACCGCCTATTTCGCCGTGTTCCTCGGCTACGGCACACAGCTCAGCGCGATGATGTGCTTCTACATCGTGGCGTCGCTCTGGTTCCACTTCCGGCGCTACAAGTTCGTGCGCCGCGGCGACCAGTTCACCATGCCGTGGCCGAAGCCACGCGGCTATTGATCGGGTCGAAGTCGGCGGCACCTGCGTGCCGCCGACCCTCACAAGGCGCGTTGCCGGATTCGGATCCCCGCGCCCTAACCTCTTTCCAGGGCGCTTGCCGTGCAAAAGCCGGCGATTACGCCAGGGCGCACGCATGATCACCACCCTTGCATTCTCAGCCTTCATAGCAGCTTGCGGCATAGGGATGGGCGCACGCGCCGTCCACGACCACCGGGCGGCTCTGGCCTGGCGCCGCAGCCTCTTGGATGAAGCCGCACGGCTGTTTCCGGTCGCTCGTATCACCCACGGCGCTGATCAGTTTCCGATCCTCGTCGGCAAGCTTGAGGACGGGCGGCAGATAAAGGTCGAACTCGTGGTCGACACAATGGTCTGCCGACGGCTACCGCAATTATGGCTGAAGCTCACTTTGCTCGAAGCCGCCGTATGCGCCCGGCCCAGGATCGGTGCGCTGGCCCGGCCGACCGGCGCCGAGTTCTACTCGCTCGTCCACGACATGCCGCATTGGTTCACCCCCCCGCCCACCAATGCCGCCCTTTTGATGCGCGGTGACGGGAGCGCCTCGCGCCAGCAGGTCGAACGCGCCACAGCCATGTTCGGCAGCCTGTTTTCCGATCCCACACTCAAGGAGGCCGCGATTACTCCGCGCGGCGTGCGGCTCGTCCGTCAGGCGGCGCAGGGCCAACGCGGCGCGCATCTGATCTTGCGGCAGGCGCGTTTTGCAGTCACCGCGATTGCGCCTGAGATCATACGCCGGACGATCGCCGAAGCAGCGGCCCTGAGCCGCTGCCTGGCCGACGATATACCGATTTCTCCCGATACCGCTGCCAGCTGAGGAGCGCACCATGGCCAAGCCGATCAATCCCTATATGGTGCTTGCGCTGGCCTCGGTGCTGCCTGGTGCCGGCCATGTGGCAGTGCGCAATGCATCCCGCGGCCTGGCCTTTGCCTTTTTCGTCGTGTTCTTCTCGGTCGTTACCTACATGACGGCGCCTCCTGATCGTTCATTTCTCGGGAGGCATGCCGGCGGCCTGTTCGTCTGGGCCCTATCGATCCCCGACGCTTATCGCCGTGCGCGTGTCCGCACAGTCATGGCTCGCAAGAGCTGAGATCGATCCTGCGGCGCCGTGCGTCTTAGGACGCAGGAACGGCCGCTGTAAATCTTTGCACTGCTGCATGTTTTCTTAAATCGAATCCGATTGAGAGCAGGCCCGCCATCTCAATGTGGCGACGGTCCTGCCTCCTTGGCGGGCGACCAGCTGCCTGCCTCGGCCATCACCCCATTCTTTCCGACGCATAAGAACCGGGGCTTGGAGGAAATACGATGGTGCGGGCACCATTGAGGAAGACCCGGCGGTGGATATGAGCATGAATGGCACGTGCAAGTACCTGCGCTTCGACATCTCGGCCAAGCGAGACATAGTCTTCCGCGCTCTGCGCATGGGTGATCCGGACCGTATCCTGCTCGATGATCGGACCTTCGTCGAGGTCGGCCGTCACGTAGTGCGCCGTGGCACCGATCAGCTTCACACCGCGCTGATAGGCCTGCTTGTACGGGTTGGCACCCTTGAAGCTCGGCAGGAAAGAATGGTGAATATTGATAATTTTGCCGGACATCTTCTCACACATCTTGTCCGACAGAACCTGCATGTAGCGCGCGAGCACGATCAGTTCTGTCCCGGTACTCTCCACCAGTTCGCTAATTCTGGCTTCCGCCTGAGGCTTGTTTTCCTTCGTTACCGGAATGTGGTGGAACGGGATGTCATGGTTGACGACGACCTTCTGATAATCGAAGTGGTTTGAAACAACCCCGACGATGTCGATGGGCAGCGCGCCTATGCGCCAGCGGTAGAGAAGGTCGTTCAGGCAGTGACCGAAACGGGAGACCATCAGCAGCACCTTCATGCGCTCCGACTGGTCGTGGAGGGTGGTCTCCATCTCGAACGTCTCGGCGATCGGCTTCAGCCCCGAAGCCAGATCTGCGCGCGTTGCTCCCTTTTCCGAAATGAATCCGACACGCATGAAGAACCTGCCTGTGCCGAGGTCGTCGAACTGTGAGCTGTCGGTGATGTTGCAACCCATTTCCGCCAGAAATCCTGAAATGGCAGCGACGATACCCCGGGTGGACTTGCAGGCTACGGTCAGGACGTAGTTTGTCATGTGGCACGCTCTCTCTATAGCATCGACCCGAAAATCGGACCCGATATTCGGGAAGCTCAATGCGCAGATTAAAAGAGTCACAGCGACCTTTGCGCGCCTGAAAAGACGCGCGGCGCTGCAAGTGACGTTAAAAATCCCCGTGCCGAAGCACGGGGAATTGCCGCAAAGCGGCTGGGGAGATCCCTAGATATCGAGTGTGGTTTGATGCTCCCACTCGGTGAACTGCGAGCAATAGGTGTCCCACTCGCTCTGCTTGAGTTTCAGATAGGCGGCGGAGAACTCTCGTCCCAGAGCCGCCTGCAGCTCCTCGTCTTTGCTGTATTCCCGCAGCGCGTCGAGCAGGTTGAGCGGCAGCTTCGGCGCGTCGGTCACCTTGTGGCCGTCCTTGTACATGTCGATGTCGTAGTGGCGGCCGGGGTCAGCCTTGGTACGGATGCCGGACAGGCCGGCCGCGATGATGATCGCTTGCAGCAGATAAGGATTGACGGCGCCGTCCGGCAGGCGCAGCTCGAAGCGGCCAGGGCCGGGGACACGCACCATGTGGGTGCGGTTGTTGCCGGTCCAGGTCACGGAGTTCGGTGCCCAGGTCGCACCGGAGATCGTGCGCGGCGCGTTGATGCGCTTGTAGGAATTGACCGTCGGATTGGTGACAGCGGCGAGTGCGCTGGCATGCTTCATAATACCACCAAGGAAGTGGCGTCCCTGCGCCGAGAGGCCGAATTCGTCCCTCTTGTCGGCAAAAGCATTGATCTCCCCTTCCAAGTCCCAAACCGAGATATGCGCATGGCAACCGTTGCCCGTCAGCCCCTTGAAGGGCTTCGGCATGAAGGTTGCTCTGAGGCCGTGCTTCTCGGCGACGGATTTCACCATGAACTTGAAGAAGGAGTGCTTGTCGGCCGTCTTCAGCGCGTCGTCATATTCCCAGTTCATCTCGAACTGGCCGTTCGCGTCCTCATGATCGTTCTGGTAGGGCTTCCAGCCAAGCTCGAGCATGTAGTCACAGATCTCGGCGATCACGTCGTAGCGGCGCATCACCGCCTGCTGGTCGTAGCAGGGCTTTTCTGCAGTATCGAACGTGTCGGAAATCTTCGAACCATCCGGGGAGATCAGGAAGAATTCCGGCTCGACGCCAGTCTTGACCCGTAGCCCTTCCTTGGCGGCTTCGGTAACCAGCTTCTTGAGCACGACACGCGGCGCCTGGTCGAGCGGCACATCGTCCATGAAGCAGTCGGCGGCAACCCAGGCGACATCCTTCTTCCAAGGCAGCTGGATGACCGAGGAAGCATCCGGCAGGGCAAAAAGATCCGGATGCGCAGGCGTCAGATCGAACCAGGTCGCAAAGCCAGCAAAGCCCGCGCCGCCCTTCTGCATGTCCGCGATCGCTTCAGCCGGAACCAGTTTGGCGCGTTGTCCGCCGAACAGGTCCGTGTAGCTGATCATGAAATATTTAACGCCCTTGTCGCGAGCGAATGTAGAGAGATCCAGTGTCACGTTGTTCCCCTTTTGGATTCAGACACTCAATTTCAAAGCAGACCGCAACCTCTCAAGTGCGGCCTGTCATATTCAAAAGCCGCCTTTGCCGGGATACCAGTTCGTGCCGGCGAGCGGGATCTGCGCCATGGCGGCGGCTTCCATCGTCAGAGCGCACAGGTCTTCCGGCTCGAGGTTATGCAGGTGGTTCTTGCCGCAAGCGCGCGCAATGGTCTGCGCCTCCAATGTCATCACCTTCAGATAGTTGGCGAGACGGCGGCCGGCGGCAACCGGATCGAGGCGGGCGGCGAGTTCGGGATCCTGCGTGGTAATGCCAGCCGGATCCTTGCCTTCGTGCCAGTCGTCATAGGCGCCGGCCGTCGTGCCGAGCTTCTGGTATTCTTCTTCCCACCGCGGATCGTTGTCGCCGATGGCGACCAGAGCGGCCGTGCCGATGGCAACCGCATCGGCGCCGAGCGCCAGCGCCTTGGCGACGTCCGCGCCGGAGCGAATGCCGCCGGATACGACGAGCTGGACCTTGCGGTGCATGCCGAGATCCTGCAGCGCCTGCACGGCCGGGCGGATGCAGGCGAGGATCGGCATGCCGACATGCTCGATGAACACGTCCTGGGTGGCAGCCGTGCCGCCCTGCATGCCGTCGAGCACCACGACATCGGCTCCAGCCTTTACCGCGAGTGCCGTGTCGTAATAGGGGCGTGCTCCGCCGACCTTCACATAGATCGGCTTCTCCCAGTCGGTGATCTCGCGTATTTCAAGGATCTTGATTTCGAGATCGTCCGGCCCGGTCCAATCGGGATGGCGGCAGGCCGAGCGCTGGTCTATACCCTTGGGCAGGTTGCGCATGTTGGCGACGCGGTCGGAAATCTTCTGGCCAAGCAGCATACCACCACCGCCGGGTTTGGCGCCTTGACCAACCACAACCTCGATGGCATCGGCGCGGCGCAAATCCTTCGGGTTCATGCCGTAGCGCGAGGGCAGGTACTGATAGACCAGCGTCTGAGAATGGCCGCGCTCCTCGTCCGTCATGCCGCCGTCGCCGGTGGTGGTCGAGGTGCCGGAAATCGTCGCGCCGCGGCCGAGCGCCTCCTTGGCAGGGCCAGACAGCGCGCCGAAGCTCATGCCGGCGATGGTGATCGGGATCTTCAGTTGGATCGGCTTCTTGGCGTAGCGTGTGCCGAGAACGACCGAGGTATCGCATTTCTCGCGATAGCCTTCGAGCGGATAGCGCGAGATCGACGCGCCGAGAAAGAGAAGGTCGTCGAAGTGCGGAACTTTGCGCTTGGTGCCGGCGCCGCGAATATCATAGATACCGGTGGCAGCCGCACGGCGGATTTCCGCAAGCGTATAGTCGTCGAAGGTCGCGGATTTGCGCGGCGGGGTATAGGGGTTGTGATAGCTCATACTCGTCCCTTGCCTTTAATACGCGTCGGCGTTGTCGATATTAAAATTGTAGAGCTTGCGGGCCGAGCCATAGCGCTTGAACTCCTCCGGCCGGATACCCTGGACGTCGGCCTTTTCCAGTAGCTCGGCGAGCTTTTGCAGGTGCTCCGGACGCATCTCCTTCTCGATGCAATCGGCGCCGAGGCTCTTGACCGTGCCGCGCACGAAGAGTTTGGCTTCATAAAGACTGTCACCCAGGGCATCGCCCGCATCGCCGAGCACGACGAGGTGGCCGGACTGGCCCATAAAGGCCGACATATGGCCGATACTACCATGAACGACGATGTCGATGCCCTTCATCGAGATCCCGCAGCGCGATGCCGCATTGCCCTTGATGACGAGAAGGCCACCGCGTCCGGTCGCGCCGGCATATTGCGACGCATCACCTTCTATGATCACCGTGCCGGACATCATGTTTTGGGCCACGCCTGGGCCGGCCGAGCCATGAACCGTAATGGTTCCGCCGTCATTCATGCCGGCGCAGTAATAGCCGACGCTGCCGCGCACATCAACGGTGACCGGCTGGTCGATGCCGACGGCAACGGCATGGCTGCCTCGCGGATTGATGACTTCGAAGTTCGTGTCATTCCTGCCCGGGGCGATCGCGTGCAGCGCGCTGTTCAACTCGCGAAGAGGCGTTTTGACGAGATCGAAAACGCGCATTGCTTCCAGACTTTCTCGTTCTACACTCGCGTCCATGGTTATGCAGCCTTCTCATGATCCCAGAAGTAGACGGTGGCGGGCTCCGGCTCCCAGACGCGTGCGTCTTCAATGCCCGGCAGGCTGACGAGTGCCCGGTATTCGGAGCCGAAGGCGACATACTGATCCGTTTCGGCCATCACCGCCGGCTTGCAGGCGATCGGATCACGAACGACGCCGAAGCCCGATTTGGTGCCGACGACGAAAGTGAAGAAGCCGTCGAGATCGTCGAGCGCGCTCGTCAACGCCTCGCCGAGGTCTTTGCCCTTGGCCATTTCCGCCGTCAGGTAAGCGGCGGCGACTTCAGAGTCGTTCTGCGTCTCGAAGGCCATGCCCTCGCGGGTGAGATCGCGGCGCAAATTGTTGTGGTTCGACAGCGAGCCATTGTGTACGAGGCACTGGTCCGACCCCGTGGAGAACGGGTGCGCCCCGAGCGTCGTGACTGCCGATTCCGTCGCCATGCGAGTGTGGCCGATGCCATGCGTACCGCTCATGGAGCGCACGTCGAAACGGGCGACGACGTCCTTTGGCAGGCCGACCTCCTTGTATATCTCGACGCTGTCGCCGGACCCCATGATGCGCACATCCGGGCGAATGGCGGCGAGAACGGAGCGAACATCCGCGAGCCTGGCCGCTGCAACCGCGATGACCGCATGGGTGCTCTTGCGAGCGACGCGTGCCGGCAAACCCGCTTCAGCGAGGTCCCGCTCGAGATCTGCGAAATCGATATTGGGTTTCGCCGACTGGATCGTTACCTTCGCCTTCCCCTCGGTGGCCGAGCCATAGATGGCTATCCCCGCCGAGTCTGGGCCTCGGTCCGTCATGGTAATCAGCATGTCCGAAAGCAACTGACCGAGCTGTGGCTCAAGCCTGCTGTCTTTCAGAAACAAACCAACTATGCCGCACATTGCGTCGTCCCTCCGTTTGCACATGAATAGTGGTAGCACTTCGTTGCGCGGCAATCAACTGTGGAGAATATTTTTTTCTTGATAGGCAAGACGTATGCTCGCAATGGAGCTTGTCCGAATGACGTGCGCTCGAGGCTCACGCTTTCATTGAGCCCGACAGAGGTTGTTTTCGGGGCCGTCGGCGCAGGCTTCCCGGCGTCTCCGAAAACAAGCGCTTGAACGCGTTCGAAAAATGCGCGGGGCTGGAAAAACCGGTGGCATAGGCGATTTCCGGGATTGAGAGCGGACTCTGCTGCAAAAGCCGGCGCGCGTGGCGCAGCCGGATCTCGCGGTATGTCTCGAGAAAGCCCGCCCCGCGATACTCCTTGAAAAGCCGATCGAGATGCCGCGGGCTGACGCCGGCCAACCGCGCCATGGAGGTCCGGTCGAGTGGTCGTTCGATCGCCGTTTCCATCTTCTCGAGAACCGCCAAAAGGGCAGGATGATTGGTTCCGAACCGCTCTGCGACCGAACCACGCTGCGGCGCTGCCGGTTCGGCGACGGCCGCGTGCAGATACCAGTCGCTGACCCGGCGGGCAAAATCGGCGCCCAGGCGTTCGGCGATCATCGCATGCATCATGTCGAGCGGCGCCACCCCACCGCCACAGGTGGCAATTCCGCCATCGAGCACGAAGCGCGCGTGTCGGGGGGTGAGATGGGGAAATGCTTCCTTCAGCGCAGGCGCGTGCTCCCAATGAATTGTGAAGTCGCGATTGTCGAGCAGCCCGGCAGCGGCGAGCACGAAGGCTCCGCTCGATATGCCGCCGATGCGAACTCCGAGGCGCGATAGCCGCCGGAGCGTCGTATGCGACGCAGACGTGTCCGCCCAGTCGGCGGGCTCTCCGCCCGCGCAGACGAAGACCGTATGGCAGGTTTCTCCCTCGCTCTCCAGATCCGCACAGCCGATCGGCACGCCGGAGGATGAAGTGACGGTCCCGGCCTCCTGCGCGAGTGGGACGATCTGGTAGAGGGTTCGGCCGGCGAGAAGATTGGCCGCACGCAACGGCTCCGTCGCCGATGCGTAGCTCATCAGCGCGAAATTCCGAACCAGCAGAAAGCCGATTCTCTGAATATTCTTGCTGTCGGAAGATGCCATGCCCGATTCTTACATCAAAGCGTCCCGTATTTGCAACTCATCGGGCGATTCAGATGCTAGCTTGCCCTCCGAGGACTTCTGATAGGGCGACACCCATGCGCTACTCTGCACTTTCCATCCTTCTCAATGGCCTGCGCGGCAATCGGAACTGGACGCCGGCCTGGCGCCAGCCCGACCCGAAGCCCAATTACGACGTGATCATTGTAGGCGGCGGTGGTCATGGCCTTGCGACGGCCTACTACCTCGCAAAGGAATTCGGCATCGCCAATGTCGCGGTGCTGGAGAAGAACTATATCGGTTCGGGCAATGTCGGCCGCAACACGACCATCATCCGCTCCAACTATCTGCTTCCCGGCAACAATCCGTTCTACGAGCTCTCCATGAAACTCTGGGAGGGGCTGGAGCAGGATTTCAACTTCAACGCCATGGTCTCCCAGCGCGGCGTCCTGAACCTCTATCATTCCGATGCCCAGCGCGACGCCTATACGCGGCGCGGCAATGCAATGCGGCTGCATGGGGTGGACGCCGAACTTCTCGACAGGGCGGCCGTCCGCAAGATGCTGCCTTTCCTCGACTTCGACAATGCCCGATTCCCGATCCAGGGCGGGCTCCTGCAACGGCGTGGCGGCACGGTTCGTCACGATGCCGTCGCCTGGGGCTATGCCCGCGGCGCCGACTCGCGCGGCGTCGATATCATCCAGAATTGCGAAGTGACTGCGATACGACGCGAAAATGGCCGCGTAGCAGGCGTCGAAACCAGCCGCGGCTTTATCGGCTGCAATACGTTGGCGCTGGCAGCGGCCGGCAATTCGTCTCAGGTGGCGGAGATGGCCGGACTCAAGCTGCCGATCGAGAGCCATGTGCTCCAGGCCTTCGTGTCGGAAGGCTTGAAGCCTTTTATCGACGGCGTGGTCACATTCGGCGCCGGACACTTCTACGTTTCGCAATCGGACAAGGGTGGCCTCGTCTTCGGCGGCGATCTCGACGGCTACAATTCCTATGCACAGCGCGGCAACCTTGCGACGGTCGAACACGTCGCGGAAGCCGGCAAGGCGATGATCCCGTCCTTGTCGCGAGTGCGCGTGCTGCGATCCTGGGGCGGCATCATGGATATGTCGATGGACGGCTCGCCGATCATCGACCGGACGCCGATCGACAATCTCTATCTCAACGCCGGCTGGTGCTATGGCGGTTTCAAGGCCACCCCCGCCTCCGGCTTCTGCTTTGCGCATCTCATCGCCCGCGGCACGCCACAAAAGACTGCCGCAGCCTTTCGTCTCGACCGTTTCGAGCGCGGCTATCTCATCGACGAAAAGGGGCAAGGCGCCCAGCCCAACCTTCACTGAGTTTGCGGACCAAGGAAATCCGAAATGGCAAGTCTCGTGCCCTGCCCGAACTGCGGGCGAAGACCCAAAGAAGAATTCACGATCAAGGGCGCAGCCCTGAAGCGTCCAGCGGCTGGCGCGGATGCTTCCGAGTGGTTCGACTACGTCTATCTGCGCGACAACCCGCGCGGCGCCTATGAAGAATACTGGCACCACACCTCCGGTTGCCGCCGCTGGCTCATTCTCACTCGCGATACCGTGACGCATGAGGTCGCCGCGTGCCGCGATGCGGCTGACGGCTCTCGATTGGAGGAGCGCACATGAGTTCCTATCGCTTGTCCAAGGGCGGTCTTGTCGATCGCAAGGCGCCGCTTTCCTTCAGCTTCGACGGCAAGCCGATGCAGGGATTTGCCGGAGACACGCTTGCCTCCGCACTGCTCGCGAATGGTCAGATGCTGGTTGGCCGCAGCTTCAAATACCACCGCCCGCGTGGAATCCTGACGGCGGGGGCCGCCGAACCGAATGCGCTGGTCACCGTCGGTCGCGGCGGCCGCACGGAACCCAATACACGCGCCACCATGCAGGAGCTCTACGCGGGCCTCGAAGCGCAGAGCCAGAACCGCTGGCCGTCGCTTGATTTCGACGTCGGTGCGCTGAACGGCCTGCTGTCGCCCTTCCTTGGCGCCGGTTTCTACTACAAGACCTTCATGTGGCCGGCAGCCTTCTGGGAAAAGTTTTACGAACCCTTCATCCGCAAGGCCGCCGGTCTTGGCAAGGCAAGCTACGAAGCCGATCCCGACAGCTACGAGAAGAGCTGGGCGCACTGCGACCTGCTCGTCATCGGCGCCGGTCCGACGGGCCTTGCCGCGGCGCTCACCGCCGGCCGCGCAGGTGCACGCGTCATTCTCGTCGACGAGGGCTCGTTGCCTGGCGGTTCGCTCCTGTTCGAGATGGCGACGATCGACGGCAAGGCGGCCGCCGACTTTGCGCGCGACACAAGTGCCGAACTACAGTCTATGCCCAATGTCCGGGTGATGATGCGGACGACAGCCATTGGTTGGTACGACGGCAATGTCTTCGGCACGGTCGAGCGGGTGCAGAAGCATGTACGCGACCCCGCGCCCCATCTGCCCGTCGAGCGGCTGTGGCGCATCGTCGCGAGGCATGCCCTGCTTGCGACCGGCGCGGAAGAACGCCCGCTCGTCTTTGGCGGCAATGACCGTCCGGGCGTGATGATGGCGAGCGCCATGCGCACCTATCTCAACCGCTACGGCGTCGCGCCCGGTCAATCGACCGCCATCTTCACCACCAACGATGGCGGCTATGCCCTCGCGCGCGATCTCGAGGTAGCCGGCGTCGACGTGGTTGCCATCATCGACAGCCGACCGTCGGCAGGCGTCGGCTACCGCGGCAAGGCGCGCGTAATCAAGGAGGCGGTCGTTTGCGCGACCAGAGGTCGCAAGGCGATCTCCGCGATCGAAGTCCGCCGCGACAGCCGAACGGAAACAATCGCGGTCGATGCGCTCGCCGTCGCGGGCGGCTTCAGCCCGATCATCCATCTCGCCTGCCATCGGGGGGCCAAGCCCGTCTGGTCGGCGGAAAAAGGCGCCTTCCTCGCCCCCGCTGACCTGAAGGGCCTTGAGGTCGCCGGCGGCGCCGCAGCGACGACGGACCTCGCCGCCTGCCTCGGGGAGGGTGCCGTCCGGGCTCAAGCGATTATCAAAGAGCTCGGCTTGTCGTGCCCGCCTTTTGCCCTTCCAAAGGTCGAGGGGGACGAGGATACGCATTCCCCAAGACCATTGTGGTCAATCCCCGGCATCAAGGGCAAAGCCTTTGTCGATTTCCAGAACGACGTACATCTCAAGGACATCGGCCTCGCCGTCCGCGAAGGCTACAGCCATGTCGAGCTTGCCAAGCGCTACACCACGAATGGCATGGCCACCGACCAGGGCAAGCTCTCGAACGTCAATGCGATCGGGTTGATAGCCAAGGCACGCGGCGTCTCGCCCGCGGAGGTCGGAACAACGACGTTCCGCCCTTTCTATACGCCGGTTTCCTTCGGTGCATTGACCGGTGCGCATACAGGCCATCATTTCCAGCCGGTCCGCAAGTCGCCGCTCCATGACTGGGCAAAGAAGCATTGTGCCGTCTTCGTCGAAACCGGTCTCTGGTATCGCTCCTCGTGGTTTCCGCGGAGCGGCGAACAAAGTTGGCGGGAAAGCGTCGACCGGGAAGTGCTGAACGTCCGGAAGAACGCCGGCATCTGTGACGTCTCGATGCTCGGCAAGATCGAGATCTCGGGCAGCGACGCGGCCGAATTCCTGAACCGCGTCTATTGCAACGCCTTCCTCAAGCTGCCCGTCGGCAAGGCGCGCTACGGTCTGATGCTGCGCGAGGACGGCATGATCTATGACGACGGCACGACAAGCCGGCTCGCGGAAAACCACTTCTTCATGACGACGACGACCGCCTATGCGGCCGGCGTCATGAACCACCTCGAATTCTGCGCGCAGGCACTCTGGCCGGAACTGGATGTCCGTCTCGCCTCCATCACCGACCAGTGGGCGCAGATGGCGATTGCCGGACCGAAGGCACGCGCAATCCTGCAGAAGATCGTCGATGAGGATATCTCCGACGCGGCCTTCCCCTTCCTCGCAGCGAAGGAGGTTTCGCTGTTCGACGGCGCGCTTCACGGTTGCCTCTTCCGGATTTCCTTCTCGGGCGAACTCGCCTACGAGCTCGCGGTCCCAGCCGGCTTCGGCGAAAGCGTAGCCGATGCGCTGCTGGAAGCAGGAAAGGACCACGGCATCATGCCCTACGGGGTCGAGGCGCTCAGCGTGCTGCGTATCGAAAAGGGCCATGTGACGCATAACGAGATCAACGGCACGGTCGTGCCGGCCGATCTCGGCTTCGGCAAGATGGTCTCGGCGACCAAGCCGGATTTCATCGGCAAGGCGATGCTTCAGCGCGAGGGATTGGCTGCGCCCGACCGGCCGCAACTGGTGGGCGTCGTGCCGCTCGATCCGAAACAGTCGTTCCGCAGTGGTTCGCATATTCTCGCCAAGGGAGTTGCGGCCACGCTCGAGAACGACGAGGGCTATGTGACATCGAGCGCCTACTCTCCGCATATCGGATCGACCATCGGTCTGGCACTCGTCAAAAGCGGCCCCAATCGGCACGGCGAGGAGGTGGTGGTCTGGAACGGCCTTCGCGGCGAGTCCACGCCCGCGCGCCTGTGCAACCCGGTCTTCTTCGACCCTCAGAACGAGAGGCTCCATGTCTGAATTCCGTCCAATCCTTCGCCCAGTGCTCGGCACGAAGCAGGCAGTATCTTCCGCCACGCTCAGGCTCTCGCCACTTCCGGAAGGCACAATCATCCACGTGCTCGCCCGGCCGGGAGAAGAGGATATGGTGCCCTTCCTCGGCAGCCTTGCCAAAACGGCCGCGCATGCCGTGCGCCCGGTTTCGCCCGGCCAGTGGTTCATCGTCGGTGAAGAGCCGATGCCCCATAAGGAGATGAAAAGCCTCTTTGCCGCTCTCGAACCGCGCGCCAGCGGCGTCGATCAGAGCCACGGCCGCGTCCGCATCCGGATCGAGGGCAAGATGGCCTCCCGCGCGCTTTCGAAAGGTACGGCGCTCGACCTCGACCCGTCCGCTTTCTCGGTCGGGCAATCCGCGGTCACTCTCATCGGCCATATCGCAGCCCACGTCACCCGCGTCGGCTCCGAAGCCTTCGAAATCATCGTCCTGCGCGGCTTTGCAGAAAGCCTTTGGGACGATCTTGCCCGAATGAGCCTCGAATTCAGCTGAATCCCCACTCCCTCTCTGAGAGCGAACATGACGACGATCATCGACGGTAAGGCCGTTGCCGCTTCCATCATCGCCGCGATAAAGGACACCAACGCCGCGCTACAGGCGCGGACGGGCAAGAAAACCGGGCTGGCCGTCATTATCGTCGGCGACGATCCCGCAAGCCATGCCTATGTGGGCGCAAAAAGCCGTATGGCCAAGGAGTGCGGCTTCTTTTCGGTCCAGCACACGCTGCCTAAGGAAACGACACAGCAGGAGCTTGCCGGCCTGGTGCATGAGTTGAACGGCGATGACAGCATTCATGGAATTCTCGTGCAATTGCCCTTGCCGCAACATCTCGACGCGGAAGCCATCATCCAGGCGATCCGGCCCGAAAAGGACGTTGACGGCCTGCATGTTGCCAATGCCGGAAAGCTCGCTACCGGCGACCTGGAGAGCGGTTTGATCTCCTGCACCCCCGCAGGCGCAATGGTCTTTGTGAGCAACGCGCATGGCCGCGATCTGTCCGGTCTGAACGCGTTGGTAATCGGTCGCTCCAATCTCTTCGGCAAGCCGATGGCACAATTGCTGCTGAATGCCAATGCGACGGTGACGATCGCTCATTCGCGCACCAACGACCTTCCCTCCATCTGCCGCAATGCCGATATCTTGGTCGCGGCAGTCGGCAGACCCGAGATGGTCAAGGCAAACTGGGTGAAGCCGGGAGCCACCGTCATCGATGTCGGGATCAACCGGGTCCCCGCACCTGAGAAGGGCGAGAAGAAAACGAAATTGGTCGGCGACGTCGCGTTCGCCGAATGCGCTCCAATAGCGTCCGTCATTACACCGGTCCCGGGTGGCGTCGGACCGATGACCATCGCCATGTTGATGGCCAACAGCGTGATTGCCGCCCACAGGGCATCCGGCACGAAAATCTCCGGTCAGCTTTCGACGCTGATATTCGGCTGAGTGCGGAAATCGCACGGTCGCGGAACAACCGGACCCTAACGGGACTGCCACTGCTCGCAGGTCCTTGAACATTCGCGCGGACAGCTGAAAAATCATCGATGATCGAATAGAGAAATACGGCATGAGGTCCGTCTCATGCCGTTACGACAAGCCCTGAGGTAACCTGGATCCAACCGCGACCGTATCCCTGCCGGGCTTGGCCCGACAAGGATAGGACGATACTACAGCCAGGTTCAGGCCGGCAGCTGGAAGAACCAGTTGGCGAACAGCACGATGGCGAGGCCTGCACCGAGCGCCAGATAGGGCAACATGCCCGCATTCCTAACGCCTAGGTTCTGGCCGGCAAGGCCAAGATCCTCCATGGCTTCAAGCGGGAACCTGCCGCGGTCCTGGACGTAATGGCGATAGGCGAAGACCGGGAGGATGAGCGCGGCGAAGATGAAGCCGACCCAAAGCGCATTCGAATAGCCCCAGACCTTGGCGCCGGCGCCGAGGAAGAGCGCGTTGACGAAGGCAAGCATGGTATTGAGGCCAATCAGCCAGGACGGCGCCTTCCATGGCCGTTCGATGTGGCCGGAGTCGATACGGTGGATCCAACCGGAGTTGAGGTTCAGGAAATTGAAGATGATGTAGCCGACATTGGAGACGGCGAGCACGAAGAAGTAGCCGCCGGCATCCGATGCGATGGCAAGCAGGAAGAGATTGAAGGCGAAGTCGGTCCACATGGCCCGAGTCGGTGCCCCGTTCTCATTGACGTGGTCGAGATATTTCGGCAGCCAGCCGTCCTTGGAGCCCTGGTAGAGCGTCCGCGAGGAGCCGGCCATCGCGGTCATGATGGCGAGGAAGAGCGCAAAAATCATCAGCAGGACGAGCAACTGGGTAACGACACGGCCGGCGCCGATCAGGCTGCCCAGCGTTTCTGCAACACCCGTTCCATCGACAATGCCGGGTGACAGCATGCCGGCATGGCCAAGTACGCCCTGGAATGTGAAGGGTACGAGGAAGAAGAACAGGCAGCAGGCAAGGCCGGAGTAAAAGATGGCCTTGAAGGTGTCGGTCCGCGGGTTCTTCAGTTCGCGAGTGTAGCAGACTGCCGTCTCGAAACCGTAGGTCGACCAGGCGGCGATATAGAGACCGCCGAGAAAAAGCGTCCAGCCGCCGTTGCTCCAGGTGCCATCCTCGCCCGAATAGGCCGCCATTGGCGGCACCAAGCCGGTGACGTTGGCGGCAACGATCTGGCCGCTGACGATCGGATAGATGCCGATGATCAGCAACGGGATCAGAACGATCAGCGCCAGCCACTTCTGGACGCTTGCGGTTCCGGCGATGCCGCGATGCTGGATCGCGAAGATGATCAGCATCAGAATGGCGCCAATGAAGAAGGTGGCGTTCATATTGGCCGTGGCGAGAAAGGGAATGCTGAAGCTGATCAACGACCAGTTGCGTATCGCCGGCGTCAGCGCCGCTACACCGTCGGCGCCGAGCAGTGCCTTGACGGCATCTTCCGGCGAAGTGCCGGCGTGTGCCGCGATATATTCGGCAACGCGGGGACTATCAACTGTGACCGAGGCGGCATGCGCGCTGATCCAATCGAGGACTGCTTGCGAATCCGCCGCCGGAATCGGGAAGAGGGAATTGAGGATGTAGCCAGCGGCGATTGCGCAGCCAAGCGAAAGCACCGGCGACCACGCGAACCAATTGCACCAGACGGAAAGCGGTGCGATGAACTTCGAATAGCGCAGCCATGCGGTGGCTCCATAAACCGAGGCGCCGCCGGATTTATTGGCAAACATCCCGGCGATTTCCGCATAGGTGAAGGATTGCAGAAAGCCCATGATCATCGAAATGATCCAGACCGCAAAGGCTAACTTGCCGGTCGTGCCAGCAATGCCACCGATGGAGAAGAGCACAAGCGGCGGCACGCCGGCCGCCACCCAGAATGCGCCCTTCCAATCCAGCGCGCGAATAAGCTTCCCCTCGGTACCGGCGGCAATGCCGGCGTTCACAATATCTGTCATCGGCGAATTCCCCTTCTATTATGTTTTGAGCGTAACTCTCGCAAATCCCCCGAAAATGCCTCCCCAAGGCCTTTTGAGCGGCCTTATCTTTTGATTGTCTGCGTTGCCGCAAATTCAGGTACGAGAAGTCCTCGGCCCCGAGCGGTAGCCCGTCGTCACCGATCGGAGCGAAGTCACGTCGCATGCGCTCGATTGATGCGCCGCTCGGCATCAATCCGGGAACGGGCCTGGACTGGTCGGCGCACCGTCGTCAAATTTCGAAAGCCAGTCGATCGTGGTCTGGCGGTACCGCGTCAGGCCCTTGTAGTCGATGAGTTCCGGCGGCAGCGTGCGCAGCACGCGCGGAAAGCGGCGGGCCCATTTCGGCACTGTCACGAGCTCATCCATATTCATCAGATAACAGCGGATGACGAAGAGGATTGCGTTCGAGCGCGGCAGGCGCCAGAGGCTCTGCAGCTCGACCCGCAGATGCACCTTCTCGCCGACGTTTTCCGGCGTCACCGTGGCTCGGTCAGCACCCCATTTCGGATAGTTCTCCGGGCTGGTATCCAGCCGCGGATTGATGGTCATCGTCCAGTTGAAGCGGCGCGTAGGCTTGCCCTGCTGCAGGTTCAGGAGGAATTTGAGCGCGCGGTCGAAGACACCGGCTTGATGGGCGAGCGGCACTGGCCCGTGCCATTCCATGAAGTTCATGCCGATGTCGAAATCGAGCGACCAATCGGCCTGGGTCGTGACCATTCCGGCATCCATCCAGAGATTGCCGTCGCGCTGGTCGACGATGCAGAAATCACCCTGGGCCTGGCGGGTGATGTATTCGAGCGGTTCGTAGGGCAGCGTCGCGGTATCGCCGAAGGTGAAGGTATCGTCGATGCCGAGCGGCCGGTTGATCCAGCGCCACCGATCGCCGTTTCTGATGAGCGTGAAATGCTCCGGATAACCCGCCGCCTGCTCCTCCATCAGCAGTTCCAGCGTATCCCATTGCGCGGTCATCATGTGCGGCAGCGCCTGGTAGCGCAGCGGATCGTCCCTTAGCACCAACGCCCGGTCGTGCATTTCGGCGATGTAATGTTCATCGACGTCGATCAGGCTTTCGAAAACTGTGCCCTTCTGCCCCCTCACATGTGGTTCCATGTTAACGGAGTACATGTATTCGTCCCTGTCGAAGGGAAACGGAAAGCGCCGGATGTTTTCCGGACTGTTGCGATAGCTGAAATCATCCCGAAACGTTTCCTGCTTGAAGGCGATTGCCATTTCCGTTCTCCCTCCTGGTTCGGCCCACTTCCTAAAGGTCAAGATGCAACGCGTTCCCCTCGAAGCGGGAGACACAGAGCATCACCTTTCGGCCGGAAGCCTTTTCTTCGTCACTCAGATAGACGTCGTTGTGCAGAAGCTTGCCGTCGCAGACGGTGACCATCGTTTCGCACTGGCCGCAGGCGCCACCGCGACAGAGAAAGGGCACGTCGATGCCGGCCGCCTCGATCGCCTCGAGCATGCTCTCGTGATGGCCGACATGGATGGTCTTGCCGGAACGCGTCAGCTCGATCGAAAAGGGCTTGCCGGGCTGCGAGGACAGAAAACGCTCGGAATGCAGGTTCTGCTCCGGCCAGCCCGCCTCCAGCCCCGCCTTCAGTACGCCATCAATCATGCCCGCGGGACCACAGACATAGAGATGCGTGCCGAGCGGCTGGCTGTGGAGCAGGCGGGCGACCGGGATGCGATTGTCTTCGGCGTCGCAATAGATCTTCACCCGATGCGAGCCGTAACGCGCGACGAGGTCCTCGCAATAGGCGCCGCGGTCGCGCGTTCGGACCGCATAATGCAACTCGAAATGTGCGCCCTCGCGGGAAAACTGCTCCATCATGGCGATGAAGGGCGTAATCCCGATACCGCCGGCGATCAGCAGATGTTTTCGGCCACGCCAATCCGGCTGAAACAGGTTGACCGGGTGGGAGACCCTCATTTCGTCACCTTCGCGCACCTTCTCATGCATGAAGGACGAGCCGCCGCGGGAATCCTCGACATGCAGCACGCTGATCTCGTAAGCCGAGCAATCATATGGCGGCGACATCAGCGAATAGGCGTTGCGCCGGACGTGACCATTATCGTTCATCGAAACGATGATGTGAGCGCCGCCGGAGAAGTAGGGCATCGGCCCTCCGTCCAGGCGCTCGAACCGGAAGCGCTTGATGCGATGTGCCACCGGCGTCACCTGGGTCACCCGGACGGGAATCTCGATACCACCGCTCACAGGAACAACTCCTCCGGATCTGGCGCGCTGCCGGGTTCTTCCGCATCGATATTGACGCCCTGGAAGGCGCCGAGGCGTCGCGAATAATGATCGCGTACGAGAAGCGGAAGGCCGCAATGGCTGCAGGGAAAGGGACTGTGGGTGACGTCGTCGGTGATGCCCTTGCAGTGCACGCATTGCACACGACGCGCCAGCGAGCCGCGGTGTTCAGTGATGATCGAGGCATGATCCATGCCATGATCGAGTGCTACCATCATCGCCTGGCCGATGAAACCTTCGGTGCCGGCGATATAAAGCCGTGTTCCCATATGGGCGGTCGCCAGCGTCCCCTTGAGGCGGAAGAGCAGCGTCGCGATCGTCGGCCCGGCGAAGAACATCTGGGCGCCAAGCTCACGTAGCGCCTCCTCGTGTCCCATAGCCTGCGAACCCCGCGCGACATAGAGTATCTCGCTGCGGGACAACGCCGCATCATCGAGTTCTGCTTTCCGATCGAGGAGGGCATGCGCCCCCTCCCCTTCCAGTGCGAAGATGTGCCGCCGGGAGCGCGGCTGAATGGAGAGGCCCTTATAGACCGGGCGGCTCCTGATGCCTTCGACAAGCATGGCCGCCTCCCCTAACCCACGGCCGTCCTCTTCTTCTTCTCCGGATCGTCAAACGTCAGCGTATGGGCGATCGCTCTTGCCTTGACGTTTTTGCCATGCACTTCCAGCTTCGTGCCCTGGACTGCCTTGTCGACGTCCAGACGGGCGATTGCCATGGACCTCTTCGTCAAGGTCGAATAGCTCGGGCAGGTGATCACACCAACCTTCTTGCCTTCGGCATAGACCTCATCACCGAGATCGG
Source organism: Sinorhizobium alkalisoli (assembly GCF_008932245.1). NCBI lineage: Bacteria > Pseudomonadati > Pseudomonadota > Alphaproteobacteria > Hyphomicrobiales > Rhizobiaceae > Sinorhizobium > Sinorhizobium alkalisoli. The sequence continues at coordinate 691,138 of NZ_CP034910.1, read as the reverse complement.
CCGGACCATCGGCATCGATCAGCATACCGAAGATCTTGAAGCGCTCTTTGCCTTTCAGCCGCGCATGTTCCTCGGCGCCGCGGAAGCCCGTCTTGCCAGGGCTGACGGTGAAATCGAGACCAAGTTCCCATAGGCTATCGCCGGGCGGTTGGTCGGCGAAGGGATACATCTGCGAATTGTCGTAAGGGTAGAAGAGCAGGTAGCTTTCGACCCGCAGCAGGTCGAGCACGCTGAAGCAGCAGGGGATGATGCCCATCTCCTTGCCTTCCGCAACAATGCGGTCCCAAACCATGACGGCATCCTGGCCGCGTACGAAGATTTCGTAACCGCGCTCGCCGGTATAACCGGTGCGTGAGATCATAACGGGAGCTCCGAAGAGCGTCGTTTGCATGTGATGGAAATATTTAAGGTCGCGGATGCCCGGCACATATTTGGCGAGATAATCGACCGCGAGCGGGCCCTGCAGGGACAGATCATGCAGATCGTCGTCGAACAGCACAGCGCAATTACGGCCCGCCGCCTGCTTGACGATCTCCTCGTAGCCGGAACCGGAACCGTGAACCAGCATCCAGGAATTCGGGCCGGTGCGGTAGACGATACAGTCGTCGGTGAAATGGCCACGATCATTCAACATGCATGCATAGACGGAGCGGCCGGGATAAATCTTCGTCATGTCACGGGTGGTGATGAAGTCGAGCACGGCGATGGCGTGCGGACCGACCAGATGCACCTTCTTCAGGCCCGAAACATCCATGATCCCGGCCTTGGTGCGGATCGCGACATGCTCTTCAGATATGTCCTTGTCGTAGGTCCAGGCGGTTCCCATGCCGCTCCAGTCTTCCAGTTTCGATCCTAGAGCGCGATGCCGATCCGCCAGGGCGGAGAAACGCCAAGATAGAGTCATTATTGTTCCCTCTTGTTTTCCTATTCGGAATATTTATTTCCTGGATGCGACCGGCTTCCGCCTCATGGCTCCCCGTGCACGACTTCAGGCCGATGTGGATCGCTGCTCCGTAACGGAGTTGCACCATCTGCTCCTGGCCGGTTTCCCGGCGCGCCACCCATAGTTTTTGGTAGTGCCCCGTAGATCCGCCCAAGTGTCGGCACAGCTACAGCCGTCTCAGTTTGCAGATAGGCTTCGAATGAATCGTCCAGGGCGTCTTTCCAGGGAGTGTGGTGAACGGGGGCCGTGGTTCCGGTGATGACCGATTTGTACGAGTTATCGCGGAAAGTCATGATGTTGTCGGCTTTGTGATGTTTCCACTCATAGAAAGCCTGACAAGCCCCCTCCACGTCGAAGGTCGGATAGTCGGTCTCTTCGATCAGCTCCAGAACATAGTCGCCCTGGTATTTGATCGCGTATTTGACATCATCCGAGGCTTCCTCGCGTTCCTCGCGCGCGGCGACATCGGCCATCATGACCTGCCTGTCTGCCGGAACCTCGATCTTGCCCATGATTGCGTCGCGAACCCACCATGCTTGTGCGTCGAACATGTTGAAGGTGAACCACTGGTCCTGCATGCCCAAATAGAACAGCTTGGGGTTATGCACATAGACCACACCTTTATAGAGATCGGCGGTCGCCAGGCGGTTGGCGGTCTTCAGACGCAGATCGTCCGGCAGGAAATTGAAGAAATGCTTGTAACCCGTGCAAAGGATGATCGCATCGATATCCTTGCTGGTCCCATCGATGAAATGGACTGTCCTATTCTCGACCCGCTGAATGCCCGGCTTTTCCTCCCAGTTATCAGGCCATTTAAAACCCATGGGAGCACTGCGATACGAACTGATGATAGATCTCGCGCCGTATTTCCAGCATTGCGAGCCGATATCCTCCGCCGAGTAGGAGGAGCCCACGACGAGGATATCTTGCCCCATGAATTCTCGGGCATCTCGAAAGTCATGTGCGTGCAGAATGCGGCCGTTGAAGGTATCGAATCCTTCATAATAGGGCACGTTCGGGGTCGAAAAATGGCCCGTAGCGACGATCACATGATCGAAATCTTCCCGATAAGTATTGTCCTTTTCATGGTCGTGCACCGTAACGGTGAAATCACCCCTGTCCTGATTGTATTCTACCCACCGGACGACCGAGTTGAAGCGAATCCACTTGCGCACACCGGCCTTGAGCACGCGGCCCTCGATATAGTCGAACAACACGGCACGAGGGGGATAGGATGCAATCTGCTTCCCGAAGTGTTCTTCAAAGGAATAATCGGCGAACTCAAGGCCCTCCTTGGGACCATTCGACCACAGGTAACGATACATCGAGCAGTGAACCGGCTCACCATTTTCGTCCAAACCGGTGCGCCAGGTGTAGTTCCACAGACCGCCCCAGTTACTCTGCTTTTCAAAACAGACAATCTCGGGGATCTCTTCACCCTTCTCGGCTGCCGACTGAAACGCACGCAACTGTGCCAAGCCCGAGGGGCCCGCGCCGATGATGGCTACTCGCTTAGCTTTCATATTCTCCCCTCCTATTGGTATGGACCGAACTTTATTTTTTGGTACTATTGGTTCAGTGCATGCTGCCTCTGATTATACCAATCTGTCAACAAATTTCCTGTAAGGAGAAAAAGTTTCTTCCAAAGAGGATGATTCTCTTAGCTTTTGGTGATACTTACAGACATGCAGAATTCCAGCTTTGCCCATCAACTCGCGGTTTCCAGTGTCCTGCCCCGACTGTCCGTCGGCATGCCGAACACGGTGAACATCGGATTCCTGGCTCCGCTTAGCGGTCAGGTGGAATCATGGGGCTTGCCCGGATTGCATGGTTGCCGAATCTGGGAGGACTGGCTGAACAAAACCGGCGGCTTGCTGATCAACGGAAGGCGCTATCCGATAAAGATCGTGGAATATGATTGCGGCTACGATGCCGGGCAGGCTGCGAAGGGTGCACGCCATCTCATAGAACAGCATGACATCAAGCTGCTGATGATGCTGGGTGGAGATACGATGGCGCAGATACGCGACTACCTGACCCATCGCAAAGTCCTGACTTCGACCTTGCTGCCTAGCGACCTGTCTCCGGATACACCTTACCTGATCGCCCCCAGCGAACTACATCCGATCTACAACGTGACCGGGGTGGACTGGCTGGCCCAAGCCAGACCGGAGCTTCGGACCGTCGCGATCTGCAGCCAGTCCGATGCGCATGGCCTTCCCTCACTTGCGACTTATCGCGCAGCCTTCAAAGCCGCTAATGTTGGGATTGCCAAGGAAATTCAGTACGATCCCGGCACGACCGATGCAGCCGGAATCGTGCAGCCAATGCTGGATTCGAACGCCGACATCCTGTGCTGGTGCACCGGTTATACGCCAATGGTCCATGCTATGACCGAATATGCCCATGCGCAGGGCTTCAAGGGCCAGTTGATATCCTGCACATTGGATTATTACGACCGGTTGATTGCCCAGACATCTGTGGAATTCATGGAAGGTTTCGTCTTCCAGTTTCCGGATTTCGATGATGAAAAGCTGCAGGAAAAGACGTTTTTCTTCAACCAGCCGAAAAGCTTCTTCGACGAATACAACCGCCGCTTCCCCGGAACATGGACTGCGGTAAGCTGGGAGTATGCCGCCATCCTGGACATCTGGCATGCGGCGGTTGAAAAATGCAACAGCGTCAATCCTCTACCCGTATTGGCGGCAATGAAGCAGCTTGGCCATGTCACCCACGCCTTCGGTCCGGCGCATTGGTGGGGCGAGAGCATGTTCGGGATCGATAACGCGCTGGTCGGAGACTGGCCGGTGGTAACGCTGAAACACGGCAAGGCAAAAATTGCTGCTTTCGGCTCGATTCCCCGCTGGCTGAAACGCAACGGCGACCGTCTCAAACAGGAAATGTCGGATTTGGGCCAGCTTTGGGAACAGCGCCTGCGCTCGTTCGGGAATGAAGCTGCTCTGCAGCCGCGGATACCGGAATCAATTATCCCGAAAAAATAGCTTCTGCTCCTCGAGCAGGTGCAGCTTGATGAACTCGACGGCTCGCTCCACGTCGCGAGAGGCAATGGCGTTGAACAGCGAGTTGTAGCGCTGTTGATATTCAAGAATACGTTTCGGGGTCAAATGCCGGCGAAGCAGCGTGGTGCGCAAGCTCACTCTGCAAGCCTCGATCGCCAGATTGTAGCAGGATGCCAGCAGGGGATTACGCGTCCCCTCGGCAATTTTGCGATAGATTTCCTCTTCGCATTTCACGAAGGCGGCGACATCGGTATGCACGCCTTCGATCTTCGACATGAGTTGTTCCAGTTCCCATACTTCCCGCGGAGTCATGTTGATGACGGCAAGGCGGACCATTTCGGGTTCAAGTATACCTCGCACGACAAGGTGGTCTAATGGGCTGGTCTCCATTGCGACGGAGCTATCCCCCTGCTGCGGCGCATCTTCCGAGCGATAGGTAACGAAACTGCCGCTGCCGGGACGTCGTTTGATGACATTGCAGTCTTCCAATACATCCAGCGCCTCGCGCACCGTGTTGCGCGCCACCCCCATCTCCGAAGCCAGCGCCCGTTCCGACGGAAGGCGTGTATTCAGCGAATACTCCTCCGACCTTATTTTCGCAAACAATCGATCCAAGACAGTCTGTACCGTCGCTCCCACCGAGTGGGTAGCGATGATTTGAGACGTCATCTGGTCGTCCTCGGCCTTCATTTCACGACCCTGCATATCAGTTCTGCCCTGCGGGCCACTGGCACCAGACGAATCTGGCCGCCGCACGAATCCCAGTTTGAAACATTTGTTGAATCCGGTCCAGTAACACGGTTGAACGGACTCGGGAACCGGCAGCCGGCGCCGCCCTTGACTGAACCGATCCGGGGCTAATTGGCTGCCATCCGGTCCAACGGCGGTTCCTTTTTGCTCGCCGGAAAACCGCGCCTCTGGGTAGCGTTTCCCGTGGAGCCAAGGTCCAATCAGGCCCGGCACCACCAAACGCGCTCAAGGTGCATCCGGCCAGGTGATATGGTCGGATGCACCTATAAGTCCGCGGATCGCAACTGGAATATGAATGAATTCAGCCGCAGAGGGGTCCTCCAAACATCGCGCGGGCAATATGCGCGCTCACAGCGGAGCTGTCTGCCGGTCGCAGACAGGGATTAAGTCCATGTTTCAATAGTTCCCCCTGACGCGTTCCTTGCTGGGGTCGAAATGCGGGAAGGGAACGATGGTAGCCGGAAGGCGTTTCTGATTGCCATCAAGCCGACCGATCTCGACCCGATGACCCAGTTCGGCATAGGTCACATCCAGTCGCGCCAACGCAATGACCTTGCCCAGTGTTGGCGATTTCACCGCCGAGGTCACTACCCCGATCTGAGGCTTGCCGACGTGCACGCAATCTCCGGGTGCCGGCACGATGCCGCCATCCAGTTCCAGCCCGACCAGCTTCTTCTGCGGATTCGCCTTGCGCCGTTCCAGTGCCGCACGACCGATGAAATCGTCCTCCTTGGTCTTCAGCGGAACAGTAAAGCCAATGCCCGCCTCCATTGGATCAGTCCGATCGTCGAATTCCGAACCGGCAAAGATCAACCCCGCCTCAATCCGCAGCATGTCCAGCGCGGCCAGCCCCAGAGGAATCATTCCCATGGGTTCTCCCACCGCCCAGATTGCATCGAATACCGCCTCGGCGTCCTTTGGATGGCAGAACACCTCGTAGCCCAGCTCGCCGGAATATCCGGTACGGCTGACCACAACTGCAGGGCCGTGAAAATCCCCGATCCGCCCAATGGTCAGGCGGAACCAAGGAAGTTCCTCAACCGTAGCCTGCTGCGGCGGCGTCCAGATCACCTGTTTCAAAATATCCCGGCTAAGCGGGCCTTGCACCGCGATGTTGCAGTGATGATCGGTCGAGGCACGCACCCAGGCGTTCAACTCGCGCTCTTCAGCCTGTTTGCGCAGCCACAAACCGGACTGGTCGTTGCCGCCGATCCAGCGAAAATTCTCGGCTCCCAGCCGGAAGACCGTGCCATCATCTATCATCCCACCATGCTCGTAGCACATGGCGGTATAGACAATGCCCGAGACGGCAAGCTTTTTGATATCGCGGGTAACGCACAGCTGCATCAGCGCCTCGGCGTCCGGGCCCGTCACCTCGTATTTGCGCAGCGGACTGAGATCCATCACCGCGGCCTTTTCCCGCGCCGCCCAGTATTCGGCGATCGCACCGTGGTTGGTCATCTGATTGGGCAACCAATAGCCCGCATATTCCCTGAAATCCCGGGTGTAACGCGCAAAGCAATCATGAAATCCCGTTTTCTTCGTCTCTTCCACATCCGCCTCCGGTGTCTTGCGCCAGCCGATCGATCGACTGAATTCGTTGGTTTTTTCGTAAGTGCGAACCTGAATATCCGTCGGATTCCAGCCATTGGCCGGGTCCACGTCGCAAGGACAGGCGGTCGAGACGCAAACCAGATCGGTCAGCGCGCGCAGCAGCACATAATCGCCGGGACGTGAAAAGGGTTCGTCCATGCTGATCGCGTGGGTATCATCCAGCATTGTGTTGAAGAAAAAATTGATCGCCGGCCAGCCCCCACGGGGACGGATACCATGCGCAAGCATCTCGATGTTGATATTATCCGAGCAGTTGACGTGCCCGGGATATCCCAGATCCTCGTAATAGCGCGCCGTGCAAGCCAATCCGAACGTGTCGTGTCGCCCGACGGTATCGCGCACGATCTCCACCAGGGGCTCATGATCAACAGAGAAATATTTCGAGTAGATCCCCGGTTGCGGATAGAGCGAGCCCATCAGCGACCGCGTCGTCGTGGGGTCGATCTCGCGTTCGAGACCGCGATCCAGTGCGCGCAGGGAAAATGCCTGAAAATCGGAACATTCCCGGCCCTTCACGTCCAGCACCTGAATGAACTGACCCTTGCGCACCTCGTATGCATTTGCCTCGCCGGGCTGGATATTGAGGTCCAGCAGCGGGTCGGCCAGTGGATCAGGGGGGGCGAGGTTTTCCCTGGCGCGGTCCGGATTGCTACGGCGCACATACAGCACCACCTCGGTCGGGGCCCATTGCTCATGGGGCTCCATCGCACCGCCCGCCGCACAGACGATCAAAAGCCCATCGCAGGAAGCCGTGAAGCTGACATAATCGCCCGGTCGTGACCCCGCTTCGAAGAGTACGGCCCCGTCAGCCTTTCCAATGTCGAAACCGGCAGCGTTGAGTGCCTTTAGCACGCGCTTGCCCGAAATATCGCCCAGCAAAGCAGTTTTCAGCGCCTTGGGATCGCGCCCACCTCTCAGCCCCAGCATCCCTGCATCCGAATTGCCACTCGGCGCGAAAAAGATGACCTCCACCGGTTGCAGGCCTTCGCGGTCCTGCACCGTAATCTCATCCCCCTGCTCTATCCGGACCGCTCTACTGCCACCGCCCGGTACGGGATGACGCTCCATCCCATGTGGCAGAAGCGGCAGTCCGGGCGTCAGAACGCCTGCGCGGGACGTCGGAGTTGGAAAAATGGCTTGGACATTCATTGGCAGTCCTCCTCTCCGCGAGACCTTGTATTCAAGCTCTTATTGCAGCCGGAAACGTTTCAGCCGGATACCCAGGCATAGTGGTGCGAAACGCGGTTTTCTCTGAATATTTTTTTGATACGCTATGCCCAAAGAAATTCGCGGCAAAACGGATGCGCCCACTGACCAGTCACTTGTTGCAAAAGGTCATGCAATCGGCTCCGTTTCCCGCCTAATCTCAGGGACAAAGTATGGCCAAGGGAAACCCGTCTTTGCCGCCGCTGGACTATCTATTGGCGTTCGAGGCCGCAGCCGAATACCAGAGCTTTGTCAGCGCGTCAAAAAAGTTGAATATCAGCGAGACTGCAATCAGCCGCAAAGTACGACTGCTAGAGTTGCATTATGACGTGCCGCTGTTTCACCGCGGTCCTCGCTCGATCATCCTGACGGCGCAGGGGATATCCTTTCTGAGTCAAATTCAGCCGGCGCTTCAGACATTGCGCGACGCTTCGCGCAAGATCATTGCGGAATATCAGGACAAGCCGGTAAAACTCGCCGCGACCAATTCAGTTGCCTCGCTCTGGCTGATGCCGAGGCTGCAGGAATTCAACCGCGCGAACAAGCATGTCAGGATCATGCTGGTTGCCTCGGATAACGACGAGGAATGCCTGTCAGAATCGGTCGACTTGGCGATTTTGCGGGGCGACGGCAATTGGCCGGGCTATGATTCTCAACTGCTGTTCGACGAGTCGATCTTTCCAATATGTTCACCGGACTATCTTGAGGCCAACCCGACCGCACGCGATCTTTCGTCATTGTCCGGGCTGGATCTGATCGAGGTGTCATCGAATCATACCGAATGGATGAATTGGAAAGCCTGGCTGGCAAAGGCCGGACACGCGGCGACCGAGTTGGAACAGGCAGTGGTATTCAACACCTATTCGCATTCGATACAGGCCGCCATCGACGGACTGGGGATTGCACTTGGCTGGCGTCATCTCGTTGATTCGTTTTTGGATCAGGGGAAACTGGTCCGGCCACAGGGAGATCTGAATATCTGCACCGAACATGGCTATTACCTGCTACGTTCTCAAAAGGCAGAGCCTTTTGACGCCGGCAAGGCGGTTCAGGATTGGTTAATGAGGGAAAGCCAGCCCCGCAACAGCGAATTGCCATCTCAAGAACTTGACTCGACTAATATCACTACACGTAGCAAAATCGTGACATGAATGCCGTTCGGCCACGTCGCCTGGGACGGGTCACCAACCGTAGCTGAGGGTGACGCCGCTGCCGCCATTGCCGTTCTGCTCGATATTGGCGGCGGTGCGTTTGCCGTATTGGAAAATGCCGTAGGCATTATCGTCGCCGTTCTGCTGCAGGATGGCCGAATGACCGCTCCCCTTTTGCCGAATGATGCCGAGATTGCCGCGGCCGTTCTGGCCGATCCCGGCGGCATTGCCGTCGCCCGACTGGCGGATGCTGGCGCTTCGCCAGCCGCGATAGAGCGAGTAGGCGCGCAGGCCTGTCGCCAGGACACCGGCATTTTGGGCGGTCGCCGGGGCATAGGTGAGCGACACCGAGCCTCCGGCATGGGCCGGCGCAGACAATAGCGGCTGGCTGAGACCGGCTGCGAGGAACGCGGCGATCAGGGTCTTGAACTTGTTGCGGGTCATCGGAACTCCACCTCCCTGCGGCGCCGGCGCGTCTTGTCAGACGCGTGATGGCCGCTGTTTGAATTTCACTTCCTGCCTCCGACGCGCTCGGTGCAGCTGACATTGCTGCCACGGACGGTCACGTCGAGCGCCGCGTCATAGGCGGCACCGTTCGCACTGAGCGCGACGGTGCCGAGCACGGCGGGCCGGCCGGGCGCGGCATCGAAGGCGCCGCCCTGCTCGATATCAGTGCCGCCCATACGGCCGGCGCTTTTGACGCGGAAGGAATAGGTGCCGCTCACGTTCTTATCGGCGTGGACCAGCGCCTCCAGCGTCATCAGCGTGCCCTCGGGAGCGACACGGATCTCGCAGCGCACCGGCCCGTCGGCCTGACCGGCGGCTCCCATGGCCGCCAAGGCGACGGCCGGGAGCAGGACCAGAGCGAGTGCCGCCGTGGCACGGCGGGGATGATCGGCGATGCGGGGCATGGCTCGCCTCCTCACGGGCAGGTTTGGACGAAGGCGGCGACATTGCCACGGCCGCCCTGGCTGACATTGGCGTCGCAGCCACGGCCCACCTGCACGCCGGCAGCGACATTGCCGTTGCCGTCCTGGGTGAGGATCGCGTTGTGATTGGAGCCGAATTGGCCGACGCCGGCGACGTTGCGATTGCCGGTTTGATAGGTAGCGCCGTAGTTGCGATTGCCTTCCTGACCGATGGCGGACAGATTGCGGCGGCCGTCCTGCTGGCCGATCGCCGTGTTGTAGCGGCCGTTCTGATAGACGCGGATACGGTTTCTGTAGCCGCCCTGGGCGCCGCCGGCCGAGTTCGACCAGCCATATTGCTCGATGCGCACGTCGTTCGCCGACGCGGGAACAGCAGCGGCAATGCTGCCGAGAACGAAAAGGGCGGATGCGATGGATTTGCGGATCATGACAGCGTCTCCTTTGGCGGACGGGCCGCGTGTTGAACGGCTTCTTTGTAGATCACGCCGTTCGAACGGAGGCTGAAGACGCCGTTCAGTTGGGGTTCAGGTGATGATCGCGGCTGCTGCGCAATGCTGACCAGCCCTTTCAGCCTGTCCAGGACCCCGCCAGCGCAACAAAGGTGAGCGCCCATCCGGCAGAGTCGACGAGCTTGACCGGCAGAACGGCCGGCCGGCCTGCCGGACCAAGCTTGCCGCCGCCAGGTGTAGATCACCCCGGTCGAAACCTCGAAGGTTTTGGGATATTCACTACCGCACCATCCAACCGCCGTCGACCGGCAGCACGGTGCCGGTCACGTAGGACGAGGCGGGCGCCGCGAAGAACAGCACTGCGGTGGCCAGATCGTCTGGCGTCCCCCAGCGTCCTATCGGAATGCGCGCGGAAATCTGCGCGTTGCGATCGGGATCATGGCGCAGTGCCTCGGTATTGTCCGTTTCCATATAGCCTGGCGCAATGGCGTTGACGGTGATGCCGTGCGGTGCAAGCTCGTTTGCCATCGCCTTGGTCAGGCCTGCGATACCGTGCTTGGAGGCGGTATAGGCCGGCACGCGGATGCCGCCCTGGAAGGTCAACATAGAGGCCACGTTGACGATGCGGCCGGGCCGCTTCGTCGCGATCATGTGACGGGCGGCGGCCTGCGACAGCAGGAACACAGACTTCAGGTTGACGTCGAGAACGTCGTCCCAATCACTCTCCTTGTAGTCGAGCAGATCAGCGCGGCGGATGATGCCGGCATTGTTGACGAGGATGTCGATGCCGCCAAAGGCGCCAGCCACATTGCCGATGACGGCGGCCGCATCAAACGGTTTCGAGAGATCGACCTTCTGGACGTGGAAACGCCTGCCCGCGTCGCGGACAAGCGTTTCCGTCTCGGGCATTTCCGTGGAGCCGATCGCGGCGATGTCGGCGCCCGCTCGCGCCAGCGCGAGCGCCATTCCCCTGCCAAGGCCGGTTCTGGCGCCCGTCACGAGCGCGGTCTTGCCGGCAAGGTCAAAGAGCGTGGTCAAGGCGAAGCCCCTTGTCATCGAAGACATGGATGGGTGCCGCAGACAAGGACAGGCCGATGTCGGCGCCCGGCTCCAGATGATGCTGGCCGGGAGCGACGACGAGAACCTTCTGCCCGGCGACGTCAGCATGCAGTACGGTTTCCGCGCCGAGCGATTCTACCAGCCGGATCTTCGCGGGGATGCTGGCCTCGCCGCCGAGCGCGATGTGGTGCGGTCGCACGCCGAGAGCGATGCGCGCGCCCTTCGTCACCGCAGCGCTGCCAACCGGAACTTCCAGCCGATGGCCGCCGGCAAGCGTGGTGATTGCCCGCGACGAGTGAGTCGATTCCACGGTGCCTTCGAGGAAGTTCATGTGCGGCGAGCCGATGAAGCCGGCGACGAAGCGGTTGGCGGGACGATTGTAGAGTTCAAGCGGCGTGCCGACCTGCTCGATGCGCCCGGCGCGCAGCACGACGATGCGGTCGGCCAGCGTCATCGCCTCGACCTGATCGTGCGTCACGTAGATCATCGTCGCGGCAAGGCGCGCGTGAAGCGCGGCAAGCTCGGCGCGGGTGGAGCCGCGCAGTTCCGCGTCGAGATTCGACAGCGGCTCATCGAGCAGGAACGCGACGGGCCGACGCACGATGGCGCGGCCGATGGCGACGCGCTGGCGCTGACCGCCCGAAAGCTGGCCCGGGCGGCGGTCGAGATAGCTGTCGATCTCCAGCATGCGGGCCGCTTCGGCGATGCGTGCGGCGATCTCGTCCTTCGGCATGCGGGTGTTCTCGAGGCCGAAGGCGAGGTTCTGGCGCACGCTCATATGCGGATAAAGCGCATAGGACTGGAAGACCATGGCAAGTCCGCGGTCGGCGGCCGGCACGGTGTTGACCACCTTGCCGTCGATGGCAAGATCACCGCTCGACGGCCGGTCGAGGCCGGCGATCATGCGCAGCAGCGTGGACTTGCCACAGCCCGACGGGCCGACGAAGACGACGAACTCGCCGTCCTCGATCTCCAGATTGATGTCGTGGATGACGTCGACGGCGCCGAACGACTTCTTCACATTGGTGAGCTTGATATGGCCCATGATGCCCCCTATTTCAGTCCGGTGCCGGCGATGCCGGTGGTGATGAAGCGCTGCAGGAAGATGAAGACCAGCACGACCGGGATCATTGTCACGACGGTCATGGCGAGGATGAAGTGCCACTGCACGTTCAGCTCACCGGAATAGATGCTGAGACCGACCTGCAGCGTGTAGAGCTCCTTGCGGGATAGAACGATCAGCGGCCACAGGAAGTCGTTCCAGCGCCAGACGACGGAAAAAATCGCAAGCACGGCCAACGCTGGCGCCGTCAGCGGCAGGATGATGCGCCAGTAGATCTGCCATTCCGACGCCTTGTCCATGCGCGCGGCATCGACGAGCTCGTCCGGAATGGTCAGCATGTACTGGCGCAGGATGAAGACGCCGGTCGGCGTCGCTACCGTCGGGAGGATTACTCCCCAGAGATTGTTGAAGAGGCCGAGCGCCGAGACGATCGAATAAAGCGGTACCATGATGACGGAGAGCGGCACCATCAGCGTGGCGAGGATCACGAGCATCGCCACCGTTCGACCGCGGAACTCGTATTTGCTGAGCGCGAAGGCGGCCATGGAGTTGACGATGAGCGTGATTAGCGTCGCCGTTACCGTTACGAAGACGGAGTTCCAGAGGTAGCGCACGAAGTCGAAATGGGTGAAGGGTTCGGTGTAATTTGCCGTCGCGAAGGACATTTCACGCACCGGCGTGCGCTTGGCGATGTTGACCTTGATGATCTCGCCGGGCTTTGCCGGATCGACCATCTGGCTCGTCACGCCGATGCGGCGCACTTCGGCAAGTACCACCGTGCTGCCGTCCTCGAGCGTCGCCTCGTAGAGGTCGAGCGGCTTGTCGTAACCCTCCACCGTCACCTTCTGCGTGACATAGGGCAGGATCGTCGGCGGGAATTCGGCAAGCGCTGCCGGCGACTTGAAGGACGAGCCGACCAGCCAGACGGCCGGGCCGAACATGATGAGGAGACCGCCCACCAGCCAGGCCCAGGTGACGATATCGGTCCAGTGCCAGCCCTTGCCGCCCCGGCGGCGAGTGAGAAAGCGTACGATCGCGCTCATTTGCGGCCTCCCTTCTTTTCCGAGCGGCCGAGGCCGAGCTGAAGCAATGTGAGCACGACGAGCACGGCGCCCATGAGGATGGAGGCGGCGGCGGCAAGGCCGGGATTGCGCAGCTGCGCCGCGAAGCCGGTCTCGTAGATATATTGCGTGAGATAGAGCGTGCTGGTGCCAGGACCGCCGCCAGTCAGCACGTAGACCTCGTCGAAGATCTGCACCGCGCGGATGAGCACGAGCACGACGACGACGAGCAGGTTGGGCATGAGCAGCGGCAGGGTGATGCGCCAGAAGGCGCGCGCCGGGCGCGTACCGTCCATTTCCGCGGCCTCGTAGAGGTCCTTCGGGATTGCCTGAAGACCGGCAAGCAGGATCAGCGTGTAGAAGCCCATATGCGCCCAGATCGACACGCCGATGGTCGCGGCAAACGACCAGTTGCGGTCGTTGAGCCAGACATAGGGGTCAAAGCCGAGGCTATAAAGGCCGAAATTGAGGAGGCCCTGGCGCTGGAGTATCCACTTCCAGATGAGGCCGACAACGACCGGCGACAGGAGGACCGGGAAGAAGAAGACTGCACGCCAGAAGCTGCGCGCCATCAGCTCACGGTTGAGAATCAGCGCGGTGACGAGCGAGACGAGGATCATCAGCGTGACCTGGAGCACGACGAACCAGCCGGTGTTGCGCACCGCGGTCCAGAACGTGTCCTCCGCGCAGCTTCCAGGATCGATATAGCTTCCGCAGTCGAAGAGCCGCGCATACTGGTCCGCGCCGACGAAGCTGCGGTCCGGCAGGAAGAGGGCGGTGCCGCCGGTCATCGAATAGGCGAAGTTGATGAAGAATGGCAGCAGCACGAAGACGCCGAAGATCATCATGTTCGGCAGCAGGAAGAACGCCGCCATGCCATTGATGCCGGTAGCCCGCTGCAGCCAGCGCAACGGCGCATCCAGAACGCCCATAAGGAAGTGTATCGGCATCATGGCGATCTGGCCCAAACCGGATCTGCCGGATTCGTCCATTCTCATGTCGGTTTCCCTCCCAGGCCCGCCGATAGCGGCGGCGGGCGACCGTGACCGCATCCCGGTGCCGTCGGCAGCGTCATGCCGCCGGCGGATGTCCGAGGTTGGTTCGCCTCGCGGATCGGCCTGGTCAGAGGCCGGAGTCCTTCACCTTGGCCGCGATGTCCGCGTCGATGCGTGAGAAGGCTTCGTCGGCCGACATTTCCCCGGCAGCGGCCTGGCTGACACGGGTGACCATGGCGCCGTAGAAGGTATCGGACCAGAACCAGCCCGGCAGCTTCTGGGCGAGCTCGGACAGGGAGCCGGTTGAGGAGACAAAGACGTTGAGAGCTTCCTTCGCCTGGGCGTCATCGGTCTTGAAGTCGAGGCCCTTCGCCAGAAGACCCTTGTGCGCGGGCAGGAACAGCGTGCGCTCGGAAAACTCCTTCACGATGTCTTCGCGGGCGAGATAGTCCATCACCTTCGCGACTTCCTTCGGGTTCTTCGTGTACTTGATCGCGACGAGGCCTGCGCCGCCCGGCATGCCGGTGCAATTGACCGAGCCGCAGGGGCTGCCGGTCGCGACCCAGTCGAAGTTCGAGCCGATCTTCGTCGAGAAGTTCGGCACCTGCCACGACCCGGAATAATAGTAGACGAGCTGGCCGTTGATGAAGTCGTCGGCAGCCGCCCGGTAGGTGGAGCCCGCGGCCGAGACCCAGACGTCCTTGCTCATCGTCCCGTCTTCGATCCAGCCGATGAACTTGGTGAGGAAATCCTTGGAGCCCTGATCGAGCGGAGCGGGCTTGGCGTCCGCGCCGATGAAGTTCGCGCCGAAAGAGAGGACCGGACCGGTCAGGCGGTGGCCGGAGCGGTCGAGTGCCATCGCGAAGGGGACCTGCTGATTCTGCGCCACTTCGCTGGCAGCCTTCGCCCAGTCGTCCCAGGTCGCGTCCTTGCCCGGAATGGCGACGCCCGCTTGATCGAACAGGGTCTTGTTGGCAAAGCCGCCAGTCAGTGTAATCTGCGTCATGAAGCCGGAGATCTGGTTAGAGCCGTCCGGCCGCATCCAATCGGCCTGCGCGCCGAAGTTTTCATCCCAGTAGGCCGCATCGGCGACCAAAGGGCGCAGGTCGAGCCAATGCTGGCTCTGCGCCTTGAGGTTCGTCACGCGAGCGATATCCGGCCCGTCGCCGGCCTCGAGCTGCACCGGAAGCTGTTCGCGCACGACGCTGTAGGAGACGTTGTCGAGGATGACGTTGATCCCAGGATTCTCCTTCATGAAGCGATCGAGCAGGTCCTTCAGAACCTCACCTTCGACGCCGTCCGAATACCACATAATGCGAACGTCGCCCGCAAGGGCCGACGTGGATGCCAGAAGCCCGACGGCGAGCGCCGCCAGAATGGTCTTGGTCTTCGTCATGATCGTTCTCCTCCCTGAAGCGGGCCTCCCGCCCGCTGCGTTCAAAACCGCCTGCCCCATACAGGCGGCTCATGCCGGCTATGCTGCCGATAGCATCGTCGCCTCGCCGGCGACGGTGAATGCCTTCGGTACGATGATGCGTCCTTCCGCTTCTGCCGAGCCATCCGCTCGGAACCGCACCGGCCCATAATCGGGATCGTTGACGACAAGCGTTCCGTCGGCCTCTTCTTCCACGGAAAGAGCCGCGAAGCGTGCCTCGACCTCCGCAAGGCTTGATGATTCGCAGACGCGGACGATCCAGCGGGTCCTGCGGCCCCGTTGGCGCAGTTCGACATTGGCGGACGGGCCTACGGTCACGCTCTCGAACGGGGCGCTGCCCCTGAGAAGGACGGCACCGGACCCGCTGCGGGCAAGAGCGAGATTGCCTTTGACGCTGCTTTCGTCGAACTCCGCGACCGGGAACCAGGCATGGGTGAAGTCGGCCTGTTCGTCGACCGTCGTGAAGTCCAGCACCGCCAGACCGCGATATTGATGGGCGCGCGGCAGCGAGCCACAACCGCCCCAATAGGACGGACGGCCGTAGCCGAACTGGATCGTCTCGCCGGGGTGGTTGATCCAGACGGCGGCCTCCGGCCGCTCGCCGATGCGAAGATGCAGCACGGTCTCCTGGTATCCCCACTCGTTCCAGCGGTAGTGGGCGGCCGAGCCCATGGCGAAGGCGCGGCTCTTGTAGTGATAGAGCGCGGCAAAGCGGTTTTCGCCTTGAGAGAAGCACCATTCCTGATGCGCCTCGGCGCGATGGTTCGCGACGGCCTCGAAAGCTTCCGGAATCAGCAGGCCGTGGTCGCGCAGGCAGACGGCAAGCTGCGGCAGCGCGTGCACGCGCCGGCCGTACCAGCCCTTGCCCCAGAGCAGGCGGGCAACGCCCGAAAGCTCGAGCGACCGGCCGGCGCAGAGCGTGTGCTCATAGGAGCGCCCCTGCGCCGCCGTCACCATGCCGTGATGGGCGCAGCGCGCGACGATCTCGCAGAGCCGGACGATGCCTTTCTTGGCGCGCTCGGCAATGTCGGCATCAGGCGCCAGCGCGGCGAGCGCCGTCAGACCCTTGAGGTCGATCGGGAAATAAGGGGCGGAATTGAACTCCGCCATTTCCCAGGCTTCGAAATGGTCAAGCCAGGCCCGCACGCGGGCGGCACCGACGGCGCGCTGCTCGGCGCCCTTGCGACCGGAACGCAGGAAGGTCTTGTCCGTCAGCAGGTTGCCGGCGAGATAGGCCGAGGTGTGGAAGAGCAGCGCGTGGTTCTCGGAGAAATACCACTGCACGTCGTTGCCCGGCTCGTCCATCCAGTAGCGGAAGCCGAGGATGGCGCGGTCTATGCGCGTGCGGGTCGCCGCGCCAATCTCCGTGCCCCAGGCGGTGCGCGACCAGATGAGCGGCACGAGGGAGAAGTCGGCGCAGTCGTGGCAGTCCTCGATCGAGGGCAGGATTTCCTCGATCATCGCGTCCGTGTCCGCACCGCCGCGCCCGCTTGCCAGCCGCGCGAAGGCGCGCACCGTGTCGCGCTCGGAGAACTCAGAAATCTCGTCGAGTGTCTCGTCGATCCGTGCCGCAAGTGACGCGGGTGCGTTGCCTTGGCGGACGGAATCGCAGATTTCGACGCCAATCGAGCGGGAGGCGACGAAACCTTCCGCGTCGAGCGTCATCCGGAAATGGCGGAAGTCGGCTGGCATGTCGCGCGAGGGGCCGACGACGAGGCGGGTTTCGCCCGCCTTGAGCACGAAGCCGTAATCGAAACGTTCCGTCGACATGAAGTCGCCCTCGACCGCGACGTCGACCTTGACGTCCATCGGTAAGGGGGCGGCGAAGATCAGCGTCATGTCGCCGTCGAAATAGGCGGGCCGGTCGAAATGCATGCCGTCGAGCGCGGCTTCGACCGCATCCGCAGCCTCCCCGGTGCAGGGAACCGGCACCGCGACGGCGGCGCTCGGGCCCGAGAGATAGTCGAGCTGGATGAAATAGCGGGCGTCGCGCTCGGCAAGATCGTCGAAGAACAGGGTGATCTCGTTGAGGCCCGCGTTCAAGGGAAGGTCGAATTCCGCTTTTGCCTCGAGATTGCGGCTGTAGGGCGCCATCCAGCCGATTTCGGAGCCGTTCAGCCACAGGACAGCGCCGCCGCAGGTGCCGAGGCGAACCTTCGCCTCTCCGGCCGCGTCCGCTTCGATGAAGGTGCGCGCCCAGTTGGCAAGACGCGTCGGACGGAACCAGAAGCCCGAGAGGTCAAGCCGCGGCGAACCGAAGGGCAACCACCACCGCGCGGCATGGAATGCGCCACGTATGTCGGGTCGGTTTCCGCGGTGGCGTTCGGCAAAGATCGTGCGGCAGGGATATTCGTGCGGAATGAAGTTCTTGTGCTTCGTCAGGAAGAAGAACGGGTCCATTTCCCCTTTCATCGGGGCGTCCGGCACGTCGAAACGTTCTTCAGCGACAGCACCGAGCTGCCAGTAGCGGACCGCCTCGCCCGGCTTCAGCACCTTTTTGATATGTGATGTCGTTGTGGTCATTTCAGTTCCGCCAGAGCCACCGGGGCCACGTCGTTATATTCCTGGTTTTCGCCGGTCATGCCCCAGACGAAGGCGTAAGGTCCGGTGCCCGCACCCATGTGGATCGACCAGGCCGGCGAAAGCACGGCATCGCCGTTTGCGATGAGGAGATGGCGCGTCTCCTCCGGTTTGCCCATCAGGTGAATCACCCGGTCCGTGTCGGCCATGTCGAAGTAGCAATAGGCCTCCATCCGCCGTTCATGGACATGCGGGGGCATGGTGTTCCAGACGCTGCCCTCGGCAAGGTCGGTGATGCCCATGAGAAGCAGGCAAGACGGTGCCACCTCGGGATGAATATACATCGCCAGCCGGCGCTTGTTCGACCGGCGCGCCTCGCCAAGGTCGAGCGGCTTTGCTTCGGCCTTGGCTATCAGGCGATGCGGGAAATCCGCCCCGGCAGGAACGGAGTTCATGTAGAACCGCGCAGGGGCCTCCGCGGAAGCGCTCGCTACAGTGATTTCCTTCGCACCACGGCCGACGTAGAGAATATCGCGGTTTTGCAGCGTGAAAGCCTTGCCGTCGATGGTCACGGTCCCCTTGCCGCCGAGATTGGCAATGCCCATTTCGCGCGCAGAGAGCAGATAGGGCGTGCCGATCTCCGCGCCCGATCCGAAGGTCAGGCTCTTTTCGACCGGCATCGCGCCGCCGAGGATCAGGCGATCGACGTGGGTGTAGGAGAAGTTGACCGCATCCGCCGCAAAGAGATCGGCGATAAGGAATGCGCTGCGAAGGCGCTCCGTATCATAGCCTTTGACATCCTCGGGGGACGCTCCATACAAAACCTTCATCGTCATGCCGATTGTCCCTCTGCTCCGACGTGCTGCAGGGCCTCGGAAAGGCACAGGATCGCCAGGGCCTGTCCGTAACCCGTCGGTTGGATTGGAATGTCCTTGTAGAATTGCAGGTCGTGGCCCATGCGGGTGCCATAGGAGACATTGAGCACCGTGCCGGTCTCGTCGATGTTGCTCATTACCGCCTGCAGCGCCTTCAGTCCGGCGCTTCGCCATGCCGGCGTACCGAGGCCGAGACGATACCCCTTCAGGAGGCCGTAGCCGATGCCTGCCGTGGCGGAGATCTCCTCATAGGAGGTGGCATCGTCAAGCAGGGTGCGCCAAGCGCCGGACGTCGTCTGAAGCGGCAGCAAGGCATCGACCTGGGCCGTGAGCACGCCCAGCAGGTAGTCCTTCACCGGCTTTGCTATCTCCGCCAGATCGAAGAGGTCGAGTATGCCGGCCGTGATCCAGGCGTTGCCGCGCGCCCAACGGGCTTCCGCAAAATTGTGCCGGCCATCGAAGGTCCAGCCATGGAACCACAGGCCCGTGCGGGTGTCGGCGAGATAGCGGGCATGAACGAGGAACTGCCGCGACGCCTCATCGACCAGTTCCTGGCGACCGCTTGCCTGGCCATAGGAGGCGAGGAACAGCGCCACCATGTAGAGCGTATCGTCCCAGAGCTCGTTGTCATTGACCTTGTCGGAGACGTGATGCTCGAACCCGCCTTCCTGGGTGCGACCCATTTGCGAAATCACGCGGCTCGCCCAATTGTCGAGCACCGGCTGCCAGCGGGGGTCGCGCGTCCGTTCCCAAAGAACCGACAGGCCGAGCATCGGCGCCGTCGTGTTGACGTTGAGCTCGGGAAGCCCGGCGACGAGCCGGTCGGAATACCATTCTTCCACCAGCTGGCGCAGGTCGTCGCGCTCGGTGAAGAGCCACAGCCGGATGAGGCCGTAAAGTCCGACGCCCTGCGGCCATTCCCAGCTATCGAAGCTGATGTAGTCGCCGGCCGTGCCGTCGAGGTTCGGCTCGTGGAAGCGGCCGTCATGCTTGAGGCCGGTCATGCCGGTTACAAGGCGGTCGAGGCCCTCCCGAATATCGCGGCCGTCCGGGGCCATGGCATTCCTCCCATTCGCCCATGCCGGTGGGCGGCTCCATGAGAAAATAATGCACGATGTTTTTTCTTGCGCAATCTGAAAATTTTTCTCATGATGGCGGTATTGGAGATGGTGCGATGGCTGTAAGACCGCTGCCGGGTAAACGGGGCAGGAAGAGCCGCCGCGTGCGGCTGGAGGATATCGCCGCGGCCTGCGGCGTTTCGTTGAGTACCGCCTCGCGAGCCCTGGCCGGAGAAAAGGGCGTGCGTCCGGACATCCGCCAGCAGGTGCTCGAGGCAGCGAGAATCGCGAACTACGTCATTCCGACCGCTGTCGCGGGCCAGAAGGTCATTCTCGCCGCCTCAAGCGCCGCGATGCTCGACTACGTGCGCAACCAGTTCACACTCTACGTGCTGGACGGGTTGAAGGAGCGGGCGCAGGCCCTCGGTCTCGAGATCATTACCCGGCCCATTGCCGACAAGACCGAGGAACTCACCCTGCTCAAGGAGGCAAAGGGCGACCCGGAGATCGCCGGACTCCTTTTCCTCACCATCGACGACGAGGCGCTCCTGGCCGCGACACGCGACTTCGAGAAGCCGGTCGTGCTGCTCAACGGCGACGACCCGTTCATGCGGCTGTCGAGCGTCACACCATGCAACCGCTCGAGCGCGCGGCTTGCCGCCGATCACTTGATGGGCCTCGGTCACGAGCGCATCCTCTTCCTCATGCGGCCCGGCCGCCGCACCATCGAGCGTCGCTATGAGGGCTGGCGGGATGCACTGCTCCACCGCGGTCTTCCGGCCGACCCGGACCTTGTCGTCCCGGTTGATGACTGGCTGCCGGAACTCGCGACGCAGGCCATTGTTTCGCGAATCGAGAAGCGCGGGCTGGATTTCACTGCCGTCCTCGCAGCCGGCGACAGCCTCGCTGTCGGCGCCATGCTTGGCATCCAGCAAATGGGCTACAACGTGCCACGCGATGTTTCGGTAATGGGCATGGACGACCTGCCGCAGGCCGCCTTCCTCAATCCGCCGCTGACGACGATGCACATTCCGATGCGCGAGATCGGCTCGGCTGCCCTCGACCTCCTGCGCGACAGCCTTTCCAACCTGCCGTTTCCGCCCCGCCGGCTGGAACTCGCCTGCCATCTGGTCGAACGCTCGTCCACGGGGCCGGCTCGTGTCTGAATGATCCAAGCCCGGACCTGCCCGTCGAGACGAATGGCGGCCGATTGATGCACTCTGGCCCTTCTCGATGGTCGGCGGGACATGCAACCCTGCTTGAACGCCGGCTGCTGCGGTGAAAGAAGCTGCCGCGTCCCCCGTCTCGCGGTCGGCGCGGCCGCCGACCCGTCCGCTACCGCATCCTCTTTCCGCGCTCGTCGAACACAAGCGCGCAGGCCGGGTCAAATCGTGCCGCGATGCGATCGCCGGATTTGAGGCCTCGGCCGTTCTTCGTCTCAATCACGATCAATTCGCCGCTGCCATGGCGGGCATAGGCGAAGGTTTCGCCGCCAAGATGCTCGAGCATGTCGATCGTCAGATCGAGGCTCGCCGAACCATCCTCCTTGAAATGCTCGGGCCGGATGCCGATCGTCACCGGCATCCCCTCTTTGAGACCCTTGGGGTTAACGGTGATCTTCTCATTGCCATGGTCCGGCAGTCGTGCATAGGCCCGCCCATCCCCGCCGATCTCGATCATGCCCTTCAGGAAATTCATCTTTGGCGAGCCGATGAAGCCCGCAACGAAGAGATTGGCGGGGTCGTCATAGAGTTCCAGGGGCGAGCCCACCTGCTCCACCACACCGCTGCGCAAAACGACGATCTTGTCGGCCAGCGTCATCGCCTCGACCTGGTCATGCGTGACGTAAACGATGGTGGCGGCAAGCTGCTTGTGCAGTCTTGCGATCTCGATGCGCATGTGCACGCGCAGTTCCGCATCGAGATTCGAAAGCGGCTCGTCGAAGAGGAAGATCTTCGGGTGGCGGACGATCGCGCGGCCGATCGCCACGCGCTGGCGCTGGCCGCCGGAGAGCTGCTTCGGCTTGCGGTCCAGCAACGGCTCGAGCTCCAGGATGTTGGCGGCTTCCTTCACCCGCTTCTCGATCTCAGGCTTGGGGACACCGGCAAAACGCAAGGCAAAGCCCATATTCTCCCGCACCGTCATATGCGGATAGAGCGCATAGGACTGGAAGACCATGGCGATCCCGCGCTTCGACGGGTCGACATCGTTCACGAGGATATCGTCGATGGTGAGATCGCCGGAGGTGATATCCTCAAGCCCGGCAATCATGCGGAGCAGGGTCGACTTGCCGCAGCCGGACGGCCCAACGAAGACGACGAACTCGCCCGTCTTGATGTCGAGGTCGACACCCTTGATGACTTCGAGGCCGCCATAGGCCTTGCGGACACCGGTGAGTTGCAGCTCGCTCATGCCTCGGCTGCTCCTTCCGCCTCGGCGGACAGCTTGAGCTTCGTGGTGCCGAGCCGTGACGACGCGACGGTCACCAAAATTTCGCCCGCAGTTCCCGTCGATTCCAACCAGAAGCCGGTAGAGCCGCCCTGAAAGACGAGCCGGCTCGGACCGATTAGGCGTGCCGGCCCCTGCACGGAGACATCGACGGCGTCATTCAGGAAGGGCAGGACATTGCCGACCTGGTCGAGGGCGCGGACGATCACGCGGACGCTGTCGCGACCTTCGGCGCGGATCGTGCCACTGTCCGCTTGAAGCTTCAGCGTCATCGGCACCGGATCGGCGGCAATCCGGAGGTGGGCGACCGCTTCGCCGGCCAGGAAACCGGTGAATTCCGCACTCTCCCACTTCATGCCCCAGACGCCGAGCTCGTCCTTGGTGAAGTGGCGATGATCGATGATGACGGGCGGATGCGGCAGGTGTGGAAAATTCTCGCGGTCCGGGCCGACGCGCTTCGTGAGCGCGCCATATTTCAGTTCGACCTTGTCGCAGTTGGTGAGCACGATCAAGGGCAGCACCCCGCCAATATTGCGTTCGCCGCGCGCCCAGAAGGTCACGGGCTTCATCACCACTTCCTCCGACGGGTCGCACTGGCTCGCATAAACGTAAGCCGCGAATTTCGGTTCGCGAAACATGTCCATCACGCCGTGATAGCAGATCCGGTCGCCGGAACCGAAATCCTTGTGGGTATTGTAGTCGAACATGCACCAGCCGATGGCGCCGGAAATGCTCGCATCGCCATGGGCAGCGTTCAGCACCTCGAGGTGGCGGCGCACATGCTCGGCCTGCCGTTGCTCCTGGTCGTAGATCTTCGTCGGATACATGTGGCCGCCGAATTCCGTGATGAGGTACGGCACCTTGCGCGGAAGTCCGGTGCATTCCTGCTGTGGGCGCAAGGGCGTGCGCGGACGGTTCGAGCCGGGCAGTTCCTCATTGCCGAGGATGAAGTCGTTCATCGTATAGACGTCTTCGAGGAACTCGCTGTCGGTGATGTAACGTACGCCTCCCGTTTGGCGGGTCGGGTCGAGCTCGCGCGCAAGCCGATTGGTCTCGGTGTAGAAATCGTGGGAATCCTGGGATTCGTTGATGCGCACGCCCCATATGACGATCGATGGATGGTTCCAGTCGCGCTCGATCATACGGCGGACGTTCAGGATCGCCTCTTCTTTCCATTCCTCGCCGCCGATGTGCTGCCAGCCGGGGATTTCCTCGAAGACCAAGAGGCCGATGCGGTCGCAATGGTCGAGGAACCATTTCGACTGCGGGTAGTGCGATGTGCGCACCAGATTGCAGTGAAGCGTGTGCTTGAGGATCTCCGCGTCGCGCTCCTGCGCCGTGCGGCCCATGGCGTAGCCGACATAGGGAAAGGCCTGGTGGCGGTTGAGGCCGCGTATCTTCAGCGACCGCCCATTGAGGCGGAAGCCTTCCGCAGAGAATTGCGCCGTGCGGAAACCGAAATGCGCGGAATGAAGGTCGCGGCCGTGATCGGTCCGGAGCTGGATCTCCATCCGGTAGAGCACAGGATTGTCTATATCCCAGAGCGAAATGCCCGTAAGGCCCGTCATCTCAAGCGTAACACCCTCGCCGTGTGTTTCGCCGACCGCTTCGGCCAGCAATTCACCCTGGGCGTCCCTGAGGAGCGCCGTCACCGTGCCCGCAACGCTGAGTCTCTGCGGGTTTGCCAGATCGCAGCGAACGCCGACGGACTTGGTGTCGTTCAAGACGTCGCGGGTTTCGACCTTGATATTGGCGATCGACACCGCGTCGGTGACCTTGAGCCACACGTCGCGGTAGATGCCGGCATAGGTGAGATAGTCGATCCGTCCGCCGAAGGGCGGGATCTCCGGATTCTCGCTTCCGTCGATCTTGACGGTGATCAGATTGTCGCCGGTGCGCAGCCGTCCGGTCAGCCGCGCCTCGAAAGGCGTATAGCCGTCCCTGTGGGCGACGACCTCCTCACCGTTGAGATAGACGACAGCGTCCGCCATCGCGGCGTCGAAGACGAGCGAGACTTCCCGGGCCTCGAATTCCGGGCGCCAGGCAAGCACCTTCTGATAGGTGAAGGCGCGCTGGTAGCACGTTTCGTCGAAATAGTTGAAGGGAAGTTCGACCGCATTGTGCGGCAGGCTTACCGGCTCACCGCTCCTCAGCGTGCCGGCATCCGCGAAGCCTTCCGAGAAGACCCATTCATCATTGAAGGAGATAACAGAGCGCATCATCGTTCCTATTTGACTGAGCCCAGCATGCCCTGGACGAACTGTCGTTGCATGAAAAAGAAGACGGCAAGCGTCGGCAGCGTCGCGAGGATCGTGCCGACCATGACGACGCCGTAATCGGGATAGTAGGCGGAGGCGAGCGAGGAGATGACCAGGGTGATCGTCTTGGTCTCGTTGGACTGCAGGACGATCAGCGGCCAGAGATAATTGTTCCATGCGGTCATGAACACGATGATGAAGGCCGCCGCATAGGTGGAGCGCATCACCGGCACGTAGATATAAAGGAAGATCTGCCACTCCTTGAGCCCGTCCACCTTCGCGGCATCGCGCAGTTCCGAGGGGAACGCCTTGGTGCTCTGCCGGAAATAGAAGACGACGAAGGCAGAGCCAATCGTCGGCAGCACGACGGCGATATGGGTGTTGATGAGGCCGGCCTTACCCATCATGATGAAGAGCGGGATCATCAGCGCCGCGAACGGGATCATCAGCGTCAGCAGCATGGCGCCGTAGAGCCGTTCGCGCTGGCGCGAGCGGAAGATCTCGAAGCCGTAACCGGCAAGCGACGAGACGGCGAGCGTTAGCACCGTCGCGAGAATAGTGACCTTCGCCGAATTCCAGAAGACGAGCGGCACGTTCACCAGCGTGAAGAAATTGGCGACATTGGTCGCCAGCGCTTCACCCGGCAACATCTTGCCCTTGATGATGTCGATCGACGCATTGGTGGCACCGAGCACCATCCAGATGAACGGGAAGACGGAGAGGAAAGCCATCAGCCCGACGAAGCCATAGGTGAGAACCGCCGGGAGTATGTTCGTGGGTTTCGTCCTCATCGGTCGCGCTCCCGTGCCAGGAAGAACTGCAGGAAGGCAAGAAGGGCGACGAGCACGACGATGACGTAGGAGACCGTCGCCGCATAACCGAAACTCGGCATGAAGCGGAAGGTCAGATTGTAGATGTAGAGCGAGAGCGTCAACGTCGCGTTGGAGGGGCCGCCCTTGCCCTCGGTCAGGTTGTACACCTCGTCGAAGAGCTGCAGCGTGCCGATTGTCGAGATCACCGTGGTGAAGAGGATCACCGGTTTCAGCAGCGGAATGGTGATGTGGGTGAAGCGCGCCCAGGCCGGAACGCCGTCGATGCGGGCAACCTCGTAGATCGATTTATCGATATTCTGCAGGGCGGCGAGATAGAAAATCATGTTGTAGCCGGTCCAGCGCCAGGTGATCGCGATGATGACGAGCGTCTTCGCCCAGAAAGGATGCGTCAGCCACGGAATGGGCGTGGCAATCACTCCGATCGCCTGGAGCGTCGAGTTGACGATGCCATCGGGGGCGAACATGCCCTTGAAGAGCACGGAATAGGCCACGAGCGAGGTGACGCAGGGCAGGAAGATCGCGGTCCGGAACAGGCCGCGGCCGACGAGGCGCGGATTGTTAAGAAGCGACGCCAGGATCAGCGCCAAAAGGATCATGATCGGCACCTGCACCACGAAATATGTCATGGTGTTGGTAAGCGCCTTGATGAAGATGGGATCGTTCCAGAGGCGGACGATGTTGGCGAAGCCTGCGAACTGCATCGTCATGCCGCGGCCGGCCTGGAAGGACATCCAGAGCGACCACAGGATCGGGTAGACCATGAAAATGGCGATCAGCCCGAGCGCCGGCGCGACAAAGAGCCAGCCATTGACGTCATAATACCGGCCGATGCCGCCGCGGCGCGCCTGAACCATCGTCAACCTCATGAACATGGGAAGTCACTGGCCGTGGCTCGAGCGCCACGGCCGGGAGCGGTCGCAATCCGACCGGCGCGATTACTGGATCTGCCCGGCGATCTCGGCGTCGATCGCCTGCAGCACCTCATCGACCGGGGTGCCTTGGGTCAGGGCGGGCAATTGCGCAGTTACCGCGAGATCGGCCTCGTTGGTGAAGATGCCATAATTTACCGAGGGCACCTTCGCCAGCCAGTCCGAGAAGTTCTGCCAGACCTTCTCGCCGCCGAAGAAGGCATCGGCCTCCTCGTAGGCCGCGCCGCCGCGAGCCGCAAGCAGTGAGCCGACGGCACCGCGATCCTGCAGGATCGTCTGGTAGAAATCGATGTCCTTGCCATAGATTTCATTGAGGAAGTCGATGGCCTCGGCCTTTTCCTCGGAGCTTTCAAGCACGTACCAGCTCGATCCGCCGAGGTTCGAAGCATGGGTGGCGCCCTCGATGGAAAGAGCCGGGATCGGCGCGACACCCCATTTGCCGGCCTGATCCGGCTGTGCCTTGACGGTGCCGGTGATCCACACGCCGGTCACGACCGAAGCGACGTCGCCGGAGGTGAAGGTACCGACCCAGTCGGACCAGCCATTGGCCGGCTTGTAGATGTTGGCGGACATGATCTTGCCGATCGTCTCCAGCGCCGCCTTCAGCGCGGCGTTGCCGGTGATGTTCGGCTTGCCCTCTTTGTCGAAATACCATTGCCCGGCCGACTGCATCATGATGCGGACGAGCCCGGCATCGTTCGGGTCGAGGCCCATCATCTTCTTGCCTGTCTTGGCCTCGACCTCCTGGCCGATTTCGATGAAGCGGTCCCAGGTGATGTCCTGCATGTCCTCCGGGTTGAAGCCGGCCTGCTCGAGATAGTCCTTGCGGTAGTAAAGCCCGGTGACCCCGGAATCGAAGGGCATGCCGTAGACCTGACCGTCGAGGGTCATCACCTCGACCTTGTAGGGTGCGAAACCAGAATAGTCGACGGTACCGGAGAGGGGCGCAAAGGCGCCCGGGAAGGATTGGAGATATTTCTGCGCGCCGTAGTCCTCGATGAGCACGATGTCGGGCAGCGCGTCGGCCGTACCGGAGGCAAGACCTGTCTGCAGCTTCTGCTCGACGTCGGCCTTGGCGAAATCAACGACATTGAAGGTCACGTCCGGGTGCATCTTGGTGTAGCGCGCACCGGCTTCCTTCATGATGGCGACGTTGAAGTTCGGATCCCAGCACCAGATGGTGATTTCCTTCGCTTGCGCCGCGCTCACGGCCAAGAGGCTCGCGCCCGCAATGGCGAGGCCGGCGATACGCGGCAGATGGGTACGCACCAGTTTGTCCATTAACTCCTCCCAAGATTACGGTCCCGAGACGATCCTCACGTCTCGGAGGCGGAGTATTTCTCAAAAACTCGGCGGAGGCAATATTTTCAGTAAATTTTTACTAGAGATTTTTTGCGCTCGGCTGGAAGGGCGTATTTCCAGCGCAGACGGCGGCGTGCGCCTGCTCGGCGGAGCGATTTCCTCTTGGCCCCCGATCATGGATTATGCCAGATGAACCACAGTGCCTCGCGTCGTATCAGATGCGCTGGCGCATCGTCCCGAAAATCGGAGCCGATGTTCGGAAGGCTCGATGCACAGACCGACGAATGGTGGAGGATGAACGGGTGAAAGGGCGCCGCCCATCTGCGCTGAAGCGCGGCAGAGACGCACAGGACGGTGATCGGGCCGGCCAGCGCGTGACGCTCGCGCGGGCGATCTCAAAACTCGGCTATTGCTCCCGCAGCCAGGCCGAGAGGCTGATCGAAGAGGGCCGCGTCAGCGTAGGTGGCCACGGCACCACGGACCTGTCCCGCTGGGTGGACATCGAGAAGGACAGGATCGCCGTCGACGGGGTGGTGATCGCGGCGGAGGCCAAGGTCTATCTGATGCTGAACAAGCCGCGCGGGATCGTGACGACCCGAGACGACCCGGAGGGGCGGCCGACAGTGTTCGACTGCCTCGACCAGCGCGGCACCCGCTTCCTCTCCCCCGTCGGGCGGCTCGACAAGGCGAGCGAGGGCCTTCTGCTTTTCACCAACGACACGGTGCTGGCGCAGCGCCTGCTCGATCCCGAGACCCATCTCGGCAAGGTCTACCACGTCCAGGTGCGCGGCCAGTTCGACGAGGCAACGGCCGGGGCGATGATGGAGGGGGTGAGCGAGGGCGGCGAATTGCTGAGGGCCACACGGGTCCGGCGCTTGAGATGCGGCGATCGCAACAGTTGGATCGAGGTAGAACTCAAGGAAGGGCGCAATCGTCAGATCCGCCGCATGCTCGAGGCCCTCGGCTTCGAATGCCTTCGCCTCCTGCGAGTGTCGATCGGCGATATCATCCTCGGTGACCTGCCCAAAGGGGCAAGCCGCCCGCTGACGAATGCGGAAATAGGGTATCTTAAACGCCGCACCGGGACCTGACCGCGGGGATGGTTCGCCCACGCAATCGCGTCTGGCAGGCGCGTTCCACGGCATTTCGAAGGCCTGGAGCCGCCTCAGCCCATAAGCTCAGCAATTTCCCTGAACAGCCGCTCATCCACGCACTGGGCGACGTTGAAGCGCAGGAAACCGCCGGCCGTCTGCGCATGGCTGAAAGCGTTGCCGGGCGCGAGCACGATGTTTCTCGCAAGCGCATTTCTCGCGAGTTCGGCCGCATCGACGCCGTCCGGCAGCCTGCACCACAGGAACATCCCTGCCTGCGGCTCCAGCCAAGGGGTTATGCCGATCCGCTCGAGTTTTAACGCTGTCTCCGCCATCGCCTTGGCCAACCGGCCGCGCACGGCTTCCATATGCTTGCGGTAGCTGCCGTCCTTCAGGAGCGTCAGCATGAGCGGCGCGGAAAATCCCGTTCCGCCGAAGCTTGTGGCGATCTTGAGATCCGTGAGCGGTTCGATCCAGCCGCGCGGCGCCACGATGAAGCCGCAGCGCAAGGCCGCCGACAGCGACTTCGAGAAGCTGCCGATATGCACGACCCGCTCAAGCCCGTCGAAGGCCGCCAGCCGCGGCGCCGGCGTCTCTTCGAAATCGGCGAAGATGTCGTCCTCGATGATCGTCAGGCCCGACTGGTCCGCAAGCTTCAGCAGACGGTGGGCGACCAGCGGCGCCAGCGTCGCACCGGTCGGGTTGTGAAGGGCTGAATTGGTGATGTAGAGGCGCGGCCGGTGCACGGAAAGCGCCTCGGCGAATGCACCGATATCCGGTCCGGACGGCTCATAGGGAATTGCGACGATTTCCGCCTGATGCGCCCTCAAGAGCGCCAGGAAATTGAAGTAGCACGGGTCGTCGACGAGCACGACGTCACCCGGCTTCAGGAGGAAGCGGCAGAGAAGATCGATCGCCTGCGTGCCGGATTCCGTCAAAAGGATCTGCTCGGGCGAGGCCTCGATGCCGCGCGGCGCCAGGCGGCGGGCGAGAAGCTGACGCAGTGGCAGCAATCCGAGTGGCGGTCCGTAATCGACGAGGGTCGCGGCGTTGCCGCGGGCAAGCGCGCGCAGGCCACGCCTCAAGCCGTCCGCCGGCATCCAGCCTGGAGGCAGCCAGCCGCAGCCGGGCATCAAGACGGCATCGTCGGCCTCGAGCGCCTGCCGTGAAATCCAGAGGGGATCGACCTCGCGGTCCAGTTTCGGGCCGATCTCGGCAAGCGACAAGGGCGCAAGCGGCGCAGCGACGAAGAAACCGGAGCCCGGCCGCGAGCGGATCAGCCCCTCGGCCGCAAGCCTTTCATAGGCCTCCACCACCGTCGACTTCGACACTTTCATGCTCGTCGCGAAGGCGCGGATGGACGGCAGCCTGGCACCGGGCGTCAAGACGCGGCTGGAAATGCGATTCCTGACGGTCGCCATCACCCTGTCGATCAAGCTCTCGCCCTCTGCGTTCAGCGTCTCGACAACCATCCGTACCGTTTCCATGACCATAACAGTTTGGAGAAACTGTACCGGATTGTATCTGGAAGTGCCAACGACTTCGCCCGATACCCGAC